>NZ_DAOTZQ010000048.1:0-56661 GCF_034434295.1 Chloroflexus sp.
TCGGGAATGGTTTCCATAGTCTATAGTGATTTTCAAGATTTGTCAAGTGTTTACGAAATTTTACGAATATGGTGGGGAGCGAAAGAACGTCGTAACCGCTTCTCCATCACCGATACTGGGTGGGAAGCGGATCGGGAGCATCTCCCTCGTACATTCATGAGAGTCGCGTGCTGTTGGATGATCGCGGTATTCGGTTATATCAAATCCGGTGCATGAGCGTTTATAACCCGTGGTCCGACAATCCCTTTGCCACCACGCCTGAGCGCGGACGCACAGAACCGGCGTTGTCGCTCAGCCCGCAGTAGTCTCCCGTGTTGGCGAGGATACTGTTGCCAGCTCGGGTTGTCCGTGGCGCAGCATTTGGCGTGCGGTAGCCACGCTGTCGCATGGCCGTGCCCGTGCTCAGGTTCGGGGTTCAGTGGCTTCCTCGTGGTTCACGGAGCCGACGGGCGTATAGAGCACCTCCAGCGTTGCCGCTCAGCCCGCAGCGGTCTCCCGTTTCGGTGAGGATACCGTTGCCAGCCAAGGTTGTCCGTGGCGCAGCATTTGGCGTGCGGTAGCCACGCCGTCGCATGGCCGTGCTCGTGCTCAGGTTCGGGTCGCAGTGGTTTCCCTGCCGGTTACTAAGGATGACATACGGCCAGATCACGTCTGTCAGACTTGACCATCTTCCGCGCTCATCCCGCGAACGCGGTACAGGTAATGGACGATTGCAGGCGGGAAGCCCATCCCTCAGAACGCGACAATCGTCATCACCGCACTGATAAACAGCAACGAGTCCAGTAGTCGTGATGCACCGTATCAGATGTGATGTTACCCTACACAAACCACGTCGCACCGGTTCTGCGCTTTCCTCCCCGACCGGTCGCGAACAGCGAACACGTTCGCAAAGCCAGACGCTCTACCGCAACACCCTGCGCAGGGTTGTGATGTGAGGGAACAGGACAGGCTTGCCCAGGTGTCATCCGCTTGCAACAGCATCGACTCGTCAGGATCGTGGCATTAGCGTTCACCCTTGCCCTTGATGTAAAAACCGGCATCCAGAATCATCGGCATATCAGAGGTCATTTCATCTGCCAAAAGACCACTTCGACGTGTACAATATGACACATGCATAAACCGATGTCTTACAGCGGATTTTCATTCGGCTGATCACACCACATTCCTTCTCAGACAACTGTCTGTTGTCACGTAGGTAGGAAGGAATTAGCAGGAACATTCAGCACGACTGCTGATCCCTTGTGTGCTTCTAGCTGGTATTTCTGGTGGGGGGAATTGCCTTTGCTTACATGATTTGACCATCACTTTGGAAACGGGAACTTGAGCATGTTTGACCAGTATGGAGCCGAGACATGAGTAATGTGAATGTGCAACCTTGTCAGGTAGAACACTTGTTCATCCTCGTAGGCGCTAACCCATTGCCAAACTACGTAGCGGCCAAGCTACTACTCAAGTCTGGTGGGCATCTCTACCCGGTTCACACCCGTGAGACTAAGGAGATTGCTGATCGCTTGATCGCGACGCTGGTGTCGGCAGCAAACGCGACCATGATTCAAGTTGACGAAGCGAATACCGAAGATGTTTTCAAGCAAGTAAAAGGATATGTCGGAGGGAAGCAAGATGTAGGTTTAAACTACACTGGTGGCACCAAAACAATGGCCGTCCACGCTTATCGGGCAGTGAAGGAGGCTTGTCCAGGGGCGGTATTTAGTTATCTGGATGCAAAGACGCTCTCACTCTTCATCGAGAAGAATGGACAAAATATAAATATATCTGTAGCCCGTGCGCTTCGCCTCTCGCTATCAGATATGCTGTCTCTGCACGGTTACAGCCTTCACAAGGTACGCCGAACTCCGGTTCAATCTGAAATCTGTACGGCGCTGGCAAATGTACATAGCAGTGCGAATGCCCTCAACGAGTGGAGAAGTTGGTGTAGCCAAAAACCACTGAATAATCTTCCCGATCCTTCGCAATACACGCTGCTTGGAGGTGTAATTCAAGCCTTTCATCGTCTGGGAAATGGCAGCGCTACACCAGCGCTTGTTGCCCGGGCATTGAATCCGAAATGGACATGTTTGGAACAGTGTCGCAAATGGTTCTTAGGCGATTGGTTGGAAGAATATGCCCTGTGGGCTTGCATTCAAGCTAAGTCTAAAGACGAGAATCTATTTGACGATTTTGGCATTGATCTGCAACCACAGGGTCCAAAGAAGCGAGCCTTCCAGTTTGATGTGGCAATCGTGCGTGGATACCAGTTATTTGCTATCTCCTGTATCGCTTCTGAAAAGAAGGAAAAGTGCAAGGAACACTTGTTTGAAGCCTATGTCCGCGCCCGGCAGATGGGTGGGGAAGAGGCACGGGTAGGACTGGTTTGCTGTGCACCTGAAAACAATCCTGATAGCAGTCCCTCCGTGATTCAGACTGAAATCGAGGAATCCTGGGATGCACAGGGCAAAGTGCGTGTTTTTGGTGCTGAACACCTGCCAGATTTGCCAAGCCATTTGCAAGATTGGTTCAACTCTCAGCCGTGATAATAAGGGGAGAATCAATGCCTAGATTGATCGTTACTGCTGTAGACACTACCGGCATTCAGAACTACATTTTCGGCAGCAACGTGCTTAAGCACAACGTAGGTGCCTCCTATCTGATAAGCTGTGCCACACAGGACTGGGTTTATGAAGAATTAGTAGCTCTGGGTCCTACCAATATAGACCAGAAAGGCCATTTCAACTCACAGACTATTGAAGAAGATAAACATAGACTTACGTCCGAACTAGTTTACGCTGGCGGCGGCAACACCGTTATTCTCTTCCAATCGCAGGACACAGCCCTCGAATTCACCCGCCGTCTGACTCGCCGTGTATTAACCCAGGCTCCCGGTTTACAACTGGTGGTTTGCCATACCGAGTTCAATTGGGAGTCTGAAGCGCTATCTCAGGTGGTGCAAGTCGTTCTGGAAAAAGTAAGCCAGAAGAAGCGTAATCTTACGGTCTCTACACCGCTCCTGGGTCTGAGCGTAACAGCAGATTGCCAGTACACCGGTCTGCCGGCTGTGGGAAAAAATAAAGATGATAAGCGAATCTCCGCCGAGATCCAGGCTAAAGAGATCGCTTTTGAAACTGCCCACAGTACTCTGACCCAGTTATTACCTCTGAATGGTTATGAAATACCCAAAGATTTTGATGATTTTGGCCGTACCAGGGGAGAGTCTAGTTACATTGGCGTGATCCATACCGATGGCAACGGAATGGGCAAGCGAGTTGCGGCTATTGCCAATAGATACCCCCGTCCTGAAGATAACCGGTCGTATATCCAGGCCATCCGTGACTTTTCGCAATCGGTCAAACAGGCGGCTCAGGACGCCCTGGTTGCCACATACAACCAGCTTATCCAGAGTATAGATCCGAATAACAAGATCGGCGGTGTCGTTCCAATTCGTGATCGGAAACTTCCCCTACGCCCGATAGTGATGGGTGGCGACGATGTGACCTTCGTCTGTGATGGACGACTGGCCCTGACCCTGACCGAGTTTTATCTGCGACAGGTCACTGCCAAACCTCTGTCTGATGACAGGTCACTCTCGGTTCGGGCTGGGATTGCCGTCGTTAAGTCTCATTTTCCCTTCGCCCGGGCCTATACATTGGCTGAGGATCTGACCCGTTCTGCAAAGGAATATATCAAGGAACGAGCCGCCCCTCCATTCAATGAACAGGACCTTTCGGCAATGGACTGGCACTTTGCCGTTAGCGGAGTGACGCTGAATTTGCAGCAAATTCGTCAGCAGGAATACACCGTTCCCGGTGGCCAGTTAACGATGCGTCCATTACGTTTGGTTTCATCGAGCAACGATTGGCGTTCCTGGGAAACCTTTACAAACATCATCAACGATTTCCGCTCAGACAAATGGATCGAACGGCGCAACAAGATCATAGCCCTACGGGATGCCCTGCGCAAAGGAGAAGAGGCAGTTAGAGCATTCTTGCAAGTCCATGCACTTCCAGACCTCCCGGTCATTCCTGGAAACCCTGATTCGGCCAAGATCGGTTGGGTTGGAAAGCGTTGTGTCTGCTTTGATGCGATTGAAGCTCTGGAGTTCTTTGTACCGTTATAAGGTGGTCAATAATGAGGACGTATTGGCTAAAATTTACCCTGAAAAGTGATGCTACTTTTGGGCGCGGTGATGGCGTTGCTGGTGTGGTAGATAGCGAAGTTCAGCATGACAGGTACGGCTTGCCTTACCTGAGTGGACGCACACTCAAGGGCTTGCTTGGTGAAGAGTGTGCTGGTATTCTCTTCGCCCTCGAACAACAGGGTAAGGCAAAACCCTGGTATGAAGCGGCGCAAAGGCTGTTCGGTTCCCCAGGCAGTGGAGCGGCTGAACAATCGCTGATGCATGTAGGAGACGCTCGTATTCCAAAGGAACTGTATCAGGCCGTTGAGCGTGGGATTGCACGCGGTGAATTGACCCGCGAGCAGGTCTTGCACTCACTCACGGCCATCCGGCGCCAAACGGTGATGAATGTCGAGACGGGTGCACCACAGCAGGAAACCCTACGCTCAATGCGTGTTATTCTGCGCGAAACGCCCTTTGAGGCAGAACTTTCTTTTTGGGTTGAACCTCCGTCTGATGATCTCGCGTTACTGGCGGCATGTATCAAAGCATGGCGAAGAGCTGGAACGGGACGTAACCGGGGACGCGGAGAACTGGTCGCCCGACTGTACGATGCTCAGGGCAAAGATATCACAGACTGCTATTTTGCCCACTTTAAAGAAGTGGTCCAGCAGGAGATAAGCCAATGAAAGCCTTGACCTTTGAACTTCATCTGGTAGAGCCGTTGCTGGCGACCCGTCTGGGTGGTGGCGATCCCAACAGTGCGGTGGGATTTGAGTTTATTCCCGGCAGCATGATCCGGGGCATGCTCATTGCCCGGTACACGAAGCAGCATTCGGCAGATGCCGCCAACCCTGATTTTCGTCGTCTTTTCATAGATGGCAGCACGCTATTCCTGAATGCCTACCCCAGGATATGGGGAAAGCGCACTTTACCCACGCCATTCTCCTGGTGCAGGGATAAGGATACGGAAGCGCCACTGTATGATTTTGCTGTGTCCCCCCCGAATGATAACCGACAGTGGAAAAGAGTAAATGAACCCTTCTGTTACTTGTGGCAGAGCAAGGAGGATGGAGTCTCGACCAGTAAGGTCGAACTGTATAGTCCTGATCGTCAGCTCAACATCCATACAGCGCGAAAAGAACGACAGCGTCTTGTCAAAGGTGAAAGCACGGTGTTTCGCTATGACGCTCTTGCGCCAGGACAGGTCTTTTGTGGTGTCATCCTGTCCAATCAGGACAAAGACCTGGAAATCCTGAAGCAGTGGTTATTGGAGGGCGAGAGTGTCAGTTTGGGTGGTTCGCATCTGGCTGGCTATGGACGAGCACGGCTTGAGCATGTGCAGATCCAGGACGGTTGGCAGGAATATAACCCCATAGGCGAGGACTCGAATGATATTGTGGTTACTCTTTTGAGCGACGCCCTGATCCGCGATCCACAGACTGGAGCATATGTCTCCAGTCTGCAACCAATTTTGGGCGCGACGAAAGCGGCCTTTGTGGGAAGGCGCATAGTAGGTGGCTTCAACCGCAAATGGAATTTACCCCTGCCCCAAACGCTGGCGATTCAAGCCGGCAGCGTGTTTGTCTATCCGAATAATCCCGACTTGTTGCAAAGGTTGAAAGCACTGGAGATAACCGGTATCGGTGAGCGGCGTGCTGAAGGGTTTGGTCGGATCGCCGTCAATTGGCACGGGGCAGCAGAAATCCGAGTAGTTGAGGCACCTCTACCCTCAAAGCCATTGCCTGCCGCTCTGCAAGACGATACAAGTGTCTCCCTGGCACGGCGAATGGCTGAGCGGATGCTACGAGAGCGACTGGATCAGGATTTGATCAGCGCTATTAACCAACACACCCTATCGAATCCACCAAGCAATGCCCAGCTCTCGCGGATACGTATTGTCGCACGGCAGGCTCTTGCCCAGAGTAATCCGCAGATTATCATCGAGTATCTGAAAAAGATGAAGAAGACCGCCAGCGATCAATTTCAGCGCGCCCGCATTAACAATCAAAGCCTCGATAAGTGGCTGCAAGAGCTGGCGAGTGAGCCTAAAAAGATGTGGCAAAACGTGGGACGCATCAATATAGGCGGCATTCAACCCGAATTGACCAACGCGCTAGCGCTAGAGTATACCATCCGTTTGATAGATCAGGTTTTGCGTAAGGCCCAGAAGGAGGCTCACCATGACTGAGGCACACTGGCAGGAGAGCCGCCAAATCGTTGAACGGATCGTTGTAAGCGGAGATCTGGTACTGGAAACACCAGCCTGCTTCAGTAGTGGCGAAGGTGGCAGCCTTACTGACATTCCTCTGATGCTGGATCCACTGGAGGGCCGTGGTCTGTTAACCGGATCATCCATCGTCGGAGCTTTGCGCACATATCTGCGGCAAAGGGAATGCGGTTACTGGAACGGGGGTAAGCCTGAAGCTTTGCATAACCTGCTCTTCGGCTATCAGCGCGATGCTGAAGGGGAGCAGAGCTGGCTTATCACTTATGACGTTCTCAGTGAACGGCCTCAAGTGGAGTTGCGGAATGGTGTGACCCTTGATCCCAAAACACGTGCTGCGGAAGCCAGGAAACTGTACGATATTGAATTGCTGGAAGCCGGAACCCGCTTTCCCGTGAGGATTGAGTTGCTAATCCCAGAAGGAAATCACAAGCCCCTGCTTCAGGGACTGGCCATTGCTCTGCAAGGACTAGAACAGGGTGAAATTGCTCTAGGTGTGCGCAAACGGCGCGGTTTTGGACAATGCCGCGTAACCGAGTGGCGAGTGGTACGCTACGATCTGACAACGACGGAAGGATTGCTGGCCTGGCTTGAGCAAAGCGGTGAACCACAGATTGGAACACACATTGCCGACTTGCTACAAGTACAGGCTGATTTAGACCAGCGAGAGGTTTTCATCATAGATGCTATTTTTGGCCTGGATAGCTCACTACTTATTCGCTCCGGTCAGGGTGAAGCTGACGAACCAGATATGGTACATCTGCGCTCCAGGCGTAATGGCCAACTCAAACCGATTCTGAGCGGTACAAGCCTGGCAGGTGCCTTGCGCACACGTGCATTGCGCATTGCTCAGACGTTAGGAGAAAAGTCTCAAGCCGAGAAACTCGTCAATGAGCTGTTTGGTGTACGTATTCATTCCTCACGAGATAAGCCCACTGCCAGTCGTCTGGTTACAGCCGAAACTGAAATCGTTTCACCGCTAAACCTGGTTCAGACGAGAGTCAAGATTGATCGTTTCACAGGCGGTTCGTATCCCACTGCGCTATTTAACGAACAGCCGGTTTGGGGAAAAGGAGACACCGCAATTACTGTCAGGATAACTATTCAGCGACCTACCCCGGCACAGATCGGGCTGGTCTTGCTGTTGCTTAAGGATCTGTGGACTGGCGATTTGCCGTTGGGCGGCGAGATCGGCGTGGGACGTGGACGGCTCACCGGCAAGAGGGTAACCCTGACCTACAAACCGGTCGGGGAGAGTGAAATGCAGCACTGGACTATTACCCAAGATGGTAATGGTCTGCAAGTTGAGGGAGATCAGGACTGCCTGGAAGGGTTCGTCACCGCTTTTGTAAAGCAGGTGGAGCAATGAAATACGAAATCAAAACCGGACAGTATCAGTTTCAATACTTGCCTGTTTCAATGAACCTGGAAACAGAACTGCAATCCTGGTTGGACGCTCAGGCAAGAATTTATCAACTGAACTGGTTATTAGCCCACGCTGACGACGGCGTTATCTGGGGGGAGCTACGCAACGATGGTCTGCATCTATCCAGGGATATTTTTCCTAAAATCTCTCCTCCATTACGGGCGGTGACGTTGCAACAGGTGCGTTTGTTTGGTTAAGCCGCTGAACTTTTGCTGTGGCGGGATGGATCAATATGGCAGGCGCGAGTGATTCAGGATGGAGCTGGGGAACCGTGCGAGTATTACGACGAAAGTCATTTGCTGTGGGGAGATCGGGCAGAGGGACAAAAAGATGGCTTCTTGTTGTTGCGCCAGGGCAGTGAGGGACTATGCCATACGCCGCCATTGCCCCAGACTGCTCAACTTCCTGCGCAACTCCTGGTGCGTCACTATCTGGCCTATGATGCAGACGGGCAGGCGTATGTTGCCTTTAGCCGATTGATTGCTCTCCAATAGGGAGGTTTAGAATGAACCCCAAACATCACAATCCGACGATGAAGCGCCGTGATAAAGATGGAAACGAATTTTGGGCCCATGCGCCGTACAACTTTGTGCCTCTACCGGAGAAGGTCGTCACGGTGGATGCCGAGGCAATTCCCAGTCACGACGTTTACACCGAGTACACCGGCTACATTGACTGTATCCTGGAAACCCGTTCGCCGTTGTACACCCGCTGCGCGATGAGTCCGGACTTCTTCAAAGAATGGGCCGAGCGAATCCAAAAAATGATGCGTGACGATACAGCACGGAACAAATATGCCCAATTCTTTCACCTGGACGACGCTCAGACCCCAGTCATCCCAGGCAGTAGTCTACGCGGGATGGTGCGAACCCTGGTTGAGATTGTTGGGTATGGCAAGATGCAGTGGGTAACGGGTGAACCGCTAGTCTTTCGGGCTGTAGGAGACACTACCAGTCTGGGTAACTATTACCGTGGTCGTTTATTGAGCGACGATGGCAACAAACACTTCACTCCATTGATGCGAGCAGGGTATCTGGAAGGGCAGGGAGGTCGCTGGTTTATCAGGCCCGCTCAAGCTAGAGGTGGGACTACATTCGCACGCATTAGTATGAAGCAAATTCCAGAGGGGGAATTGGAAAGGTGGCATGACTGCGGGAATGCTTACCGCCTGTGGGTCAAGTTGGGAACGTATGCCTATCAGCCAGTGCGCGGCGGGTTTCTGTATTTGAAGTACACACCGGTATTGGAAGCACGTGCACAAAGCGATCCCGAATTCCAGGAAGTCGTTTTAGCCTGTAGCGGTCGAATGAATAGCAAGCAGAGAGAGGTGGTGGTTTTCCCGCCCGATCCTTCTGCAAAGTTGATAGAGATTAGTGATGATCTTGTTCGCGCATATAGAGACCAAATTACACAAGGACAACGGAATTTGCTGGGCACTGATGGAGCACTGAATCCTTATCAGCCTATCTTCTACTTGCTTGACGACGAAGACAAACTGGTTTTCTTCGGACACGTAATGTTGTTCCGATTACCGTACAACCGGTCTCCTCTTGACCTAGTACCCAAATGGTTGCGTTCGGCAGATTCGATAGATTTGCCGGAGGCAATCTTTGGATTTGTGCCACAAGGAAAAGAGGATCTCCGACAGGCTCGCGCAGGGCGAGTATTCTTCACGGAAGCCCGCTTGGAGCCACAACAAGCTAGTGTGTGGGAGGCGCAGGTCACGCCTAAAATCCTGAGTGGACCAAAGCCAACAACCTTTCAGCATTACCTCACCCAACAAGAGCCAGATGAAGTAGATTCTGGTAAACGCTATAAGAACGGCAATCCTAAAATGGAGTTACGGCTTGATCACTACGCCAGTCCACCACCTCACGAAACAGTTATTCGTGGTCATAAACTTTACTGGCATCGAGATGCGGCCACCCTTTGTCAAGTGCAGGAAACAAGTCCAGTAGATTGGCCAACCGATACCCAACATACCTCGATCAGACCAGTCAAAGCTGACGTGCGTTTCCGCTTTCGCATCTACTTTGAAAACTTGCGTGATTTTGAACTGGGTGCACTACTCTGGGCGCTCGTTTTGCCCGGAGAAGATGGTAAGGATTATTGCCACAGTCTGGGGATGGGCAAACCGCTGGGAATGGGCGCGGTTAAGATCACGCCAACGCTTTACCTGAGTGACCGAAAGAGTCGCTATCGCCGGCTATTTGGCGAGACCGATTGGCATAGCGACGAAAGAGAAGAAAAGAACATTGAGCAGTTTATCCGCGCCTTTGAAAACTTCATCCTCCAGAGAATGGATACTCAGGAGCGCGGCCAGGCGCAATCCCTCAAAGAGGTGGAACGCATCAAGATGCTGCTCAAGATGCTGGAATGGCCTGGGCCAGATCGTCAACTGACAGAGTATATGACCATCGAGCCGATTAATGAGTACAAAGAGCGGCCGGTCTTGCCTGATCCGCTACATATTGGGGAACCTCTTGGAAATACCTTTCCTTCGACTGTCAGGCAGGTGGTAAAGCCAAGAGCCAAAGGTAAACGAAAGAAACGGAATAGAAGATGATTTTCCTGAAACCAGATATAGAGTAGGACATACTGAAGGCAAGCTATGTAATTAGCTATAATCCAGGCCAGGGAGGATAGTGTCAGACCAACTATTCCCACCTCATAGCTTGTCCCGTACAACCAACAACCCCTCATTACACCCAGACAATACCTTAATGCTCTGGTCGTCAGTAACTATGGCTGAAGAAGACAGCAGTATCATTGTGAGTAGGTGAAAGCATTGCCATCGCCTACTCACCCCCCGGCACCTCCTCATTCATATCGTTCCCGGCAAGTCGCTGAAAGGGATGAAGGCGTCGTCTCGTTTGACGTGTAAAAGCCGTGCTTCCACTTCAAACATTTCCTACCATACCACACCCTGAACAGCCACATCATGCCGTATCAGGCCATACAATGTGCAACAGCATCGGGGGTGAGCCACACCTCACACACCTGTCGCTAAAGCAGTTGACCGTACCGACACGTGGATATTGCCTCACCCCCCCCACCTGCCCACTACCAGTTGTTGAGACAGTTTCTCTGTGTTTGTCAAAAAATCATTGACATCTGCCACAACCTGTAATACCATGGAGATTACCCTTCTGCCGGGAAGGGGTGTTTTATCTTTCTCTTAGAAAGCGCATGGTTTTGAGCGATGAGCCACCGTTACCGCTGGTTGCTCCTGGCAGGTGTGGTTGTCGCATTGTTAAGTGGTTGTCTTTCGACATTGCCAACGAATATTGATGTGAACGGACCATTACCAGCTACACTGCCACCACTGGCACAAACGCTGCGCGCTTCAGCGGTGCCGATGCTGTTGCCGTCGGCGTCGGTTACTGTTGCCCCGGTTGTGACGCAGACCGCAACTGCTGCGCTTATTGTGGCGACGCCGCAACCTCCTACTGTTGTACCGCCAACGCCAACTATTCCTCCAGCACCAACCCTCGTGCTGCCGACATTACCCTCGCTCTCGCCGGAAGAACGCTGGCGCGCCCAGCAGTTGGACCGGCAAATTTTTGATCCTCCTCGTTTATACAATACGAAACGAAGTGAACTTTACTGGTATGATCCAGTAAACCAACAAAAAGTTCTCCTTGGTATTTTAAGTGGTGATTTTATGGTCCAGGCAACGTTCACATTTCGTGAAGATGGCCAGCCTGCGCTTGAAGTGCCGTATGAAGTGAATCGTGGTTATGGTATTACCGCGCTTTCACCCGCTGTACTCGAACGGATTCGGGCTGCCGGATACTCCGACTGGATTGAGACGTTCGTTTTTTTGACTCCTGATGTGCAAACTAATAAGTAGCTAAATGGCAGGTTGCAAAACCGTTACTGTGTGGTAGTATAATGGGTTTCGCCTTTGTCGGCATTGTTGGCAATCGTTATTTTTAGTAGTAAGGAAACCGCCGTGAGCAGTCGCTATCTGGAAATGGTGCGCGGACAACGTCGCCGGGGTGGATGGCAGTTCACCTCAAAGTCGCTGCTGGCTATTCTTGCGTTCATTGCCATGATAGGCTCTGCCGTCTACTGGTGGGGGGTTCAGAGCCAGTTGACCGGTAATTGGATTATCGCTGCTGCCTATACCGCTATTCTGGTATTGGCACCACCAAGCCTGATGTCGTTCCTGATCCCGTGGTCACCTGGTGGCATGCTCCTCCAGAAGATTAATGCGCGGACCTGGGGATACGTTGCGGTGATGATTGCCGCCCTTTACCTTGTCTATTACTCGTTTGAGATTCAGTGGACCTGGTGGGCTTCGCAACCGGTTGTGCAAAGTACCGGTCTGGTTATTCAACAGGTGCTGATTGGTATTATTGGCTTCATTATCATCCCTGCCCTGCTCTGGACGCCGGTCACTTCGGAAGAGCTGGTTGAGCAGGTGCGTCAGGCACATCTTGTACGTCGGTATGAATTGCAAACCCAGGCCGATATTGCCATTCTCCGTGCCACCCTGCTCCGTGCTCAAGAGAAGGCACTCATCGGTTTTGCCAATCTGACAGTGCAGGAACGGGAAGAATTGGCGGCAGTGATGCGCGGTCTGGTCAAAGGCATTGATGCGACCCTCCGTGATATTGGTGAGAGTGTGAAAACGGTGAGTGGGGCAACCATTCCGTTTAACAGTCTCGAAGATAACGAGGATATTAGACAGTATCTCGATTTTGTCGCCGAGACGTTGACCGAGAATTCGCTCTTGCCACGTCGTGCATCTGCCACCGGGCAACACGAAGCGGTAACGCGCCAGATTTCACAACGCGACCAGGAAGAGTATTATGAGGATGATCGGCGAACCCGTGCGCTCAGGCAACGGTAAGGTGGTCTGGTATGCGCGGCTACCGTTTTACAACCGATGACCGGCTTCCTGAACGCGATCTTGCTGAGCTTGCCGATGAGCTGGCGATTCAGTTGCATTATGCGCTCGGAGAGCGGGTTTGTCTTTTGCCGCGAAGTGATGTGGCCGAGCTGATCTGGCCGTATATCGATGATCTCCATCCCGCTGATCAGAACGATTTGGTCTGGCTCGTCTGGCACCTTTTTCAGGAAGCACGCGAGCTAAGTGAAGAATAAGCTGCACAAGCCATGACCACCGTTCGCCGCCTGGGGATTTATGGAGGTACGTTCGACCCAATCCATTTCGGTCATCTCGCCATTGCCGAAGAAGTGCGCTGGGTCTGTGACCTTGATCAGGTTCTCCTGATTCCGGCTGCTGCCCAGCCTCTGAAGCCGGCCCACGGCGCTGCCCCCCATCACCGGTTGGCGATGGTGCGTCTGGCGTGTGCCGGAAATGCTGCGCTGGTTCCCTCGGCGCTTGAATTGGAGCGCCCACCACCCTCGTATACTATCGATACGCTCCGCATCTGTCGGGAGCGCTACGGTGTTGAAGTGCATCTCACCCTTATCGTTGGTGCCGATGCTGCCGGTGACTTACCCCACTGGCGCGATCCGGATCAGATTGCCCGTATCGCCCATCTGGCAGTTGTTGAACGGCCCGGACATCTCTTTGATCCGGCAACCCTGCTGGCTGCCGTGCCCGCTTTTACTGATCGGATAACGGTAATTAAGGGGCCTCAACTCGCTATCTCAAGCACCGATCTGCGCCACCGCCTTGCCACCGGTCGTCCGGTACGCTACCAGTTGCCAGACGCCGTTCTTGATTACATTACTCGCCATCGCCTGTATCAAGCCGAGGAAGCATGACCGATAGCACTGCCCATCTGCTTAGAAGAACCACCGCTGATTGGGGTCTATCGCTGAACGATCACCAACTGGCGCAGTTTGAACGCTATCTGGACGAGCTGATGACCTGGAACGAACGCTTTAACCTGACTGCCGTTCGTGACCGGGCTGCGATGGTTCGCCGGCATCTACTTGACTCGCTCTGGTTGGCCCGACTCTGGGAAACGCCACCGGATAGTTTGATCGATATTGGGAGTGGTGCCGGCTTTCCAGCGCTACCGCTCAAAATCCTCTATCCTGCACTGCCGGTTACTCTGGTAGAGGCTACCGGCAAAAAGGCCACGTTTTTGCGTCACGTCATTGATTGCCTTCAGTTGAGCAATATTCGGGTGTTAAACGAGCGCATTGAAACCGTCGGCCAAAACCCGACCGAACGCGAACATTATCAGGTGGTGACTGCTCGTGCCGTCGCCGAATTACGGGTGTTACTCGAATACGCCTTGCCACTCTTGCGCCTCGGTGGGCACCTGCTTGCCCCCAAGGGGCGGTATCCAGAAGCAGAAATTGCTGCTGCCCAAACGGCCCTTGCCCTGCTTGGTGGCGAAGTCAGCGCCTGCCTGCCGGTCGAGATTCCTGATGAAGAGCCGCGTAGTCTGGTGATTGTAACCAAAACTGCTCCTACTCCCAACCGCTTCCCCCGCGCCGTTGGCATCCCGGCGCGTCGGCCTTTGTAGAGAGTAATACCCGCCGGCATGAGCGTATGTCGTGCGTCACTCAAACCCCAACGTCACCCCGACGCTCCACCTGATCACCGTCGTGAACAAGACCAGCACTCCCTGGGAATGTGCGCCTCCGGCTCACTCCTCGCCCTGCACAGCATCCTCCCGCCCCCAGCGGGGGCGGGCTAGGGTGGGGGCGCGCCTCCGGCTCGCTCCTCGCCCTGCACAGCATCCTCCCGCCCCCAGCGGGGGCGGGCTGGGGTGGGGGCGTGCTGCATCGCTGAGCGCAGCGCCGGCGTGATCCGCTTGCTCCCCATCACCCTGGCGCTGCATTTGCGTGCGGATGGCTCGAACCGGTCTAGCAAATCTGTTTTAATCGAAGCCATCGCTCGTGATGGAGGCTGTCTGTTAGGCTGAACGCCACGACGTTACATGCAACACCGGATGGCGTAACCGCATGAACGATGTGGGGAGCAGCCAGTTCCTGTAGACGGGCTACGTTACGTCTCACAGGAGCAACCCGGGTTATATCCCTCCTCTGTGTCCTCCGTGTCTCTGTGGTGATAAAGGTGGCAACTTGGGTTATCGATCAAACTTTGCCCTCTGCCGCCGGCTTGGCGTGCGGAAGCTGTGTTGTATCTCTCTCTCACGACCTCTGGCCAACCGTGAGTACGTTGCAACTTATCTGCCTTTTGACTCGTACAGATCAAGGGTTGTAGAAGCGGGATCGGCGTGCTACAATGCAGGCAGCGTCTTATCTCCGGGCACGTATCTCTACAGCCAGCGTCTGTTTCATATCGCAACCAAAGGAGGAGCGTCCATGTCCATTCTCGGTCGAATTAAAGATTTGATCAGTGCCAACATTAACGCCATGCTCGACAAAGCGGAGGATCCGGAGAAGATGGCGAACGAGTACCTGCGCCAGTTGACGAACGAGCTATATGAGGCTCGAACGGGGGTTGCCCAGGCAATGGCTGATGAAACCCGCCTCGAACAGCGCCGTATTGCTGCCGAGGGTGAAGCCGAGCAGTGGCAAATTAAGGCCGAGCGTGCGTTGCGTGCCGGTGACGAAGCATTGGCCAAAGCAGCACTGGCGCGTAAGGTGCAGGCACAGAAACTGGCCGAGCAATACCGTGCCCAGGAAAAGGCTCAGGAAGAACAGGTGGAAGCTCTCCAGCAGGCGTTAATTGACCTCGAAACCCGGATCGCTGAGGTTAAGGCACGCAAAGAGCTGATTATCGCTAAAAAGAACCGTGCGCAGACCCAAGAGGCACTTCAGCGCACAGCGGCTTCGATTGGCCGGGTCAGTGCCCTGGATAAGCTCGATCAGCTTGAAGAAAAGGTAGATGATCGCTTGGCCCGCGCTGAAGCAATGGCGAAACTGGAAGGGGACTCGCTCGAAGCACGTTTCCGTAATCTGGAGAAGGAGACCGAGGTGGATAGCGAGCTGGCTGAGCTGAAGCGTAAACTCGGCCTGAGCTGATTGATATACATTTCCAATGCACCTGGTGATGGGGCGGGCTGATGCTCGCCCCATTGCTACAGCTTACACCGCCGGCTCGTAACAGGTTCGGCAACGTGCTTCATACATGTCAAGCCCACCTACCACAATGGTGGGTGCATCGGCGGGAGCCGGTTTGCCGTCAATTAATCGTTGTGACCGGGTTGCGTAGGCACCGCACTTCACACAAATGGCGTATAGCTTGTCTACCTGCTCGGCGAGCGCTAGCAGATGCATCATGGCCGGAAATGGCTCGGCGCGATAATTCAGATCAAGGCCGGCTACAATCACTCGCACACCGCGATTGGCCAGCCATTGACACCCACGTACCATTTCGGCCGGATCGTCATCAAAGAGGTGCAATTCATCAATGGCCACAACCTGGACATCCTGGGCATGGGCCAGAATGTCCTTCATGGTCGCCACTGTAATTGCCTCGAGCCGGCTCCCGCTATGGCTTGCCACCTGCCCCTCGGCATAGCGCGTATCCATCCGCGGTGTGAAGATGCGGTACGACTGGCGGGCAATCCGTACCTGACGCATTCGTCGAATGAGTTCCTCGGTCTTCCCGCTATACATACAGCCGCAAATCACCTCGATGCGGCCACCATCGCTTGGGCGCGTCATCACTCCTCCTGAAATTGTAGTATCCTATGGGCAGTGTTGCCCATCAATTTGCGGAGTATACCATACCATGTCACGACAGACAGAAGACGAACGATTGTTACACACCGATCCCTACCGGCAGGTTCACGATTTTACCCATACAGATACCTGGCGGGTCTTGCGTATTATGGGTGAATTTGTCGAGGGTTTCGAGAATATGGCCGGCCTGGGGCCTGCCGTCTCGATCTTTGGTTCGGCCCGCATTCCACCGGCATCACCAATCTACGCTGCGGCTACCGAGACGGCCCGCCTGCTTGCCCAGGCCGGGTTTACGATCATCACCGGTGGTGGCCCCGGTCTGATGGAAGCGGCGAATAAGGGTGCGCGTGCTGGTGGTGGCCGCTCGGTTGGGTGTACGATTGAATTGCCATTTGAAACCGGAGCCAATCCTTTTGTTGATCTGGAAGTGCGTTTTCGCTATTTCTTCATTCGCAAAATTATGTTTGTTAAGTATGCCCAGGCATTTGTGATCTTTCCCGGTGGTTTTGGTACCCTTGACGAGTTGTTTGAAGCGTTAACGCTTATTCAAACCGGAAAAATTCACGACTTTCCGGTTATTCTGTACGGCTCCGATTTCTGGCAGGGGATGCTTGATTGGGTGCGCAATACGCTGCTCGCCCATGGCACGATTACCCAAACTGATATTGATCGGTTACTGATCTGCGATGACCCCCAACAGATTTGTGCGCATGTTGTGCAATCGTACCAGCATCGACACGGCAAGCGAGGAACTGAACCGTGGACACACTAACCTGGCCGGCCAGTGCGGAGCTTTGTGCGCTGTTGTTCCGCTACTATCGGGGTGAAGCGGGGCTGTGGGGCGAGATTATGGCCTGTGTTGATCAAGAACTGGCCCGCCGGCAATTGCCGCCGGCGCCGCGCCATGTTCGTTTCCGACGCATCGCCGACGGCTATCTGGTAGAGGTGAGATCGGCTGACGGATTCCAGGTTTGATACACATCTGCTCAATAATGCAGGGGCGGCCAATCGGTCGCCCCTGGGATTGGCTGTAATCTCACCGCCGGTACGCTACCCCCGTTCGACATACTGGCGGCGGTAGTATTCCAGATACTCCCCCGATTTAATCGGTCGCCACCAGGCTTCGTTCTCAACGAACCAGCGCACCGTCTTTTCAAGCGCTTCGTCGAAGGTATGGCGTGAACGCCAGCCTAACGCTCGTAATTTGGAGCAATCGAGCGCATAGCGCCGATCATGACCAGCCCGGTCGGTGACGTGCTGGATAAGACTGTATGGCTTGCCGAGAATATCGAGAATCTTGTGCGCCATTTCGATATTGGGCGTTTCGACCTCGGTGCCCACATTGTACACTTCCCCAATCTGACCTTTGTGCAGCACGAGATCAATCGCCTCGCAATGGTCGAGGACGTATTGATAATCGCGCACTTGCAGGCCATCGCCATAGATTGGCAGGGGCAGATTGTCAATCGCGTTGGTGGTGAAGAGTGGTACCGCCTTTTCCGGGTAGTGGTACGGCCCGATGTTGTTCGAGCCGCGTGTTATCGTCATTGGTACACCATAGGTGATGTAGTAGGCGTACACCAGATGCTCGGCCCCGGCCTTGCTGGCCGAGTAGGGGCTGCGCGGTTCGAGTGGATCACCCTCGCGTGACCGGCGTGGTGCCGGAATAGCGCCGTACACCTCATCGGTGCTAATCTGGTGAAATCGCTCAAGCTGGAACTCACGGGCTACTTCGAGTAGGGCCCAGGTGCCATTGACGTTGGTGCGCACGACGGCATCGGGTGCCATAATCGATCGATCAACGTGCGTTTCAGCGGCAAAATTAACGATGGTGTCGATGTTGTACGCACGTACAGTCTGTCGTACTGCATCAATATCACAAATATCGCCCTGCACAAAGGCAAAGCGTGGATCATTGGCAACCGGAGCCAGGTTAGCCAGATTACCGGCATACGTCAGCTTGTCGTACACCACAATCCGGTAATCATCGTATTTGCCAAGCATATAGTGGACAAAGTTACTGCCAATGAAACCGGCTCCACCGGTAATAAGCAGATTCCGCATAGGACGGCCTGTTCCTTTCATGTACCAGAATGATGACCTGCAACACCCTGCGTGCATTCGGTATACCCGCAATTGGGTTATAGCATACCGGATGCGCAGCACGATGACAACAACAGGTCATCATATTACACTTCAGTAAAAATGCGGTTCTTGGCCCGCGACTCGGCGGCCATACGCTCTTTGTACGCCTGTACACGCGCTAAGAGTTCTGGATCGGCACTCGCCAGAATCTGGACGGCCAGTAAACCGGCGTTGCGCCCGTTCCCGATCGCGACTGTGGCTACCGGCACTCCCGCTGGCATCTGCACAATCGAGAGTAACGAGTCGAGACCGTTGAGGGCCTTGCTGGGGACAGGCACCCCGATCACGGGCAAAGGTGAGTGCGCCGCAATCATGCCAGGTAAATGGGCTGCTCCGCCGGCCCCGGCAATGATCACCCGAATGCCGCGTTGGTGGGCTGTCATACCATATTCGGCCATATCGAGCGGGGTGCGATGGGCCGAGACAACCCGTGCTTCGTAGGGAATGGTGAATTCGCGACAGACATCAATTGCCCCCTGCATGGTTGGCAGATCACTGTCGCTGCCCATAATAATGCCTACTAATGGATGATCTGTCATCGCTCGTTCCTTATCCGCGAGAAATGCTGTATCTGGCCCAGAACGATTAATCATTGATGCCCGTCAGGCATCGTCACCAGCGCCGCCGCCTGACGGGCAATGGCTTCCGCTTCGGCCAGTGTTGACCCAAGCGCGGTGACGTGCCCCATCTTACGTCCAATGCGCTCCTCGCGCTTTCCATAAAAGTGCATATGGGCACCGGGTACTGCCAATGCTGCGGTAATCGCCGTTGGGGTAATCGGCCCATTGCGACGGCCAAGCAGGTTGACCATCACCGCTGCCGGTGAGCGGAGTGTAGTCGCACCCAACGGCCATCCGGCAACAGTGCGCAGGTGGTTCTCAAATTGCGAGGTTACGCACGCTTCAATCGTGTAGTGACCAGAGTTGTGGGGACGTGGCGCTAATTCATTGATCAGCACCTGACCATCGGCCAGGGCAAACAACTCAACCCCAAAAATACCCACCCCATCCACCGCCTGAATAGCCGCTACAGCCAGATCGGTCGCCAGTGCGGCCAGCTTTGCTTCAATCGGGGCCGGCGCTCGCACGATATGGCAAATGTGGTTTTGCTGTACCGTCTCTACCACGGGATAGGATGCAATGGCACCATCACGCCCACGTGCCACCATCACTGCCAGTTCACACGTAAAAGGTACCCACGCCTCCACCAGCAACGGACTACCACCGCGGGTAAGCCGTTCCCAGGCCGGCAGGGTATCTTCGGCGGTACGGAGTGTCGCATTGCCATAGCCATCATACCCGTTACGACGTGTCTTGAGCACGAGTGGCCAGCCGAACTCCCGTGCTACAGTGAGAACGTCATCCGGGGTCGCAACAGATCGAAACGGTGGTACGGCCAGGCCGGCAGCGGCCAGCCGTTCTTTCTGCCACAATTTATCCTGCACCACTGCCACCGTTGCCGGTGATGGCCAGACCGGTACTCCCTGAGCGACGACTCGTTCGAGCAGGCCGGCATCGATAAACTCGTTTTCCAGCGTCACAATATCGCACTGATGGGCAAACGTGGTTAGTACCGTCTCATCCTCCCAGGGGCCAACGATGGTGTGTTGGGTATAGCGCGCAGCTGGACTATCCGCAACCCGTTCGCAGATCACAATCTCAATCCCCAGCGAAATTGCCGCCTGGGTCAACATCTGGGCCAGTTGTCCACCACCAAAGATTCCAATACGCATATAGGTATTGAGCAATAAAGCCTCGTTTTAGTCTGAGTTGTCATGAATCTACGTCGGGTATAGTACCCTTAGAAGAGCGGATGTGCAAGCTGCCGGTAACAGCACAACTTCCGTTATAATACGAGAGGAATACTAAACCAGATCAAGGAGCTTTGTCGTATGTCGATCTCTTCGCGTAGCAATCGTCGTCGCTCAAATCAGCGTCCTGGCCCGGTACGACGCCCGGTTGCGCGTTCGATTGAGCCGCCTGATTACAGCCGTGAGTATGCCGATGTACGCCGTGATCTGTTCTGGATCACCGTGTGGGGTGGACTACTCACCATTGGGATGATCGTTGCTTCGTTTGTATTGTAGATATGTCCGAGACCAATGATCGTGTGCGGAGCAAAGCTGCTCGTCTCCGCCGCATTGAACACCAGCTCTACAACGCCCCCGATGGGCTGAGTGTGGTTGACCTGGCTCGACTATGTGGTGTCAATCGGCGCACCATCTATCGCGATCTCGACATCCTGAGCGAGAGTGGTGCGCCGATCTGGCAACACAACGGCAAATACGGGATCGACCGCAACGCCTATCTGGCAACAATCCGCCTGAACCTCAATGAAGCCGTTGCCCTGTTCTTTGCTGCTCGCCTCCTGAGCCATCACAGCGACGAACATAATCCCCATATCGTCTCGGCCCTCGATCAACTGGCCGCCGGTCTCCCTGATCAGACGATTGCCGGCCATATCGCCCGCCTCGCCAATCTCGTTCGCGAACGGCCACCCAGTCCGCATTACGTCGAAATCCTCGAACGACTGACCCGAGCGTGGGCAGATCGGCGTATGGTGCGGATTCGCTATCGAGCGCCTAACCGACCGGCAACCGAACGCGATATTGCCCCTTATTTTCTTGAAGTTGTGCGCATGACACCGGGCCTGTACGTCATAGGCTATGATCGTCTCCGTGATGATGTGCGCACCTTCAAGGTTGAGCGCATCGAACACGCCGAGTTACTCGACGAGCATTACCACATTCCTGATGGCTTCGATCCATACGACTATTTGGCGCGGGCATGGGCTGTTATGAGCGAAGCCGAGGTCTCGATCCATCTGCGTTTCACCCCCCAGGTTGCCCCCCGCATTCGCGAAAATCGCTGGCACCATAGCCAGCAGCTCATCGACAATGCTGATGGCGGTTGCGATCTTCACCTCACTGTTGGCGGTATTCGTGAGATTCTGAGTTGGGTCTTGAGTTGGGGCGCTGACGTTGAGGTATTGGCGCCAGAAGAATTGCGCAACGAAGTGATCAACCACGCCCGTCAGATGTTGGCGCACTATGTGTGATCAGGCTGTCCAGGCCAAAGAACACCGGCGCTAATGCTGCTTCCCCTCTGCGAGCGAACTGTGCGGGCATAGAAGCTGTGTCGTACATCCACGGAACAATGACCGGATGGCTTGAACGTGTTTCATAAAGCTGTACTGTCGTGCTACCGGATTGTCGGACAGGCTCATGAACGCTTGCCAATCATCAAAGCATATCCTGCTCCCAGCCCGCCGGTATGGAAGAGAGCAGCGCTGGCGACCATATAATGGTGGGAAGGTTGGACCAAACGAACGACTCAAATCGGCGACGGTGACGGTGCTTATGCACCATTCTTCTGGAAGTACATGTCATCGTGAACGAAAACGAAAAAGGTCGGCGAAAAGCCGACCTTACCGAACGCAAGCGAACCGATAGCCTACTCGGCATCTTCACCATAAATCTCTTTAAGCAGGCTCTTCTTTTCCGGCTGAGTACGAGCTGCCCGCCGGCTCTCGCGCTCATTCTGGCGCTCTTGCGCCACATTCAAGCGCCGCATAAAGCGGTCAACCTGGCCAGCAGTATCGACAATCCGCTGCTCGCCGGTGTAGAACGGATGGCAATTGGCGCAAATCTCGACCCGCAGATTGGGGCGAGTGGAACCAATCTTCCAGACCGTCCCACATGTTCCGCACACAATGCCATCAGTGTAATACTTGGGATGAATACCCTGTTTCACGACACGTCCTCTCTAATGAGCCGTTTCTGCGGCAGTAACTGGGATCACGCTCACCATCTTCTGGGTGCGTGAATAGTGGCCGAACTGCACGACGCCATCAACAAGCGCGTACAGAGTCCAGTCACGACCTACCCCAACATTCTCACCCGGCTTAATTTTGGTGCCACACTGGCGGACGATAATGTTTCCGGCGCGAACATGCTCGCCGCCAAAGCGCTTGACACCGCGCATTTTTGGATTGCTATCGCGTCCGTTACGCGAGCTACCTACACCTTTTTTGTGGGCCATCGTTCAAGCTCCTCTCAGGCGACGATCTCGCTAATCCGAATTTTAGTGTAGCGCTGGCGATGACCGGTGCGCCGGCGATAGCGGGTCTTGTTGCGGTAGCGGAAGACAACAATCTTGTCGCCCTTTTGCTCTCCCAATACTTCTGCCCGCACCACAGCACCTTCGACCAGCGGCGAGCCGACCTTGACCTGTTCCGCGTCGCCCACCAAAAGCACCTCTCCTAGCTCGATCTGGCTACCCGGTTCGGCGCTGATCAGGTCGATGGTCAGGACTTGGCCCGGCTCGACACGGTATTGCATGCCTCGGTCACGAATAATTGCATACACGGTCTTCTTCTCCTTGGGGCGACGCTATCGTAGCGTCGAGACAACATGAAAACAGAGCGGTTGCACCGCCCTTTGCCTTGCGTAGTA
The DNA here is from genome assembly GCF_034434295.1 of Chloroflexus sp. Lineage (GTDB taxonomy): Bacteria > Chloroflexota > Chloroflexia > Chloroflexales > Chloroflexaceae > Chloroflexus. The sequence goes on from NZ_DAOTZQ010000048.1 coordinate 22,949, forward strand.
TAGCAAAGGGTGTGCTCAGTGTCAAACAGCGCAGTCGTGCTATGCACTGTGTGCGATACGTGCCATCTCTTCACAGGCACGCAGAGCGGCAATCCGCGCCCAACCGAGTGAAGCGTTGGCACCAATGGCCAGCAGCAGAATCAAATCATCAACAGAAGCCATAATGATATTTTGATCCTGCCCTTCGTGGATCACCAGATGACCAGGCCGCTGTTGACCCAGATGGCGGCCAATCTCGGCCAGGGCCAGCGTGTTACCGGCTGCCAGTGCAGCAACAACCGTCACGTTAATATCACGTCGGCGGCTCCAGTGGCTGAGGACCAGCCCGCTCATATCGGCCAGAATCGCACACTGGACATCCGGCGCCAGGGCCAGATCCTTCAACGATTGACGCATACGCTCAAGTTGCGCTTCGGAATAACTCCGTCCGCTATGGCCACTCTGGTGCGGCGTGAGCCGCATGGCGACGCTCGATGATCCGGTTGATGCTGACTGCGCCGGCTGCCGGGAACGGAGCATCGCCAGTCGTTGACTGAATCGACTGCTGCCGGAAGTCTCTCCTGCCGGGGCTTCAGAACGGCTTGCTGCAGCCGGCTTGATCGGATCGAGAAGGGTCGTTGCCGCCAGCCGTAATTGTTCGGCAGTAGCCGGTTTTGTCAAGACATAGTCAATTTGCAACTCTGTTTTCAATTGTGGTGACAAGTTATCCGGGCTAATGGTAAAGACAACGACCGCCGTACCCGGATCAAGTTGACGTACCCGCTGAATGAGTTCGATCCCGCTCATTCCCGGCATCCGCACGTCGGTAAACAACAGATCGACCGGTTGCCGGGAGATGTGGAGGAGAGCCGCTTCTGCCGAGGATACATCACTTACTTCATATGGTGTATCCTCAGTGAGAGCGAGTGATACCAGTCGGCGAATATTCGGATCATCATCAACAACTAAAATGCGCTTAGGCATAACCGCTCCGGCGAACGCAACGCCGCGCCTCGAGGCGCGGCGGCGGCATGGACGTCGTGCATCCTATAGTATAGCCGGTTTATGGTGATTTTGTCGTCAGGTCAAAGGTACTAATTTGATGAAGAATTTGTTATGTGCAGCTTCCCTTTGGATGCAACCCTATTCTGGCATCACGATCCTGATATGCAGCTCTTTCAACTGCCGCTCATCCACCGGCGACGGCGCATTCGTCATCAAATCAACCGCTTGCTGGGTCTTGGGGAAGGCCATCACCTCGCGAATGGTCGGTTCATCGGCCAGAATCATCACCAGGCGATCAATGCCGGGGGCAATGCCACCGTGGGGAGGTGCACCATATTCAAAGGCTTCAAGCATGTGCCCAAACTGCGTCTGGGCCTGCTCTTCGCTAATCCCCAGCAGCGAGAAGATCTGTTGCTGAACATCGCGGCGATGAATACGGATGCTGCCGCCACCAGCTTCATAGCCGTTGAGGATGAGATCGTAAGCCTTTGCCCGTACTTTGCCGGGATCGGTTGCCAGCAGGTGCATGTCTTCATCTTTGGGTGCGGTAAATGGATGGTGAACAGCATCCCAACGTTGCTCGTCTTCGTTCCATTCCACCAGCGGGAAATCCACGATCCAGGCAAAGCAGAGCGTATTCGGATCGGCCAGTTGCAGCCGTTCGGCCAGGTTGCGACGCAGTTTGTCGAGTGAAGCGGCGACGATTGCCGGTTGATCGGCGACGATTAAGAGCAGATCGCCGGCTTCAGCCTGCATCCGTTCGACGATAGCAGCAAACTCGCCGGGTGCCAGGTTTTTGGCAAAGCTCGACCGTACCTCGCCACCATCTGCCGGTAATACCGCCCAGGCCAACCCTTTAGCGCCACCAGTGCGCACCACGTCGGTCAACTCATCAATCTGCTTACGCGAGAAGTGGGCACAGCCCGGTGCCAGGATACCTTTGACCTGTCCACCACTGTTTAACACATTGCGAAAGACCTGGAATGGTGTCTCGATTAGCAGATCGCTCAGGTTGACCAGCTCCAAACCGTAGCGCAGGTCTGGTTTATCCGAGCCGTAGCGTTCCATCGCTTCCGCATACGACAGCCGCCGAAAGGGAGTAGGCAGATGTTTGTGGGGAACGACGGTACGACAGAGGGCGGTGAACATGCGCTCAATCAGATCAAGCACATCGTCTTGATCGACGAAGCTCATCTCCATATCGAGCTGCGTAAATTCAGGCTGCCGGTCAGCACGCTGGTCTTCGTCACGAAAACAACGGGCAATTTGAAAATATTTGTCGTAACCGGCAACCATCAACAGTTGCTTCAGTTGCTGTGGGCTTTGCGGCAGGGCGTAGAACTTGCCCGGATGCAACCGCGATGGCACCAGGTAGTCACGCGCACCTTCCGGTGTCGATTTGATCAAGATTGGCGTCTCAATTTCAAGAAAACCTTCTGCATCGAGAAAGTCACGAATGAACTTGACGACGCGATGGCGTAAGATCAGGTTGCGCTGCATCCGTTCGCGCCGTAGATCGAGATACCGGTATTTCAATCGCACCGACTCGTCTTCACCACCCTCTTTAGCAATATAAATGGGTGGTGTACGAGCTGGATTCAGTACCTGTGCTTCCAATGCTTCCAGCTCAATCTCACCGGTGGCCAGGTCAGGATTCACCGCCTCTGGAGGGCGAATCCGTACCTTCCCGTGTACCTGAAGCACATATTCCGAGCGAACAGTTTCGGCAACCTCGTGGGCGGTTGGATGGGCGCTGTTGAAAACAACCTGCGTGATCCCATAGCGATCACGCAGGTCGATGAAGATGAGATCGCCGTGGTCGCGCCGACGATGAACCCAGCCGGCCAGCGTCACCTCCTGACCGGCGTGTGCCGGACGTAACTCACCACAGGTATGTGAACGGTACATAGACTCTCCTGCCGAATTGAAAGCAGCATTGCTTGCTTAACCGTCGCATTATAACACAGCCATTCAGGTCTCTTATGCGCCAGTCTCATCAATTAATTGGTTCAACCAGGCCGTTGTGCTGCCGGTAGGTAACTGTTGGAGTGCCTGCCGGGCTGCGTGTTGCTGTTCAATCAGCGCTGCACGCGCCTTTGGCAGACCGTGCTGGCGAATCAGCGGTAAGACGGCGGTAGTCGTTGCTGGAGTGGGATGATCAAATACGGCTTGTACTTCTGGGGGCGGCGGTTCGGTGACTGCAAACAGGAGTGCAAGCGGAATATTTCCCGCCTGTAACAGGGCGCCCTCCGCTTCCAGATCGCGAATTTCGCTCGCCAGACGCCGCGCCAGCCCTAGATGCATGCCAAAACGTGCCGCCGGTTCAAGCAAGGTGTCCGGGAGATCGCCACACAGTATTCCGGCCTGGGCTGCTGCTGCCAGTAGCGCACCGGATAGAGCCTCCGTTCGTTGCCAGTAGGTTGCCAGCGCCGTTTCCTGCGGTGTGGGGCTGGTAATTGTAATGAGTTGCCCTTCACAAATCCGCATCACTGCCTGTGAGTAGAGGCTGATGATCCGGGGATCAGGGCTGCGGGCCATTTCGCCGGCAGCCAGCGCAAAGAGGTAGTCACCTATCATCAGAACGACACCATGATCCCACGATCCGTTCGCTCTGTGACCTGTCCGTCGGGCGTGTTCATCAATCAAGGTGTCATGCGCACGGGTTGCTGCTTCAATCAATTCAACCGCGGCAGCTGCATGGACTACCTGGGCATCGGTGTAGTAGCCTAACCGGGCAACCGCCAGCACAACAAGTGCCCGCAGCCGATCTGTTGCATCAGTAACTACGTGTGGATTAACCATTGCAATAACGCTATAGCGTGCTTGCATCCGCTCTTGAAGAATCTGCTCAACCCGCAACAGGTCGTGCTGTAATTCTGATGGGATAGCGAAGGTCATGGTCTGTCACTTTAGCTATGGTTTATCGCTCATTACTAGGAAAGATACGCTATCCCTGTACCACTGTCAACCGCGCCTGGCACAGGGCCGATCCACGTCTGCCAGATGAGAAAATCGCCCTAATGACAGGTATCTCATATTCCGCTCACGACAGTATCTCTTGCTCTCAGTCTGACGGTATGGCGGCGAGGAGTGCTGACGACCATCTCCAGTACCATCACTCGTTTGCTTGGTTGCCTGGCCCGCTCATCATGCACGTGTCGCGGCGTTTGGAGTGTGGCAGCCATGCTGCCGCACCAGCCGTACTCACGATCCGGCGTGTGTCATGCCGTTCACCCGGCTGGCCACAGGGAAGCTGTGTGTGATCGTCCCGATCATGGAGTCTGTCAGTAGCGAATGTGATAACTTCCCGGTGTGCGGAAGCCATTGTTCTGTATACCCCGTACCAGACGTGTGTCGCACCCCTCTCCCCAGCGGCCATTGTTGATCCAGCATCATCGTATAGCTTTTCACAGATGCACACGATCTGCTCAATGTGCTGCTCTGTACCATCTGGCGGCCACGTCGTCACATGTGATATGATGGCGTAGCATCTACAACTATTAGCAACATCCGTATCCATCTCAGATAAGTAATATTGCATAACCCAAATACGTGTGGAATTCACAACAGTAACGGAGATAGACACTTTTTCGTCTGAAACGGAGGTCAATCGTGACGCTCAACCCCACCCGTATCGGAAAGGCTATCGGTATTACCGCCGGCGCACTTGCGGCGTTGGCCGGTATTGGTGCAATCACAGCATTACGCCGGCCTCTCCCCCGTACCGGCGGTCGCATCAGGCTACCCGGCCTGCGCACAGCGGTTGAAGTACGTCGTGACCGCTGGGGTATTCCTCATATCTATGCCGAATACAACGAAGACCTCTTCTGTGCACTTGGCTATGTTCACGCCCAGGATCGTCTCTGGCAAATGGAGCTGCATCGCCGGATCGGACATGGTCGCCTGGCCGAGATTGTCGGGCCGGCAGCCCTCGATTCTGACCGGTTCATTCGCACCCTGGGCTTTAGCCGTCTGGTGCAGCGCGAAGTCTCGCTGCTCGATGACGAGACGGCGACCCTAATGACCGCCTATCTGCGCGGCGTGAATGCCTGTATCGATCAGACCACTCATCGCTTGCCACTCGAATTTACCATTCTCGGCATTCAGCCCCAACCGTGGGAACTGACCGATCTCCTGGTCTGGCCGAAAATGGTGGCGCTCACGCTGTCGAGTAACTGGATGCAAGAGTTGCTGCAAGCGCAGATTGTCGCTCTGGTTGGTGTAGAGCGGGCAATTGCATTGCGTCCTCGTTATCCAGAAGATGGCCCATTGACGGTGCCGGCTGATGCTCACTATACACCCGATCTTGGAGCGGCTGCGTTGCAGTTGGCCAGTGACGCGGCCCCCTTTGCCGGCGAAAATGAGACGCCGCAGGGTTCAAACGCCTGGGTTGTCTCGGGGCAACGCACAACAAGCGGTCGCCCGTTGTTAGCGAACGATCCCCATCTCAACCTTTCGCTACCCAACCTCTGGTATCAGGTTCACCTGGAGGGCGGTGATTTTCACGTGGCGGGGGCAACGATTCCGGCTACCTGTGGCGTGATTATCGGCCATAACCGCCGTATTGCCTGGGGGCTTACGAACGCTCGCACCGATAATCAAGATCTCTTCATCGAGCAGTTTGATGCCGCTGATCCACTGCGGTACCGCTGGCGCGACGAGTGGCTGATCGCCGAGGTGGTACGCGAGACGATTCACGTCAAGGGGCAGCCTGAACCTACGGACATTGATGTCCGTATCACGCATCACGGCCCGATCATCGATCCGGTGGCTGGTACGTTGCGCGGTGAACCGACCACAACTGATACTACGACGCAGGCATTGGCCCTGCGCTGGACAGCCCTTGATCCCTCGCCAACCCTTACGCGAGCGGTGATCAGACTCAACCGCGCTCAAAACTGGGATGAATTTCGGGCGGCCCTGCAAGACTGGGATGTCCCACCGCAGAATGTGGTCTATGCCGACATCGATGGCCATATTGGCTACTGCCTGGCCGGTCGCCTGCCGATTCGCCGGCAGAGCGACGGTTCGTTACCGGTACCCGGCTGGACTGGCGAGTACGAATGGGATGGCTACATTCCGTTCGTCGAATTGCCCAGCCAGTTCGATCCGCCGGGTGGTGCTCTGGTTACTGCCAATCACCGGATTATCGATGAGCGGTACCCGGCCAGCGTTCCGATCCGTGGCCTCTGGCTCAATCCCTATCGCGCCCAACGCATTCAAGCTTTACTTGATGAACACAAACAACACGACGTGCGCAGCTTGGCCCACATCCAGGGTGATGTGGTCTCGTTGCCCGGCAAAGTGCTGGTCGAACAGGTCGCTCGCTTACAGCTCGAACCCGGTATGGAGCAGCGCGTTCGCGATCTGTTTATCACCTGGGATGGATACCTGCACCCCGAAAGCGTGGGTGGTGCGATCTATGAGAGTCTGCGCTACCACTTACTGCGCATTGTGTACCAGGAAATCAGCGATCTATTCCGGGCACCGGCTGCGCTGGGGTCGTTCAGCGTTCTGCCGGCCAACATCTACCTGGAATGTGCTTTGCCAACCGTGCTGGTGCGCATGGCCAGCCAGCCACTCGACCAGCCTGATGAATGGCTGGGTCAGGGCCGCACTTGGGGCGGTGTCTTGCGGGCAGCACTGGGGCGGACTGTGGCTGAACTCAGCGAACGGCTCGGCGATGACCCCAACCGCTGGCAGTATGGCCGCTTGCATACTCTGACCCTCCGCCATCCCCTGGGCAGTGTGCAGGCGCTTACCCCGCTCTTCAATCGGGGGCCGTGGCCGATAGGTGGCGATCTCGATACCGTCAACCACTGCTACCTGCCGCGCGATAATGCCGGCATGAAAATCACCAATGGGGTGTCGGTACGCTTCATTTTTGATCTAAACGATTGGGATAATTCGCGTGCTATCCTTCCCGGTGGGCAAAGCGGCCATCCGGCCAGCCCGCACTACGCTGATATGATTGCAGCCTGGCGGGCCGGCGCGTATCATCCGCTCTTATGGAGCCGCCCGGCGGTTGAACGCCATTCGACACAGGTGCTGACCTTACTCGCCGACTAACTGTGGCGACGTGATACTGGTTTGTGTTATGGTGAATGACCAGCTTAACAACCTGCTCCAGCTTATTGCCGCTTGTACGTCGCGCCCGGTGTGGCTGGTCGGTGGTGCAGTACGAGAGCTTTTAACCGGGCATCAGCCGGTTGATCTCGATCTCGCGATTGACGGGAGTGGTCTGGCGCTGGCGCAGGCACTTGCCGATGCCGGTCAGGGCACTTTCGTGCTGCTTGACCGCGAACGTGATACCGGTCGCGTCGTGCTGCCTGATGGCATCGTGATCGACTGCGCCCGCCTGCGGGCAGCCGATATTGTGTCCGATCTGTACCTGCGCGACTTTACCGTGAATGCGCTGGCACTCCCACTGGAAGCGGTGCGCCAGAGCGATTGGAGTGCATTACTTGATCCTCTCGACGGGCAGGCCGATCTTGCCGCACGCCGCCTGCGCCCGTGTACCCCGACCAGCCTGCGCGATGACCCGCTGCGCGTAATTCGGGCCGGTCGCTTTCGCGCCACCCATCAGCTCATCCCTGTGCCCGACCTGGTAGCGTCTGCATGTGAGGTGGTGCCGTTGCTGTCGGCGATTGCCGTTGAACGCATCCGTGACGAATTACTGAAGCTCTGCGATGGGTTGGCTGCCGCTGCCGGTTTGCGTTTCCTGGATCAGGTCGGCGCACTCACTGCCATCTTCCCCGAACTGGAAGCAGCACGTACCTGCGATCAGCCGCACGTCCATTTTCTGCCGGTGCTGGCCCATGTATTGGAAACAGTTGCTGCTCTGGATTGGCTGATTGACAACGGCGAGCCACCTGTTGCCGTCCAGACCCATCCCCACCTGGAGCACCTGCTCCCGTTTGCCGATCAGTATCAGGCCCTTCTCCTCCAACGGCGCGGCAATGTAAGGCGGGCAGCCCTCTTAAAACTGGCGGCCCTGCTCCACGATAACGCCAAACCGCAGACGAAGGTCAGCCATCCCGATGGCACAGTAACCTTCTACGGCCATCAGGGGTTGGGTGCCGAGCGTGTTCTCATCATCGGCCAGCGCTTACGGCTCAGTCGGGCCGATACCGTATACCTGACCTGTATTGTTCGTGAACACATGCGTCCAGGTCAAATGCGGAGTGGTGGTCAGCTTACGGAACGGGGGATTGCCCGCTTCTTCCGTGATACCGGCGATGCCGGGCCTGACATTCTCTTGCATGAGTTGGCCGACCATCTGGCAACACGTGGCCCCTGGCTTGACCCAGCGGCGTGGCGGGAACATCGCCACTGGGTGGCAATGATGCTGGATCATTACTGGAACGCGCCGACCCCGCCGCCGCCGCCATTACTGCGTGGTGACACCTTAATGGCTGCGTTGGGGATCAAACCGGGGCCGGAAGTGGGGCGCCTGTTACGCTTAATCCACGAAGCGCAACTGGCGGGAGAGATTCATAGTCCAGAAGAGGCAATTGCGCTGGCTCGCATACTACAGACAACCGATCACGCATAACGCATCATCAGCGCGGTCGGCGCGGCAAACGGATCCGGTCGGTCTGCCGTCGTTCACCGGCGGCAGGACGATCATCGTCAAGGAGCGGTAACAGGATCAGAGTCAGCGCAATCATCCCGAACAACAACAGTGATGGCAGGAATGACAGCAAATCGTCCATGATGAGCCTCCGTCTGAAATGGTAACGCTTGAATGACAGGCGTCATCATCGTAACGAGGAGGCTACGCTGAGAGAATGACAACGATCTGATGTTTAGCTGACGTATGAGCGCAGCACATCACGCACGATCTGTTCGAGGCGATCCAGCGGAAAAGGCTTAGACAAATAGTAATCGATACGTTGCTCGCGAGCGCGTCGTTCTAGTTCTGGCGTTGCATAGGCTGTAATCATCACCACACAGGTATCGGGCGAAGTCTCCTTGATCGCGGCCGCAAGCTGCAAGCCATTCATACCTGGCATATTGTAATCGGTAATGACGAGCGGTACTTTCCTGAGCGCAATCTGGGCAAGCGCGTCAGCACCGCTGTTGACGGTGATAATATCGTATCCCCCGGTCAAATCTCGCATCAAGCGATGCAAGATGATGAGAATATCAGGCTCATCCTCAACTAGAATGATTGCCGGATTGCGACCGGAAAAATCGGACATAGGAGAAACTCCTTAACCTCCCACAAGCCCTGTTACCTGCACACCATCCACCCTGTATCTGGCGAATATGGCGGTATTGTATCACAGCCCTGCATGACGGGCAAGCACCGAAGAAATGGTATTATACGCATGACCAGGGAGACATGAACATGACAGTAGCACCTGAGAATCAGACACACCCGTAAAAGCTGTCCAAAGGGTAGGTTAAAGCTGATGAACGTTCACTGTCCTGCTGCAAGTTCTGGCAAAACGTCGGCTATTCTGAGAGAAACGTATCTCATAAAGCTGTGTCTCCGTCATGTTACGCTAGCACAGGCCGATGAACCTTTCCAACGTACCAGAGGCAGTCTCTCTTGCTTTCAATACACCTGAAACGAAAAGCTGTGTTGCCTGCCCACGGAGCAATCACGCGCTAGGTAGAACATCATTCACGCTCCATGATGCCCATGGTACGTGATCTGGCATGCAGAAGCTATGCTTCCGTCGCTACAGTACGTAAGGTCAGCCATAAGTCACCCCGGTCACAGGTATGAGGTGTGTTCTGGTTCCGATCATCTGGTCTGTCACCCTGTACTCGCGGTTAACATACTATCAAATCCAGGGTGATAAAAGTCATGACCTGCTATCTACTGTCGCCCTCACGTGGCGCTCGTGAACGCTCCATCGTGGTGTGCAAGCGTGGGTATCTCCTGGGAGCGCGAACCTCTGGCTCGTCCACCACCTGCCATACCCCACCGGGCCTTTATCCAGCGGGGTATGGCAATTCTGAACCAGGGCACGATAATGGGAGGTCATGCGGTACTGGTGATTCTCGCCTCCAGCAGGGGCGGATAACGATGGGGGCGGATCGCAGGACGTCGCAGAAAGTAACACTACTATCATCCGCTCGCCACCCATCCCACTGGCGCCTGACCTGCATGCAACTGCGCACGAACCAGTTCGCGTATCTGTGCTGACCCATCGGTGTCTTACCGGTGACACGCCCGGCAGCAAGCCAAAGCAGGACAACCTGAATGATGCACAGTGTCAGTCCAGAGTTGATATAAGGTATACCCACCTGATTTCGTCAGAGGATAGCGCGAGTGATAATCAATGGAAACAAGACTACATCGCCCGAAAATGTTGTCTCGCCGCCATCGTAACGTCACCCATGTGGGTCGTTTGTAAAGAAGAACACCAGTTATGAATCAACTACCCGGCATCTTCCTGAATGTGCTCGCTCCGGTTTTTCTGCTGGTTTTGCTCGGTTACATTACCGGCCCCCGGCTGCAACTCGAAGCCCGCACCCTCTCGCGATTCGCCTATTTTATTCTGACACCCGCCTTTGTCTTTTACGTCCTCAGCCAAACGCGCATCGAAGCTGGTCTGGCCGGGCGTATGATCGGCTTCATCACGGTGGTTTACCTTGGTTCAATAGCAATTGCCTTCCTGGTTGCCAGGTTACTGAGGCGCAGTGGCAAAATGACTGCGGCGTATGTGATGATTGCTGCCTTTGGTAATGTCGGTAATTTTGGGTTACCGATCATTCAGTTTGCCGAAGGTCAGGCAGCACTTGGTGTGGCCACCGTTTACTTTTTGGCCAATCTGGTACTGGCGTTTATCGTGTGCGTTGGTGCTGCTAATTTCAGCCGCGGTTTTAGCCTGGGAATGGCAGCACAGGTCTTCCGCACTCCTGCTCTCCTTGCCCTTCCACCAGCCTTATTGTTTAACTGGCTCAACATCAGCTTACCGCCAGTGGTTATGCGTCCGCTGGAACTCCTTTCCGGTGCGCTTATTCCGACCATGCTGATCGTATTAGGAGCGCAACTGGCGGCTGCCGGTATTCCACGAATCAACGCTGATCTCCTCATTGCCAGCGCCATTCGGCTGATTAGCGGGCCAGTGCTGGCATTTACTACAGTAGGCTGGTTTGCATTACCGCAATTAGAACGTAACGTTGGTATCTTACAGGCCAGTATGCCGACGGCTGTGCTGGTCAGCATTATTGCGATGGAGAACGAACTGCTACCTGAATTTGTTACGGCTACCGTGTTATTCTCGAATCTGGTCAGTATCATTTCACTGGCTATAGTTTTAGTCTTGCTGTGAGGTACTTTGACGGACAAATCACTGAATTAGCAAATGTTTTTCAATCAATAACGCCACTATTTGCGTAATTTCGTGATTCAGTGTATAATTAAAGTACCGAATATTTATATTCAGATTGCCCAGGAGCAAAACATGAAACGACGAGAGTTTCTGCGTGGCGCCGCAGCAGGCGTTCTCGGTGGCCTTGGTCTGACTCTGGCCGCATGTGGTCAACCTCCGGCAGTGACCAATCCGCCGACTTCAGCACCTGCTCAGCCGACGGCAGCAGGTGGTGAACAACCGACCGCAGCAGCAACCACGGCCCCAGCAACCCAAGCCCCCGCTCAGGGTTCGTCAATGCCGGCAGTTGAGTGGCGTATGGGTACAAGCTGGCCCATCGCGCTCGATACCATCTATGGTGGCGCGACAGTGCTGGCCGAGCGTGTTGCCGAACTGTCAAATGGCATGTTCAAAATCACCACCTTCCCCGCTGGTGAGCTGTTCCCTGGCCTTGAAGTACTTCAGAACGTCTCGCAGGGTACCGTCGAGGCGGGTCACACTGCCCTCTACTACTATGTCGGTCTTGATCCAGCGTGGGCGTTTGGAACTGCTTTGCCGTTTGGCTTGACTGCCCAACAGCAAAACTCGTGGCTCTATCACGGTGGTGGTGAACAGGCTATTAACAAGCTGGGTGAAAACTTTGGTGTGATCTGCTTCGCCGCCGGTAATACCGGCACCCAGATGGGCGGCTGGTTCCGCCGCGAGATCAACACCGTTGCCGACCTGCAGGGTCTCAAGATGCGTATTCCTGGTCTGGGGGCCCAGGTGTTGCAGCGGCTCGGCGTAGTTACCCAGACCCTACCCGGTGGTGAAATTTTCCAGGCGCTCTCGACCGGTGCTATCGATGCTGCCGAGTGGGTCGGTGCCTACGATGACGAGAAACTGGGTCTGCCTGATGCAGCCGATTTCTATTACTCACCGGGCTGGTGGGAGCCAGGCCCTAGCCTGCACACAGTTATCAGTCTTAATGCCTGGAACAAGCTGCCGAAGGAGTATCAGAACTTCCTGCGAGTTGCAGCATGGGAATCGAACATGAACATGCTCGCTAAGTACGATGCGTTGAACAACGACGCCCTTGAGCGAATTGTTGCCAAGGGCAAGCAGTTGCGTGTCTACAGCGACGAGATTCTCAATGCAGCGCAGAAGGCAGCATTCGAGTTATTTGCCGAGAATGAAGGAAAGTCGGCAGCCTTCAAAGAGATTTTTGCTGGCTGGAATACCTTCCGCCAGAAGATTCAGCGCTGGCATCAGACCAACGAGCTGCCGTTCAACACCTTTGTCAAGAATAACCCCATCTAATTTTGGGTACTGTAAGCAAAAAGTCGGGTGGAGCAGATGCTTCACCTGACTTTTTGTTTGTATGCAAATCTGGTAGGGATACGTCCAGGCATCTCTACTGACTGTTCAGTGACTCCGGCGTAATAGCAGTCATTGCAGATTGTCTAACCTCACCTGAGCGTCGCGCCTTCAGATGTCATACTGCGGTACCAAAGCCTGGTATTACCTGGGAGCGTGCGCCTCCGGTGTGCTCCCCACTGGAACCAGCTCGCGACAACGATAGCCATTCCGACGCCGCTGGTTCCCGCCTCCAGCGGGGGCGGGGTGAGGGTATGTCGCATACCACTGCTGGACGCAGCACTATTACCCCCGCTTGCCTCTTATCACACTGGCGCAGCTCCTGCGCATGACTGTCCGTGAACCGGTTAGCCCGTCTCCGATGAACCACCGGCAGCTCATTGGGTGGTAGTTCTGGCAGTCAGTACTGCCATGACAACCTGAAGGATGCTCAGAGACTGTCAAGATTTGACGTGAATAGTTTTACATAACCCAGCAGAGCGCATTGGTTGTGCACTCCTCTTTGTTGTCTTCTGCCCAGGCTTTCTGGGCATGCCTGTTTAGATAACCCAGCAGAGCGCATTGGTTATGCACTCTGCTGGGTTCATGTGGCACAGTATCAGCGAATAGTCAATTCCCTACTGACCGAAGGAGATCGCCGGCAGATAGAGGGCTAACTGTGGGAAGAAGATCAAAACAACGACAATCGTAAGCTGGATTGCAATGAATGGCACGACACCCCGATAAATATCGGCAGTTGTAACTCCAGGCGGTGCCACTCCTTTCAAATAGAAGAGGGCAAAACCAAACGGTGGGGTCAGGAACGAGGTCTGCAAATTGGCACCGAGCAGCACGCCAAACCAGATCAGATCAAATCCCAGTGCTTTCGCTACCGGTACAAACAGGGGAATAACGATAAAACAGATCTCGAAGAAATCGATGAAGAAGCCGAGGAAGAAAACAATTAGCATGCTAACGATCAGGAAGCCCCAGGCACCGCCGGGCAGGTTCGCCATCAGATCGAACACAAACTTATCGCCACTCAAGGCGCGGAACACCAGGGCAAATGCGGTTGAGCCGATCAGAATGAAGATCACCATTGTTGTGGCGCGCATCGTGGCATCGCACACCGCCAGGAAATTCTTCCAGGTCAATCGGCGATTAGCAACCGCCAGCAACGTTGCGCCAAGTGCGCCAACGGCACCCGCCTCGGTTGCCGTCGAGATACCGAAGAAGATGGAACCAAGTACGGCGACAATGAGCAGGAGTGGGGGAATCATCACCTGCACCACTCGTTTCGCCAGGGCTGCACCACTGATCGAACGCGCCGATAATGGAAGTGCTGGAGCCATTTCTGGCTTCAGTAAAGCAACTATCCAGCAGTAAAATGCCAGCGCTGTTGCCAACAAAAGACCCGGTATCAACGAGCCAAGAAAGAGTCTGCCAACTGAAACACCGATTTGGTCGCCGAGCACCACCAGCACGACCGACGGTGGAATAATCTGCCCCAGTGTACCGGCAGCGCAAATCACTCCACAGGCCAGTTCTTTGTTGTAGTTGTAGCGCAACATGATGGGCAGCGAAATCAATCCCATTGCCACCACTGTTGCTGCAACAACGCCGGTAGTCGCTGCTAGCAAAGCGCCCACAACGACAACCGCAATTGCCAGGCCACCCCGCACGGGACCAAAGAGAACCCCCATCGTATCGAGTAAGTCCTCTGCCAGACCAGACTTTTCCAGCATTGAGCCGAGGAAGATAAAGTAGGGGATTGCCAGCAGGGTGTAGTTTGACATCACGTTGAAGATACGTGATGGCATTGCCCGAATGATGATGGGGTCAAAGATGCCAAGTGAAACGCCGATGATACCGAAGACAATCGCTGTTGCCCCCAGCGAAAATGCAACCGGATAGCCGATCCCCAGAATGACCAGCGCTCCAAGGAACATCGTGGGTCCGAGCCAGTCGTACATGAATCCTCCACAAATTACAAGCGTGTCTCGTGTTCTTCCTCAACCTGTGATGGATCAAGGACACCTCGCCAGGCGGCAAAATATTTTATCGCTTCAGATATACCCTGAATAATCAGGAGAAGCGGGCTAACTATCAGGAATGTCTTGATGATATAGCGTGGCAGACCGCCGGGGTCAGGCGAATTTTCACGAATCCGCCATGATTGCTCGACATACGGCCAGCCGAAGTAGATAAGCAATCCACAGAAAGGAATGAGAAAGAAGAGAGTTCCTAAAAAATTGACCAGGGCTTTGCGTTTTGGTGAGTAGTTACTGTAAAACACGTCAACTCGCACGTGCTCGTTATGCTTTAAGGCATATGCAGCACCGAGTAAAAAGATTAAAGAAAAGATGTACCACTGGGCTTCAATATAGAAATTCGAACCAAGAGTGCGTCCAATTGCCCGTCCAACGTACCGATTCGCAACGTTCCATACCCCAACCGCAACAACGACGGGAACCAGGAAATAAGCTATACGTCCAACCCATTCAGTAAAGGTGTCAATAATTCGTGAAATGCGTAGCAGTACTGGCACACTAATCCTTCCTTTCCTGATCAAAGCGTTGTTTACGACGCAAGAATGAGCCATGATCAGTTAGCAACATAGTTGTTGCAATTTTCTTCCACGCAGGATGTGTAGTATACACTATGGGAATTTGCGAACGTATAGTTCAATAGTACACGGAATCGGTACTCTTGTCAAAGCAGCTTTCCGAAGCGACCCACACCCGCTTTCGGCTTCACTGCCTTCCGCCCGCTGGCTTACGGATACGTGTAACATCAGATCCGGTTTACTGGCAGTTATCACTTATGATTGCACTATCACGCAGGGGGCGATCTGAGCGCAGATACGGCGAACGGTGTTTCTGCTCCACACAGTATCACACACCAATGTGGATACGGTTCCCAGCCAGGTTGCCTGTGGTGCATCGTTTTGAGTGCAGAAGCCTCGCTTCCGCATTCACTATGCACACCGGCAGGTGCGCCTCGTAGCGCATACCAGTGCCGGCTTGTGACTCTGGTGACAGGTATGCTTGAGCGTGGTTGACAGCCAGTCCCACGGGACGTGGCATCGTGCCGCGCCACCAACTCAGCAGGATGCCGCGAGGCCCATGACCGTATAGTGTCCTCAACAGTAATGCACTGTATCCATCCAGATTGATATACAGGGGCGACGTACATGTAGCACACGTCGCCCCGCCGTATTTACATTCGGATTGTACGGGCGTTATTCGTGGGTCGCTCCCCATTTCTCAGGCATACGCCAGAGGCTCGAAAGGATCAAATCGCGTACCGATAGCAGTTCTTTCGGGAGACGGTCATATAGTTTGATGAACAGTTCTTCGTGCAGCAAAATTTCTTGCTGCCACTCACCGACGTTACACTCCATCACCTGTTCAAACTGCTCGGCGCTAAAGGTGAGACCACGCCAGTCGATGTCTTCATACCGTGGTACCCAGCCAATCGGTGTTTCGACACTGACGGCCTGGCCGTGGGCACGCTCGATAATCCACTTTAGCACTCGCAAATTCTCGCCAAAGCCCGGCCAGATAAACTTGCCGTTTTCATCTTTGCGGAACCAGTTGACGCTAAATATGCGCGGTGGGTTCTTCAACCGACGGCCAAAACTCAGCCAGTGGTTAAAGTAGTCGCCCATATGGTAGCCGGCGAATGGTAGCATCGCAAACGGATCGCGGCGGACTACTCCTTGTTGTCCCATTGCCGCTGCGGTTGTTTCTGATCCCATCGTGGCGGCCAGATACACGCCGTAGGTCCAGTTGAAGGCCTGGTAGACCAGCGGTACTATCCGACTGCGTCGGCCACCGAAAATGAAGGCTTCAATGGGAACACCATTGGGATTTTCCCACTCCGGATCAATGGCCGGGTTCTGCCGGGCCGGTGCCGTGAAGCGTGCATTTGGATGAGCTGCCAGACGGCCACATCCTGGTGTCCAATCACGCCCCTGCCAGTCGATCAGGTGTGCTGGCGGTTCATCGGTCATGCCTTCCCACCAGACGTCGCCGTCATCGGTTAGTGCAACATTGGTGAAGATGGTATTGGCGCGGCAGCTTTCCATCGCATTGGGATTGGTCTTATACGATGTGCCTGGCGCAACGCCAAAATACCCCGCTTCAGGATTGATCGCGTAGAGTTTGCCATCCGCACCGGGCTTGATCCAGGCGATGTCGTCGCCGACGGTGGTAACTTCCCATCCCTCACGTTTGAAGGTGTCAGGCGGGATGAGCATAGCAAAATTGGTTTTCCCACATGCCGAGGGGAACGCTGCCGCGACATAGGTCTTGCGTCCAGATGGTTCTTTTACTCCCAGGATCAGCATGTGTTCGGCCAGCCAGCCTTCTTGCCGTGCCATGACCGACGCAATCCGTAATGCAAAGCACTTTTTACCAAGCAGAGCATTACCGCCGTACCCCGATCCGAAACTCCAGATCGAGCGCTCTTCGGGGAAGTGAACAATATATTTGGTTGGATTGCAGGGCCATGGTACATCAGGTTGTCCCAATTCTAGCGGCATACCAACGCTGTGGAGACATGGGATGTATTCGCCGTTCTCACCCAATACGTCGTAAATTTTAGTTGAGACGCGGGTCATAATGTGCATGTTGACCACGACGTATGGCGAGTCGGTCAATTGAATACCAATATGCGCAATAGGTGATCCGATTGGTCCCATGCTAAAGGGAATGACGTACAGGACACGGCCCCGCATGCTCCCTTTAAACAATTTGAGCAGGATTTCCTTCATCTCTTTCGGTGGCATCCAGTTATTGGTGGGACCGGCATCGTCTTTCGAGATGCTACAGATGAAGGTGCGATCTTCGACGCGAGCAACATCTGAGGGGTCTGAGCGGGTGAGAAAGCTGTTGGGGCGTAGTTTGGGGTTGAGCCGAATAAACGTTCCGTTTTCTACCATCTGGTTGCAGAGCATGTCGTACTCTGCCTGTGTTCCGTCACAAAAATGGACTTGTGCCGGTTCGCAGAGTGCGACGATGTCTGAAATCCACTCGCGCAACCGGTGGTGTTTAATGTATGCCGGAAATTGCATACGAAACCTTCCTTTCGCTCACGGCACCATTGGCGGGCGATGACTGTGACATATTGAACAATGATAATCATAACATAGTGAGAAACAATGATTCGTTCAGAACCGAGTAATGTTTCGCATGAAACCAATAACTGTTGGTGTGTGGCACAGGTCTCTCGACTCTGGTTGGTCTGGTCGCTATGCCATTACCGTAGCGATTCGCGAACGTATCACAAGTGAATATGGTATACTATAGCGCCTGCCGATCCGGTGGCGTTGCATAAAGACTCTATTGAGGAGACGTCGAATGGAAACAGCCTTGTACATTGCGATCCTCGTGATCAGTGCGGTGATGAGTGTCCTGGTCATTTTGCAATCGCGTGGTGGTGGGATTAATCGTGATAGCAGTTCGATCTATCGCACCCGCCGCGGTATTGAGAAGACACTGTATCAGGCCACGATTGCTCTTGGGGTTACCTTTCTGCTGTTGGCCTTGATCACAAGCCTGCCAATTTTCAATTAGGGTATGGCGCGTCGTATTCGCTGGCAAATCGCGATTGCCCTCTTCGGCATTGCACTGATAGTCGTATTGTTTGGTCGCCTCGCCGCCCTCAGTGCATCGACCGATAATCCGGCAACTGGTGGTGTGTATAGTGAGGCTGTGGTCGGCTCGCCAATCATGCCTATTCCGCTGCTCAATGATCCGGTTGCCGATCCGGTTGGGCGCACGTTGATCAGCCTCCTCTTTGAAGGGCTGACCCGTATTGGGAGTGATGGCTTGATCGAACCGGCCCTGGCTGAAGGCTATACTGTTGATGCCACCAGCGAAATTTACACGTTCACTCTGCGACCGGGGCTGCGCTGGCACGATGGCATCCCTATCACCGCTGACGATGTTGTGTTTACCTTTCGGACGTTGCAGACATTGGAGGCGGCAGGTGAACCTGCGCTCGCCGGCTTCTGGCGTACTGCTTTAATTGAGCGTGTCGATACTCGCACAGTACGGGTGACGTTATCAGGGCCATTTGCTCCCTTTCCAAGCCTTGCCCGTGTGCCGATCCTCCCCGCTCATCTGCTCCGTGGTCTTTCCCCTGCTGAATGGCCGGCCAGTGAGTTTGCCCGTCGTCTGGTGGGCAGTGGGCCGTTTCGGCTGGCTGAATTACGCTCCGATGCAGTTGTTTTGACCGCCAACCCGACATACTACAATGGTCGGCCCTTTCTCGATCAAATAGAGTTGCGGTTTGTAAGTACCGCCGAAGCAGCAATTGCGGCTCTGTCACGTGGTGAAGTGACCGGCTTTGCAGAACGCTGGGGAACTAATCTTGCAACTGTCGATCTTCCTGGGGAAGAGCAGCGGCTTGCTTTGCCGATAGATGAATATACCCTGCTCACATTCAATCTGCGTTTGCCGTTATTTCAGGATATTCCCCTGCGCCGGGCATTGGCACTTGCCCTTGATCGTGATGCCTTGATTGAGACGGTTATTAATGGTATGGCGCAGCCGATAGATACTCCTCTCCTGCCGGGTACCTGGGCCGATAATCCCGCTCTTCGTCGTATGCCGGCTGATCCATCCGCAGCCGCCGAACGTCTGGCTGAAATTGATTTCGAGCCGGGTACCGACGGTATTCGCCAGCGTGGCCGACAGCGTCTGAGCTTTACATTGCTGGTTGACCGCGATGAGCGGCGTGTGGCGGTGGCGGAGGCTATCGCTACCCAGTGGCGATCTATCGGCGTGGAAGTGTTTGTTGAGTCAGTTGACGGTACAACTTTGACCGAGCGCTTACGCCAGGGCGATTTTATGGCTGCCATCCATACCTGGACGCGGATTGGGCCTGACCCCGATCCCTATAGTCTCTGGCACTCCAGTCAGGCTGATGGCGGTCTTAATTATGCCGGATTAGAAGATAGTCGCATTGACACTTTACTCGAACAGGCGCGGGCTGAGCCTGAACTGATCGCCAGGGCCGAGTTTTACCACGCCTTTCAACAGCGCTGGCTGGAACTATCGCCGGCAATTACCCTCTATCAGCCGATGTACGTGATGGTAACAACGGCAAACCTGCAAGGGCGCACCTTCGCTAATCCCGATCTCGGTCCCCATACGCTCTTCGGGATCGAGGATCGTTTTCGTGACGTGCAGCGTTGGTTTGTGAATAGTTTCCGCCGTATCGAAGGTGATTTGCCGTAAAGAGTCTGTTTGCCTGTCATCGCTACGTGTTTACACACCCGCTCTTGTCAATTGGTGTATTGCCTGTCTCACAGCGACGGGCGAAGATCGTATAGGTCAAACACCGGCCCCTCTACACAACGTCGCTGCCAGCCACGACGGGTTTCGATCTGACAGGCCCGACAGACCCCTATCCCACATGGTAGTGATCCGGCCACCACAACCTGGGCCAGTCCTGGTTGCCAGCGCAGGCGGGTGGATCGAATGACGTTTGCCGCTGGTGCCAACATCGTGGACGGTAATGCCAGTCCGATCTGATCGGCCCACCGGAGCGGACTCTGTGGCGATGAGGTGAGTAGGTCGAATAGCGTTGCCTCGCCGGCCAGGCTGAATTGGATTTCTACCGTCGGTGGTAGGAGAAAAGGCGGGGGGACAAAACCGGCATCTCCGGCCATAAATAGTGCAATATTCTGTCTGCTGGCCTGCTGGCGTGCCAGGAAAAGCAATGCCGGTAGTGCTGAGCCGGTGCCTGCCAGCAACAGGGTCTGGGTTGTTGGCTTGAGAGAGAAGTGTTTCCCACCCGGCACGCAGAGATCGAGCGTGGTTCCTGGCGATAGCTCGGACAACCAGATTACCGTCGGATCGCGAGGATCGATGAGAAACTCAACTGTGCCGGTGCCTGGATCGGCACCGGCCAGAAAGAGCGTTGTCCACAGCAGCGGGTCAAGTCCCGGTTGGGAGTGGCGCACCAGGGCAATCTGGCCGGGCTGGGCATGGTGAGCCAGTGATGCTGTCTTTACGCTCAACCAGATCAATTGCTCAAACCGACGGTACGTGTGGATCGCTGCTGTGTGGTACAGGTGCATATCGTGATTCCGAAGATATAGAAGCCATCTCTTTCATTTGTGTGGAGTGCAATTCGCTCGATAAGGAATAACTGTCTAAAGCGGAGCGTGATCATCCGAACAGATTGGGCAGCAGCTATTATCAGTTTAGTGGCTTTACATAATTCACCTGCCGATTATCGAGCCGGTAATTACTGTCGGTGCATACTCCAGTATATACGTGTTACGGTGTTAACGCACACGTCATGCTTTGTACCGAACTGGCGTTATAAGGTGTTACAATACGACACACAAACTTTCTGATGGCACACAGGCAACATCACAATAGTTCAGCTATGGCGAATCTTCTCTTGCCCGCGACTGAGATAGAGACACCTGCCGGCCAGCCCTGGTGGCAAACACCACTAGCCGGTACCGGTTGGCTTTCACACCTGACGATTGGTGACCTGTTGCTTCTGGCCGGTAGCCTGCTCCTCTACTTCTACACCCGCCTGACCGATCTGACCAGCTTCCCGATCTATTTCTTCTGTGACGAGGCCATCCACAGTGTGCTGGCGCGTGATCTTATCGCCAACGGTTTTCGCGATGGTGAGGGTACCTTATTTCCGACCTACTTTCGTAATGCCGAAAAGTGGAGTCTGAGCCTCAGTGTCTATCTCCATGCCCTTAGTATCATCCTGTTCGGGTTTGCGCCATCGGTCTGGATGACTCGTGCCACCTCCGTTGTCGCGAGTGTTCTGGCACCGGTGGGCATTGCGGTGCTGTTGCGTTTCGGCTACCACAGCCGACACTGGTGGCTGGGAGTCCTGGTGTTGTGTACATTGCCGGCCTGGTTTCTCCACTCCCGTACCGCCTTTGAAACCGTGCTGATGGTCGCCTGTTATGCGACGTTTCTGGCGACGTATGTGCTCTACCGTTTCTACGATGATCGCTGGCTGGTTGTCGTGATCCTGTTCGGTGCCGCCACCTTCTACAGCTATGCCAATGGGCAGGGGGTAATGCTGGTGAGTGGCGTGATCTTGCTGATCAGCGATCTTCGCTATCATCTCAGCCGTTCACCGCGACGAATTGGGATTGCTTCCATCGCGATCCTGCTTGCTGCCATCCCGTGGTTGCGTTTTCGCTGGACGCATCCTGAAGCGTTGTTTGAGCATTTCCGTTCCCTCAACTCCTATTGGATACAGTCCATTCCGCTTACCGAGAAGCTGCAACGCTTTGGCAGTCTGTACCTGCAGGCCCTCGATCCGCGTTACTGGTTTTGGCCTAACGCGGTAGACCTTGATCGGCATCGGTTTCCTGACGCCGGTCATCTCCCGCTCTTCCTGCTTCCCTTCATCGGTATTGGCCTGGTCGTTTGTCTGTGGCGTTGGCGGGATGCGCACTACAGAATACCTCTCATTGCTCTGCTTGCCGCACCGTTCAGCAGTGCGCTGGTTGGGCCGGCCATCACCCGCATGCTGGCGATGGTCATTCCGGCAACCCTGCTGGCTGTCATTGGGCTGGATATGCTCCTTGCCTTCCTGAGCCATTCGCGACAACGCTTCGTGACCGTCATCCTCGGCGTGATCCTTGCCATCAACAGTCTGACGATGACCCGCTATGCCATCCTGGGTGGTCCGCTCTGGTTTCGCGATTACGGCCTCAATGGGATGCAGTACGGGGCGCAGCAGCTTTTTGGCGAGACGATTCCTACGCTGCTTGATCGTGATCCGCACATTATCCTCCGCGTGTCACCGACATGGGCAAACAATCCAAACAGTTTTGCCAGCTTTTTTCTCACACCTGCCCAACAGCGCCGGGTCGAACTTATCAATATCGATGCCTACCGCTACCAGCGCCGCGATCTTGATCGGCAACGCGACGTGTTCATTATGACTGCCGGTGAATACTGGCTGGCCCAACAGAGTGGAAAGTTTATCCTATCGCCGCCGGAACAGATTATTCCCTACCCCGATGGTCAGCCAGTTCTATGTGGTACGCCTAGAGTACGTTGCCAATATCGACGAGATTCTGGCCGCTGAACGAGCTGAGCGGCAGCGGTTGATTGAAATTCCGTACACGCTGGAAGGTCAGTCAGTGGTTGTTGCCCATTCCCCATTCGACATTGGCAGCGTCCCTAACCTCTTTGATGGTGAGCCGTTGACGCTGGCCCGTGGTTTTGAAGCCAACCCGCTTGTCATTGAGCTGCGATTTACCAACCCGCGTCCACTGCGCCAGGTGGGATTAACCCTCGGCAGTATGGATCTCGATCTGCGGGTCACCGTCACCACGCCTGATGGTGAGACCAAAACCTTCAATCAATCATACCGTGGGCTGCCGCCTGATCCGACGGTGTACCTTGATCTACCAGAGCTGCTCATCGCACAGCAGGTGCGCCTGGAGATTTTACAGGTGGGAGTTGGTGAACCGGCCCATGTCCATGTCCGGGAAGTGATGCTGAAATGAGGTCAGGTGTAGTGCAGGTGAACAACAGATCTGACAGCATTTGGTAATTAGCTGGTAATTCCGCATTTGTATACTCTCGCGTGGCAAGATCGCGGCACAACCTATGGATGCACCAGCACAATCTTGGGAGATCGAGCATGTCAGATCCACTCGCGCCGTATTATTTCCCATGGCCATTTGGGCAGCAAGGCTTCGCTGAACTGATCTCACAACCAGACATCTTTGCCAGGGCATTCAAAGAAGCCATCCTCGCAAATCTCAACTACCGTTTAATGGGTTCCGGCCTGGTTCAATCGGGTAACATCCTGATCCAGTCGGTTGTGCTGAACCAGAACGTGCTGACCGTCACCTTTTCGCCGGAAGGCACCCGGCTGTTAGGTCTCGGACAACTTTCAGTAATGGGGAATGGTTCCCGTCCGATCCTGGTTGATGCAACGGGGCGTATTGTCGAACACGCCCGTCTGACCTCGAACGCGATCCAGACGGTGGCAGCCATCAGTAGTGCCGTCGTCAGCGTCGCACACGTGATCTCAGCGGCTGATCTGGCACATCGTATGCAGCAGATGGAGACAAAACTTGATCTGCTGATTGCGTATCGGCGGATTGATCAGGAGGCTAAGCTCGAAGGAGTCTTCTACGCCGCTCGTGAACTGTGTGCCGGGCCAATCTCGTCAGATGACCGTCGGCAATTACGGCAGTTGCGGCAGGAACTCCGTGAGCTACGGATTGTGCTACGCAAAGAATGGCAACGTGAGCTGGAACAGATTGCGCAACAGCAGGTGACGGGGTTTGATGTATTCGTTGAGCTGTTCGTGCGAAACTGGAATGGTGCGATGAACATCATCGGCAATGCGTTTCAGGGACGTGGAGAACAGAAAGGTGCTGATCTGCCTCAATTGGTCAATCAAGTACAGCAGCAGGCGCAGCAAAACGAATGTGAGCTGTATCAACAGCGATGGCGTGCGAAATTTGATCCAACCCTGAGCTATCCGTTTCTCATCGAGTTTATACTGCGGCTCGAGGTGGTGCTGGCAATGGCGAGTCGCGATGAAGTCGCGTACAGCCAATCGCTGCGTGATGAATTAGCCGCAATCGAACAGGTCGTCAATTATCTGGACGAGCAGAATCAAAACCTCGCTCTTGACTATCGGTTTATTGCCGATTATCGCACATTGCTTGGCGGTTATCGGCAGTTTGGTCAGGCGTTGGGTGGTTTCTCTACAGACATAGTGCCTGTGCGTTAGGTA
Source organism: Chloroflexus sp. (assembly GCF_034434295.1). Classification (GTDB taxonomy): domain Bacteria; phylum Chloroflexota; class Chloroflexia; order Chloroflexales; family Chloroflexaceae; genus Chloroflexus. The sequence goes on from NZ_DAOTZQ010000048.1 coordinate 47,362, forward strand.
GAGAACGTGTCCGGGTCGAACCGATCTGCTTCTCCCCGCAAACTACCGGCAATCGCCTGCCCACGCCGCAGATCGGTAACCAGCGCACTGGCCAGGGCCACGGCCCGTGCTCCGGCGCGTAGCATTGCCTGGGCATGGGCTGGCGTTGTCACGCCACCCATACCGATCACCGGTACCTGTACCGTCGTGGCAACACTGGCGATAATCCGTAGGGCGATTGGAAAGATGGCTGGTCCACCCAATCGCCCGTACACCAGTTCGCCGGATGGTTGGGATATACACCCCGGCATACCACCGATCAGCGCAAGCGCATCGGCACCAGCCGCAGCGCAGGCTGTGGTTACGGCAACCGGATCGGGCAATTCTCCAGGTAGTCGTACAAGTAACGGCAGTACTGTTGCCTGTCGTACCGCGCTGACACGCTGGGCCGCTTCAACCGCAGTGAGCGCAGGTAGGGCCAATTCAAAACCGGCGATGCCCGGCGTATCGTTCAGCTCACTGGCAACGGCTGCTGCATCTGGGCCGGCCAGACTCACCAGGATCGGAACGTGGTACGTTGCCCAACGTGGCGCGAGCCGTTCACGTACCTGTCTTACGCTAAGGCTAAAACTGCCGTGATGGTAGAGTGTACCCGCAGGTGTAGCCAGCAACTGCGGCTTGCCGCGTCGTCCGCTCATCGTCACCGTTGAACTGATGATTGCGCCCAGACCGTGATCTGCGTCTGATCGCTGTAACCCTAACCAGCGCGCTACACCGACTACATCACCCAGGCTGCCGGCAGCTGCAATGACCGGTGAAGCAATCGTCAGGCCATACGGATTGTGTGGTGCCAGTTCAATCATGCGACCGATGGTATCCTAACTCGGCCAGTGCCTGCCGGGCTTCGCGCTCTTCGTTCCACGGCAGTGAAAAGTCGGCGTAGATAATGCTACCCTCATGCCCTTTGCCCAGCAACAACACCAGGTCACCGGGTTGTGCTGCGGCCAGGGCAGTCCGAATAGCCTGTGCCCGATCAGGAATGCAGAGGTACCCACTACCGGGTCGTTTGCCGGCCCGTTCGGCACCGGCAGCGATCTGGGCAATGATCGCCTCGCGGTCCTCGCCACGCGGATCTTCATCGGTCAGCACCAGCAAGTCACACATCCGACCGGCAATTTCCCCCTGAATAGCCCGTTTGGCAACATCACGCTCGCCGGCACTGCCGAACACTGCAATCATCCGCCCCTGCACCTGGGGCCGCAGCATGGTAAAGATCTGCTCGAACGAATCGGGATTGTGAGCATAGTCTACAATCACCGCGAATGGTTGCCCGGCATCAATCGGCACCATCCGGCCACGTGGTGCCCGCACGCCGGCCAGGGCGGCAGCGGCTGCCTCGATCGCAACGCCCTGACTGAGAGCGACCGTCAGCGCGGCCAGAGCATTACTGGCGTTGAAGCGTCCCGGTAATGGAACGGTCAGATCGGTGGTGCCCCAGGGTGATGTTACCCGCACCACACTGCTCATTGGCCCACTGTGGAGTATCTGGCCCTGGACATCTGCCGGCTTGTGCAAGCCATACCGTAACCGCACAGTATCGGCAGGCGCGGCATCAAGGAAATACGCATGATGTGGATCGTCAGCATTGACAATTGCCCAGCGCGAACCACTTCGTTCGCCAAGTAGCGCAAAGAGCTGGGCTTTGTCGGCTCGATATTGCTCGAATGTGCCGTGGTAATCGAGATGTTCGTGGCCGATATTGAGCATAACAGCCACAGCGAACGCGCAGCCAACCAGCCGCCCCCAGCGTGGCGAGAGAGCGTGGGATGTCGCTTCAATAACGGCTGTATCGCAACCGGCAGTGACCATCTCGCGCAGCAATGCCTGTACCTCTGGTGCTTCCGGTGTGCTCTGACGGGTGTCGTTGGGCCAGCGGCGATTCCCAATTTGAAAATCGACGGTGCTGATCATGCCCACCATTCGTCCGGTAGCAGCGAGGAGCTGGGTCGTCAGATCGGTCGTTGTGCTTTTCCCTTTGGTACCGGTAATTCCGATTGTGGTCAATTCACGTCCGGGATAGTCGTAGAACGCAGCCGCCAGTGGTGCCAGGGCCACCCGGCTATCGGCGACCACCACTACCGGCACGGTAACTGGTCGTTCATCCCAATATCGTTGATCAACCACCACAGCTATGGCTCCCCGTGCGATAGCCTGGTCAATAAACTGGTGACCATCGCTATGCTGACCACGGATGGCAACAAACAGACTCCCCGGCTCGACACGCCGCGAGTCGTAGATGAGCGATTGCACAGGCACGAGTGGTTCGCCAATCAGCCGTTGGACTACCACATCGTTCAGGAGGCTGGCAAGTGTTTTTGCCATCATTGACGTTACCCTCCAATCTTTCGCCGCGCCAATGGATAGAGCAATGGTAACAGGACCAGATCGAAAGCTGGCATAAAACGAACGATTCGACCACCAAACCCTTTTTTGAAGCGGTAGACACCAATCAGCGGGTCTTGTTGCGCAGCCTGCTCAAGGGTTGTGCGCACAGCTTCATCAGCGACCGTCGCCGCTTGCCCAAGCGCATCGGGAATGCCCCACAGGTCGTAACCGATACACCCTTGCTCACGTGCCCAACGCATGGCGTACCACGCCAGCAGATGATTGGCACCACTGCGTAAACCCTCTGCTGTTGAACCACCGTACAGGTAGCGACCGTAGCGTGCATCGGCGAAGACCAGATGGGACGCGACCGGCATGCCATTCAATTCAGCAACCAAGAGGCAACTATGTGGCTGATGCAACTGCCAGGCGGTTGTATAGTAAGCAGCGCTATGAATCGCAAAGGCGGCCCGCTCACCGGTTGCGCGCATAATATCATAGAACGTTGCCAGATCGGCCTCGCCGCCGGTCCGCACCGTCACTCCGATGCGCTCGGCCCGCCGAATATCGGCCCGATGACCTTTCGAGCACGCGGTGAAAATGGTTTCTACAGGTGGTTGTAGATCAACGAGTATCGTACTGCGTGGTTGGATCGGTTCAGCCAGAACCAGCCGATGTTGGGTAAACCAGGTATGGAGATGGGGAGCCTGAGTGTCATCTTCGCTCACGTTTGGCTCAAGCCGGATCGCGATTGCCAGCATCTGGTGTCCGAGCCGACGCACGCCATCGATCAGGCGATCATCGAGCGCTGGATCGCCGGACAGGAGTGGACCACGCGGTGTGTAACCAAAGGCCAGGCCGGCGTAGCGGCGGAAGAGTACCTGGGCACCGGCGCGGATAGTGCCATTGTCGTCGTAAACTGCGATACGTCGGCAATGCCAGCCAAAGCGAGCTTTCAAAGCACCCCATGGACTGGCCTGCAACACATTTCCCTGGGGATGGGAAGCAACAAAGGCATCCCACTGTGCGGCAGATGGAACATCAACCCGCCACTGACCCTTCATAAGCTCACCCATTGCCGTTCGGCATAGCGCATTGTCGGTGAAGCGACACGCGCCGCGTATTCGGTTACCGCAGCCGGCATCGCTGCTGCATGGCCGAAGAGGACGCCCAACTGGCTGGAATAGGCGGAAATTGCCCTGATCTTCGCCTGGAGCAGGGTCTCATCAAGTGGAATATAGCGCGGCGCATACAACTCACGACCGATCATTGCCAGGCGTTGTTCAACTGCTGACGGCTGACGGGCATACGGAAAGTCTTCATAGTATGCGAAATGGACGGCGGCTGTGCGCAAACTGGCCGTTGCCGCGCTGAAGACCAGTTGATGATCGACGTGCATGCCCACAGCCAGGGGTACATAGAACATGGCTCGTGGATAGCGTTTGATCAGACTCGCGATCAGGGTTGCCACCACATCGGTAAGGGGATCATCGGCGACCGGTGTTGCGAAGAGACTCTGCTCATCGGCATACACATCAGGTCGGCGGTAGATGGCGTCCAGCGCCGGCAGTAATAGCGCATCAGCGCCGAGCACTCCCAATGCAGCAGCATCTTCGACGCGACGATGAGCCACCACTGCCGATGGCGGTAAGCCCCAGCGCTGATGGAGGGTCTGCGCAAAGGGGCTGAATTCCGTATGACTTGGTGGGGAGCCACTACAGATATTAACAACCAGCACCCGTTCGCCGGTCGCGGTCAGGCGGGCAATCAAGCCGCCACAGGAAAGCGCCGCATCATCAAGATGCGGCGACAACACAATATGGCGATAGCCATCAGGCAAGGCCAGGGCCTGATCGGTAACCAGGGGCATACATCCTCAGAGGGTATCAAGGTCGAGTTCAGCGAGCGCATCCTGGGCAACCTGGGCGCACACTTCGTCGCGTGAACGGGCGATCCGCTTTAGAATGCGGCGGGCATCGGGACCACCAACCTGCCCAAGCGCCCAGATCGCAGCCAGCGCAATCTCGGTATCCTCATCATCGACCAGCGGTAACAATGCAGGGAGCAACTCACGTCCATCTTCACCGATCTCGCCCACAGCGCGTGCTGCTTCGTAGCGCAGTGATGGCGATGGACTCTTCAACTCTCGCAAAATATACGGAAACCACTGTGGGCGCATCGATCGGCCCATTGCCAGGACGGCGCTCTCGCGCATGTAGATGTCGTCCATGCTATAGGCACGGGCAACCAATGCCTGTGCTTCTTGCGAATCGGCAAAATACCCCAATGCCTCAACTGCACGCCGGCGTACTTCTGATGGTTGTTCAGGATCAGAAGCGGTCTGGATCAATGCGCTAAGCAGTCGTTGAGCAGCACTAGATGGTAACTCACCGATTTCAGCCCGATAGGCAAAGCGGGCCAGACTGATCACTGCGGCAGCCCGCACTTCGCCGGCCGGATCGTGGATCATTTGGATCAGGCGATCCATCATCTGCTCGTGATCATCTTCCCACAGCCCTTCAATCGCCAGCACCCGAATCTCGGCATCGTGATCGGCCAGACAGGTGCGAAACACCGGTCGGTAATCAAGCTGAATCTGCTCTTCAGCCAGTTCGGCCAGCAAGTGCATAATATGGCGTCGGCGATCCAAACTAAACCGCTGCCACTGCTCCCAGAAGATGTACACACTCTCCGGTCCCAGGTTGGCCAGCAATTTCAGATCGACTCGGGTTGGTGCGGTCTCAGCAGTATCAAGTTGAGCGACACGCTCGGCAAAACTCAGCGTCATGGTAAACCTGAATACGGTGACAATCAGGCGGCGATCAACGATCCTGATCGCCGCCTGCCACATCTACTCATCGTCATCAATATAGCGTCCACTCCGGCGGCGCAACGTAGGTTGAGGGAGATCGATATCATCCGTCGTCTCCTCTTCCTCCGTATCATCCCGATCAACCTGTGGCATGGTGAAGAGATAATCACCAGAAGCAGTGGGATCTGCCGCAATTGACGTATGACTATCGAGCAGGGCTTGCAGGAACGAGCGCGAAGCCGGGCGCAGAACATTGTACGCGACATAAATATCGGCGAATGAAACCCGATACACCGGCCGCTCGCGGGTTCCACCTCGCTCGCCCATCGTCTCACAGACATGCTCAAGGATCATCTCGGCCTTCCGCCGTTCACTCATCGGGAAAGCCTTCAGATTGCGCAGCTTACCGAAACGGCTCTGGGTTGGGAGCAGATCTTCATCTACTGCGCAGTAGAAGGTCAGGTTTGCAAAAGCAAACCGGTTCTTCTTCTCATCGAAGGTCAGCAGGCGCTCGGTTGTCTCACCGGCCTCTTCGTAGGTGATGTTAAAGACATTGACAGCATCGGTGCGGCTAATTGTGATCAAGGCGCCGGGCACAAGATACTCGCGGAAGAAGTCCTCAAGCCCTTGCAACCAGCCACCACGATTGCCAGTGGGATAACGCACTTCAACCAGGTAGTTACTGTAATGTTGTGGTGACTCAAACCGAAGTACCGCAGTACGCTGGTCAGGCAAGAGGGGAGCGGGTAAGAGTGTTGCCAATGCCGCATCGAGCGGTAGCAACCCATACTCCCATTCAAAGAAGGTCAGCAGACGAGTGACACTGCCACTGGCGATGATCGACTCAGCACTTTGATCGGCCAGACTATCATCGAAGCCCTCGATGAGGTACGAGGTCAACTGGCCCATCTCAGCCGCTTTAACTCGCTTCGAGCCGATAGTCGGCAAGCCCTTCGTTGACCAGATATTTGCACCCTCAACACCGACAAACTCAAAATCCTTCTCGCGCGACAGACGATAATTCAGCGAGAAGCGAAATGTCTCATAATCCGACTGGCGCGGATTGTGATAGTAGAGATCGGCAATGATTTCGGTGTCGAGGAGCGGTTCGTTCCGTTCCAGAATATAGTCGCGAATCTTACGCAGATCGTTCTTCCCGAAGCCGATCAAACCCGACTCAGGGTAGTGTAGTCGGCCAAAGCTCACAATCCGACGCAGCGGATCTTGAGCCAGACGTTCCGCCAGAATCCGTTCGAGCGCCGGGCCATGTTCGGCCACGATCTCGGTGGGTGAATGACTGAGATCGATGGTCAAACCATCAACCGTCATAATAGTCGAGTGTTCATCAAGAGTCGGCTCAGCGGCTACGGTTGCCGGCTCTGCTGTGATGGCTTCTGTTTCGACCGGTTCGGCAGGTGTCGTCGGCGGTACATCAACCGTTGATGGTGCTTCGCTCTGCGGCTGCGCCATTACTGTGTCAGCAGCCGGTTGATCAGTCATTGCCGTCGTCTCGGCCACTTCTACTGATGGCTTTTCGGTTTGTAGCGAAGGCATCTGCGCAGCGGCCAGCAGCCGTGCCTGCTCGATCCAGTAATCGGAAATATAGACCGGTTTATTTGTGGTAATCGCTGGTGGCGATGTCGAAACAACGACGCTCAAATCATCAACCGGTAATGGATGCTCAGGCTCATAGAGCCGTTGCTTAAATGTATGCGGATCGGTTGTATCACGGGGAATATAACGCCCCTGCCGCGAGGTGACATAGATCACCTGACTCTGCACCTCTTCGCGGGTGAAGCGTTCATCAGCCGCCAGTGCTGCTTCCAGCTCGGCCTGCACCTGAGCAGGATCGCGTTGCAGGCGCGTCGCAAAAAACTCAACCAGATTACTCAGGGTCTGGCGAATAGGAGCATCAACGGCGAAGAGGACACCCTGCGCGGTCATCAGCCGCCATACTTCATCGGCCAGCGTTCCTGTCGTGGCAGTCATTCACTCTCCTCCGTTACCAGCTTGCAAAGAATTTCGAGATATTGCAGCAGCAGCTCGTGCACGTCTTTGGGTTCACCACTTGCCCGTAACCATTGGAGTAAGCGATCAATGGCCGTCTCACCAAACACAATCGTTTTCGCCTCCATCATTCCCCCGTAATACATCATAGACAACAGGAAACAGAGAGGCACAGCTTGCCTCCCTGCTATCCGTAGGATGTACGATATAGCTTATCTTATTGTAGCATTGCTCAGCGTGATATGCAAATGGGAGGCTCAATCCGACAGGCTGTCGAGTGCCATGGCGACTGCGCCAATTGCTACGCTATCGGGGCCAAGGATTGACGCTACAACCGGTACAGGACGGGTGAACTGTGGTGCGATGAAGTCATTCACTCTGGATGCAATTGCTTCGACGAAGCGATCACCTCCGATCCGCACAACGATGCCTCCCAGGACAACCATCTCTGGATCGAGTAGGGCAATCACTTGTGCAATCCGGGTAGCCATGAGATCAATGGTATGCTGTACTACTTTGCAGGCAATCGGATGATCGCTAAAAATATCTTCCAGCCGATCCGCTGCAAGCCCTTCAGCAGTTGCCCGGCGGATTAAGCCACCTATCGAAACCAGCTCTTCCAGGGTCTCTGGGCGACCATCGCCATCCCAACCGTGGGCGACCACCGCATGCCCGATCTCGCCAGCCATTGAATGGGCGCCATGGTACAGGCGACCGTTCAGCACTGCACCTCCGCCAACGCCACTGCTCAGGTGAAAGTAAAAGAGATGCTGGCAACCTTTGCCGACACCAAAGGTTGCTTCTCCCAGGGCGATTAGATTAGCATCGTTGTCGATGAGCGTCACGGCATCAAACGCCTGTTCGAAACGCTCTTGCAAGGGGTAATTTTCCCACCCCGGTCGCCGTGGGGCCAGTCGTACCGTGCCATGGCGGAGGTCAACCGGGCCGCTAAAGCCTACGCCAACCCGTACCAGGCGCTCGACGGTAACGCCTTCCTGCGCCATTAAATCTCGTGCCAGATCGATAACCCGGCGTACCGTTGTCTCTGGGTCTTCATGATCGATCGACTCGAGAGCGGCATTTTGGTAGGTGTGGTGCTGCAAGTCGACCAATGCAGCTCGTAATCCGTAGCTGCCCAGGTCGATCCCAAGGATGTAGCCTTGATTCCCAAGAACGCCCCAGAGGTTCTGCGTCAACCGTTCTCGAATAAGGGCAGGCAGATCGTTCATAGGGCTGTTCCTCTCTACATTTCAGCGAATGGTCGGCACCGGTGTTGTGAGATTATAGCACATCATGTTCTCTGCGTGCAGTCCGTTGTGGTGTGGGTTCAGCAACGAAGAGCAAGAAGGAGATAACTCCCAATATCGCTGCTGCGATCCGGGACCATGACCAGCTCACTTGGGTACAGGCTTGACAGGTATTCGTTTGCATAGTCGATGGTGTTGCAGTTGGCGAGGGAGCAGCAGTTACGCTCAGATAACCGGGTTGCGGTGAACGGAGTGCTAACGAAGCTGGTCGTCGTTCGGTTGGTCGTAATGCAGGCGTTATTATCATCAGTTGTGCGCTGTCGGTTGCGTCAGGCGCAACGACAGCAGGTGCGCCGGCACGTTCCCACTCCGTTGCTGTTGGTACCATCAGCGGTTCTCGCTCGATAACCTGATCAACCGCTGCTGCAATGTAGGTAAATGTATCAATTGGGGTTCCCGCCGGATCGTGCAATGTGACCGTGTCGCCACTGTTGTTGAGAAAGGCGCGAGTGATGGGAACGCGGAGTATTGCCCCCGCTTCCAGTTGTAATCCTGATAGCAATCGCCGCTGACTACTGCTATCGCTGAAGAACCATCCTTCCAGGTTGACCGGTAGGTGGTGCTGCGTGCTTAGCTCGATCCATTCGTTCTGCCCGATTGCGGGAGCCGGCAGCAGGGCACGAATCATGACCGCCCCAACCGGCCATGGGGTCGGTGTGGCCGTCGGGATTGCGGTTGGGGTGCGGGTGGCCGTCGGGGTGCGGGTGGCCGTCGGGGTACGGGTGGCCGTTGGGGTGCGGGTGGGCATAGGTCGAGGTGCCGGTGAGGTACAGCATCGGGTCCATGAGGAAGAGGGTCTTGTGCGCGCGG
>NZ_DAOTZQ010000049.1:0-24794 GCF_034434295.1 Chloroflexus sp.
CCAGCCACCATCCGGCCAGCGCGACCTCGCCCGGCCCACGATTGTAGAGTTCGACCCATTCCTGATCACCTGCGGCGGCGATTTCGTTCAGCACCACTTGCTCGAAGGCGACTGGTGGGGTAGTGGTAGGGGTGAGCGTTGCCGTCGTGGTTGCGGTGGCGGTGTCGGTGGTGGTCGCAGTTGGTGTGTTTGTGACAGTTGCCGTCGTGGTGGCAGTGGCCGTCGCCGAAGGGATAGCCGTCTCAATCGCCGCGCTGGTGGTGGTGACGACGGTTGCCGCTGCTGTCATGGTTGTACTCGTTGCTGTGATCGGGTCGGGCGAAACCGGTAAGTCGGTTGTCGCCGTCGTGGGTGAACTGGGGTGGGCGGGCAGTGGCGCTGTGCCGCTGTTCCACTCTCCCGGCGAGGGTGTGCCGGTTTGCCAGGTATCGCTGCCGTCTGGCTGACGGGCAATCGTCTGGTCGCGACTGACGATGGTCAGTGGACTTTGATCAACGATCTGACCTGACGTATCGCTCAACTGCACCCGATCAGGATCGCCGTTGTTAAGGAGTGTGCTCGACAGGGTGATGACGAGTAGACTGCCACCTTCAATAATCACTCCTTCACCGATGAGCGTGTATGGGCCGCCAATGATCGCGTCATCGATCCGCCAGCCGCTGAGATCGACCGGTAGCGATCCTGGATTGTACAACTCGACCCACTCCGGGCCGCCTGCCGGGTTATGCATGACCTCATTGATGAGCACCTGCGGCGTCTGTGCCAGAATTGCTTGCCAGTTGTTGCCGATCACCAGCACGAAGATCAAGCCAATGATAAACCTGCGCACGGTTTCCCTCCGGTTGTTTGCTTCCTACTATAGAAACCGTGCGAACCCGCGAAAAGATACGCAGTTTTTTCGAATTTTTTTACAACAGTGGCGGAGCAGCCGATATGAGAGGTACGTCGTCGTGCGAAGCCAGGCGATGAGCCAGGCGCGTCGGTTCGGGCAGGCGAAATCTGGTGGTACAGGCCAGCACTAGATCGGGGGCGCGATCAAGGCTGACCCGATGACCGGGAGAGATGAAGACTGGTCGGGTGGTAGCGCGGGTGCGTATCACCCATCCAATCAAATCATCACCATCGTACAACGGACTGCGGTCACCACGTTCAGGCAACGGTTCGGTAAATCGCCCGATCAGACGTTGCTTCGCGCAACCGATTGCTGGTAGATCGAGGAGCACACCGATATGACAGGCAATGCCACACCGACGAGGATGGGCAATGCCATGACCGTCGCAGATGATCAGATCAGGTGTCGTCCGTAACTGCCTGACCGCAGCGATAATTGCCGGTGCTTCGCGAAAAGCAAGGAGACCGGGTACGTAGGGGAAGGTCACCGGTTGCCGCACCAATGCATAATCAACCGGTGCCAGATCGGGTAACCGCACAACCACAACCGCTGCCCGAATGAGCGTACCATCGGCTTCAAAACCGGCATCAACCCCGGCAACGAACCGTAATTCGCTATAGTCGTCGTGCAAGCGTACACGGGTACGGAGTTCCTGCTGCTCGGCGATGGCTGCGGCAACTCGCTTATCACTGGTATCAATCGTCGGCATATCGTTCTTCACGCCAGGGATCGGCGTTGTTGTTGTAGCCGTAACGCTCCCAGAATCCTAGCCGGTCATGATCAAGAAATTCAATCCCCCGCAGCCATTTGGCACTCTTCCAGAAATACTTCTTCGGCACCAGTAGCCGCAGCGGATAGCCATGTTCTGGGGTCAGTTCCTGGCCCTCATACTTATACGCCAGCATCACATCGTCGTCAAGGAGGGCTTCAAGCGGTAGGTTTGCCGTGTACCCTTGCTCACTATGCGCAATCACAAAGCGGGCCGACGGCTTCAGGGGTGGAATGTGACGGAGAAACTCGCGGAAGCTAACCCCTTCCCAGGTTGTATCGAGTTTACTCCAGCGTGTCACGCAATGAATATCGGTCTTGATCGTGGTGGTGGGCAAAGCGCGAAACTCGCGGAAGCTGAAGCGCACCGGTTCCGCCAATTCACCCCAACAGCGCAGATCCCATTGCTCCTCAACACTGGTATACTTAGGAACAGAACCGTAGTGCAATACTGGAAATTTCTCGGTAACATACTGGCCTGGCGGGACGCGATGACTCTGATCGGACTGAGACTGGTCTTTCCGCTTGAACGGGTTGAACATTCGTCCCTCCTTTGAGACTATCGATAGGATTATCTTTTCAAACGGTATTATACCGCAAATACACGGTGGTGAGTATGACGACCTATGTTCGTGCTTCCATTGATCGCCCGGCCTACACCCTACCCGGAGTCTGGTTTACCAGTCCTGACGTGTTTGCCCGTGAACAGGAGCGGATTTTTGCCACTCAGTGGATGTGCGTTGGCAGGAGCGCCGACGTTCCAGCAGCCGGAAGCTACTGTTTGATCGACGTTGCCGGCGAGAGTCTGATCCTGCTCCGCGACCACGATGGTCAAATCTACGCTCATTATAATGTCTGTCGTCACAGAGGTGCACGTCTCTGCACTGAAATGCAAGGTCACTTTCACGAAACGATCATGTGTCCATACCATGCCTGGACATATCGCCTCGACGGGACACTGGCGGCTGCTCGTTATATGCAGGATGCGCCCGGCTTTCGGCGCGATGACTGGCCTCTCCTTAGTGCGGCGGTAGCTGAATGGGACGGTTTCATCTTTGTCTCGTTAGCTGACCAACCACAACCATTCGCAGAGGCGTTCGCGCCGTTGATCGGCAAGTTTCAAGCCTGGGAGATGGCGCACTTGCAGCGTGGTGCTCGCATCATTTACGAGGTGGCTGCGAACTGGAAGCTGATTGTGGCGAATTATTCTGAATGTTACCATTGTCCGTTGATTCATCCCGAACTGGTTGCTATTTCACCCTGGCAAAGCGGGCGGAATGATCTGACCAGTGGCCCATTTCTCGGCGGTTATATGGAACTTACCCACGAAAGTATGACTCTGAACGGGCAGACCCGGCGACCGCCCCTGCCTAACCTGCCGGTCGAAGATCATAAACGTGTCTACTACTATTCCATCTTTCCCAATCTGCTGCTGAGTCTACATCCTGATTATGTGATGGCGCATCGCCTGATTCCACGCCGACCCGATGCCACAACGATCATCTGCGAGTGGTATTTTGACCCTGATGTGATGGCTGCTCCCGATTTTGATCCCTCGGATGCAGTCGAGTTTTGGGATCGAACCAATCGTCAGGACTGGCACGTCTGTGAATTATCCCAGCAGGGCATCAGCTCACGCGCCTATCGTCCTGGCCCCTACGCCCAATCGGAAGGGTTGCTCTGGCAATTTGATCAGGAATACCTGCGGGTGATGGGAGAGCAAAGCGTCTGATGGGGCAGTAACCGGGCATTGTTGTCAAACGAGACAGTATGCGCATTTTGATGATCACCTATGGTAGCCGGGGTGACGTACAGCCCTTTATTGCGCTTGGTGCTGCGCTGTACCGGGTTGGTCACACCCCTGTTCTGGCGGCACCGGCACGTTTTGCTTCCCTTGCTGCTGATCATCACATCGCATTTCTTCCTCTGCCCGGCAATGTTGAGATGTTGGCCCGTCAGATTGCCGATGATTCGCGCCATCGTCCGCTGCGCCTGATCGGCATCATCTCCCGTTTTGCATTACCGCTAGGCATTGAAGTGGCACGGCGTATTCAGGAGGCGGCTCGTTCCGCCGACATGATCGTCCATTCATTTTTGACCGTCGCTCTCGGTCATCTCTACGCAACCCAATACGGGTTACCTGAATGTGCCGTCGATCTCTTTCCCTTCTTTGACCCGCCAGCCGACATTGCGAACGTTGCGTGGCCTACTGATCGGATTGGATTGACCGGACGCCGGCTCAGCCATGTCTTTGCCCACACCATCTTTCGTTATACCCAAAGCCTGAGCTACCGCATCCTCCACCGCCGTGCGCCTGATATTGGGCCATCACGCTTGCCATGGGCAACACCGGGACGCCAGTTTGGATTGTTGCAGGCGTACAGTGCCGTTCTGGTTCCGCCTGGCTCTGCCCCGCTGACAGTGCAAACCGGTTCGTGGTGGTTAGAAGCGACAAACTGGCAACCACCGTCTGATCTGCAAGCCTTTTTGGCTGCCGGCCCACCACCGGTAGTGATTAGCTTTGGCAGTATGGCTACGTATGATGCCCCACACATTACGCGCATTGTGCTGGAAACACTTCAGCGTACCGGACAACGCGGTATTATCCAGCGCGGATGGGCCGGTCTTATACCACATCAGGTTCCTGATACCATCTATCTCGCCGATGAAATGCCCCACGACTGGCTGTTACCCCGTGCCAGCGCAATGATCCATCACGGTGGTGCAGGCACTACAGCAAGTGCCCTCCGCGCCGGCATTCCATCGGTGATTGTTCCCTTCGCTGCCGATCAGCCGTTCTGGGCCTGGCGTGCGCACAAGACCGGGGCCAACCCGCTACCAATCCCGGTGTCGGCATTATCGGTTGAGCGATTGAGCGTAGCGTTACAGCAAGCGCTTGATCCGGTACGTCGTGCTCGCGCTGCGATGGTCAGTGGCCGCATGCGTGCCGAGGGTGGTGTCGCTGTTGCTGTTCAGCGTATTGAACAATGGGCAGCGTAGAAGCCAGTGTTGGGTGGGTGGAATGTCGAGTTGATGAACAGATTGGTTGGTGAGCCGGCGAGTTAAAACCCTGCCTCAATTCATTGAAGCCCCTGCGGGGCTAACCTGCTGACGGGGAAAGGGTGCCCTTTGACCCGCCGGGGCGTGCACGCTGTCAGGCAGGGCTTCAGCCCGCCTGACTACTTCTGGCACGATGTTGACTGGTTGATTAGTGATTGCTCTACGAGCATTCTCACGGGGCAACCAGTCAGCGCTTACGGGGAAGATTTCAATGATCAGGCATCAGATCGAACAAGAGGATACCTTCATCACGGGTGCTCACCGCCAGTTGTGTGCCATCAGACGTTACGGCAACGGCCAGCACCGCACCATAATCCGCCAGATCGATCTCTCGCAGGAGCGTGCCGTCGTCCAGACGGTAGAACAGCAGATGCCCGCTAATCGTGCCGGCAATCAGAAGGGTGCGATCAGGGGTCACGGCCAGACTGGTGAACCAGCCCCAGTTCTGGGGAACTTCGATTTGCAGGACCTCGTTGTTGTTGCGAGTCACATCACGCACGCGCAGCAGACCATCGCTACTGGCACTCAGCAATAGATTATTGGCGAAGACCAGGCTGGTCACCGGCCCATTATGACCACGCAAAATCTGGGGTTGCTCACCACGCGCCATCTCCCAGACCGCAATTTGCGGTGAGTCGGCAGGTTGATTGGTCACCGCAGCCAGATATGCTCCATTGCTACTGAACGTAAGTGAGTAGATCGGCCCCGCTAACCCACTGAGCCGACGTAAAAATTGCCGGCTGGATCTCTCCCATAGGTAGACCTCACCCTGCTCGTTACCCACCGCAATCAGGCTGCGATCCGGGCTGACCGTCAGGTTGAGGGGAAACCCATTCATGCCGCTCAACTGCTCATTAGGCCGACTACCGGTCAAATCAATGGTTACAATCTCGCCGGCTTCGCTGATGGCAACAACTTCCGCATCGCCAATGAAATCGATATACTGGGCTGTTGCTGCACCACCATCCAGGCTCGTCGTGCGACCGCTATCGAGCATGTGAACGCGCACGGCACCGTTTGCTCCGCTTGCCACCAGACGTCGACCATCGGGGCTATACCGTACTCCAGTCACTACCCCCTGGGTCACTTGAAGACTTTGCAAAACCTGCGTGGAGTCAACGTCCCAGATGACCAGATTCCCGCCCATATCACTTGATGAGAGGATTCGTGCGCCGTCTGGACTCCAGCTCAGTCCGAGCAAGCGCAAACCACGCTGTCGCAATACCCCACGCTCAGCACCACTCGTCGGACTCCACAGGCGAACACTACCATCAAGGCTCGCACTGGCCAGCAGGCGACCGTCAGGACTGTACGCTACCCCGCGAATCACCACCCAACCATCATGCCCCCGCAACTCGCGCTGGACATTGCCGGTTGCTGCATCGAGCAGATAGACATTGCCATTGATTGAACCGACCGCGAGTTGACGGCCATCACCGGAAAAGGCGATACCGGTCAGCCAGAAGGGTGCGTTGGTTGCGGGATCAACTGGAGCGCTGAAACGAAAATTGTCAATTTGTTGGCCACTGCTCACATCCCACAACCGGGCCGTACCATCGCGCGAGGCCGAAGCCAGTCGTTGTCCATCGGGACTGAATGCCACGTTGCCGGGGAGATCGGTGTGACCACGAAGGATCGCTCTTGTCTGTCCACTCGTCACTTCCCAAATCCGAATCGTCTGGTCAACGCTGGCCGAGGCCAGCAAACGACCATCGGGACTAAACGCCAGTGAGCGAATCCAGCCACTGTGTCCACGGAGTTGCGCGATTTCACGGCCAGTACCGGTATCCCACAGCCGTACCACCGGATCATCCTGAGCACCAGAAGCCAGAATTGCCCCATCAGGGCTAAATGCCAGCGCACTGACATCACCTTCGTGGCCGCTAAGCGTCGCCTGGACTTGAAAAGAGGAAGCATCCCGTAACTGAATGGCCGATCCTACCGCTACCGCTACCAGCAAGCCATCAGGACTATAAGCCGCCGCCCCCAGACTATCTTCCCGCAACTGTGCCGTTTGGGTAATCGCATTGACCTGTTGCAACAAATCAACCGCCGGCGCTTCAGTTGTCGTCGGCACAGGCGCAACCGTTGGTTGCGCTGCAACCATTGTACCGGGCAGGCCAAACAACGAAGCATTTGTCATGTACAGGCCCACCAGCACCGCCAGCAGCACACACACACCTACCGCAACCACTGCCAGGCCACCGACGATTGCCAGCAGACACGAGGTACTGATCAACGGACGGGGCGGAGCGGTGGGCGCGGCTACTCCTGCCGCTGGTGCTGCCGTCGTCGTTGGTGGCGGTGCCGGCGGTAATGTTGGGGCCGGTGCAGCCGTGGCAATCGTCGCGGGTTCTGGTGGAGGTGCGGCAGGGACGGCGGCGGACGGCACAACCGGCTTTTCAATCGGTGCCGTAGCCCCCATGGGCCTGCCCGCCATCAGGCGCACCGTCTCCAGCGCACTACGCATCTCACTTGCCCGCTGATACCGATTCGCCGGCTTCATCTCCAGAGTGCGCAGCGTGAGTTGTTCGGCCAATACCGACACCTGTGGGTTGAGCGCACGCGGCGAATTGAGCGGTACCCCACTCTGCCGCTGATTGGCGGGTGGTGGCGGCCAACCGGTGAGCAGATGGTACAGCACCGCGCCAATCGCATAAATATCGCTTACCTGTGCCGGCTCAACACTGTGATCGTACAGTTCAGGTGCCCGGTATGGCGTTGTCTCAGCCCCAATATGGCGGACACAGGCAAAGGGGGCCAGGCTCAGACCTCCTTCTGGCGAAGACCAGAGATCGCAGGTACGCAGATCACCCAGCAAGAGCGGCGGCTGGTGGTGGTGCAGCTGATCCAGCACCATCAACAACCGATCAACGATGGCCAGAGTTTCACTCTCTGGTAACGGCGATCCTCGCTCACGCGCAAAGCGCTCCAGGTCTGAACCGCCAGGATCATCGGCGACCAGATAACACACCTGATCCAGGACAAAATAGTCGCGCAGTGTCAGCAGTCCCGGCATCTGGATCTGGGCCAGTTCCCGTGCCAGCCGCAAAACATCATCAACCGCAGCCTGATTGGGCTGCGGCAGCGCGGTAATCAGCACCCGCAGCGAAGAGCGCTGATCAATCGCTCGATACAACCCGGCATCAGGATAAGCATCGAGCGCAACCGTGATCCGGTAGTGTCCGTTGAGTAGAGAATCGATGGTGAGCATAGCAGCCCTTAGAATACAAAACTTCTTAGAGACAACCTGTGTCCATCAGAACTGGTTGTTTTAGTCTATCATCAGTATACGGGATGTCTCAATCGGTTGCTACACTCATATACGGTCGCAACACAAGATCACCGTGCGCCTGCGCTTCAGTAATCCGCTCGATGCACCGATTGGCGCTTATCACTGCTCCTTCAATCGATGCCAGAAAATGTTGGCGCGTGTAATCACCGGCCAGGAAGAAATTGCGTACCGGTGTTGCCTGATCCGGTCGGTACTTATCAACCCCTGGTAGCGCCTGATACACCGAATTAGGAATCCGCACAATCGTGTATTTCAACAACTTCGCCTCGCGGGCATTTGGATGCAGCCTGACAAACTCGCTCATCACAAACTGCACCAGCTCATCATCGGGTAACGTAATCAGCTCGGCAGCCGGCGCAACCACAAACTGCATAATGCTCCGTTCCCCCTTGTGGTACTCCGGAGCCACCATTGCCATATCGGCATACACACTGAGATGCGTACCGGCGCTGAAAAGCAGATTATCCACTCCCGCAATGCGGTGGTCGAAGAAGAGCTGCATCGTAATCACCGGCGAACCCTTCAGATGACTCAAATTGGCGAAGTAGGGCAACTCACGGAGCGCCGGCGGAATCACCTTACGCAGATTGTGTACCGGCATCGCCGACACATACACATCGCCGGTCACCAGCCGGCCATCGTCAAGGCGAAAACCGGTGACTTGATTTGTCTCGCTGTCGTATTCGATAGCCGATACTCGTGCATTCAGCTCAACCTTTCCCCCCAAACGCTCAATCTGCGCAATCAAAGGCCGCCAGATATTGGTATCAGGCGAACCCTTCACCAACGCCATCCGTGGTGCTTCCTTCTCGTGGGCAAAGTGCAGCATAGCGGTCAAAGGGAGCTTAGCCGAAACCCGGTCGGCACGTTGAAAGTTTAGCGCCAGCGCCATCGTATGCATCACTTCATCGAGCGAACGCTGCCCCATCCCGTGCCGTAAATGCCACGCGGCATACGTCTCGTTATCCTGCGCGTCCACATACGCCTGATCACCGAGAATAACCCGCAGCAGCCCCAGCCCCATCCGCAACTTATCACGCAACGGTAACGGCTTAAACGCCAGCACACCGGCCAGACCGTTAAACGGCGTCGGCAGCCACGGCACAAACCGGATCGGTGCCAGCCCATGGCGTTCAGAGGCAAAAATCATCTCTGCCGGTTTCCAGTTAAACGTATCGCCAAGGCCATACCGCTCCAAAAACGCCAGCAAATTATGGTATGCCCCAAAGAAAACGTGCAACCCACTCTCGATCCAGTCACCATCGGCGTCCTGCCACGCCGACACCTTACCGCCGGGTACATCCCGCTTTTCGAGAACAATCACCTCATGACCACGTTCAACCATCGTGCGGGCAACCACCATCCCGGCTGGCCCGGCACCTGCAATAACGATTCGCATAGCAGTGCGCTTCCTATTCTATGTGCAAAAATGAACAACCTTCGCCTTTATCTTTATCTTTATAGCACGGCTACGAATCCCACGCAAGGCAAATGAACAGCTATTGCACAACGTCACCCCTCTATCACGGGCCATACGTTGGATCGCAGACATACGTCACTCGCTTCCTTCACCTTCCAGCCTTCGTGCAGCCCGTGCCATCCCCTCGCCCCTCGCCATAAACGAGAGGATTCCCGGCACCTCTCGCCCACATCATCCGACCACAATCAGCACACCGCGGAGCGCAGCAATACCAAACCTGATCGCCGCGCAAGCATGACCCGCTCACCTATCAGCCTCGCGCCATCCCGAACGACACACCACTTCCCGACCGGGTTGTGCGTGATGCATCGTATGGCGTGCGGCAGCCATGCTGCCGCATCCACCGCGCTCACGATCCGGCGCTGGTTGCAGCGCTTTCCCGTGCCGGCACGTGCCCCTGGTGACGGGAAAGCCTCAGCGTTAGCCGTCAGCCCACCCCCCCGGAGCGACATCGGTACCGTGCCACCAACATCGCCGGACGCTGCGGAGCGCATGACCGGATGATGTTAACGCGTCTTCTGTCGCAACAGCAAGCCCTGGATCGGCCTCAACTCTCCCCTTTCCCGCAGCGCGGGAGAGGGGCCGGGGGTGAGGGTGTGTCGCAGATAACTGCTGGCAGCGGTGCACGTGCGATATGCTCACCACCCTGGTACCGCACCTGCGCACGAATAATGTCCTGAGCCGGTCAGTTTGCCCGCGGCTCGCTGGTAACACGCCTGGCAGTACTCTCACACAGCTCTAACAAGCCGAATGATGGACTGTGCCTGTCAAGATTTGATCTGAGTGGTACAATACCTGTGTCTAATTGCTCGTACACCTGCTTCCAACATGCTCATGATACGTTCACTATCTACCGGCCTGCGCATCTACCTTCTCATCGCAACCCTTATCCTGCTTAGCGGACTCCAGTTCTTCCTACCGCGCCTGCCCCGACCAATCAATCTGCCGCCATCGCGCACGGTAGCGACGACCAATCCTCTCATCGGCGTTCATACCCGTCTCACCGGTATTGGCGACGAGGCCTACATTCACCGCACTCTGGCCCAGGTAAACGAGATGGGGGCAAGCTGGATCGTAGAACTCTTTCCCTGGGCCTACATTCAGCCCCGTTCGCGTTACGGTTTCGACTGGACAGGTGCCGATCTGGTGATTGCTCACGCCAGAGCGCAGGGTCTCAATGTCGTGGCCCGTCTCGACATCGTGCCGGCCTGGGCACGTCCACCCAACACCACTGATCGTTACCTTGATCGCACCCACTTTGCCGATTTTGCCCATTTTGCGGCTGCGTTTGCCGAACGCTACGTTCCGCAGGGAGTGCGTCATATTGTCATCTGGAACGAACCCAACTTACGGTTCGAGTGGGGTGAACGACCGCCCGATCCCGGTGCATACACCGATCTGCTCAAACAGACGTACCCGGCGATTAAAGCAGTCGCACCAGAGGCCATCGTTATCGCCGGCGCACTATCGCCTGGCCCTGGCCTGGAAGGCGGCAATCTGCGCATGGACGATATGCAATTCCTGGCCTCGCTTGCTGATGCTGGTGCATTCCCCTTTTTCGATATGTGGGCCGTTCACGCCTACGGTGGCCACGAACCGCCAGATGCTGAGCCTGGCGTTGACCAGGTCAACTTTCGCCGCATCGAGCTGGTACGCGAGCTACTCGACCAGTTGGGTGGCAGCGACAAGCGCATCATCATCACCGAAGGCGGTTACAACGACCATCCGCGCTGGAGTGGTGCAGTGCGTCCTGCTGATCGGATACGCTGGACAATTGCTACCTACGAACAATCGCGACACTATCCCTGGCTGGAAGCCACCATCCTCTGGCAATTCAGCGCTCCATTTCTCACCCGCTCGTATCCCGATGCCTGGAACTTTGTGCATCCCGATGGCACACCGCGGGCTATTTACCTGGCAGTACAGGAATATGCTCGTACCGGTAGGCTACCGGATGGCGTGGAGAAGTGAGAGTCCTTATCCACATCGTACTTTGATGACGATTACGCTATTGACGGTGCTTTGATTTCTGATACCATTCTCTTGTAGTGTAATAAAAACCCGTCTCAAAACAACTGAATACTTATCGTTATTGTGAGTAACGACACCGGGTATCAGGTTGGAAGGAGGACAAACTCTCGTCACCAATTTTCAGGTCGTGTGAAAAGAGATTGTCGTCCTGGTCAAGCGGAAACTCCCAGTCCTTTCCCTTGCGATTTCTATCCTGGTCACACAAGAACCGTAGCTCAGCCTTCAGCCGATGCTTGTGATACAGATCGTCTGAGCAACGTAATCCGTGGGCTTTTGTCTGAGCCAATCTATTGATAATTCTTTAGATACAGCTCACCATCTGTCTTTGATATCGAAGAATATTTGAAGTGCCTTTTAACTAACGACATACAATCTCTCAACGGCTCATCCCACTTCTTGTCAGGATTACTGCCATCCTTGTCGTCTGATGACATAATTAGCAATAATCAGCATTTCGTGAGGGGAACGGTCAATGGCAGATATAAATTCACCACTACCATCACTCTTTTCCCTGATTAAAGCAACCCTTGCCCCCGATGTCCAGCCCTTTCTTGCCAGCAAGGCAACCCTCGTCGACATTAGCCACACCCTTGAAGATTGCATCATCCGTAATCAGTTGCCGAGTGTTATCTTCACTGGCTTTCAAGAAAGCAGCCATTGGCGGAAGGAGACGCAACGTTATCTTGAGCTGGCAAATATTGCCAGCTCGATTTGCATTTTTGCCGGTGGCATCCCACCGGTGCCCGAAGAGCGCCATATCGCCGTGACGTTGGCATCAGACGATCCTCTGCGACAGGAGTGGTTTTTACTTGTACTGTCCGAATGGTTTTGCGCTGTGTTATGCGGTCTTGATAATCAGGTGCCAGTTGAGCGTGAGGCCGACCGCAGCTTTGCCACTCTGCTTACATTTCAGCCTGAAGTAGTAGATGCTGTTCTTAATCGTCTCATTCCGGTTGTCGAACGATACCGACCTGATCGTGCCGCCGAACTGGATCATGCTCGCACCCGTTTCCCACCGTGCAATCCACGCGGCCCATACCTGACACAAATTGTGGCCGAGATGGTTGCTCACATGCAACGACGCTATGATAACCAGCGTCAGTTGACAGACCAGCTCAAAGAGCTTAACGAGCGTCAATCTACGCTCGAAGAAACGATTGCCCAACTGGCCGCGCCGGTTGTGCCGCTGTTTGAAGGGGTTCTGCTCATGCCGCTTGTCGGGACTATTGACTCTCGGCGAGCACAGCATGTAATGGAACACCTGCTATCAAGTATTGCCGAACAGATGGCTGATGTTGTTATCATCGACATTACCGGTGTGCCGATGGTTGATACTGCGGTCGCTAATTATCTGCTCCAGACCATCAGAGCCGCCCGTTTGCTCGGTGCACAAGTGATCATCACCGGTATCCGTGCTGCCATCGCTCAAACCATGATCTATTTGGGGATCGATCTTGGTGATGTACGCACCCGCAGTACGTTGCGTGAAGGCATCAACACTGCACTGGAGTTGAGTGGTATGGAAATACAACCACGTTTGTAGAAGGTATTTCGCCACCCTAAACCAGCTTGCATCAGCGGAAACCACTCGGTGCCAGTGGTTCCCGCCCCCAGCGGGGGCGGGAAAGGGTGGGGGCGTGTCTGTACATCCAGGGATCGCACGCCTTCGGCTCACTCACCACCTGCGCCCAGCAGGGTATCACCACCCTAAACCAGCTTGCATCAGCGGAAACCACCCGGTGCCAGTGGTTCCCGCCCCCAGCGGGGGCGGGTGAGGGTGGGGGCAGGTCATATACCACACATTGGACGCAGCACCACTATAACACGCCTGCCACCCATCACACTGGCGCTGCCCCTGAATGTGCAGGCGCTCGAATCAGTTCGTGCGCCTGTGCCGACACACCAGCAGCTCGCTGCTGGCACGCTAGCAGCGAGCCAGCCTGAGTCTGACAATCTGAAAGATGCACAGTACCATATCAAGATGTGACATCACCTGTATGCTCATGGGCACAGCGTGTATTTACGCTATGAGTTAATGAGATGACTCCTCAAAACCAGTTACATGTCATGTATTGACAACAAGGGGGTAACGAGCACAATGATCTGATCGTTTTCCATCTCTGGTATAATCGCCGCGAGTGTACCTGCGACACCGATGTCTGCACCGGGTTTACGAACCTATACCCAGACAGGAGAGCTACATGTCTGCCAGAATGGATTACCGTTTTGCCCGCCGTCTCGCCTCGCTCGAAGCCTCAGCCACTGCTGCAATGACTGCTCGCGTTGCCCAGATGCGTGCTGCCGGTATTAAGGTTATTTCGTTCAGTGTTGGCGAACCTGACTTCGATACCCCCGAACCGATCAAGCAGGCTGCCATTGCTGGTATCCAGGCCAACCATACCCACTATACACCAACCGGTGGAACGCTTGAGCTGCGTAAAGTGATCGCCGCTCGTGTAAGCGCTGATCAAGGGCTTTCCTACGGGATCGGGCAGGTTACCGTCACCACCGGCGCCAAAGAAGCGCTCTACCTCGCCTTTCAGGCTCTGTGTGATGAAGGCGATGAAGCACTTATCCCTGCTCCCTATTGGGTGAGCTATGTGGAACAGGCAAAACTGGCCGGCGCTACTCCGGTTACTCCTCAGACCAGTGAGCAGACCGGTTTCAAACTCACTCCTGATCAGCTTCGCGCCAGTTTGAGTGATCGAACACGGATCGTCGTCCTCAATTCCCCCTCGAACCCAACCGGTGCCGTCTACAGTGTAGAGGAGCTGGCTGCTCTGGCTGCCGTGCTTCGTGATCATCCGGCGATCATCATTACCGACGAAATCTACGATGCGATCTCGTATGTGCCTTACGCTCGCCTGTTGCGGGTGGCTCCGGATCTCGCCGAACGAACGCTGGTGGTCAATGGCGCTGCGAAGGCGTATGCCATGACCGGCTGGCGGGTTGGGTATGTGGCCGGGCCTCAACCGATTATCGAAGCAATTAAGGCAATTCAGAGCCACACCAGCACCCATACATCGAGTATCTCACAGGACGCGGCTCTGGCAGCGTATACACCCAACCCAGACATCGAAGCCACCGTTGCCGCAATGACGGCTGAATTCCAGCGTCGGCGCGATCTGATCCTCGGTCTGCTGGCTGAAATCCCCGGTGTGACTTGTACTGTACCTGATGGTGCCTTCTACGTCTTTCCTAACGTGAGTGCGTTGCTCAACCGGCCACTGCGTAACGGCAAGGTCTGCACGACCAGTGATGAACTCAACCTCTACCTGCTCGAAGAGGCCCACATCGCCTGCGTCGCCGGTGAAGCCTTCGGCGCACCCGGCTATTTACGCCTGTCGTATGCTACCGGGAGCGAGGAGATTCGCGTTGGCATGCAACGCTTCCGTGCGGCCGTTCTTGGCAACGAGGCTGCCTAGACATTGTTGGCGGCTACCGCGAAGGTAGCCGCCTGATCCATTTCCTATGACCTGCCAGGCTCCCCATCTCCCCGATCCAGCGCTTCTCGCCGGGCATCGCATTATTGTGGTCGGGGATATTACACTCGACGAATATCTTTACGGTCGTGCGACACGCCTCTCTCGTGAAGCGCCTATCCCGGTGCTTGAATTTTTGCGTCGGGAAACCATTCTCGGTGGAGCAGCCAATCCGGCCCGCAATATCGTCGCGCTCGGTTCTCAAGCCAGCCTGATTACCATCGTCGGCAACGATGAAGAGGGTAAACACTTGCGTGATCTGCTACAGGCAGCACGCATTGATGATAGTGGCGTCATTACGGTTACCGATCGCGTCACGACGCGCAAAACACGTATTCTAGCCGATGCCGCTCCCCGTCTACCGCAACAGGTTGCCCGGTTGGACTATCTCGACCGTCAGCCCTTGTCTGCTGAGATTGAAGAACAGGTGATTGCCGCACTGGCTGCACAATTGCCGGGCGCAGATGCTGTAATCTGCTCTGACTATCAGCTTGGTCTGCTTACACCGTGCGTAGTTGATGCGATACGAACGCTCTGCCGACAACACGATGTTATCTTTGCTGTCGACGCGCAAGGCCATTCACATTATTATCGCCACGCCGATCTCTTCCGTTGCAATGACGCTGAAGCTGCTGCTGCCCTGGGTGTACCGTTCGTCGATGAATCGGCGATTGCAGATGGGGTTACCCGTCTCTATCACGATCTTGCTGCTCATCTCGTCATTGTCACTCGTGGGCCGGCTGGATTGGTCTTAATTGGCGATCACGAACCGTATCAACATATTCCAGCCTACCACATTAGTGAAGTGTTCGATACTACTGGCGCTGGAGACACGTTTATTGCTGTGGCAACGCTGGCTCTGGCTGCTGGTTGTCGGGGCAGCATCGCCGCTATGCTGGCGAATATCGCTGCTGCCCTGGTTGTGCGACGGTTTGGCAACGCGGTCGTTACTCCTGCAGAGCTACGGGCAGCCATTGCTGAAACAACATAAGAGCAGGCCTTGCGCCTGCCCTTGCCTCCAGCCCTTTATGTGAATGTTGGCTTATTCAATTGCGTTCAAACGCTTAAACGCACTGATCGCCTCGTCTTCCGTTTGATAGATTTCAGCGTACTGTGCCAGCCCTACCATGCGAAAAATTTTCTGAAAATGGGGCGATAAACCACTTACCGCCAGCCGCTGTCCGTTTTGATTGACTTCGGTCACAATGCCGATCAGAATTGCGATTCCGGCACTATTAATGTAGTCATTCTGGCGAAAATTGAATAAGATGAACCGTTCACCCCTGGCCGTAACTTGACGGTATGCGTTATTGATCTTCTCCTCGGCAAAAGTCGTCACATCGCCGATCAGATCGATAACCGCAACACCATCACGTTGCCGAATATTGACTGTTAATTCATCCTCTAGCATGGATCGCTCCTCATATGGAACCATTCCAGGTTACGATATATCGACTACTACATTAGTGGGATGGCGATAAAAGAGCAATCGAACACAGGTGCCGGTTAGTACATCAGGTACAACGGTTACCTCATCAGCCAGCGCAGCCATGAGCATCAGTCCTCGTCCGCGAAATGACGTGTAAGGACGGATCGGCCACTCAACCGGCTTTTGCGGTAGCACGGGTGGATGTGTTCCTTCATCGCATACCTCAATGATAAGATGTTGTTCATCAATGGTACAGACAACCCGTACTTTACGTTGCGGATCAGCATGATTACCGTGTTCAATGGCATTGGTACAGGCTTCACATAGCGCTGTTTTAATGTCCTCAATCCGTTCTGGTGTCAGGCCAAATCGTTGTGCCAGTGAAGCAACTGCATCACGTGCAATCACTTCATAGCCGAGAATGCTGGGGATGGTAAGTTGCATATCTTCTCAGCCTGCTACTTTTACTAACTGGATGGACGTTCGAGATGGACAACCATTCGTACCTGATTACCCCCACCCGGTGCCAGTGTAAACTCTACCTCATCCATCAATTCACGCATCAGCCATATCCCCCAGCCTCCCTTATCTGCGCGCTGGAAGGCATCAGTAATACGTGGCTGTATGTTCGTTCGTGCCGGATCTAACGCCTGTCGGCCCTGATCGGCAACACTAATGATCAACTCATCAGGTCGTACCATCAGTACAACCACAACCTTCATTGCCGCGTCAGCCTGATTACCGTGTTCAATGGCATTGGTTACAGCCTCACCAATCGCTGTGCGCAGAGCATCGATCCGCTCAGCAGGAAAACCCATGCGTTTCGCCAGCGAAGCCGCAGTATCCATCGCAATTCGTTCATATCCCAGCCGACTCGGTAGGCGCAGCTCAATAACCTGTTCGATTGCGCCCTCTCTGTTACTCATGCCGCCTATCCCTACCACGGACCAATGAAGTGCCAACTGACTAGTTGTATCATAGCATAGTGACAGGGAAAATTGTTATCAGATTTCACCAGAAATGTTTCAAGAGCCTGCTTCATACAGATCCGGATGCACAGGTTACGATTAAAAATCACAATGGGATGTTGCCATGCTTACGGGCTGGCAGGCTCTGACGTTTCGTGCGTGCCAGGCGTAAGGCGCGAATCAGTGCCGGTCGTGTCTCGCGAGGTTCGATAACCGCATCAATATACCCACGTTCGGCGGCAACATACGGGTTGGCAAAACGATTCTGATAATCTTCAACCAGCTCGGCTAGCCGTGCTGCCGGATCATCCGCTTCGGCCAACTCTTTGCGGAAGATAATTCGTACCGCTGCATCAACACCCATCACAGCAATTTCCGCAGTTGGCCAGGCAAAGTTGAAGTCGGCGCGAATGTGCTTGCTCGCCATCACATCATAGGCACCCCCATACGCTTTGCGGGTAATAACCGTTAATTTCGGTACAGTTGCTTCACAGTATGCGTACAGGAGTTTGGCACCGTGACGGATAATCCCGCCGTACTCCTGCTGCGTGCCCGGCAAAAAGCCCGGTACATCCACGAATGTAACCAGCGGAATGTTAAACGCATCACAAAAGCGCACAAAGCGTGCTGCCTTCACCGAGCTGTCAATATCCAGCGTACCAGCCATTTGCAGCGGTTGATTGCCAACCACCCCCACCACGTGACCATCCAGACGGGCAAAGCCGATGACGATGTTCTTCGCCCATGCCGGTTGTACCTCGAAGAAGAACCCATCATCCACCACGGCCTCAATAACCTTAATCATGTCGTAGGCTTTGCGTGGATTGTCGGGGATGATGCTTTGCAAATCTTCGTCCATTCGTTCCGGATCATCGGTTGGCACCTGATACGGTGGGTCTTCCATATTGTTGGATGGTAAAAATGAGAGCAGTGTCCGCAACTGATCGAAGCATTCATCTTCGCTGTCAGCGGCAAAATGCGCCACTCCACTGCGGGTATTATGGGTCATCGCCCCGCCTAACTCTTCAAAGCCGACCTCTTCGCCGGTAACGGTTTTTATCACATCCGGCCCGGTAATGAACATCTGGCTAATGTTTTTGACCATAAAGATAAAATCGGTCATTGCCGGCGAGTAGACTGCTCCACCTGCACATGGCCCGGCAATAATCGATAATTGTGGAACCACACCACTACTGAGGACGTTGCGGTAAAATATCTCGGCATAACCACCCAGACTCACCACACCTTCCTGTATTCGTGCTCCACCACTATCGTTGATGCCGATGCAGGGTACTCCCATGCGCAACGCCAGATCCATGACTTTGCAAATCTTCTCGGCAAATACCTCGCCTAATGACCCACCAAACACAGTAAAATCCTGGGCAAACACACAAACGGGTCTACCATCAATCGTACCGTGCCCAGTGATCACGCCGTCACCCAATGGTTTACGCCGTTCCATACCAAACGCAGAGGTACGATGAACAGCAAATGCGTCAAGTTCGACAAAGGAACCGGGATCTAGCAGCCGATCAATTCGCTCTCGCGCCGTTAATTTCCCTCGTTCGTGTTGCCGGGCGATTGCCACCGGGTCTTGATTTCGTGCCCGTTCGCGCCGTTCACGCAATGCAGCAATCTTTTCTGCGGTTGTCTGCGTCATAGCACTCCTCATTTCTATCGTCAGCTTCCTCGGCAGGCAATATCACTACCTCACATCTTCTCTGCGCCGTCCTTGCCAGATGACAGTCCATAGAAATGCTGGAACGGCATCAATGATACGCCGCCAACGTTTCGGCTGCATCACTAACCGGAATGCCCATTCTAACCCCATCCGGCGGAGCCATCGTGGTGCGCGTGGCACCCTGCCGGCCAGATAATCGAAGGTACCACCCACACCGATAGCCAGCGGCACCTTGATGAATGGCTGGTTACGAGCGATCCATAACTCTTGTCGTGGATGGCCATATGCAACTAACAGGATATGTGGTTGCGCTTGCATAATAATCTGGCGCTGCTGCTCATCATATTCCGGTGCCGGTGAACCGGCATAACAGCCGGCAATAGTCAGCGCCGGCCAGCGCGATCTGAGCACGGCTGCCGCTGCTTCCGCCACCCCCGGCGCTGCACCGAGCAAGAACATGCGATAGCCATGCTTCGCCGCAAGCTGGGCCAGACCAAGCGTTAATTCAACCCCTGTTACCCGGCCACGCAACGGCGTACCCTGCCAATGAGCCGCCATCAGCACCCCAAAGCCATCCGGTGTATTCAGATCTGATGCCTGCAATACTGCCCGAAAGGCCGGATTTCGGCGCGCCTCCATGATAAATTCCGGGTTCACCGTACAAATCTGATGGCAGCCTCCATCTTGCAGAAAGCTATGCGCCCGCGCTAATGCTTCTGCCTCAGTGACATTATCAATCGGTATTCCCAGTATCGTGATCCGACCGCTCTGCATCAGGCACCTGTTATTCTGTCTGCTATTGCTTTTCATCATACCGCATCCGGCTACAAATGCTGTTTGCTGTACTACTTGTGTTGTGGATGACGCCTCTCGACAGGATGCAATACGGGTTGTATAGTGTACTCAAGCATTAAGACAGTTTATTCCTGCAATACGGGAGTTTGCCATTGAATACCGAAATCCTTTTCATTGTACTGTTTTGCGGATTGCCGATCATTGTTGTTGGAATAATTGCATTTAGTTATGTACAGCATATCTCTCACTTTCAAGAGGTGTTGGCAAACGGGGTCGAAACCACAGCCGTGGTTGTGCGGAAATATGGACGTAATCGGGTCGTCATAGAATATCGTGACTATCAAGGGAAAATGTATCGCCAAGATTTAAAGGTCTTGCCTTCTGAATATCGTCGTTTCAGCCAAGGTGAAGCTATTGGTGTCTTCTACTCTGCCAGGCGTCCGCATATCTTTTCCTTCAAAGAGACTGTCGAACAATCACGCGCAGCAGCCCAATCCAGGCGCGAATCTTCTGAGCACTAGAACCTATCCACAGTGTTTGACAAAGCCCGAAGCCGGTGCTATACTCCATAACTGCTGCGAAGAAATGCGCAGCTAAATCTTTGTGCGCCATGCGGCCCACTTCTAAGGCGCAGTGGCATACTGCGACCAGATCTTTGGGCCAGTTATTATTTTGTCTGCAAGAGATTGTTGTTAGCAGGCCGGTTTGAAGGAGAGCATTACATGCCGACCATTAACCAACTTGTTCGGAAGCCGCGCAAGCCGGTGGTAAAGAAGACTAAAGCCCCGGCCCTGCGCTTCACCTACAACTCGCTGAAGGGGAAGCTGACTCGCGGCCGCGGATCGCCACAAAAGCGCGGCGTCTGCACGAAAGTGACCACCATGACGCCGAAGAAGCCTAACTCGGCGCTGCGGAAAATCGCTCGCGTGCGGCTCTCCAACGGCCTTGAGGTGACGGCATACATTCCCGGTGAGGGGCACAATCTGCAAGAGCACTCGGTTGTGCTGATCCGCGGCGGTCGTGTGAAGGATTTGCCCGGTGTGCGCTATCACATCGTTCGCGGTACGCTCGATACCCAGGGTGTGAATGGGCGCAAGCAGGGTCGCAGTAAGTACGGTACGAAGAAGAACCAGCCGGTTGGCAAGGGCGGTGGTAAGAAGTAGGAGAGGTGCGTTATGCCCCGTCGCGGTAATATTGAACGACGACCAATTCCACCTGATGCACGCTACAATAGCGTTCTCGTTCAGAAATTTATTAATAAAGTCATGGAGCGCGGTAAGAAGAGTCTTGCTGAGCGCATCGTGTATCAGGCCCTTGATCTGGCAGCCGAGCGCCTCAAGAAGCCGCAAATGGAGATTTTTGAGCAGGCGCTGCGGAATGCCAGCCCTTCAATTGAAGTGCGACCGAAGCGTGTTGGTGGCGCTACCTATCAGGTGCCGGTTGAAGTTAAGAGCGATCGTCGCTATTCGCTGGCTATGCGCTGGCTGTTGATGTCGGCTCGCGCTCGCACCGGTAAGCCGATGGTTGAACGCCTCGCAGCCGAGTTGATCGATGCCTATAACAATACCGGTACGACGATCAAGCGTAAGGAAGATGTCCATCGCATGGCGGAAGCCAACCGCGCTTTCGCTCACTATGGCCGGCTCTAATTCCGGCTATCGGCAAGCTGTTTATGGCAACTACGGTTGCCTCACGTTAGGAGTATGTGACGGGTATGCCACGTCAGATCGAACTCGACAAGGTACGCAATATCGGCATTATCGCCCATATTGACGCGGGTAAGACCACAACGACCGAGCGGATTCTGTTTTATACCGGCCGCACGTATAAGATCGGTGAGGTTCACGAAGGTACCGCGACAATGGACTGGATGCCGCAGGAGCAGGAGCGCGGGATTACGATTACTGCCGCTGCGACGACTGCGCCCTGGCGCCTGGACGGCGTAGAGTATCGGATTAACATTATCGATACTCCCGGCCACGTCGATTTTACTGTAGAGGTGGAACGATCACTGCGCGTGCTCGATGGCGGCGTCGTCGTGTTCGACGGCGTGGCTGGTGTTGAACCTCAATCAGAGACGGTTTGGCGACAGGCCGATAAATACAATGTGCCGCGCATCTGTTTTATTAATAAGATGGATCGCGTTGGTGCCAGCTTCGAGCGTTGTGTGCAGATGATTAAGGATCGCCTCGGCGCGAAGCCGGCTATCGTTCAGTTACCGATTGGAGCTGAGGACTCGTTCCGCGGCACCATCGACCTCTTCAAGATGAAGGCCACGGTCTATTACGATGACCTTGGTAAGGATATTCGCGAAGAGGAGATTCCTGCTGAACTACGCTCTGCCGCCGAGCAGGCGCGCAATGAGTTGATCGAGATGATCGCTGAAACCGACGATGAGTTGACGCTGCTCTACCTTGAAGGGCAGGAGTTGACCGTCGAGGAACTGAAGCGTGGTCTGCGCAAGGCAGCTATCGAGCGCAAGTTGGTGCCGGTGCTCTGTGGGGCGGCGTTGCGTAATAAGGGTGTGCAGAAGCTGCTTGATGCAGTGGTTGAATATCTGCCGTCGCCGCTCGACCGCCCGGCTATTACCGGTACGCTCCCCGGTCAGGTGATGGGTGATGAAGGGGTTGAGGTTATTACTCGCCCGGTCAGCGATGACGCACCATTCACGGCGCTCGTCTTCAAGATCGTCGCCGATCCGTATGTTGGGAAGTTGGCTTACTTCCGCGTCTACGCCGGTAAAATCACCAAGGGTTCTTATGTCCTGAATTCAACCCGCAATCAGCGTGAGCGCCTTGGCCGTATCCTGCGCATGCATGCCAACCATCGCGAGGATATTGAAGAGGTGTATGCCGGCGAAATTGCCGCGATGGTCGGTCCGAAGAATTCGTACACTGGTGACACGATCTGTGACCCTGACCATCCGATTGTGCTTGAAAGCATCCGCTTCCCTGAACCGGTGATTGAGCTGGCCGTCGAGCCGAAGACGAAAGCCGATCAGGATAAGATGTCGATTGCTCTCAGCCGCCTGGCTGAAGAGGATCCGACCTTCCGTGTCTACACCGATCCTGAGACCGGTCAGACGATCATCAAGGGTATGGGTGAGCTTCACCTCGAAGTGATCCTTGACCGGATGCGCCGTGAATATAAGGTCGAGGCGAACCAGGGTAAGCCGCAGGTCTCTTACCGTGAAACGATTACGATCCCGGTCGATCAGGAGACGCGCTTTGTGCGTCAGACTGGTGGTAAGGGTCAGTACGGTCACGTGAAGATCAAGTTTGAACCGTTGCCCCCTGGAAGTGGCTTTGAGTTCGTGAATGCCATCGTTGGTGGCGTCATTCCGAAAGAGTACATTCCCGCCGTCGAGCAGGGTTTGCGTGAAGCGATGCAGACCGGTGTAATCGCCGGTTATCCGGTGGTTGATGTCAAGGCTACCCTGTACGATGGTTCGTACCACGAGGTTGACTCATCGGAAATGGCCTTTAAGATCGCCGCCTCGATGTGTCTGAAAGATGCTGTGCGTCGCGGCAAACCGCAATTGCTCGAACCGATCATGAAGGTTGAGACGGTCACTCCCGAAGAGTTCCTCGGTACGGTAATCGGTGATTTCAACTCTCGCCGTGGTCGGATCGAGGGAATGGAGGCCCGCGGTAATGCGCAGGTGGTTCGTGCCTTTGTGCCGCTGGCAAATATGTTCGGTTATATGACCGATCTCCGTTCGGCAACGCAGGGTCGGGCAACGTCGTCAATGGAATTCGACCATTACGAGCCGCTGCCTGAAGCGTTGGCGAAGGAGATTATCGAGAAGCGTAGTGCGAATTAGTGAGGAGATCGGGGACGATCGCCCCGTGCGGTCGTCTCTTTTTCGACGACGATGGAGCTGCGCCTGTTAACACCGCCGCGCTGGGCCGATTATGAGCTGCTCGATTCAGGGCACGGTGCCAAGCTAGAGCGGTTTGGGCCATACGTGTTGGCCAGGCCGGAAACGCAGGCGATTTGGACGCCCCGTTTGCCAGCGTCCGCATGGCAGCAGGCCGATGCAACCTTTCGTCGTTCGCGTGGCGAAGACGGGCCAGGTGAGTGGCATCAACATCATTCCTTGCCCGAACGCTGGCCACTGAATGCCAATGGGGTTCGTTGCTGGGTTCGTCTGACACCGTTTCGTCATACTGGTGTCTTCCCGGAACACAGCGCCCATTGGGCCTGGCTGGCTCGCCAGGTGCAACGCCGCTCGCAACCGCGAGCACTGGTATTGTTTGGATATACCGGCTTGAGTAGCCTTCATCTCGCGCGCTGTGGTGCTCACGTTACTCACGTTGATGCTTCTAAGCCCGCAGTGCGTTGGGCGCAAGAAAATCAGGCTCTGGCAGAACTGACAGATCGCCCCATTCGGTGGCTGGTCGATGATGTCGGTAAATTCGTTGCCCGTGAGTTGCGGCGTGGTAATCGGTACGATCTGATCTTGCTCGACCCGCCAGTCTTTGGGCGTGGGCCAAACGGTGAGATCTGGCGCTTACACGAACAATTACCGCATTTGCTGGCCCAATGCGCTCGCTTGCTGAGCCAGCAACCACTCGGAGTGTTGGTGTGCGCCTATGCAACGACGATCTCGGCGTTGACCATCGGCAATTTGCTTGCAGAGACGATGGCACCGTTTGCTGGTTATGTGAGTGCTGGTGAGTTGGCAATTCCTGAACAAACAACGCATCGGCTGTTACCAACCGCTATCTACGCCGCCTGGTCTGATCGGGAAATAGCCATCTCTGGCTGATGATAGGGATTTAGTAGTCGCGCAAGAACGCGGAGGAATCAAACAATGGCCAAACAGAAATTCGAGCGGACAAAACCGCACATCAACGTCGGCACCATCGGTCACGTAGACCACGGCAAGACGACCCTGACCGCCGCGATTA
>NZ_DAOTZQ010000050.1:0-135525 GCF_034434295.1 Chloroflexus sp.
CATCGATGAAGAGGATACAGCGCGACTCCTTGATCTCATCGATCACGCGCTTGAGCCGCTCTTCAAATTGACCACGGTACTTGGTACCGGCAACCAGCGCACCCATGTCGAGGGTAACAACGCGCTTGCCCTTAATGCTATCGGGCACATCACCCTGAACAATGCGTTGGGCGAGACCCTCGACGATGGCCGTCTTACCGACACCTGGCTCGCCAATCAGGGCCGGATTATTCTTCGTCCGGCGTGAGAGAATCTGAATGACGCGCTCAATCTCGTGTTGGCGGCCAATGATGGGATCGAGACGACCCTGCTCAGCCATCTCGGTCAGATCGGTACCCAGTGCGTCGAGGTATGGGGTCTTCGATTGCCGCTGCGTCGGCGTCGTACCGGGAGCAGTCCGTCCTTCAGCAGTTGCACCAGCCGTACCGTGGCGCAGGACGCGCATTACCTGGTTGCGCACCTGTTCGAGGGAGACACCGAGAATGTCGAGGACACCGGTTGCCACTCCCTCGCCATTGCGCACTAACCCCAACAGCAGATGCTCGGTGCCGATATAGTGATGGTTGAGGCGATTCGCTTCTTCGATAGCATACTTAATCACCTTCTGCGCCCGTGCCGTCAGCTCCTGGTCGGTAACCATGGTGCTTTCGCCAGGGCCAACGATAAACTCGACCGCACTACGGGCCTGGGGCAGTTTCACGCCCAGCTCATCGAGGACGCGGGCTGCAATCCCTTCACTTTCGCGGATCAGCCCCAGCAAAATATGCTCGGTACCAATGTATGGGTGATTGAACGCACGTGCTTCCTCGGCTGCCAGTTGCAGCACTTGCTTGGCGCGCTTGGTAAATTTGCTATAGAGGTCAGACATATGGTTCTCCGCTTACTCAATAGGAGGAAACGATTATCAGGCTTTGACAGACCGGGGATAGCGAACAATACCCGTTGTTTTATCTGAAACACCGATCAGGAGCGCCACCCTGATCGGTTCGTTGTAGCCGTTAATCGGGATTTTCCTCTTTCTCACTACTCTCAGTTGGTTCGGCGTGCAGGCGCAGACTCAACCCCATCCGTTTACGGGCAGGATCAATCCGAATAATGCGCGCCTGTACGACCTGACCTTCACTCAACACCTCACGCGGGTGCTGAATCCGTTCATCTCCCATTTCAGAGATATGGATAAGCCCCTCGACCCCGTCTTCAATGCGAGCAAAGGCACCGAACGAAGCCAGTTGGGTGATTGTGCCTTCCACAATCTGACCAAGCTGGTAGCGTTCGGCCACTCGCGTCCACGGTTCACTCTGCGTGCGCTTGATCGACAGCGCAATCCGTTTCCGCTCGTGGTCGATGTTGAGAATGGCGACCTTGACTTTATCACCGACTTTCAACACTTCGCCGGGATGCTTGACCCGTGACCACGAGATTTCCGAGAGATGAACCAGACCATCAGCGCCGCCAATGTCAACGAAGACACCAAAGTCGCACACCGAAGAGACGACACCGTCACGCACATCACCTTCGCGCAGCGATGTGAGCAACTCATCCTTCTTCGACTCTCGTGTTTCGACCAGGGCCTGGCGTTCCGACAGGATGAGCCGGTTGCGGTTACGATTAATCTCAATCACCTTCAGCGGTAACTCGACATTCACCAGCCGTGCCATCTCGGATTGTTTTTGCGTCTCCGAGACACGACTAATGCTCGACACCTGGGATGCCGGTACAAAACCGCGCACACCGTCGAGATCGACGAGTAGACCGCCTTTATTATAGTTTTTCACGCGGGCGTAGATAATATCGCCGCGCTCGTAACACTCTTGCAATGCACGCCAGCTCTTTTCCTGACGGGCTTTGTCAATCGAGAGAATTGCCCGACCTTCCTTATCTTCCGATTGCACCACAAAGACCAGGATCGTATCGCCTACTTTAAGTGCGGCCCGATCCTCCTCGCTAAGGGTCTGCATCTCTCGACTTGGAATGACACCTTCGGCCTTGGCACCGATGTCAACCAGTATCTCGTCGCGATTGATCTGCATAATGCGACCATCGACCGTGTCTCCGTGCTTGAGGTTGCGATAGGCGTAGGTCGGATCGCGCAGAATCTGCTCCATTAGTGCCTGATCGCCACGGTCGAGCAGGTCGTTTAGATCAGGTTGGCGAATGTCTTCGTTTGTGTTGTTGCCAGCATGATTAAGCTCTTCCATGAAAAATCCCTGCGCAGAAGCGGCGGTGCGCCATTCGACGGGGCTTGGTCGGAGTGATATGTAAAAATATTATACGTCGGGCTGTTGTAAAACGCAAGGATGCAATCACGATTCTGCGTTGCGTTGCCCGGCGAGTTCAGTGACGGTCAGAGCGTATCCACGGCCAATGGTCGTTGGTTGAAAGGTGCTCAGCGAGGGTAAGCCGAGGCGGCGTAAGTGAAAATAGGCTTCATCATTACAGGTAATCATTCCCGGCGGAGTCTGGCGGATCAGCATGCTTACCTGTTCCAACGGTTCGCCGCTGAAATGTAGACCAAGAACGGGCACGACGCCGATCCGGCCTAGACCACTGCTCAGGCTGAGTGGTGGTAGTGGTAGACCGACAGTTTGCGCGGTATGGACCAGAGCTGAGAGGAACGAGAGCGCATGTTTCATAGGGTCGGTATCGGCTTGCACAACCCCAAAGATCAGAAGGAGATGATCGTGACGCCACTCGATAAGCGCCTGATGTGGCGCGATCTGTTCGCGGATCAGTGCGAAGCGCGCCTGAGCTTCGGCGAGGGGATCGGTGATGGTAAGGCGTCCAATCGCCAGTACTGCGACAGACGTGATCATGCCGGAGACTGGTGGATGCAGGCTGAGCGGATCGATCTGGCGCAGTGCCGGTTGGGTGAGCTGGAGCCGTTGCAGGTGCTGTTCGGTACGCCATTGTTGCAAGAGGCGATTCAACGTATGGCACAATTCGCCCCATATACCGGTGCCTACTTCCAGTTTCGTTTCAATGGGATTGCGGCGCAGGTGGGTGATGAGTGTGTGGGTGGTCTTGACAAAGCGATACCGTTCCCAGATTAGCATGGCGATACAGACCACCAACGCCAGGATGGTGATTGGTGGTGCAACGAAGATGCCTGCGAGTGCAATAACGCAAGTTCCAATGACAATGATTGACGAATCTATCCAACGCATAGGTACGCCTTGCCGATTGCCATCATGCAAACTGGCATGTGCAGCGTACCATATGCGTTGAGGTACGCTTAACGAGCGTAGATTACAGATTGGCGAACGTGGTCTTACAGTGTGTATCGTACCAGTTCGCCGTCACGGCGTTGCAGCAAACCATCGGCAACCATCATTTCGAGGTGGGCGATGGTTTCAGCGATGGCAAAGCGAGCTTCGTGTGGGGTGAAGCGCTCAACATCAAATACCCGCTGCGCCACGGAAAAGGCAGTGTCGGCACCGTTGCGCACTGCGGCGAGCATAGCCGCTAATCGTTCGTGATGATGGGCCTGTAATTCACGAATGCGCGTCTTCCACTCTGTGATCGGTTTCCCATGACCAGGAAGGGCCAGATCGACGTTCAGTGTCGCCAGTTCAGCCAGCGAAGTCAGATATTTCCGTAACGGATCGGGTTCGCTTTCCGGCCAGACGCCGATATGAGGCGTGATTTTGAGTAGTACCTGATCACCGACCAGTGCCAGTCGCTCATCGGCTGCGTAGAAGATTAACTGTCCATCACTATGGCCAGGGGCATGGATAGCGACAAATGAGCGCCCGCCCATCGTCAACTGGCTTCCTGGTAGCAGCGGGGTTAGTGGTGGGTGCGGTCGGGTTGCAGCCCGCAATCCGGCAATGGCGCCGACGACCTTATCGACCAGATCGGCGGGCATACCATGACTGAGAAAATGACGTAAACTAGGGTCGTCGTGATCGGCCCGCTGTACCCAGACTTCCTGCGCCAGTTCGATTTCCCGTGGGGCCAGAAGAACCCGGGCACCGGAATGGTGATGGAGCCAGCCGGCCATCCCAAAGTGATCGGGGTGGAAATGAGTCAAGACAATTGTATGAATGTGAGCCGGGTCGAGGTTGAGCGTAGTCCATGCCTCTTGCCAGGCGGCTTCACCGGCGGGTGTGTGTAAGCCGGTGTCGATGACCGTCCATCCCTGTGGATCACGGAGCAGATATACATTAACATGGTTGAGGGCAAAGGGGAGTGGCAGACGCAACTGGTACACATCGGGTAAAATTGTTGTGAGCATACATAAATCCTGCTGAATGACGCAGCGCGTTGGCGGTATCCTGCTTGCATTATAATACGACAAGAACTAGACAAGGCGATGTTTGACGTATGGATAATTTTGAATCACCAGTAACCAGGCAGGCACCGGCCTGGCAATTACCACTCGTGATCGGTGGTATTGTGGTGCTGGCCGGAATCCTGGCTTTTGTTATCACCGGAAACAGTGCTTCAACGCCAGCAGCCGAGCCAACTATTGTCCCAACGGTAGAGACAGCTCCTGGACACGGCGATCCGGCCAATAGTCCTCCAGCTCCTACAATTTCGGTTGCCGAAGCGTACCAGCGATGGCAGGCCGGTCAGGTCATCTTCGTCGATATGCGGGCCGGCGAGTCATATCAGGCCGGTCATCTGCCCGGTGCATTGAGTCTGGCTACTCCCGATCTCAATCAGCGGCTGGCTGCATTAACTCCAGGTGGGATCATCGTTACCTATGGCGATGCCAGCCGACCAACAGCCGGTCAGCGGGGGGCGCAAATCTTTCGCGATCTCGGTTACGGGCCGGTAGCAGCGCTCGACGGTGGGATTGAAGCGTGGCAGGCAGCTAACTTGCCGATGGAGCAACCATGATCGATTTACACATTCACACAAATGCAACGCCTCATCACGCAACGTGGACACCGGTAGCATTGGCGGTTGCAGCGGCAGCTCAGGGTCTGACCATGATCGCAGTGACCGACCATAACACGACGGCCAATGTCATCACCACGGCAATGGCCGGTATGCATTACGGGGTTCAGGTGGTGAGTGGGGTTGAAATTGATAGTGCCTTCAATGGTAAATTGTGGCATACCCTTGTCTACGCGGTTGATCCAGAGGCACCGTTATTGCTCGATCTGTGCACCGAGGTAGTTCATCGCAATGCTGCCGATGCCGCGCAGTTGTTGCGTGATCTGGCGGCTGCCGGTTTTGTTATGCCTGGGCTGGGTGATCGTGATCGACCACCAACCGTCGCCGATGTGGCATCGGTGCTGGCCCGCCACAATGAATTACCGGGCCGGGTGGCTGGTGAAGGCGATGAAGAGGCTGGTATGCGCTTTATCCTGACTCATTTCGCTGCGGCCTACCGACCACTGAGCGTCCAAGAGGTGATCGGGGTGGCGCACGATTTAGGAGGACTGGCCGTACTGGCGCATCCCGGACGGAGCAAAGGTATTTACGCAATACCGGCGACTGATGAGGATATTGCAGCCATGGCCGCAGTCGGCCTGGATGGGATTGAAGTTTTCTATCCCACGCACGATGCAGCAACCCGTGAGCGCCTGCTAGCTGCGGCGGTGCGTCACGGCTTGCTGGTTTCTGGGGGGAGTGACTCGCATCATCCCCATCAGGCGCTGGCCAACTGGCCGCGAACTGATGTAACGATCATCGATTATCTCAGCAGGTAACCATGAGACACCATTGCAAAGACACACTGGATTGGAGAGAAGCTCTGCCGCGCCTTCCATCCCACCATCAGGCCGAAGTTGTCGATCTCGTTGCGGCGTATGGTGCGCCTCGCTACTGCCATGTATACCTCGATGATGGCAGGTTTGATCCATTGCGCAAGACAGATCGGGTTGGCGAAGTTGGGATGGTCATTCGTCGTCCTGATGGCAACCTGATTGTGGCGCGTAAAACCTTCTACCCACCCAACGTATTTCGGTTGCTAACCGGTGGGATTGGGCCAGATGAGAGTATCAGCGCAGCGCTGGCCCGTGAGGTTGCCGAGGAGACGAGTCTCACGGTGCGTATCAATCGATTTCTGAATATTATCACTTATCAAAGTAATGTTGAGATACCATACTATTTTGTCAGCTATGTCTTCTTGCTCGATGAGCTGGCCGGCACGTTGCAGGCGAGCGATCCCAATGAGCAGGTTGATGAATTTCGCACGATACCGCCTGCGGAGTTGGTGAAGCTGGCACAGCAGTTGCGACAGCTTTCTGATACGTCCGATCCGGCAATCAGGGGGAAGTGGGCAAGCTGGGGCCGGTTTCGGGCGGTCATGCACGAAGAGTGTGCAGTCTGGATGAATGATGGCGTAATTGGGTAATTGCCTGGTGTGCAGCGGCTCTTTCCGGTGAGATGCGTTGTTTCCTGGCTGTGGGCTGGCGTGCCGCATGATCGGATCGAGCTGGGTTTGGTTGGTGGCTTGCTTTTGGGTTGGCCGTAGTCGATACGAGCGTGATCGTGATGGCGGTACAGGGTGTCGTAATACTGCTGTCTATTGATGAAGAGATAAGCTCTGCCTTGTGATGCACCATCAAATCTTGGTGGAGACTGCACACCATTGTTGAGGACACCTTCGCGTCCAGCGCCCTGCGACGTGATCAGCGTAGTGCTGGTGCCGCGCTGCGTGGCACAGGCTTCTAGCCTGCGCTTAAGAATACCTGGCACCAGGCTCACGTACCGGCACGGGGAGACCGCTGCGACGTGCGCCTGCGCGTGAGGGTGGTTGCTGCGGCAGCCACGCTGCCGCACGCTATACTACGCGACACGAGGAATCCGGTCTGGACACAGTATCCCTTTCGGTGTGTGATACGACTGTGCGGGAAGGCTGGTTGGTGCATCCGCACTCAGGTCGCTGGCATGATAGTGCGATCATGAGCAATGATCTCCGTTGAAGCGGACTTGATATTATGGGTAATAGCACCATCCCTGCTCCCGGCTTTTCATTACCCATAACGCTATAGGTGCCATCTGCGCTTCTCATCAGGGGCTATCGCAGCCTGCGTTCCACCGGGCATCACTGCCCGGCACCAGCCCTGTTGTGATGCCGAAGCTATCCGGTTCATCGGTCTGTCGCCGCAGGGATCGCCGACGGCTGCCGGATAGACACCGTGGTGGCGGACGGGGGGGCTTGCTGGATAGGGCAGGACCAGGTGCTCCCCAGAGGGGCGCTCATCCCCGCCATGGGCGCTGCTGCACCCTGATCGGGCATCACCGGGTGTCAGACGGTGACGATTGTTGTCCTGTGGACGGCGGCATCATCCCGTACCGGCAGTGGTAGGGGCGCACGACCGTGCGTCCCTACCGGGCACGGTCAGAACATCCCTGGTGGCCTGTGAAACGACCAATGCATCATACCGGCTACCTGCGACACGTAGGTAATGCATGGCCCGCCGGGGGTTGGGCATCTATGAGAGAACGTCATACCTTGTTGATGGGATTGTTATACCTTTGCAGTATCATGTCGGTGGCAAACTCTTGCAGATTATTTGTGAAAAAACGCACTGCAATCACAAAAGACCCCTCTCCAGATATAGCGTGATGGACAGTTCCGTAAGGGTAACCCCGTCATGTGCTTCGCTTGACATGGTGCATCTTCCATGAGATACTGCGAAAGATTGCTAAGATTTGTGTAGATTTGTGAGGGAATGGTAATGCTACAAACAAGTGGTCTCTGGTTAGCAATCGCAACATTTCTCAGCATCTGGTGGGGGCACGTTGGTGTACGTTGGTTGGAAGCGAAATGTGCCGATATTCGTCCGCCAATGGTCGTCTTGATTATTGCCGGCCTGCTGCTTAACCTGGTGGCCCTTTTCAGCGCGAATGTTACCATCGGTGGCGTATGTAGTGTTGTCGGCATTTCTCTGTGGTGGGATGCGTTCGAGCTGGTGCGTCAGGATCGTCGGGTACGCCATGGCCATGCACCGGCCAATCCTCACAATCCACGCCATGCCCGATACCTGGCCGAAGGCCGGGCGACGATCCACGATCCACTTGACCGTGAGCTGGGTGAAGTATTGATGCTTCCGCAACAACCGGTGCGCGAACGTGAACCGGAGATTGTTTAACCGGTACCATGTGGATGAGATGAGGAGCAAACTATGTATTGGGAAGGTCTGGCCATCGGCCTGTTTAGTCTAGGCATCATCGGTTTTGGTTTCTTTTGGGTTATCAGGATGGAATACTATCTTGGCTATCTCTGGTGGCCGTATCCGTTATTGTTCGGGATCGGGATTGTCGTGTTATCACTGTTTGTCGCTGATGCTGGCTGGTCAGCCTTACTGGGTGTTACCGGTGCTTCATTCATCTGGGGTGCTACTGAGTTGAAAGAACAGGCAGTACGTGCCGAGTTGGGTTGGTTTCCACGTAACCCAAACCCCAAACCACAGCCGCCTTTCGTTGAGATTATCCGGCGGATTAAGGCCCCACACCTGTAGATGAGGTAGACGTGATGATGGAATTTGTTTCCTGAAGCGCGTGCTCTTGAACAGTGTTGTTGTCTGGTGTGTGGAAGTACGTGACTTCCGCACACCAGTTTTGCCGACGACGACCAGGGTGAGGGATGCCGTGGGCAATGGTATAATCCATTGGCAGCAGATTTTCAGGGTATAGGCTGAAGCCGATGCATCAATCGGGCGTCGCATATTCTGTCTGTGTGATAGGCACCATGTGGTGATCAGCGGTTTGTTGTTGTATCGCTGGCGGTACTGCCACTTCAACGATCCGGCTCATTGCATGGCACAATAAGCCGGCGGTTGCGAAGATGCCGTTTCGCAGGAGTAGTCATGACCGACGTTGCCGATCAGAAGGCAACTTTGCGTGCTCTGATGCAAGTGCGTCGCGATACGTTAGCTGATCGCGATCAGCGAAGTGCCCGCATCTGTGCGTTGGTGCAGTCGCTGCCGGTATTTACGGCTGCTCGTGCGATTCACTGCTATGTTCCAATGCGCTCGGAAGTGGATACCCGGCCTCTCATCGCGGCAGCTTTAGCGGCAGGAAAGGCTGTGGCTGTGCCGGTTGTCGAGGGACAACGAGAGCTTCGTCATAGCTGGATCGCCAGTCTGTCTGAAGAGGATTGGGTACCTGGACGATTTGGTACTCGCCGGCCACGCCGGCTCGTACCTGCATACCCTGGTGAATGGTCGCTAACGATTGTACCTTTGCTGGCATTTGATCACGATCTGTACCGCCTGGGGTATGGCGGTGGCTACTACGATGCACTCCTGGCAACAACATCGACCGTTGCTGTTGGTGTAGCCTTTGCCGATCAGGAGATCGCTGAACTTCCCCGTGAAGCCCACGATTACCCGCTTGATCTGGTCGTCTGCGAGGATGGCATTCGTCGCCGAGGTGAGTATCACCGGTAGCGATTTCTTATCTGGCATCGTAAGCTGCTCTGCGGTATCATACATCAGAGAGGGCCTGATTTCCGTTGCCGACCGATGAACAGTTCGTTAACCCCGCTTGTTGCTATACGGAAGCAGTTGCTGCCTCTGGGTCGTATCTGGCAGCGATAGTGTTCGTTTGCCTGTTGTAATGTGTAAGGAGTAGAGATCGATGCGCGCCAGCGATTTGCCGATGATTATTCAGGGTGGTATGGGTGCCGCCGTTTCCGATTGGCAACTGGCACGGGCGGTTGCGGCCTGTGGTCAGCTCGGTGTTGTTTCTGGTACCGGTATCGATACCATTCTGATTCGGCGTTTGCAGGATGGCGATCCTGATGGTGCTATGCGACGAGCAATGGCGCATTTTCCAATTCCTGGCGTGGCCGAACGGGTGTTATCTGCCTATTTCCGGCCTGATGGCCGTGCCCCAGGTGAGCCTTACGATCTGTTGCCAATGTACAATCTGAAGGTGAGTAAGGAACGGCAGCAGATAGCCATTCTGGCGGCATTTGTTGAGGTGTGGCTGGCGAAAGAGGGTCATGATCGCCCAATCGGTATGAATCTGTTGACCAAGATTCAATTACCGAATCTCGCGCTGCTCTACGGTGCACTGCTGGCAGGAGTCGATGTGATCATTATGGGGGCAGGTATTCCTCGCGAGATTCCGGCTGCGCTTGATGCACTGGCTGCTCATCTTCCCGCACGCCTGACTGCTGAGATCGAAGGTGATGAAGCTGCACCTCCTACGTATATAACGTTTGATCCGCGTGAACACTGGTCTAGTGAACCCCCGCCATTACGTCGCCCGCTCTTTCTTCCCATCGTTGCCAGTGTCACGCTGGCAACCATGTTTGCGCGCAAGATCGCCAGTGTTGATGGATTGGTCATCGAGGGGCCAACCGCGGGCGGTCACAATGCGCCGCCACGCGGCGAATTGCAGCTAAACGAACGTGGCGAGCCGTTGTACGGGCCGCGTGATCTGGTTGATCCGACAAAGGTTGCTGCCCTTGGCTTACCCTTCTGGTTGGCCGGTGGTACCGCTTCGCCGGAAGGACTGGCCGCAGCGCGGGCTGCTGGGGCGATGGGTATTCAGGTTGGCA
This sequence comes from Chloroflexus sp., assembly GCF_034434295.1. Lineage (GTDB taxonomy): Bacteria > Chloroflexota > Chloroflexia > Chloroflexales > Chloroflexaceae > Chloroflexus. The sequence continues at coordinate 10,469 of NZ_DAOTZQ010000050.1, forward strand.
CCCTGTTTGCCTTCTGCAATGACTCTGGGCTGGCCGAGCCGCTGCGGCGTTCGGTGCTCGACGCAGCGGCTCGTGGTACGGTTGATGTCTTTACCGACCCGCGTGCATCGCCGACCGGCTACCCATTCAAGGTGGTACGCTGGGATAACGATCCTGCCCAGGGAGTTCCGCGCCAGCGAATTTGTGACCTGGGGTATCTGCGCACGATGTATCGCACGCCAAAAGGGACGATTGGCTATCGCTGTGCCAGCGAACCGATTGCCACCTTTGTGAAGAAGGGTGGTAATCTGTGCGATACCGAGGGTCGGCGGTGCCTGTGTAATGCGTTGATGTCAAACATTGGCGTCGGTCAGGCCCGGGCCGATATTGGTATCGAACCGCCATTGCTTACGAGCGGTGATGATTTGCGGCGGCTACCCACCATCTTCGATGTAACGCAGGGCTATTCGGCAGCCGATGTGATCGCATATCTGCTCGGTCAACGTCCGCCAGTATCTGCCATATCACTGGCAACGAAGCCGGCTGCAACGGTAGCCGATCAGGTCGGTATCTAGCGTGCCCAGGTCAGCCCACCATCGGCATTGATGGCAAAGTCGGTCGAAAGCTGGCGGGGTGTGCCGAGTTGCAGAGTATCGCCAGCGATGGTTATTTCGGCAAGATAGAGATCAAACCCGCGTCCGCCGGGTGGGATTGCCAGAAATGCCAGTGTTTTACCGTCTGGCGCAAAAGTCGGTGATCGCGCAGAACCGATGTCGGTGAGGCGAACCGGCGAACCACCGTTGGCCGGTATTGCGTATAGATCGCTACCGCCATCAATGCCAACGGCAAAAACCAGCCATGTGCCATCGGGACTGAGCGCCGGATCGTATGCCGGGGTCGGTGCCCCCGGTAATGGTGTCGCCTGATTACCGCTAATGCGGAAGAGTTGCTGCTGACCATCACTGCCGAGCGGGGTACGAACAACAATTACATCGCCGGAGGGCAGCATAACTCTTCGGCCTAGATGAGCGTTGGCGTCACTAAACACAACCTGCTGTTGGCCATTCAAATCGTAGCGTACAATGGCGAGGGGCTCGTCGGCTGGCGGATCGCCAACGGGGGGCGCTATTTGGGCGGATACCAGGACGCCACTTCCGTCAGGGAGCCAGGTCGGATAAAATGCCCATTTCGCACTGTACACTCTCTCGATGCTACCGGGCGGTGCTGCTGGCTCGTTGCGGGTTAGTTGCGCGAGAATTGCCCCCGCTGTATCAATAATCACCAGATCACTTGCACCAGCATGCAAGACGATGCAGGCAATCTGGTCGCCAGTTGGATTGAAAGCCGGTTGGGTTACCGGTGGATTGATTAAGCGACGCGCTGTACGATCTTCCCACAACCAGATACCATCGTCACGACTAAAGAGTAGACGACCGCTCAAGGTGTCGCCTTGCAGGGCGGGAGGGGGCGTTGGCGTGCCGGGGCTGGGAGGCGTTGCACACGCGGCAAGCAGGCCAACCAGCAATACAAGGACATAGTGAAGTGGTAGTAGTCGTTGCATAGGTTCGGTTTGTTTTGGTGAATGTAGCGATCAGACATCAATCCGACGACGCAGCCAGGCCAGCAATCGTTGTGGCCAGCGTTTGACCCCAGGTGGTGGCTGCTGTATCAGATCGTCGGGCAAATTGGGTGGTAGGAGTGCACGCAATGCTGATGGAACGACCGTGAAGCGCAGCGGTGTAACCCCAATCGGATCACCATCGACCTGCACCGGCAATGGGCGCTGGGTAATGACTTCGATGGTATGAGCGCGATAATAGGCAATATCGGGATTCAGACTGAACCGACGGCGCAAAATGGCAATCAGGTGGCCAATCGCGTTAATACCGTTATCCCCTTTGATCACGCAGACATCCAGTAATCCATCGTCAATGCTGGCACGATGCGTGATTTTCACCAGCCCACCGTACAATTGGGAATTACCGATCACGATCATCAACACTCGTGCTTTAATCTGGCGACCATCGAGCCAGATACGGGCACGAGTGCCACGAATGCGCATCACCTCTTCAATCCCACGCATCACATACGCCAATGCGCCAAATCGTCGCTTCTCGTCGGGCCGGACATTCGCAGTGATGGCGGCGTCAAACCCAATACCGGCCATGAGCAGAAAATAGCGATCACCGGCACGTCCCAGATCAATCGGACGCGGTGACCATGAGCAGAGTTTCTGGGCTGCGGCGCGTGGTTGAAGGGGTAACCCCAACTCGCGTGCCCACACGTTCATCGTGCCTAGTGGTAGCGTAGCCAGAATTGTCTGGCTACCTGCCAGCCCATTAACTACTTCATTGATGGTGCCGTCACCACCGGCAGCAACCACCAGATCGTAGCCGTTACTGGCTGCCAGGCTGGCTAATCGTCGACCATCACCAGGACCATTGGTCGGTTGTAATTCAACTGTCCAACCTTGTTCGCGCCAGACCTGGGCCGCTGCTTCCAGTTCAGCCTCCAGTTGTTCAGCGTGGCCGGCTGTCGGGTTGAAGACAATCAATGTGCGCATGGACTGTTTCTCTCTCTGTTCAACAAACTATGGTCAGTATAGCAGAATCTGGTATGGTACCATCGTCCTGGATGACGCACGGATAACGCATGGTACAATAGGTGGGCAACGTGAAAGGTATAGGAGGTCACTGATGAGTCAATCGCCGTCGGTACAACCTCGGTTTCAGCAAGAGCAGGTGTCACAGCAGCAGATCTGCCGTCCACAACCTGCCGATGATGATGAACGCGAGTGCCCTGCCTGCCGGGAGCAAATGCAGCGCTGGGCCGGATTTTATCGCTGTCAGCGCTGTGGGTTCAAAGAGAGCTGCTGCTTTTAAATTGACACACCGTCAGCTTTCCATTACCATACACGGTACTCTAAGACCTTCCATTAGCCTTCAATGAGCAGGCAAGACTCATGAACCAGTATGTAGCGCAATTCCTTGCTTATATAGCTGACGAACGCAAAATGTCGGCCAATACGACCATCGCCTATCGTACCGATCTTGACCAGCTTTGTGCGTTTCTCCGCGAGCGCGGGATTGAACACTGGTCAGATGTTGACAGTGAGACGATGATGGCGTTCGTGCTCAATCTCAAAGAGAAGCGGTACGCCAACTCAACGATGGCGCGTCGTTTGGCGGCGATCAAGTCATTCTTCTCGTTCCTGAAAGAGCGTAACGTTATTCATCACGATCCTACCGATCAACTCGATGCACCGCGGGTTGATCGCTTCCCGCCGCGTGCGATTTCTCAGCATCAGGTTGATGAATTGCTGGAGGTGCCGCTACAAAACGGTACACCTGAAGGAATCCGCGACAAGGCAATGCTCGAAGTCTTGTACGCTACCGGTATGCGGGTGAGCGAGTTGGTCGCGTTAAATGTTGATGATGTCGCTTTTGATCACAGAACGGTGCGTTGTCGGGGGCGTCAGGGGCGGGAACGGACAATTCCGCTGAGTGATCCGGCATTGACTGCGCTGGAGGAGTACCTTGACATTGCCCGACCGCAACTGGCACGTCAGGCTCCTGATGATCCGGAAGCACTGTTTTTAAATCATCGTGGTAAACGGTTGACCCGTCAGGGCTTCTGGTTGATTCTTAAGACGTATGCCGAGCAGGTCGGTATGCACGATTTGACGCCGCATATGCTGCGTCATTCATTCGCGGCCCACCAGTTGCGGAACGGTGTTGATCTGCGCGAATTGCAAGAGCGCCTGGGGCACGCTTCGATTGCTACGACGCAGATGTATACACACCTTGCTGAAGAGTCGTCTTGATACAGTGGTTGCGCGTTGCTATTGCCTGTGCTATACTCGCAGCACATCGGCGATGATCCGGAGGAGTACGCCGCGACGGGCGCACAGCGAACCAGGGATGGTGCGAGCCTGGTGGTCCTGAATGGCGGAACGGCGCCGGGGAGCTGGATCGTGATTGAGGTGAGCGGCTACGGTCGCTAACCGGGGTGGAACCGCGCGTCAGAGTGATGCGTCCCCGGGCGCTTCGGCGCCCGGTTTTTTGTTGTCAGACCTTGCGCAAAGGAGGAATATTGTGCCGGCTACATCACTTGATCAGATTGTGGCGCTGGCCAAGCGTCGTGGTTTTATCTTCCCCAGCAGCGAGATTTATGGTGGGTTACAGGGCGTGTACGATTACGGCCCCCTTGGTGTGGAATTGAAGAATAATATCATTGCCGATTGGTGGCGAACAAACGTCTACGAACGCGATGATATGGAAGGTCTTGATGCAGCCATTCTAATGAATCGGCTGGTCTGGAAATATTCCGGTCATGAAGAGACTTTCAACGATCCCCTGGTCGACTGTCGGAGCTGCAAAATGCGTTGGCGGGCCGACCATATTCAGGGTGTTTGTCCGAACTGTGGCTCGTGCGATCTAACCGAACCGCGTCCCTTCAATATGATGTTTCGGACCCAGATCGGGCCGGTAGCTGATAGCGGCTCGTTTGCCTATTTGCGCCCGGAAACGGCGCAGGGGATTTTCGTCAACTTTGCCAACGTCCTGACGACCTCGGCGCGAAAGTTGCCGTTTGGGATTGCGCAGGTTGGGAAAGCCTTCCGTAATGAGATCAATCCACGCAACTTTCTCTTCCGGGTCCGCGAATTTGAGCAAATGGAAATCGAGTATTTCGTGATGCCCGGTACCGATGAAGAGTGGCATCAACGCTGGCTTGAGGCCCGGCTGTCATGGTGGGAGCAGATCGGTATTCCGCGTAGTCGGATTACTATCTACGATGTGCCGACGGCTGAGTTGGCCCATTACTCGAAGCGGACGTTCGATCTGATGTATGAGTATCCCAACATCGGTGTGCAAGAGATTGAGGGAATTGCGAATCGAACTGACTACGATCTCGGCTCCCATAGCAAGGATCAGGCGCAGCTCAATCTGACCGCACGCGTGAATCACAACGAAGATAGCATTGCCCGCCTGACCTATTTCGATCAGGCCAGTGGTCGTCATGTTGTGCCCTACGTCATCGAGCCGTCGGCTGGGGTTGGCCGATGTATGCTGGCCGTGATGTGTGAGGGGTATGCAGAAGAGCTAACGAAAGCGATTCCCGGCGAGAAACTGGCCGCGGTCGGTGAGGCGCTCAATGCCTTTCTCAAGTCGGTTGGTCGTAGTGAGAAGTTGAGCGGTGAAGCTCGCGATGCGATACTGGCCCGTGGCGAAGAGCTTACTCAGGCGTTGGCCGAACGCTTACCTGAAGTTGAGCAGTTGCTGGCGCTGCCCGGTGCCGATCAGATCGAACTGGGCAAGAAATTACGTGGTCAGGCACAGCCATTGATCGACGAGCACTATCGCACAGTTCTGCGCCTTAAGCCACGCCTGGCACCGATCAAGGTTGCCGTCTTTCCGCTGAAGCGCAACCATGAAGAGATTGTCGCTACCGCAAAAGCGGTGCGCCGACAATTGCAAGCCGGCGGTAGGATGCGCACGATCTACGATGATACCGGTGCGATTGGTAAACTCTACCGCCGTCAGGACGAAATCGGGACCCCGTTCTGTATCACGGTTGACTTTGATACGATTGGTCAGGGTAAAGACCCGGCCCTGGCCGGTACCGTTACTGTCCGTGATCGCGACACCATGGCGCAGGAACGGGTACCAATTGCCGAATTAGAGGCGTATTTGCGTGATAGAGTGAGCGCATGACCGTTCATTCGCTAGCCAATCTTGGGTGAAGGTATTCCCCCGGCTTGCAGGTATTCGCGAGCCGGGGGAGTGATGAGAGGCCGATCAGCCTACCCGGGTGCCGCACGGACGGCAGCCTGTGTTCCAACTATGCGGATACGGGGCTTCTGTTCAGTGATAGGCGCAAGAATCACCACACGAATGTTATCACTCGGCTTGAACCGAATGGTATCAACTCTTGCTCAACAATGCGCATTGTTCAGGTGTTATACCTGTGTTGAGGTGCCCTGGAAGTGCCATTAGCGATCAACGCTTGGGGCATTGTGGGTATAGACTCAGAGCAATCTGATTCGGCGACAAGGTGGGGGCATGGCATGCCGTGCCCCTACCTCCCAATCATCTTGACAGCTCTTGTTCACAGACGGGCCTTGTGCAGGCGTGACACCAGGGTAATGATTGGATAGCGTGTCGTGCCTTCTCTGCTATCAGATATGTTATTCATTCGTGGATAATGCTGTCACCCCGTTGCTTCTCACGAACTCCTCACGTCAATCTGCCAGCGTCGTATTGCACTCTGACCACTATTATCACTGACCCGAACAGCAAGCAGATGCGTTCCACTCGAAGCTGACCAGCGAAATGAGAAGCGTCGCCAGGCACGTGGCCCCAGGTTTTGGTCGAGGGTGGCTGCCTGCCAGGGACCTTCGTCGGTGGAAACGTCTACCTGCGCAACACCACGTGCAGCCGACCATGCTGCGCCGCGCAGGGTGGTATATCTGGCAGGCTTGATCACACCATTAGGGAGATTGAAGAGGCAACAATCAATTGCCAGTGATCCATCAACATGGGCTGCTGTCGGTGCCCTTTCTGGTGAAAGGAGCGTAATCTGCGCAATCCATTTCAGCCAGTAAGTGCTGCTCCATCCCGGTACGATCAGACGTACCGGGCCGCCGTGCAAGGGGGGTAATGGCTGACCATTGATCGCATACGCCAGCATGCCATCTTGCCAGAGTTTGCTGAGTGGCAGATAACGCACCATCGGTTGAGGGCCGTAGCTCCAACAGGCGGCGAAACCGGCCTGGGGCTTCATGCCTGCTGCTTCGAGGAACAGTGCTACCGGTGCGCCGATCCATTCGACATTCGCAATCGCGGCATAACCTTCAGTCATCTGAGACCTGCCAATGAGTGCGGCGAAGAAGCTACTGGTTGGTTCCCCGAACAAATCGTTAAAACCAATAGTCAACGGATGCCGCACCAGACCATCGATTGTCAGTTCCCAATGCTGCTCGGATAGCGAGGGAATAGGCTGGTGATTGCGCACAAATAACCGCTCTACCGGTGTCACCGTCTCGTCAAGAATTGCAAGTGGTGGCAAGAGATTTGGCGGCTCTTCGCAGGTGGCCTGCATCCGATAGTCTTTGGGAAGCGTGCTTTCCTTTGGCAAGGGAATCGTGTCAAGTGACATAGCGTATGTCCAGACGTGTATGAAAATTACTTCGGCTGTGCGTAGTATAGTGGCTCAGGGTGGATAAATGATGACAGTTGCGCCCAATCAGGCTACAAAACGTTCAGATAGGCAACCGGTTGCCGGTAATCGCTGATTGTGGTACAGTATTCACATCGTGAATACTCAACATGAGAAGTATTGATGACTCGATGCCGGTAATCCTCTCGGCAACTTGAACACCGGTGGTGCCGATATACGCACAGATATGGCTTCTCAGAAACAGTCACTCACAATTGAACCGGCATTACTTGGTCTGCTGCGTCAACAGCCGATGCATCCGTATGAGCTGTTCCAGCAATTACAGCGGAAAAAGGCCCTTGGTTTTATCTGGCGAGTCAAGCAGAGTCATTTGTACGCATTACTTGACCGGCTGGAAGCTGATGGGTATCTGACCCATCAGCTTGAACTACAGGGGAGCCGGCCACCGCGCAAGATTCTCTCGCTCACCCCTGCGGGTGAAGCGCTCTTTATTGCCTGGGTGACAACGCCGGTAGCGCATGGACGAGATATCCGGCTTGAATTTATGGCGAAGCTCTATTTTGCCTGCCACGAGGGTGCAGCGCAGGCCGGCCAACTGCTTGACCATCAGTTAGCCTGTTGTCGACAGTGGCTGACAGAGAATGAACAGCGGATCGCGAACTTACCTGTCAATTCGTTTGAGCGACTCGTGCTACGCTATCGCTCCGGGCAGTTGCAGGCAACCGTGCTTTGGCTGGAAGAATGCCGGTATGAGTTGAGTCAGCGGGGGAACTGGCAAGCACAAGGAGGTGGTTAATGGTACGCGGGTGGTGTATGTTTTTGCTGGCGATGCTCCTGTTGATCGGTTGTAATGCTGAACAACCCGATACTGCCAGCCTGACGATAGCCGCAGCCTCTGATCTTATGCCGGCCTTCACTGAAATCGGGCCACTCTTTACCACGCAAACCGGGATTCCGGTAGTCTTCAATTTTGGTTCAACCGGTCAACTGGCCCAGCAGATTGAACGTGGCGCCCCCGTTGATCTCTTCTACGCTGCCAATCGCAGTTTTATCGAAGACCTGGCAACGAAGCAGATTGTTGACACCTCCTCGTTGACAGTGTATGCTCAGGGGCGGATTACTATTTGGACCCGCACAGATAGTGGTCTTCGCCCGCAACAGATGAGCGATCTGAGCGATCCGGCCTATCAGCGGATTGCGATTGCCAATCCTGAACACGCACCCTACGGGCAGGCGGCACGCGAAGCGCTCGAGCGAGCCGGTGTTTGGGACGAGGTGCAGGATCGTCTTGTATTTGGGGAAAATGTAGCACAGACACTAACCCTGGCCGATACCGGTAATGTTGAGGTGGCAATTGTCGCGCTCTCGTTAAGTGTGCAGAGTAATGGCTATTGGGTGCTCATTCCAACTGAGTTACATCCCGAACATCCCCTGATCCAGGTGGCGGGTACCGTGCGTAGCAGTCGTTACCCGGCAGCGGCCCGCCAGTTTATGGAGTTCGTGAATGGCCCGCAAGGGCGACCGGTCATGGAAAAATACGGCTTTATTTTACCCGCTGCCTCGCCAACTCCATGAGAGGGTGTATGTCCTGGTCGGCATTCTGGTTATCGTTACAGGTTACAACCATTGCCACGTTGTGTATCGTCCTGATCGGCTTGCCACTGGCACTGTTACTGGTGCGCCGGACGTTTCCCGGTCAGATCGTGGTTGAGACGATGCTGATGTTGCCGTTGGTTCTGCCCCCCAGTGTAGTTGGCTACTATCTGCTGCTGGCGTTGGGCAGCGGTAGTCCGCTGGTAGAATGGTTTCAGATCCGTCTGCTCTTTTCATGGCCGGCGGCAGTGGTTGCTGCGGTGGTGGTTGGTTTACCGCTGATGTTTCAGAGTAGCCGGGCGGCGTTGAGTAATGTAGACCCTCAATTGGAGCAGGCAGCGCGTACATTAGGGCTGAGCGAATGGCGCATCCTCTGGCGAATTACGTTACCCCTGGCCCGGCGCGGGATCATTGCTGGGGTTATCCTCGGTAGTGCCCGTGCGTTGGGCGAGTTCGGGGCGACCTTAATGGTGACCGGGAATATTCCTGGTCGCACGCAAACATTACCGGTGGCGATCTACGATGCAGTGCAGGCGCAGCGCTACACCGACGCGCATCTGATGGTGTTGGTGATGACCGGCATTGCCTTCGTCGGACTGTGGTTGGTACGGCGATTGGAGCAGAGACCTAAACCTCGAACGATGATTGTCCGCGAGGATCTGTATGGCATCCACGTTGAGCGTTGACATTCAGCGTCGGCTTGATACGTTTACGCTGTGCGTACAATTCACGATTGGCGCCGAGATTCTGGTGTTGTTTGGGCCATCGGGTGCCGGCAAAACCCAGACTCTCCAGGCCATCGCTGGTTTGATGACTCCTGATGCCGGTCGGATTACGCTTGACGAGACGGTCTTCTTTCAACGCTACCCCGCTCAACCGCAGATCCATCTGCCGCCACAGCGCCGGCGGATTGGTTACGTCTTCCAGCAGTATGCGTTGTTTCCGCATATGACAGCACTCGACAATGTGGCGTTGCCGATAGGGCGTGGGCGCACAGCGCGGCGGCGTGCATACGAGTTACTGGATCAGATGAAGATTGCCCATCTCGCTCAGCGCATGCCGCATGAGCTGTCAGGTGGACAACAGCAACGAGTAGCGATTGCGCGCGCACTGGCTGCACAGCCCAATGTGCTGCTCTTCGATGAGTCGTTCTCTGCTCTTGATCATGCAGTACGTACTCAATTGCACGCCGATTTACGCGCCCTTCAGGCCGAGCACGGTCTGATTGTGGTTTATGTCACCCACAATCTTGATGATGCATTTGCTGTTGGTCAGCGGATTGCTATTCTGCAGGAAGGAAAGATCGAGCAGATCGGTGCGCTGGCCGAGGTCTGTCGTTTTCCGGCTACCCTGCGGGTCGCGCAGATGCTTGGTTTGAGTAATATCATTAAGGGGCGAGTCGTGGCGGTGGAACTTGATCGTTTGTGGCTGGAATGGGAAGGGTACCAGATTGAAGCCGTCTGTCCATCACCACCGCCTACCCCTGGTTCGTGGGTGGCAGCGTTTATCCGTCCCGAAGAGATTCGGCTCGTCTACCCTGACCGACCACTAACCCGCTTTGCCGGCCATAACCTGCTGGCTGCCCGTATCATCGAGCAGCGGCCTGGCCGCCGACTCAACCATTTGTGGGTTGCAGTTGGGGCAATGACTATCGAGATTGCTCACCCCTACACTGCGTATATCGGCATGGACATAAGTGCCGGCCAGGATGTCCACATTGGCTTTCGGCCTGAAAGTGTTGTGATCATTCCGGAGTACAGCACGCAATCAGTACCGGTGTATTCGCAGGTATCGAATCACCTATGAACGCATTATCGACAGTCTATGATCTCACTCGTCTGCTTACTTCAGGCATGCCGGTCTATCCGGGTGATCCGCCCGTGCAAATCACACCGATGTTTAGCCCACCCTGGCAGGTCAGCTCACTCGCGCTGGGTAGCCATAGCGGGACACACCTCGATGCGCCGCGCCACCGGTTTGCGCACGGCTCTGGCATTGATGACATCCCGCCTGAACGATTTATCGGTCGGGGTGTGGTGATTGATGTGCGTGGCTATCCGGCGAATGCGCCAATTGAGCCGACGGTGTTGGACGGCTATCAGCTCTGGCCGGGTATGATGGTAGTCTTCCGTACAGGTTGGGATAATTTCTGGGGCAGTGAGCACTATTTCCGTCATCCCTACCTCAGTGCGGCGCTGGCTAATACCCTGGTGCAGCAGCAGGTTGGACTGGTCGGAATCGATGCGTTGAGTGTTGACTCAACGGTTGATGGTAGCGATGTGGCGCACGTGCTCTTGTTGGGGGCAGAGTGTTTGATTGTCGAAAATCTCTGCAATCTCGCCGTCCTGACCTGTGGTACACGTTATACCTTTGCCTGTTTGCCCTTGAAACTGGCCGGGGCCGATGGTGCGCCGGCCCGTGTTCTGGCCTGGGCAGATGGGTAGTGATGGGCTGTATATATAGAATCTATTTTAAAAAACATCTCCTGGAAGTTATCTTATTCATTACAGGCAGACGCTATGCTCGTGCCGGGCACACCTAGCAACCCTGTGACCAGCGGGGTGAAGGCGGGACGCACGCCGGATCGTGAGCACGGCTGCTGCGGCAATATGGCTGCCGCACTCCAAATGTTGCGCCACGCGGATGACGAGCGGGAAAGGCAATCAATCCAGTGGGTGATGGCACAAGAGATGGTCGGCAACCCTCCTCGCTTCCGTACCGGCAGACTGAGAGCAGAAGGTACTGTCGTTAGTGATTGGCAACCGTTTACGCGCCTGCGTGACAGTCTGGCAGCACGACGGCACAGTTTTATGAGATGAGTGCTCCGCTGCGAGCAAGCGATGGCATCTTCTCGTGAAGAAATCACCACCTGATTGATGATCGTTGCGGCGGTAGCTTTTTGCTATAATACCTCCTACACGTAAGAGGCAAGAGGTTGACTATGAGTATAGAGCAGATAGTTGCTGGCTGTGTGGTGCAGCTTGAGAGCATTCATGCCGCACGTGAACGGGTAATTGCCGCCGCACGAATACTAGTACGGCAGAGTGCTAACATCATTCGGGCTGCGCATCGTGGTGATTTTGCTACTGCCCGCCACTTGCTGGAGATGGCTGGTGAAGTTGTGGCTGAACTGTACGACGCCACTGCCGGTGCGCCAGAGGTTCGTTATGCGGGATATGCTCAGGATGCCCTGAAAGAGTTTGCCGAAGCGCATCTGGTCGTGGCATTCCTTGCCGGCGATGAGCCGCCAACCGGCGAGATGATTAATGTGGAACCGGCAGCCTATCTCAACGGTTTGGCTGAAGCTGCCAGTGAGCTGCGACGGGCAATTCTTGATGACTTGCGACGGGGAGATGTGTCGCGCGTCGAACAGTTACTAACAGTAATGGACGACATCTACAGTGCCTTGATCACGGTGGATTACCCGGAAGCAATTACCGGGGGCTTACGTCGTTCGACAGATGCCTTACGTGCGGTGCTTGAACGGACTCGTGGTGATGTGACGGCTGCTCTTCGCCAGGAACAGTTGACCGCCGCCATGCAGGCGCTTGAAGCACGTTTGCATGTTGATTGAGTAGGTGATTGTTTTCGCGTGCACTGTTTACAGACAAGCAACGTGGCAGATAGTACCGTGCCCCCTTCCACTACTCCAGGCGATTCGCTGGTACGCGAATCGTAACCGTTGTTCCCTGATCAGACACAATATCCAGTGTTGCACCGAGTTGCCGGCATAGCCCATGCACCAGTTGCATACCCAGACTGCCACTACTGGCGGCCTGGGCCGGTATACCGGTACCGTTATCGGCAACCTCGACTTGAAGTGTATCTGTATCTCTGGCCACTCGCAGTTTGATAATGCCGCCCTGCATACCTTCTGGGAAGGCATGCTTGACACAATTTGAAACCAGCTCGGTAACGATTAGACCAAGTGAAATCGCATGGTCGATGTTGATACTGATACTTTGGCCAATCTCACTCACCAGACGTAATGAACTGCCGCGCATGCTGAGCGAGCGCCAGACGCTGGTCGCGATATTTTGCAAATATTCCCCAATATCGATATGCGCCAGACTTTCGGAGCGGTACAGTTGTTCGTGGACGAGCGCCAATGCCCGAATGCGATTTTGACTGTCGTGGACGGCGGCGCTTACTCGCTCATCGCTGATATTTTCGGCTTGTAGGCGCAAGAGGCTGGAAACGATCTGCAAGTTATTTTTGACCCGGTGGTGCACTTCGCGCAACAGCAAATCTTTCTCGGCCAGAGCAGCACGCAGTTGGGCGGCGACTGCTTGCGGCCCGGAGAGATCGGTGACAACGGCACACATGTCGGCTTCGGTCTCATTTTGCAGTGCGCGTAGTGAGATCTGGGCTGGACGCTGCACGCCATTCACTGCCTGTAACGTAATTGGTCCTTTGCTCGAACCGGTAGCACCGGTTGCCAGCAACTCGGCGCATAGCAAGCGCTCTGTTGGCGTCACCAGATCGAGGAGTGACCGACCAGTAAGCTGATCCTGCGCTAAACCGACCATCTCGGCAAACTTACTGTTACAGTACAAAATCGTACCATCGCTGAGTAAAGTCAGGGCGCCTTCGTTCATGGTCTCGACCAGGACACGGTATGGATGTTCAGCGCCACGTAGCGTATACACCAACGGCCCGCGTGGCCCATCAATGACCAATGCATCGGCCTCACCCATCTGCAATGCACGAACCAGTTCCTCTAGCTCGGCTAAGCGAGCCTGGAGTCGGGCAATGTCAGGCTGACTCATCTGTGGCTCGTTCTCCATACGACACGTTCCTATTCGTCATTGGGAAACAAGTTCAGTGCTGCCGCCACTCGCGGCCAATCTGATGAACGTAGTTCACCAATAAATGCCGTTGGCGGTCCCGGCTCGACGATCAGCAGGGTTGGGGTGGCAATAATGTGATCCTCGCGTGCGCGATCCGGTTGCTGATACACATCTATGATCTCAAGCCGGTAATGACCGGCGAGGTAGCGCTCACAAAATCGCCGTACCGTCGTGATAGCACGGGTCGAGCGACTGGTTGCACCGGCAACGTACAACCGCAGCAGTGGTACAACTGACTGATTCGTGCTATCCATCAATACAACTCCCTGCTGCACGCTGAGGTGCCGATTCGAAATGCGGTTAGTACGAAATGATCACCTCTCATATATGGCGATAAGCTTGGTACAGGTAGGGCGATGTTTACCTGTAACCCATCTCAGACCTGACACCATGTCACATCCTCCAGCAAGATAATACGTCATGATGGTGAGTCGGATGTGAAACGTTGGGCAAAGGCACTTAGCCCCAGACTGACCAGATCGGTCAGGGCAACGGCTACCTGATAGCCATTACCATTGTCCGGCTGTTGATGGTACAAACTCAGCAGACCGACAACAGTATGTTGCTGTTGAACCGGTAAACACATACGTTCACCAAGTAATCCTTGCGGGATAAAATGGCAGATATGGTCATCGTGTGTGCGACTAAGCACCCAGCGGCGCTCTCCCCAGCAAGTACATCGGCGTACAGGGCGGTGTACCAGGGGTTCACCCCAGTGACCGACGGGGTAAACGAGATCTGTTTCGGGATTATAGATAAGGAGTGTACCGCGATAGTCAGGTAAGAGGGTCGCACCTGCATTCACAATTGCGGTATAGAGTTCCGGTAACGACGCTACTTTGCGCAAGGTGTGGGCAAGTATGCCGAGCGTATTGAGCGCCTGTCGTTGTTGTTCAAGTTGCAGTTGCACCTGATGTAACTGACGTTTCGCCTCTTGTAACTGATTGATCGCCCGTTGTCGTTCGCTGACATTGCGAAAGACTATCACAACGCCTTCATTGGTACCATCATCGGCGGTAATTTGGGTGATGGTGTGTTCCACTAACAACTGCTCGCCATTCCGGGTAAGCAGGGTAACCGGTGTCGGCAGGCCGTTAACGGTTTGATTTGTCGTTGTGCTATCAGTTGGCAAACCGGTATGGGTAACGACCAGGGTATAGATGCGAGCCAGTGGCCAGCCGATGGCCTCATCCGGGGTAATGCCGAGCATGCGGGCGGCGACCGGATTGACAAAGGTAATGCGACTTTGCGGATCGGTAACAATCACGCCATCGCCAATACTGGTTAATGTGGTGCGTAGGTGGCGTTCACTCGATCTGAGGCGTCGTTCCAGTCGATGTTTGTAGGCGGCAACGGCGATGGCCACTTCAAGCTCACGCTCATCAAACGGCTTCAGCAGGTAAGCCCACGGCTCGGCCAGTAACGCTTCGCGTACCGTCTGATCATCGGCGTGGGCGGTCAGAAAGACGACCGGAATCCCCCACCGACTGTGAATATGACGGGCAGCCTCAATGCCGTCGACAGCACCACTTAAGCGAATATCCATTAATACCAGGTCGGGTTTATGCTTGCTCGCAGACTGGAGTGCCTCTTCACCGCTGGTCACAATGTCAATCACCGAGTGGCCAATTCGTCGCAAGGTGTGACTAAGGTCTTGGGCAATAATCAGTTCATCTTCGACGATCAGGACTCGCATGTATTTTCTCACAGTACCCTGAGAAGACAATGTTACTTTTAGTATACCGCGTTATTGCATGTTATGTTGCAACGTTAATTTGGGCCAGATTCGTACAATTATGATGAGAACTATCAACGCAACAACTTGTGAAAAGCGAATATTACCCGGCAAAAGTAAACCGGTGGCGCGAAATCCGTCGCCGATTAACGTACCAGCAGCCAGCAACCCACTGATGGTGAGAAACAACACGCCGGGAGTCTGGATGTGACGATAGGATTGTCGCCAGACGATCAGTGCAATCAGGGCGACGCAAGCAGCGTAAAGCTGAGTTGGATGACGTGGTTCACCCCAGAGGTGAATTGCCCACGGCAGATTAGTGGGCAAGCCATAACCGTCACCACTCGCGAATTGAGCCAGCGCGTAGGTGAGGGCTGCCAGCGCTATACCTGGTGCCAAAGCATCGAGTGTGGGCCACAGCGGCCAGCGCTGCCGCCAGATCTGCCAGCCGCCGACGAGTAGGGTGGTCAGTACACCTGCCGGCAAGGAAAATGCCTGAAGATCGCGGGCCACCAGGGCCAGGGGATCGCGGAGATAATAGGGCCACGACATAAGTGCATACCCTAGCCGGGCACCGACAATCCCGGCAAGCAGGGCGATGACAACAATCATCTCCATGCGTTCACCGGGCAGTCTGTAGACACCGGCAGCGCTCCGCACTACCTGTACCATCAGCCAGCCGCCCAACAGAAAGATCAGTCCAGGAGTATACAGAGCAAATGGGCCAATATTAACTGCTGGAAGCATATACGTTTATTACCGGTGATGTAGAAAAGATGATGTTGGTAAACCACCGTTATTCGGTTTCAGTCAGCAGTGGCTCGATCACATTGCGCAGATTCGCTTCGCTTAACGGTCCACCAAACAGCACCCGACGAACGACCCCTTTGCGATCTATGATAAAGGTGGTCGGCAACATCCGTGCCCCATAGCGATTACTGACGGAACCATCGTAGTCGAGCACGATAGGGAAACTAAGCCCAAAATCACGCTGCATATTCGACACATCTGCCGGATTGTCCTGGAAAGTGCTGTTGACTGCCAGCACTGTTAACCCGCGTCTCCGCTCAGCCTGGTATAATTGTTCAAGCATTGGCATTTCAGCCCGACACGGCCCACACCAACTGGCCCAGAAATTAACAATAACCACTTGCCCCTGCAATGTACTCAGGGCCAGCGTCTGACCGTCAAGTTGCGGAAGAACAATAGCCGGTGCTACGAAACCCGGTTGTGGCATCGGCACAGTAGGGTTAATATCCGGCGGGCGACTGATCACAATCCAGGCTACACCGGCGATAATAAGTATGGTGCTGAGCAAGTTGCGGTTCTGGGCATTCATCATAACAATTCCTTTTGTCTCCCACGCTTTTTGTAACTTATGGTATTATATAAGGAGTCTGTGACCGACACAGCGTGTAACTCTCACCAGTATAGTAAGGTCACGCGCAACACGTGGTAGTTCTAAGCTGCCACTTACTGCGCTACAGCGCCGCCGAAAAGGTGCTCTGTAAGCACAGCTTCCCGCTCTCGCTACTGTGGTTGAGTTGATGGAGTCGAAACGCCGTGGGCCGGCGAAACGCACCATGCGTTGGATGTGCGGATTGAGCACAAACGCCACGGGTGCGATCAGAGTTTCGGAGTGTTTTGGAACAGGAATATGGAAACACTTGAATTGTCGTTTATTACCCCTCGCATTACTCTTGTCGCTGCGGCTGAGAATTACGGTCGGTTTGCAATTGCCCCCTTACAGCGTGGTCATGGCTCATCACTAGGGAATGCGCTTCGTCGGGTGTTGATCTCGTCTATTCCCGGTGCTGCGGTAACCCGGATTAAGATATCAGGGGTTATTCACGAATTCAGTAGCATTCCTGGTGTGGTTGAAGATGGCACGCAACTTGTTCTCAACATCAAAGGGATTCGTCTCCGTTCCTACAGTGACCGTGCGGTGGCACTACAGTTGATCAAACAGGGGCCTGGGCCGGTGTTTGCGCGCGACATTGATGCTCCCAGCACGGTAGAAATTGTGAATCCTCAGCACTACATCTGTACCATCGACGACGAGCATACAACGTTTGAAATGCAACTAACTGTAGAGCGCGGGCGGGGAGTGCAACTGGCCGATACGGTGAGTGGCATGCCAATTGGCGAAATTGCGGTGGATGCCCTCTTCAGCCCAATTCCCCGTGTCAACTTTCTGGTTGAAGAGATGGGAGACGATCCACTGACCGGCTATGATCGGCTGATCCTCGAAATCTGGACAGATGGCACTATCAAACCGGGTGATGCATTGAGCCACGCGGCGCAGATTCTGGCCCAATATTTTGGGCGGATCGTGAATCTGAACCAACCGGAAGAGCCAGAGCCATCAGCGCATCTACCACCGCCTATCCCCGAAGAGATTGCCAGTCGGACAATTGACGAACTTGGTTTGAGCACACGCACCTACAATAGTCTGCGACGGGCAGAGATTCATACGATTGGCCAGTTGTTGCGGCTTGATGACCGCGGATTGATGAGTATCCGAAACCTGGGTGCGAAGGGTATTGAAGAGATTCATCAGCGTCTGGAAGCGCTTGGCTATCGTTCAGGTTCATCGAGTCACTTACCGGCTGCTCCATTCGGTGGAACAGCACATCCTGACGAAGCATCTCACAAAGAGGAGTAAAAAACGTACACAATGGAAGAAAAACGTATGACAACAGGAACCAGTGAAACTACAGAGCGAACTCGTCGCCGTCGCCGTCGGGTGAATGGAGATGGCGGAGCACCTGCTGATGGTGAGGCTTTGTCCGCGCCAGTTGTCACGACCGCAGTTGTTGAGGAACCGATTACAACGCAGGGTGCTGGTTTACTGGAGATTGTGCCTGATGGCCATGGGTTTCTGCGCAATGCACGGCTCAGTCCCAGCAACGATGATGTTTATGTTGCTCAATCGCAGATTCGTCGCTTCAATCTGCGTACCGGTGATATGATTGAAGGTCGGGTGCGCCCGCCCAAAGAGGTTGAGCGTTATCCGTCACTGCTCTACGTTGAACGGATCAACGGTTTGCCGGCTGAAATGGCGCAGAAGCGTCCCCTCTTCGAGCAGTTAACCCCCATTCATCCAAATGTGCAGATTGTTCTCTCGACCGAGCCAAATATTCTGCCAACCCGCATTGTTGACGTGATCGCTCCGATTGGCCGTGGGCAGCGCGGGCTGATCGTCGCTCCTCCCAAAGCCGGCAAGACGATGCTGCTGAAGGCGATTGCGAATGGCGTCACGACCAATGCGCCCGACATTCAGCTCATTGTGCTGTTGATCGGCGAACGCCCGGAGGAAGTTACCGACATGCGACGGTCGGTGAAGGGTGAGGTGGTGGCGGCTACCTTCGATGAGCCGGTTGAGCAGCATATCAAGGTTGCTGAACTGGTACTGGAAAAGGCAAAACGCCAGGTTGAGCATGGGCGCCATGTGGTGATCTTGATGGACTCACTGACTCGCCTTACCCGTGCTTATAACATTGCCATGCCACCGAGTGGGCGCACACTCTCCGGTGGTGTTGATCCGGCAGCCCTCTACCCGCCTAAACGCTTCTTCGGCTCGGCACGGAATATTGAGGATGGTGGTTCGCTGACCATCATTGCCACCTGTCTGGTGGATACCGGTTCGCGGATGGACGATGTTATCTACGAAGAGTTCAAGGGCACCGGGAATATGGAACTGCACCTCGACCGCAAACTGGCCGAGAAGCGCATCTTCCCCGCCGTGGATATTCAGCGTTCGGGAACCCGCCGCGAAGACCTCTTGCTCGATCCGGTGACCCTGCGCCAGAGCTGGATGTTGCGCCGGATGGTGAGCATGGTCGGCGAAAACGAGGGTGCAGAGCTGATGCTGACCCGCATGGCTAAGACGAAGAGCAACGCCGAGTTTCTTGCCTCACTCGGTAAAGTTGGCTCGTAAATACCAACTGCTCCTATTTATAAAGTCTTGTTATGTCCAGGCATCTGTTAAGCGGTATTGTGATTGCTGGTGGACGTAGCCGGCGTTTTGGTGCCGATAAACGGCGATTGCGGCTGTGGGGAGAGCATGGGCCGCATCTGCTGGGGCATGCCGTCGCGTTGCTGCAACCACTGTGTGTTGATATTATCGTGGTGATGAACGATGGTGCGGCCTGGCCTGATCTGCCGGCACGCATTGTCGCCGATGAACAGCCGGGAAGCGGTGCCCTGGGTGGTGTGATCAGTGGTCTGCAAGCAATGCAGACCGCTGCTGCACTGGTGATTGCGGCGGATATGCCGCTGATCGTGCCTGAATTGCTCGCGGCGCTGGCAGACTGGCCTTTTACCGGTGATGTGCTGGCACCGACTGCTCCCTCTGCGCCTGATTTGCCCCAACCACTCCTCGCAGTGTATCGCCAAAGCGCATTGGCACCGCTGCGGCAGGTGTTTGCTACCGGTGAACGACGGCTTCAGGTTGCGCTCACGTCGCTGCGTTGGGTTGATCCCGGCCATGAGTTGTGGCAACGGTATGATCCAGCAGCACGTTCGCTGGTGAATCTTAATACGCCAGATGATCTCGCACAAATACAGCACTGGTTAAAAAAATCTTAAACCGACACTGAATAGCGATCTCACCCAGGCCGTTCTGCACGAACAGGGCTATGTGTTATACAGAGGCATCGCTTCCACGTCATCTTCACTCATCACTGCCGGCGCACGGTGTGCATCAGCCTGGCGCATGTCTGGTAGCCGCCAGGCTGACGACCTGAAGCGCGATGGCCGGTATACATCGTGTCTCAGCGGAAGACGGGGCGATACGTCCGGCATCTGATTTTCTGCACTATCTGATTCTAACCTATGCGTTTTACTATATAATGTAGTAACAGAGGGCTAGAGCAGTAGCGTTTTGCCGGCTAGCAGGTCGTGAGGTCATCTGGCGTGATTCTCACCGCTCTCATATCTGATACAGCGGATCGCCGCTGCGATTGTCACCCATTTGAAAGAAATGTTATCTTGTCAAACCGCCACACACAGGATTAGTTTATCTACAGGCTCTATCCTGTGATTACCACGTGGTTGTTGTTCGTGCGTCACAATTGGGTTTAACAATGCAGCAGCGTTCTTCCTCTCATAGTTCATTTGAGCCACCTGCCGACCCCGTACCGTCGGTACTAGATAGCCTGTGGCAAACATTGTTTGTGGCGTATGATGGAGCCTGTGCCATTAGTGGCTGTCAGGTTGGTGCTGTGTTGCGACCAGTATTGATCGATCCGCAGGGACCGGCGGAACCCCACAACGCTCTGTTGTTACGTGCCGATTTGCAGATCCTTTTTCAGTCTGGTCTACTCACCATCGATGCAATGACGCTTGAAGTGTTGATTTCGCCAGAACTGCGTGATAGCGAGTACGGTGCGTTGGCCGGGCGACGCCTGCGCCAGCCATCACGTCTCGCGTTACGTCCGAGCCGACAGATTCTGGCGGCACATCATCGCTTTTTCCGACTCGAGCAGCCTTCGCTGTCTTCGTTAGCGGTTCAGCGCCCCCTGCTGCGTCAGATGATCGCAGTGCAAAGTTGGGTGAATAGCCTGGCATTCAGTCTAGACCGGCAGGTAATGGCCATTGGTTCATGGGATGGTGCTATCCGGTTGTGGCGTCTGCCTGACTATCAGATGTTTCGGGTCATTAGCGGTAATATTGGCGAAATTAATGCTGTGGACTTCAGCCCTGATAGTCAGTTCATCGCGGCAGCCGGTCGTAAACACGGCGTGCGAGTCTGGCGGATCGAAGATGGCGAACTACTGTTTCATCTCGGTGATGAACAGCGTCATGGCGCGTTCTTCAGTGTAGCGTTCCAGCCCAATGGTTGGTTCATCGCTACCGCTGGTTGGGACCCGGTGGTGTATCTCTGGAACGCACAAAACGGCCAGCCGGTTGCTGAATTACCTGGTCACGAAGGGTTGATCAATAGTGTCATCTTTAGCCCAGATAGCTCACTCCTCTTTTCTGCCGGCTATGACCGGGTGATTCGGGTCTGGGATGTGAACAGTCAGACACTGGTGCAGACATTGCGTGGTCATAGCGATGCCATCTTTAGCCTGACAGTGAGTCCTGATGGTCGTTTGCTTGCCAGTGCCGGTAGTGATGGTGCTATTTTTGTCTGGCGATTGGCCGATGGGCAACCACTGCAAATTCTGGCGACGCCTTCAGGGGCATGTTTCGACGTAGCATTCAGTCCTGATGGTCGTTACCTCGCCAGTGCGCATTATGGTAGGATTGTACGTGTCTGGCACGTCAGTGATGGTGGGTTACGCTGGGAGTTGTCTGGACATAACGAGAGTGTTACCTGTGTCGCATTCACCCCAGATGGTGACATGCTGGCCAGCGGTAGCTACGACGCAACCGTGCGTATCTGGTCATTTCAATAACTAACCTATGTTGCTGCCTTTTTCACCACAGAGACACGGAGGACACAGAGAATGTGGATAACGTCGGTTGCTACCGTGAGGCGTGACGTAGCGCGTCGATGGGAACTGGCTGCTCCCCAAACCGTTCATGCGGTTACGCCGCGCGGTGTTGCGTGCGGCGTCGTGCTGTTCTTCCTGGCAGTCAGCCTCCGTGGTCTGCTCACAGCATAGATGGCAATTTAAGTTAACTATGTTTGCTCATCAGGATGCAGTGCGCTCCTTCTACCAGCAGACCGACTGGATGTTTCGTGTCCTGGGTTGGATTCGAGGATCGCAGGCGATGCATGCGGGGTTGTGGCAGCAGGTACGCAGTCACCGTTCTGCGCTCCGTTCTATCGATGAGACGCTGCTGGCGGTTGCCGGTCTGTCGCCTGGTGAGTGTCTGCTCGATGCCGGTTGTGGGGCCGGTGCCAGTGCCAATCGGATCGCCGCTATCCACCAGGGAATGGTGATCGGTTTGACGATTGTGCCTGAACAGGCCAAACGGGCCAGACGGGGCGGGCGAGCTACCTTTCTCTGTGCTGATTACGCAGTAGTGCCACTCCGTAATCATTGTTGTGATGTAGTGTGGATGCTGGAGAGCATCTGTCATGCGCCCGATAAACCGGCGTTGCTGGCCGAGATTGTTCGTCTGCTGCGTCCCGGCGGTCGGTTGATTATTGCCGACCGGTTTGCTGCCCGGCGCGATCTGTCACCTGCTGAGCGGAATCGCTTACGGGCCTGGTTGCGACCCTGGGCTATGCCTGATCTCCTCACCGCCGACGATCTGGTGGAACTGGCAGAGGCGGCTGGTTTCCTCTTTCTCCGCCACGACGATCTGACGTTGAGTGCCAGTCCTTCGCTCCAGTTTCTCGGTGATTTTGCCCGCCTGACGTTACCGGCAGCGCTGATACTCCGTGCCCTTGGTTTGCAAAGTGAACAGCAAATTGCTGCGATGCGCGGTTGTATTGCCCAGAAGAACACCCTTAATGCCGGTCTCTGGCGCTACCATATGTTGCTGTTCGTGAAACCAGGTGATGATTGATAGCGATTAAGTGGTGGGAAACCCAAGTTGCTGCCTTTTTTACCACAGAGACACGGAGGACAGAGAGGATGTGGATAACGTTGGGGGCTAGCGTGAGGCGTGATGTGGCTCGTCGATGGGAACTGGCCGCTCCCCAAACCGTTCATGCAGGTGATCCATATAATGCCGTTGCCAGGAAGTATCTCAGGTACGTATACTTGAAAAACAGGAAAAAACTTTGGTACCTGGAATACGGAGCGATGTATGCATCCCTCTCATGAGCAGCCACAGCCGGAACAATTCCGTACCCTACAGATGACAGTGTTGATGACTCCTGATATGGCCAATTTTGCCGGTAACGTGCATGGCGGCCATATTCTGAAGCTGCTCGATCAGGTGGCGTATGCCTGCGCCTCACGCTATTCCGGTCGCTACGTAGTTACGGTGTCGGTCGACCAGGTGATCTTTCGCGCCCGGATTCACGTTGGCGAGCTGGTGACGTTTCTGGCGTCGATTAACTATACCGGCAATACCTCGATGGAGGTTGGGATTCGCGTCGTCGCCGAAAATATTACCGCCCGTACGCAACGTCACGTTATGACCTGCTATTTTACGATGGTGGCGGTTGATGAAGATTTTCGCCCCTGCCCCGTCCCACCTGTGCGCATCGAAACCGCCGAGCAACGTCGGCGCTGGATGGCCGCTCGTCTGCGCAGAGAGTTGCGCCGCGAGATCGAACAGCGTAGCCTGGAGATTCGTCAACATCCAGAAGATTTTCTCAATGAGCTGGATAGTGAGCCGCATTAGCAGCCATCCCTGGCGCAATCATGCGCTGGACTGGCTACCCGCCACGCTGGTTATGCACAGGTTGTGTCGTTTGGCGTAGGTGGTGTTCGCTACCCCACACGTCTCGCAGCGGTTGGCCTGTCTCGCGGGTACGATGTGCGTTCACAATAGGCCTGGTCTGGTAGTGATGCGGGAAATCACATCTGAAATATATAATGCATGGCTCGCAATTCAGGACACACCCTTTCGCCACCCCCTCGGATAGCAATGTGAACGGGTATAGGCGTCGTCCGTAGGATCGGGTTCTGAACCCGCCCCTACACGTCCATGGGCAATACGCTGCGATCCGCCCCCATCCTAACCCGCCCCCGCTGGGGCGGGTGTACGTTCTCAGGGCGAGCTGGAGGCTCGCGCTCTCAGGAGCGTATCAGCACTTGCGTACCGTGGTGTCGTGCTCAAGGTTGCAGTGTTGTGTTTCACGATGACTATACCAGATGTGATATGAGCCAGTGTGTAAAATTGACGGTTGCGCTTCCTGTTCGTATACTAAAGGCATGACACGTATTTTGGTGATTGAAGACGAAACTGAAATAGCCTCGTTTCTACGCCGTGGTCTGACCCTGGAAGGCTATCAGGTTGATGTGGCCTTCGATGGCGCACGTGGGCTTGAGTTGGCATCGACAGGCACGTATGATCTGATCGTCCTTGACCTCATGTTGCCAGGAGTCGATGGTCTTGAAGTCGCTCGCCGTCTCCGTGCGGACTCGAACGTACCGATCATTATGCTCACGGCGCGTGATGCCGTGCGTGATCGGGTGGCCGGTTTGGAGGCCGGTGCCGATGATTATCTGGTGAAGCCGTTTGCCTTTGAAGAACTACTCGCCCGCATCCGGGCCCAGTTGCGGCGTCGGCAGGCCGGGCAGGCGCAGGATGTGCTGCGTTTCGCCAATTTAACTCTCGATACGCGCTCGCGTGAGTTGCGGGTGGGAGACCGGCGCGTCGAGCTGACGGCGAAAGAGTACGATCTGCTCGAACTCTTTATGCGTCATCCCAATCAGGTGCTGACCCGCGATATTATTTATGATCGGGTCTGGAATTACGACTTCGGCGGCGAGAGTAATATTCTGGAAGTGTACGTGCGCTATTTGCGGCAGAAGCTTGAGGCGAATGGTGAGCCACGCCTGATCCATACTGTCCGCAGTGTGGGGTACATTCTCCGCGAAGATACCTGATCGTTCAGGAGAAGCGAAGGGCCACTCGCCCTTCGCTTCTCGGTTATGGTGTCGGTTGGGGTTGGGTTTCGCCAAGTGCCGCGAAGAGCTGCTGAACGGCACTGACAACCGGCATTGTCCCTTCGACCACTGCCTGTTCGAGGGTCGGTAGTCGGTTGCGTACAGCGGGATGCGCAAAGAAGAGGGTGCGCAACTGTTCGTCGATCAGGGTGTAGAGCCAGTCGCGCGCCTGTTCCCGACGGCGCGCCGTAAAGACGCCACTTGCGGTTAGTTCAGTACGAAAACGCTCGATCTCCTGCCAGATTTCAGCAATGCCATCGCCGGTAAGAGCCGAGCATGTGCGTACCGGGGGTTTCCATCCTGGTGTAGCGGGGGTCAGGTAACGCAACGCATGCCGGTATTCGGCCTGGGCAGCCATTGCGCGTGCCCGGTTATCACCATCGGCCTTGGTAATCACCAGCGCATCGGCCAGTTCGATCACTCCCTTTTTGATCCCTTGCAGTTCATCGCCGGCACCGGCCAGCATTAGCAACAGAAAGAAATCAACCATCCCACGTACAGCCGTTTCACTCTGACCAACCCCAACCGTCTCAACCAGCACGATGTCGAAACCGGCTGCCTCGCAAAGCAGCAACGTTTCGCGGCTCTTGCGGGCTACTCCGCCCAGGCTGCCGCCGCTGGGGGAGGGCCGGATGTAGGCGTTGGGATGGCGGGCCAGCCGCTCCATGCGGGTTTTATCGCCGAGGATACTGCCACGCGAGATGCTGCTGGAAGGGTCGATTGCCAGTACCGCTACCCGATGACCACGCTCGCAGAGCATGGTACCGAGGGCTTCGATGAAGGTGCTCTTGCCGACGCCGGGCACGCCGGTGATACCAACGCGCAGTGAACCACCGGTATACGGTAACAGAGCAGCTAATACTGCCTGCGCCTGGGCCATATGCGCCGGAGCATTACTTTCGATGAGGGTAATCGCACGGGCGAGAATAGCCCGGTCGCCGTTGCGGACACCGGCCACGTACTCCTCGACCGTCAACTGGCGACGGGCTGCCCCGGCAGGTGACGATGGTACAGTCGGAGCGCTACCGGGCAGGCCGTCGTGACGGCTGGCAATCCCGGCCAGTACCGATAGCGCAAATGGTAATTCACCAGAAGATGAAAGCTGCTGCTTATCGGTCATGTTCCCTTTCACCCTCGCTTCATGATGCCGGTGCAGCGACACTGTCACCGTGGAGACGCCGTTGCAACTCACGCAACAGTTTCTCGGCGGCGACCGGAATGATGGTTCCGGGGCCGAAGATCAGGGCTGCACCGTGGGCGCGGAGAAAATCATAGTCTTGTGGTGGGATGATACCACCGATCACGACCATGATGTCTTCCCGGCCCAGTTTGCGCAACTCCTCGACCAGTTGGGGCAAGAGGGTCTTGTGACCGCCGGCCAGTGAGCTGATCCCCACCACGTGTACGTCGTTTTCTACCGCCTGACGCGCCACTTCTTCCGGTGTCTGGAAGAGTGAGCCAATATCAACATCGAAGCCAAGATCGGCAAATGCGGTGGCCACCACCTTGGCCCCCCGGTCATGACCATCCTGGCCGATTTTAGCGACCAGTATCCGCGGGCGCCGCCCTTCCAGGGCGGCGAAGGCGTCGGCCATTGCCCGCACGTGGTGGATCTGTTCCACATCGCTGTATTCGCTGCTGTAGACACCGGAAATCGAGCGAATTTCAGCCTTGAACCGCCCAAACACCTTTTCCATCGCCAGTGAAATCTCGCCGAGCGTGGCGCGCGCACGGGCCGCTTCGATGGCCGCAGCGAGCAGGTTGCCTTCGCCAGAGGCCGCCACGCGGGTCAATTCGTTGAGCGTGGCCTGAACACGGGCTTCGTCGCGTTCGGCGCGCAGACGTTGCAGGCGTTCGATCTGTTTCTGGCGCACGGCAGTGTTATCAACTTCCAGAATCTCGATGGGTTCTTCGTAATCGAGACGATATTTATTCACCCCGACAATCGTCTCTCGCCCAGAGTCGATGTGGGCTTGCCGACGAGCCGCTGCTTCTTCGATCCGTAGTTTGGGTAAGCCGGCCTCTATCGCTTTGGCCATCCCACCAAGCGCCTCGACTTCTTGAATGTGTGTCCAGGCCCGGCGGGCCAATGCGTCGGTGAGCCATTCGAGGTAGTACGAACCGCCCCAGGGATCGACGATCTTGCAGATGCCGGTCTCCTCTTGCAGGTACAACTGGGTGTTGCGGGCGATGCGGGCCGAAAAATCGGTCGGCAAGGCAATCGCTTCGTCGAGTGAATTAGTGTGCAACGATTGGGTGTGACCAAGCGCCGCCGCCATCGCTTCAATGCAAGTGCGGGCCACATTGTTGAAGGGGTCTTGTTCGGTCAGACTCCAGCCGGAGGTCTGACAGTGGGTGCGGAGCGCCAGCGAGCGCGGGTCTTGCGGGTTGAATTGCTTGATGATTTTTGCCCACAGCAGACGTGCCGCCCGCATCTTGGCAATCTCCATGAAGTAGTTCATGCCGATGGCCCAGAAGAAGGAGAGGCGCGGCGCAAAGCTGTCGATTGCCAGGCCAGCCTTCAGCCCGGCGCGCACGTATTCCAGGCCGTCGGCCAGCGTGTAGGCCAGTTCAAGGTCGGCGCTGGCACCGGCCTCTTGCATATGGTAGCCGGAGATGCTGATGCTGTTGAATTTGGGCATGTGCTGCGCCGTGTAGGCGAAGATGTCGGCAATGATGCGCATTGACGGTTCGGGTGGGTAGATGTAGGTGTTGCGCACCATATATTCTTTCAGAATGTCGTTTTGGATTGTGCCGGTCAGTTGTTCCGGGCGCACCCCTTGCTCTTCGGCGGCGACGATGAAGAAGGCCATGATCGGGATTACGGCACCGTTCATCGTCATCGAAACTGACATCTGATCAAGCGGGATGCCATCGAAGAGTATTTTCATGTCGAGCACGGAGTCGATGGCGACACCCGCTTTGCCAACGTCACCAACCACCCGCGGATGGTCGGAGTCATAGCCGCGGTGGGTCGCCAGGTCGAAGGCGACTGATAAGCCCTTCTGACCGGCAGCCAGATTCCGCCGGTAGAAGGCATTACTGGCTTCGGCAGTCGAGAAACCGGCGTACTGGCGGATTGTCCAGGGTTGGGTGACGTACATGGTAGGATACGGCCCTCGCAGATAAGGAGGAATACCGGCGGTAAAGCCAAGGTGCTCAAGACTGGCCAGATCGGCTGCGGTGTAGAGCGGTCGCACCTCGATCTGTTCCATCGTTCGCCAGACCAGATCGGCCAGGGGTTTTCCGGCCTCCTGCTCGGCGCGTTCCTGCCATTGGCCGAGATCGGGTGTGGGCCATAGATCACGGTACGATAGGGTGGTAAAGTCGGGGTTCTTCACGCAGCCACTCCTTTCAAGCCTTGCAGCCGGGCCAGGATGTCGTAGCAATTGGCGCGGAGATGGATGAATTCATCGACCCCGGCAGCGCGGTACATGTCAATCAGATCGGTAGGATAGCCGGCCAGGATGACAGTGGTTGTCGGGCGTTGGGTTTTAATCGCATGGGTCAGGGCCGGCACTACATCGGGGTAGGTGTCATCGGTAGAGCAAATTGTGACGATGTCGGCATCAGCGGCGAGGGCCGCATTGGCTGCTTCCTCAACGCTGGCGAAACCATCGTTGTTGATGACGGCAAATCCACCTGCCTGGAAGAAACCGGTGGCGAAGTCTGAGCGGGCTTTGTGTTGGGCAAGGGGGCCGATATTGGCAAGAAAGACCGTTGGACGCTTGCCAGTGCGGGCTGCATAGGCATCAGCCGCCTCTCGTAATTGTTCAAATTGCTCAGCCGCCCGATGGGCCGGCAGTGGCGCGACCTGGGGGGCTGCCGTATCAGCAGCGGTGAGCGTACAGCTCAGTTCACCCAGGGTTGCACCGGCGCGTACTGCTGCCAGCACTGCCGCCACCGACCGTTGAGCGGCCAGGTTGCTGAGTGCAGTGCGGCACGCTTCGTCGGAACGGTTATCCCGGCTGTGGCGGAGATCGGCGGCACGCGCAGCGTGTAACTGGAGATGATCGATCTGGCGGAACTCTGGTCGTTTTTCGTCGAGATTGGGGTACATGTTGATCCCAATAATCACATCGCGACGCTGGGCAATGGCGGCGAAACGTTCATTGCGGGTCGCGGCAATAGCCTCTTGGGGCATACCAGCCGCCAGGGCCGCAGCCATCCCGCCGTGTCGTTCAATCTCCTGGAAGAAAGCCCATGCCTGAGCGGCGATCTCATCGGTTAGCTTCTCGACCGCCCACGATCCACCCGGCGGATCGATCAGCCGGAAGAAGTTACATTCCTCTTGCAGAATGATGTGGAGGTTACGGGCAATCCGGCGCGAGAATTCATCGGGCAGGCCCCAGGCTTCATCGAAGTGGCTGATATGCAAACTGTGCGCACCACCCATCACGGCAGCCATCGCTTCGCCGGTGGCACGGAGCATATTGTTGTAGACATCGTAGCGGGTCTTCGTCCACGCCGAGGTGCGCACGTGCAGATGGATGCGTTGGGCATGTTCATTCCCATCGAAGGCAGCGACAATCCGTGCCCAAAGCATGCGCATCGCCCGGAGTCGCGCTACTTCCAGAAAGAAGTTTGATCCAACCGAGCAGGCGAACTGTATGCGAGGTGCGACATCGTTGACATCCAGGCCGCGCTCCTGCATGGCCCTCAGATACGCCACCCCGGTCGCCAGGGCACAACCCATCTCTTGCCCGATGCTGGCACCGCTGTTGTGATAGACATAAGAGCTGACCATGATAGTGCGCAGGTGAGGCGCATGCGTCATGGCCCAGCGCGTCCATTCAGCCAGCAGATCGTAGCACCGTTCGAGCGATGCCGGTAGCGAGCCATCGGCGGCCAGATTTCCCAGTGGGTCGGCAGCGAGCGTTCCCTGCCATCGATCAGGCGATAGTCCACGCTCAGCAGCCGCGGCCAGAAGCAAGCCCGCCACCGGCAGGCTCAAGGCACCGGTCTGGATCAATAGCGGGATACGCTCAAGATCGAGCTGATCAAACAGCCGGCGGGCGTCATCGAGGGTTGCCAGCGACATCCCCCCGGCGCCGACCTGAGCGGGTGCGGCGGCATCGGGATCAATACCCTGCCGGGTCGCCTGATCGAGGGGAACGTTCAATGTAGTCAGGCCACGGGGCAGATCGGCCTGAGCGGCCTGATTCACCTCGGTCGCGGTCGGATAGGGCAACTCTTGTGCTACCTGCCAGCGTTCGCGCACCGGCCCCAGGATGCGGGTATCGCGCGCAAACGGTGCAAAGCCGGGGAGCGACCCAAGATGGGGTAGATCGGCAATATCCGAAGCATTGTAGATGGGTTGGAGCAGGATGTTTTCAAAGGTTCTGCTAACGAGGCGCTTCTCGAACGGTGCACCCTTCAACGTCTTTTCGGCAGCAGCACGCCATTCAGCGTAGCTCGCCGGCGTGAACATATCAAACAAGCGTTCCGGTACCGCTGACTCCGTTGTCGTCTCCTGCGCATCGTGCGTCATAGCCATCTCCTTGCCGACAGCATGGTAGCGGGTATTGCTGTCGTCAGTATACCGTAAATGAAAACTGATCCAGTGCAAGATTGATCTACCTGAAGCACTGCATCGGATAGTATGAGTGTATGCTGAGCTACCGGTGATTTCAAGAGTTCATCATACGGGAGCGGGTTACAGGGTGATAACCTGGGCTGAGCAGGATCATGTAAACGGCATATGATTCATACTCCCGACGCATAAGTTTCCAGTCGCTTTACGCTATACTATCCCCCATAATCGCCATCGCCATTTTGAGAGGGAATTATGCTTGACCGTGCAACCATTGCTGCCCACGAAGGCCGTCTGCTCGATCTGATTGCGCATCTCGTCCATATCGAATCGCCCAGTACCGATAAACCACTGCTCGATAGGCTGGCTGACGAGCTGATGACGCTGTTTGCTCATGTGGGAAGCGTTGAACGAATTGCCAATCCGTCGGGGGGTGATCATGTACGGGTGATAGTCACCAATGCGAGTGAGCCATCGCTGCCGCCGACGCTAGTGCTCTGCCATTACGATACTGTCTGGCCGGCAGGGACGGTCGCGCAACGTCCGTTTACCATCACTGATGATCGGGCTTTTGGGCCGGGCGCCTACGATATGAAGGCCAGTATTGCGATGATCTACGCTGCACTGGGTGGGTTTGGGCAACCGGCACCGGTGTTGCGGCGGCCTGTGGTGTTGTTACTGACCTCTGATGAGGAGATCGGCAGTCCGACCTCACGGGCGTTGATTGAAACTACGGCGGCGCAGGCGGCGCATGTGCTCGTCCTTGAGCCACCGACCGAGCCGGATGGTGCCTTGAAGACGGCCCGCAAAGGTGGCGGTGCCTTTCGCGTCACCATCACCGGGCGGGCAGCGCATGCCGGGGTCGAACCCGAAAAGGGGGCGAGTGCCTTAACCGAGCTGGCCCATCAGATTTTAGCCGTGAATGCACTGGCCAACCCGGCGCTAGGGACGACGGTTAATGTGGGGGTAGCCGGTGGTGGTACCCGCCCGAATGTGGTGCCGGCTGAAGCCTGGATGGATGTTGATGTGCGGGTCTGGACTCAGGCAGAGGCTACTCGGATCGAAGCTGGAATGGCTGCATTGCAGCCAGTGACTCCAGGGGTTCACCTCACGGTATGCGGCAGCGTCCGGCGGCCACCGATGGAACGGACGCCGGCCAGTATCGCGCTCTTCGCGAAGGCCCAGGAACTCGGTGCTACACTCGGTTTGACGATCCAGGAAGGTAGTACCGGTGGAGGCAGTGATGGCAATTTCACCGCTGCGCTCGGTATTCCTACTCTCGATGGTTTGGGCTGCCCCGGTGCAGGAGCGCATGCCGAACACGAGCAGATCAGTCGTCAGGGTCTGATTGATCGCACGGCACTGCTCTGTGCACTGCTTGCGACGTTGTAGGTTGGATGTCGGGGGAATGGGCGTGCTCCGGGTGGCTCCCGTAGACCTTATTCTCGCCCCCCTCCCGGCCTCCCCCCGCTGGGGTGAGGAGACGAGCGTGTTGCTCCCGCTGGGGGGAGAAGACGAGCGTGTTGCTCCCGCTGGGGTGAGGAGACGAGCGTGTTACTCCCGCCCCTAGCGCTTTTCATTACCCACATGTTGCGCTGCGTTAGGCCGGGCGGCAAATGCTCCCCGTGGCGCAGGCTTCCAGCCTGCGTGGAGGCATCCTCGCCACCGCTCTCAGGTGCTGGCCGTGGCCGCTGGTGTGCAGACACGAACCTGGTACAACTAAACGTCTACGCGCATGTATCGCATGCATGCCGGACCGACGCGATAATCGGCACGAGCACAGTCAGCACTCCCTTGACCAGGATGGGGAACGGTATGCCCCGCGCCGGATCGTGAGCGCGGCTGCTGCGGCAGCCATGCTGCCGCACGCCAAACCCTGCGCCACGCACATGATGGGCGCGTAAGGCAACCCATTCAACACGTGCTGGCACGGCTGGCGCTGTGCGCTGCCACCGGGCCAGTCGCCCACACCAGCACCGATGGCGATCATACCCGCTGATACAGCCGTGGTTGACAGCAGTTGTGGGTAATGCATAGCCTGGCGGGGGCGGGTTGGGGAGGGGGGTGCGGTCAATCGCATTGGCTCTTCGACATTGACATAAAACTCTCTGGGGAGAGATGGCTGGCGATAAGCTACCGGGGCGGTCGGGATGCGTAGGGAGTGACGAGTCGCCCGGATGCAGGATCAGCCAAAGTCTGTTTCAGATGGTCTGATAGGAATGAGGTCGTATGGTGCGCGATCACGAACTTCCCGTAGCTGTTCGGCAGCTCTTGCAGGGTAGCAGTGTTGACCTGATGACAGATGGTTGTACAGCGGCGCAGGTCTATCGTATCGAGCAGGATGGTCGTTGTATGTACCTGAAGATGCAGTCGCTTGCCGATACGCCGCCGCTGCACGTGGAAGCCCGTATCCTCGATTGGTTGCAGGGTAAACTGCCGGTGCCGGAGGTGCTGGTGTATGTGGCCGATGACCGGTATGAATATCTGGTTTCGACTGAGGTGGCCGGTCAGAATGG
This sequence comes from Chloroflexus sp., assembly GCF_034434295.1. Taxonomy (GTDB): domain Bacteria; phylum Chloroflexota; class Chloroflexia; order Chloroflexales; family Chloroflexaceae; genus Chloroflexus. The sequence goes on from NZ_DAOTZQ010000050.1 coordinate 43,378, forward strand.
GGTCAGGGCGATGGCGACGTTGCGAGCGGAAGCGCTGGTTGAGCTGATGGCGAGTGGCCTGCGCATGATCCACGCGCTCGATCCTGCTACCTGCCCGTTCGATGCCGGTCTTGAGCTGCGGTTGATGCAGGCGCGTGACAATGTATTGAATGGTCTGGTTGATGAGACCGATTTTGATCCGGAGCGGCTCGGTAGCATGACCGCTCAGGATATTCTGGCTGCTCTGGAACGCGAGCGTCCGGCGACAGATGATCTGGTGTTCACCCATGGCGATTACTGTCTGCCGAATATCATTGTGCGCGATGGTATGATCGGTGGCTTTATTGACTGGGGGCGGGCAGGAGTCGCCGACCGTTACAACGATCTGGCGATTGCCTCACGGAGTATTCGTTATAATCTAGGCCCTCAGTACGAGCAGTACTTTTTTGCGTGTTACGGCCTTGAGCAGGTTGATGCCGGTAAAATCGACTATTACCGCATGCTGGACGAATTATTCTAAGTGGCTCCACGGATCGTACCGCTGACCGCACCAAAGCCGATGCGATAGCCGTCACCCTGTGCCCAGCCGCGCATTGTGACGGTATCACCATCTTCGAGCCATCGCCGTTGCGAGCCATCGCGCAGGGTCAATGGCTCGCTGCCGCGCCAGGTGAGTTCGAGCAGGCAACCGCGAGTGTGTTTGTCCGGCCCGCTGATCGTACCAGAGGCCAGCAGGTCACCCGGTCGCAGGCGGCAGCCGTTTACAGTGTGGTGGGCAATTTGTTGCGCACAGCTCCAGTAGAGATAACGGCTGTCGCTTTGACAAATGCGGGTGTCGTTCAGCCAGACTTCCAGGGTGATGGCAAAATGGCCGGGCCGCACGGGTTGCAGATAGGGCAGTGGTGGTGGGTCTTGCGGTTCGCCCTGACAACGGAACGGTTCCAGCGCCGCCAGTGGCACTACCCAGGGGCTGATTGAGGTGGCAAAATTTTTGGCCAGGAATGGGCCGAGCGGCTGGTATTCCCACCCCTGAATATCGCGGGCACTCCAGTCGTTGACCAGCACAAAGCCGAAGATATGGTCTTCAGCCTGGCCGATGGGAATTGGACTGCCCAGATCATTGCCCGGCCCAATGAACATACCCAGCTCTAGCTCAAAATCGAGTGCTCGCGTCGGGCCATAGACTGGTGACGGGCTATCAGCTGGTTTGGTCTGACCATATGGACGATGGATTGGTGTTCCGCTCACCACAACTGTACTCGCCCGTCCATGGTAGGCGACCGGCAGGTGGCGCCAGTTTGGCAAGAGAGGTGAACTGTCGGGACGCAACATCTTGCCGACGTTGCTGGCGTGGTATAGCGACGAATAGAAGTCGGTGTAATCGCCGATACTGGCCGGTAGCAGCAGATCAACGGCGTGTTGCGGCAGCAGTGCGGCGTCACGCAGGACCTGATTATCGCGGAGGGTGGGTTCATCGGCGGCGAGTAGGCGTTGCAGCACCGACCGTACTGCCTGCCACGCTGTCGGGCCGGCAGCCATAAACGCATTCAACGAGTCTTGGGCAAACAGGACACGACCGCCAACCGGGGTCGCCGATAGTAGCCCGGCCTCATCAATCACGGCAAGATCGAGCACATACTCGCCAATGGCGACACCGATTCGGGCCAGGCCACCGACGTGGGGCCGAAAGACCCCGTAGGGTAAGTTTTCCAGTGGAAAGTCGCTATCAGGCGCGACCGGCACAAAACTAGTGAGTGGCATAGGGATGATATCAAATCTGGCTAAACGTCTTGACCCACTATCTACCGTTACCTTCACACTGCGCCCTTAAACGCTCTATCGTGGTTGATATGCCCTGGTATCCTCTGAGAATGGGAACGTGCGCCTCCGGCGCGCACTGTACCTGCCATAATACACTGTGTCTGCGTTCCACGAAGTATCGCCCCTAAACCAGCATACCACAGCAGAAGCCATCCGGCACCGGTGTTCCCCCTTACGCCTGGAAAACATGCCTCGTCTGTCTGGCGTGCGGCAGCATGTCTGCCGCGCCCACCGTCCTGTGGGCCGTGCACGTCTGGCACGTGCCACAAGCCTGGAATCTATTTCAAAAAAACATCTCCTGGCAGGTAGCTCATTCATTCCTGACCGACTCTCTGATCGTACCGCTCTACCCAGTATTCCCGTGACCAGCGGGGTCAACGGCGTGCCACGCGCCGGATCGTGAGCACGGCTGCTGCTGCAGCATGGCTGCCGTACTCCACACTGCGCGACACGCGCATGCCGGGCGGGCAAGCCAACCAATCCGACGAGTGGTGTCACGATCGGAGCTGCGCACAGCCAACGAGCCAGGCGTAGGGAGGCTGTCGGTGGTGATTGACCAGCGTGCATACGTCTGGGCAACAGTCTGGGCGAACGATAGCACAGCTTTCACGAAATAATCACGCCCGCCCATGCCGAAGGCGATACGACTGCCGGTTAAAGACAGCGGGCGGAACCTCTTTGGCGTGCGGCAGCATGGCTGCCGCGCCCACCGTTCTGTGCCACAGACCAGGTTACTCCCGCTTACATCCGGTGGCGATCAGGCTGCCGGTTAAAGATACCGGGCAGCCACACGATTGCACACCAGTCCCTGATAGACTGCCAGATCACCAGATAGACGTAACGTTGCGTTGGGTACCGGTGGTTTGCGATCTGTGGTACAGCCTAACCCTCCGGCCCGCCAACACTCCACGAATCCATATACCCGGCTTTCTCCAGCTCCAGTGCGGCTGCGGTCAGGTGCAGTGGATAGAACGTATCAATCATCACTGCCAGCTCGTGAGTCTCTTTCGCACCGATACTGGCTTCGGTACTCCCCGGTTGAGGGCCATGAGGCAACCCGGCAGGGTGCAACGTAATATCGCAGCGCTCGATACCACGACGTGACATAAAGTTGCCGTCGCAGTAATAGATCACCTCATCGGAGTTCACGTTTGAGTGATTGTACGGCGCTGGAATTGCTTCCGGGTGATAATCGAACAATCGCGGCACAAATGAGCAGACAACAAAATTGTGTCCCTCAAACGTCTGATGTACCGGTGGTGGCTGGTGAATCCGTCCGGTAATCGGCTCAAAATCGTGAATCGAGAAAGCCCAGGGATAGAGATAGCCATCCCAGCCAATCACATCGAAGGGGTGATGATCAAGAATATGGCGGGTGAGCTGATCACGTACCTTGATCCGCACCTCAAACTCACCGGTGTCGGTAAACGTGAGCAATTCACTTGGGCCACGGATGTCGCGCTCGCAGTAGGGGGCGTGCTCGAGCAGTTGCCCAAACTGATTGCGGTAGCGTTTGGGTGGCGCAATCTGGCTGGCCGACTCGATCACCAGGAACCGTGCCGGCTCATGCAGCCGCATTTGCCAGGTAGTGCCGAAGGGAATGACCAGATAGTCGCCGGCGCTGAAGGGCAAGCGGCCAAATTGCGAGAGCAATTCACCACTGCCTTCGTGCGTAAACCAGACCTCATACGCCTGAGCGTTGCGGTAGAAAAAGGTCATGCTTTCCGTTGGCCGGCTAATCCCAATCGTCACATCGTTATTACCGAGCAGGGTAACGCGGGCGCTCACTGCATCACCACCGGCAGGCACATTCGCGGTGGCAAATGCACGGTGACGAATCGGGCCGAAATCGACATACGTTGGTTTAGCTGTACCGATCAGCTCGGTGCGGAGCACCCGTGGTGGTAGAAAGTGGTGATAGAGGATTGACTGAATTCCGTGGAACCCTTCCAGTCCCATCACCTCTTCGCGGTAGAGCTTACCATCGGGTTTACGGAACTGGGTATGGCGTTTGTGAGGAACCTGACCGAGACGCTGATAAAACGGCATCGCACACCTCCTTGTGCCGCGAGTGTCGTTCTGGCCACTAGAGATACACGCCCGACGCTTATGGCGTCGGGCGATCTGGCGACCCGGGAGGGACTCGAACCCCCAACCAACGGTTCCGAAGACCGTTGCTCTATCCATTGAGCTACCGGGCCATCGGCTCTATTAGTGTAGCATAGCTGGCGTAGTTGTGCAACGTTGGTAGGCTGGCGAGAGAATACCCCGCGCTACCACAGTCTAATGATCGGCATTGCAGCCTGGAGCCGGGTGATTATTTGCCTCCAGGTCGAAGGTAACGTTGCCGGATAGTAGAACATATTTCAAAACAACTGTGCTATCGTGCTCCCAGACTGTTGCACAAGTGCGTGCACGCTTGCCAAGCATCGAAGACAGCTTCCCCTGCTCCTGCCCGTTGGCAGAGCACAGCTCCGGTTGTGCAAGCATATGCTGGATTTGGTTGCATTGCACGCCTGTCATGTGCGTATCGCGTCATTTGGAGTACGGTGGCCTGACTGCCGCACCAGCCGCGCTTCGTGCCAGACGTGTGTCACACCGTTTGCCCTGCTCGCAGGGATGCCGTGTGCGCTCGTCACGATTATGTAGTCTGTCTGCAATGAATGATAGTTTCCAGTGTTGCAGATACTGGACAATCACCAAAAGTACCTGTATAATTGCCGAACAAGTGTTCGGTATAAGGAGATGGATGATGAGCGAGCAGCCGGCTGTTGTGCCTGCCATCGTCTACCCCGATAGTGACGGCATGCCAATCGCTGACAATACCAGACAATTCCGGGTAATCGTCACCATTCAGGAGAATCTCGATGCCATCTTCCGTGGGCGGGACGATGTGTTCGTGGCAGGTGATCTGCTCTGGTATCCGGTTGAAGGCCGTCCTGATATTCGGCGAGCGCCCGATGTCACGGTGGTGTTTGGCCGTCCCAAAGGAGATCGCGGGTCGTATCGCCAATGGGAAGAAAACGGGATTGCGCCCCAGGTCGTATTCGAGGTCTTGTCACCGGGGAATACGCTGACCGAATTGGCGGCAAAACAGGAGTTTTACGACATCTACAGGGTAGAAGAGTATTACCTGTACGATCCGGAGCACGGTGATATGAGCGGCTGGCAACGGATTGATGGCCGGCTGCGGGTGATCAACGAACTTGATGGCTGGGTCAGTCCGCGTCTGGGAATCACATTTAAGCGAACGGATCGCGGTATGCAGTTGTACTGGCCGGACGGGCGTCCGTTTCTGAGTTTTGTGGAGTTGCAGGCGCAGGCTGAACAAGAGCGCCAACGAGCCGAAGAGGAGCATCAGCGGGCCGAACAAGAGCGCCAACGTGCTGAGAGGTTAGCGGCACGGTTACGTGCTTTGGGTATTGATCCAGATGCAGAACAGGAGTGAATGTTGCCGGTAGGGTGCGACTTACGGGTCGATGGTGATGAGGTTCATCCTGTCGTCGAGAAGCTGGTAACGAGACAGCGTTCCCCTGGGTTGGTAGTGCAGCACTGGTATCACTTCCTATCAAGCAGACTTCCGGTTCGCGCCGGTGCATCAACGTCACCTGAATCCCATCAGCCTGCCCTACGTATCCCTGCGACCCACGCCACCTCTCACGCACTATATCGCTTGACGGGTGGGCCGGCTGCGTGCGATACAATTGCTCGTCATTGTCATTGTCGGCAGAGGGACTACTGCACCACGTGGCTGAACGCAAGCACGGCGAATGCAGAAGCGTGGCTTCCGCACTCCAAACCAATGCGCCACGGGCGACTACGCCTGGAACCGGTGTCCCCTCCAGTGAGTGATCTCACGGCGGGCACAGCGGGAAGTCTGGTGCCGTACATCCTGGCTCAGGTGTAGTGCCGACGCAATCGGTGGATTGTCTGAGAGGTATGGCCTGGATGATGAAATGCTTCCTTTCCCTTCCCTACTCTCTGAAGACAAGAATGAGCGAACCGGCACAGACAATAGCTACTACATCTTGTGCCTCTATCCACATCTATCCACAAAATGTGGATAGGTCGCAGGTGTGATGCTACGATGACCAATCCTACGACCACTGAGTCTTAGCCTCGTGCCAGGCCAGGAATGATGAAGATGTCGGCGATCATTGCCACAATGCTCAACCCGTGCACCCACACCGCTGCCCAGACGTTGCGTGTGCGTAGCACCAGATATCCCCCGATTACCCCAATGGGGAGGGCCATACCCACCATCAACCAGCGCTCAAACAGTGGTACCGGTGCGACAAACAGATGATTGAGGGCGTACAGCAGGGTGGTCAATCCAACGGTCAGATGTGCATTCCAGCCGGCCTCACGGAGCGCAATCAGCAACACACCCCGCCAAAGTAACTCTTCTGCCAGTACCAGGACGGGGAAGAGGTAGAGCAGCCCCATGCCGACCAGAATGGCTTCCATGGCTGCCATTGGTTCACCGCCGCCGCGGTAGTAGAAAAAGGTATTTACCCAATCGAGGATCATCAAGCCCAGGCCGATTCCAGCCCCCCAAATAGTTGCTGAGCGCAGATTCGTTTTCGTTACCCCGATGGCTGCCCAGCCGAGTGTGCGTCCCAGGGTGAATGCAACGCCTAGTCCACCTATAACATAGAGCACCAGGGCCGGCCACTCACTCAGGCCGGTCAAGCCACCGACGAGACCAATCAGCCAGACTGCTGCGACTAAACCACCACCCCAGCGGATGCGGGGATCATCCAACAATGACCTGGTTGGTTGGACAGATACAGGTACACGCATAATCGCCTCCGCAATCAGAAATACGGTCGTCTCTCATCGTATGCCATTGACGTGCGATTGCGGTGGAAGCGTACACAACAAATGTTGCAGTCTGATCACCAAGTCGCTAAAACCACAATGCCCGCTCTGTACACAGAGCGGGCATTTCCCTTGCTGTGGTGCCAAGAGCCGGACTCGAACCGGCGACCCTCGCATTTTCAGTGCGATGCTCTACCAACTGAGCTATCTTGGCACATTGCTATACCGTATTTGGTGGGCGATGACGGATTTGAACCGCCGACACCCTCGGTGTAAACGAGGTGCTCTACCGCTGAGCTAATCGCCCCAGCTATGGTGCCCAGGAAGGGACTTGAACCCTTACGAGCGTGGTTAGCTCACTAGGCCCTCAACCTAGCGCGTCTGCCAATTCCGCCACCTGGGCGCTCAACGCCTCGTTATTATACGAAATCGTGAGGTAGTTGTCAAATAGTGCCTGGTGCCTCCCTTGCTGACCGCGATCCACCGCGCTGCTGCGTGAAGAGCGCAGCCTGCAAAGTGGCGGCGGTGCGTATGCCGGTAAATGATGCGCCAAGACTCACCAGCGTTTGTGCCACCTCTGGCCGAATGCCAACCAGCGTAGTTTCGGTACCTAACAAACGGGCTGCCGTCGCAGTCTGTACAATTGTCGCTGCGGCCTGAGTGTCGAGTAGCGCAATACCGGTGAGATCGATAATCAACATCCTGGCACCATATCGTTCGATAGATTCCAGGGCTGTATTGTTGAAATGTGCCAGCAGTTCAGTGGTGACGGCACCAACCAGTGGGATCACAATGCTGTCATCACGAACAGGTATTACTGGTACGGATAGAGAGGCTATCGTCTGTTGCAGATGGCGTTGTGCAGCAATGCTCTCTTCAAGACGAGCCAGGGTTGCTTGTTGCTCTTCACTGAGATGTTGTAACGCAGCGGTACGTTCGGCCACTCGTTGTTCCAGTGAATTGTTCAGTTCGGCAAGCTGCTGATTGGCCGCTTCAACCCGATGGCGGGCTTCGTTAGCCTCAGTGAGTGCGGAGGCCAGACTTTGCGCACCGATAAACGCAATAAAAGCGCTTACGAAGAGCAGGACTGTCAGATGTGCCAGTGCCGGATTGAGATGGCCTCCGGTTCTGATTTCTGGTGGTATGAGTTGGCTGATACCGAACATACCGGCCAGACAGATGCCCAATACAATCCAAATCTGGTATGGCTTGAGTAAAATACTGGCAAGTAAGATTGTTGGTACCAGATAAAACATATTAAATGGTGAGGTTGGATTAAGTATTTCACCGCTCAGTGCCCCAATTGTTGTCAGGGTGATGAGCAGATAGCCTCCAATGGTTACCAGCCCCTTTTTGCCGAGGATAAAAGATACCACGAAAACCAGTGTTGCCAGCGTCAGATTGATCAATCGTCCAATCGTAGGCTGAATAAGGGTGAGGGTAAGACCGACGGTTAAAAGCACAACAACCACGCCGGCACTCAGAGAAACCAGAATCTTACCGCGCCGTTGGGTGTCCGGATCAGTTGCGTCAATATGTAGGAGCCAGTTTCGGAAGTTATCCATAACAGCACTCCATATTATGATTCTGGTGGGTTTTTTACGTGATGTAAGAAAACATGTGTTCTGGGAATAATTGCTATTTTAGCAAAAACAACAATTTGCTGCTCAGGCGATAAACGATTCACTTGCAGCAAGAAGGGGTATCGTAAACGATATTTTTCAGTGTACTATACAATGTTGTTCGTTGTCAATCCTTTTTCGGTGGCAAAGCTGTGCACTTTTTCTCGAACTCAGATCATAAAGCGGGAATGAAACCGTCTTCTACACGTTCTGTCGTACTCGTTGTACTTTTCTTATGCAGGGTAGCGCAGTGTGCGGAAACGAGGCTTCCGCACGCTGAATGAGGTTAACTTTTACTCAAAGGTGGGTGTCGTTCAAATGTCATACCCGCCCTTAAGCACCATTGGCAAGCCTCTTGCAGGTTGTCGCAGTTCGGTTGCGCTGGTTCTCCTCATCCGCGCTCAGGTACAATGCCAGGGTGATGTTTGGATGGCCCGTTATAACTTTTAGTACACCAGATTTAATGCAATGTGCTGCGGTGAGATCGATGTGATGGTTTCGGTAGCGTGATGTTCAGTCACGTGAACCCATCTCAAAGATTGCTGACATCCTCAGTGCTGATAAATCACCACACTACGTTCAGGTAGATTTTCAGGATTTCGTATTAGAGGGGTGCTGTGACGGGTCTTCTGCTGAACTAAGTCTCTGATCATCAGACGCGGATGGTTCGGCATACTGCACTGGCAGGACAACCGGTTCCCTATCCGAAGGTGCTACGTCTCCAGACGTTGGGGCTGAAAGATTGGTGGAAGCGATAGGAGGTGTTTTCGTTGTCACTAAATCAGACTGGGTGTCAGTTGATACAGAATGTGTGGGTGTCGAAGACCCGGTAGTCAATGGAGCCTCAGCAACTGCTTCGGATGCAGCATGTTGATTTGTTGTTGCGAGGCTTGCAGGTTTTTGTGTATGGGCAATCGTTTGTTCTGCTAACAAGGGACTTGCAACTATCTGCTGCCCTTGCTGTTGGGCCAGGGAGCAAATGATTCCTATTGTTTCGAGGTATCGTAATTCGGCATAAGCGCGAGAGAAGTAAATTAACGCGAGCAGAACAATGATCCCGATGAGAACAGTTAAGAGCTGGATACCGGCTTCTTCCTCAGCAGGTATGCCCATAAGTTGAGCTATTATCCCCCAAAATTGAGCCTGAAATGCCCGGATTTCTTCGGAAGAGAAGAAAAGTGCGAGGATACTTAAAAAGCCAAACCCGGCAATTCCGAAAGAGAAGGCTTGCAGGCGGCCATTAATACCATCAAATTTCCACTTTGTGATACATTCCACTTGTTGCCAGTCGACGGTTGTGAACTTTTCAATATCTGTCATGATTCTTCTGGTTGCATGACGTGTAATGTGTGTATAACTTGGAATGAGACGACCTTCTTTATTGTTGTTCATGGATGAGAAAATGAGAAATATGATAAGAGGTATGTTGACTGTCACCAGGCACATGGCAAATAATACAAGCCAGCCAAAAAATGATATTATCGAAAATATAATATAATCATTTAGAGTAGAGGTAATATTTTGAGTAGCGATCAAATTCAGTATTATTAAAACAGTAATTGGTATTGCAGGTAGTATGAATGTGTTTCCTGCTAATAAAAGAAATGGTTTTTTGTTGAGATAACGATATATATAATGGCAGATAGAGGCAACAAAAAGCGTCCAGATAACAAAACCGGCAATAGCCACGAGCCAGCGAAATGGTGTGTCTAAATTAAAGTCGTCAATCGAAAAATAGTTGATCAGGTAATCTGCGAGTGGTGTGCTGATGATAAACCAGAAACCAAGTACGGCAGCAAAAACCAGAAAAAAATGCCATTTGATTGATGTTGAAGGATGACGAAATAGTTTACTCGCCTCTTGTCGTAACTCGTCAAAAGATGTTTTGACACAATCGTAGACGTGGTTGAAATGATCGAATGCGCTTTCGGATGAGAGCTGCATAGTATCCCTCCACAGGTTTTAATCTACTTGTGGTAGTCTCAATAATGATAATGGTAACCCAAGTTGCTACCTTTGTCACCACAGAGGACACAGAGGATGGGCATAACCTGCCATCTTGAGGCATAACGTAGCGCATTTATGGGAACTGGCTACTACCCAGATCGTTCATGCAGGTATGCTGCACGATGTTATGCGCAGTATCGTGCCGTTCATCCTGGCAATTAGCTTCACGCGGCCTGTTCACGGCATAGGTGGCAACTTGGGTTAATGATACGATGGCGTATTGACTCGAGTTACATGGGAGCGTTTCTACGATCAGGATAGTTTGCGACTCGCTTCCCTCTCACTTCTCACGCTTCGGCCAGCGAAATCCGATCAGGCTGGGTCGTTCGACGGTAGGAAGGTTAGTAAATTCGGCTTCGCCGGGTCGCAGGTGTGGTTTGCTGGCTAGCCAGGCGTCGCGGGTGGCTTTGGCCTGCTCCAGCATCTGTTCGATAGCCGCTACATCGCCGGCTGCGATCTGTTCGCGAGCGGTTACCAGGAAGCGGATGAGTTCGTCGATCCAGCGCGTCAGGCCGTGCGGGTTGGTGAGCAGGATGTCGCGCTGCATGTGGGGATCGCCTGACGCCAGCCGTGATACATCGCGAAAACCGGTTGCTGCCAGGGGCGCCATCTCTTTCCAGGCCGGGCTGTTGCCGGTAGCGGTTACCAATCCAACCGATAACAGTAGCGGAAGGTGCGAGATACCGGCGACGTAGGCATCATGCTCTTCCGGGTCGATGTAGTACGGTTTTGCGCCCACTGTGCGTACCAGTGCCTCTACCGCTTCGACGGCGTGTGCTGGCGTGGTGCTGGTGGCGGTAAGGCAGTAGATCGCATTACGGAAGAGATCGGGATCGGCAGCCCCCGGCCCCGATTGTTCGCGTCCGGCCATGGGGTGGCCTCCAACGAAGGCGACGGTTCCCGGCAATAGCCCGGCGGCCCACTGACACACCTGCACTTTGGTGCTGGCAACGTCGGTCACAATGGCGCCGGTAGGCAGGTGCGATGCCAGATCGCGTAACACGTCCTGGATTGCACGCACCGGTGTCGCGATCACTACGATCTGTGCGTCCCGTACTGCGTCGGCGAGTGTGCGTGCCTCACGGTCAATCGCCAGTCTTCCCCGCGATTCACGGGTTACTCGTGGCTCGCGATCAAAACCGATCACCTCTAGCGGGCCGAGTGGTGATTCTTTCGGATCGGCATTGCGTAATGCCATGCCCAGTGACGTGCCGATCAGTCCCATGCCGATAATCGCAATACGGATCATAACCTCTTCCTTCGTTTGTTATGCCGGTTCGACGCCAATGAATGATAACAGGAGAATTTCAATCAGTACGATAATCACTGCCAGGGCGACGAATTTAATCGGATCGAGTGTTCGCAATGCTGCTAGTGCCAACACTGCGGCGACGAAGAGACCACATTCGTATGCCTCGCGCCGTACCCGACGGTTGTCAAGTGCCCATGCCCGCAGCGCAAGCCAGCGTCGACTCAACACCGCAATCACCGGTCTGACGATGGCAGCGACGCTGAGGAAGACGGCAATCAGCATCACTATGTAGGTGGGTGCGGCTGATTGATCGAGGAGCGTGCCATCAGGTGCCGGTACCATGGCAAGGGTGATGAGGAACATGCCAGCTCCAAGGGTACCCTCAATGGTCAGACCAGGAAGTTCGAGCCATGTTTCCAGCGGCCGGAACGTCAGAATACCCACTCCCAACGTTAAGACGTAGAAGAGTAGATGCCACGGCGAGAAGAGGTTTGGCTCGCCAATCAGATCGACCTTGAGGATCACGCTGATGACCAGTGCCCAGCACAGGCCGGCCATTAGGGCCAGCAGTGGTAACCAGCGTCTCACCCTTGGAGTTTCGTCCCGATCAGTCATCACTCCTATCCTCCCACGTCACGCGGGCAAGTCGTTGACGGAGCAGGTGATCGGCCAGGACTAACGCCAGCATTGCTTCGGCTACCGGCACCAGCCGGGGCAGGACGGTGGGATCATGCCGGCCATGCACTTCAATGGTGACCGGATTTCCATCGCGATCAACGGTCTGTTGTGGTTGGGCGATGCTGGCCGGTGGCTTGGCGGCCAAGCGTACAACAATCTCTTCACCGGTGGAGATACCACCCAAAATACCGCCGTGATGATTGGATGCAGTTCCGATGGTACCATCATCCCGACGAATAAATGGATCGTTGTTCTGCGAGCCACGTAACATCACGACCCCGAACCCTTCACCAATTTCGACCCCCTTAATGGCCGGGATAGAGAACATCGCCTTGCCAATATCGGCCTGCAATTTGTCAAATACCGGTTCACCGAGACCGGGTGGTACACCACGTGCGCGCACTTCAACGATGCCCCCCAGTGAGTCGAGTTCTCGTCGGGCCTGATCAACTCGCTCGACCATCAGCGCTGCGACACGGGCATCGGGACAGCGCATAATATTGCGCTCGATCTCTGCTTCGTCGAAGACTTCAGCCCGCAGTTCGGCCAGTTGCAGCGTGTAGCCGACAAGCGTGATGCCAAACGTTGCCAGCAGGCGGCGGGCGACAGCTCCCGCTGCAACGCGCCCGATGGTCTCGCGTGCCGATGAGCGTCCACCGCCACGCCAGTCGCGAAATCCGTACTTGGCATCCCACGTGTAATCGGCATGGCCGGGACGGTAGCGGTCTTTGATGTTCTCGTAATGGTGTGATTTAGCGTCTGTGTTGTATACCAGCATCGTGATCGGGGTGCCGGTAGTACGTCCCTCGAAGACGCCAGAAAGTATCTGCACTTCATCAGCTTCCCGGCGCTGCGAGCTAACCCGGCTCTGGCCGACGCGACGGCGATCCAGTTCACGTTGAATATCGGCAACGTCGAGGGGTAGACCGGCCGGGCAGCCATCGACGGTGCAACCAACCGCCGGGCCGTGTGACTCACCCCAGGTGGTTACGCGAAAGACATGACCAAATGTATTGCCTGGCATAACATCTCCATGATTTGATGATATTCAAGTGCGACGCATAATCTCTTTTCCCCACGAGCCGGCTTTCCATTCCGTCCAGACTCGATCGTACACTGCTTTGACTTCGCCGGCAATACGACTCCACGTATAGTAAGCACGGGCGAGGGCTGCGCCACGAGCCGCTCGCAGGCGAGACTCGGCAGGCGAACGCAGGCTGTTGAGCAGGGCATGGGCGAGTGCTCCGACATCACCTGCCGGTACCACGAGGCCGTTCAGTTCGTGCTGAACGACTTCCGCGAGGCCACCTGTATTCGAGACGATCACCGGGCAGCCGGCAGCAAATGCTTCCAGGGCCACAATACCAAATGGTTCGTACAGCGAAGGGAAGACGGCAATGTCACCAACAGCATAGAGGCGATTACGGTCTTCATCACTGATATAGCCGAGAAATTCGACTGTCGCGCCAAGAGTGGTTGCACATGCCTTCAGTTCATCGAGTGCGCTGCCGGTACCGGCAATGACCAGCCGAGCCGGTATTTCGGCTACGACCTGCGGCCACGCCTCTAAGAGAATGTGTACACCCTTCTCGTAGACCAGCCGTCCGACGAAGATCACCAGCGCTTCAGTGTCGGCAGCGAACCGGCGGCGGAAGGCGACCCATTCAGCAGGGGTAGCGAAGGGCGGTGGGGGCAGGTGAACGCCGTTAGAGATGACATCGATCTTGTCAGCAGGCGTCGTGAAGTATTCACGTATCTGGTGGGCCATAAAGTGAGAACAGACGATCACGCGCCAGGCTTCGTAGGTCAGGCGCCATTCCAGATCGTTGATCTGTTGTGTGCGATAGCCATTGAGCGAACCCCTTCCCCTGCCCCGTTCGGTGGCATGGATAGTTGCAATCAGTGGGACGCGCCAGTGGTGCTTGAGAGCAATCCCGGCTTCGGCGGTGAGCCAGTCGTGTACGTGTATCAGATCGGGGCGCCCGCCGGGGAAAAGGGCATGCGCTGCCTGTTCAAGGTGCCGTCCGGTATGAGCAACGAAGTTGGGAAAATCGTCAGTGTCAAATTGAGGCACAGCAACACGACAGATAGTGAGGTTTTCGTGGCGCTCGAAGGTTTCTCCGCCGCGTAGTTGCGGAGTAAGAACGGTGACGGTCACGTCGTGTTCGATTAGAGCCGGCGCCAGGTCGGCAACGTGGCGGCCAAGACCGCCAACGATGTGCGGGGGATACTCCCACGAAATTTGGAGAACGTGCATGCGCAAAATTATAGCATACAACTTATTTCATACATCCACGACGGAATGCACTATCACGACCCGCACATCACTTGTGCGCATGGTCTGTTGGGTGCTGGCGCTGGTGGAGAGTCGTGCTGGTGCTTGATCCGCTGCAAATAATGGGAATGGCTGTACACGGTGGGGGTGTATGGTCGTGCGCACTTGCTGATACCTCCAGATACCTTGTGTCCACTTGCGTGTTTCTGTCCGACTCTTATGAAATATGAAAGTGGTGATGGTTGCCTCGCATACCCTTCGGTGCTACACCAGCGTTTGCACCCTGGCAATGATGTATTTCAGATAGCGTCCTTCAGGAAAACCGGCCGGTATCGGGTGATCCAATGGATGACCAGCTTCGTGAATGATCTGGAGGCGACGATGCGCCTGCGCCGCAGCTTCCCCAAGGAGCGAGCGGAACTGTTCTGGCCCGATTTGGGCCGTACAACTGGCACTGACCAGTAATCCCCCCGGCGTCACGCAACGCAATCCAAGTGTGTTGAGCCGCACATAGGCTCGCATTGCGGCATGCTGGCTGGTGTGGGTACGGGCAAAACTCGGTGGATCAAGAATGACGACATCAAAGAGTTGGTTCTCTCTGGCAAAGCGATCCAGCACGGCAAAGCAGTCTTCAGTTATGAAACGATGACGCTCGGTGGGTAATCCGTTCAGCGCTATGTTTGTGGCAGTCGCTTCGGCCAGCCCGCGACCGATGTCGCAGCTCACGACTTCGGCGGCATGACCACGGAGTGCGTAGAGCGAGAAGCCGCCAGTGTAGGCAAAACAGTTAAGAACTCTGGTGCCTGCGACCAGACCTTCTAACGTGCGCCGGTTATCACGCTGGTCGAGAAACAGGCCGGTCTTCTGGCCGTAGAGGATATCGACCTGGAAGAAGAGACCGTGCTCCTGTACAACCAGGTCGCGGGGTGGCCATTCGCCCCACAATAACACTGGTTTACCATCATCCTTATCCTTATCATCGGTCTGCCGTGGGCGCTGGATCACACCACGTAGGTCAGGGTCAATAGCACGCAGAGCGTAAGTAATGGCTGGTATCACCGTTTGCACACTGTCGGCGTAAGTCTGGATGACTGCATAATCGCCGTACCGATCAACCACCAGTCCGGGTAGATTATCCCCCTCGCCGTAGATCCAGCGATAGGCGGTTGTCTGTCCATCTGCCCGCAATGGGGCGCGCAACTCCCAGGCTTCCCAGACTCGTTCGCGAAACCAGGATTGGTCTGGCATACCATTCCGGCTATAGACTCGTAAACCGATAGGACTGTGCTCGTCGTATAAGCCGTAAACGGTCAAACCTCCGCAGCGGGCGCGTACCCATTGCCCGCTGCGCAACCGTTCACCACCGATCAGGTGATTGCGGTAGACCCACGGATGACCCTGCTGGAGACGTGAGCGTAGTGATGGTTCTATGGTCAGTTCGGTAATGGCTGACATGTTATTAACTCATTGCCGGTTTTTTGTTTAGATGGTAGCACCACTCGGCACCTGACCATCAGCCGGAAATGCAGCCGGCAGGGTGCGAGGTTTGATGGCAACATTGCGACCGATACGTACTCCTGCCGGGATCTGTGCTTTCAAGCCAACCAGAGTTAGCCCGGTATTCAGACGTTCTGGTGCTTCAGCGTTGGGCGTATTGTCATCACCGAACCCGACGTGTGCCCCTTCACCGATGCGTACCCCTTCATCTATGATACAGCGGTCAAGGACAGCACCTGCCTCAATCACCGCATCACCCAGTACTACTGAGTCGCGTACCACCGCGCCAGCGGCAACAACGACACCCGATGAGAGTACCGACCCGATAACTGTGCCGTACACGCGACAGCCGTCACTCAGCAGGCTGTTTTCGACCCGGGCCTGGACACCGATTTCGGCGCCCGGTCGGTCTGAGCTAACGGTGTGAATCACCCACTCTGGATCGTACAGATCGAGCGCTGGTGTCTCGGCCAGCAGTGCCAGATTTGCCTCGTAATACGCCTGTACGGTACCAACATCGGCCCAGTAGCCCTGGAAATTGTACGCGAAAGCGCGGGCACTACTCACGATCTGCGGGAGCAGATGGCGGCCAAAATCGATGGCATCAGTCGAACGCAGAAGATCGATCAGGAACTGTTTGCGAAAGACATAAATCCCCATCGAAGCCAGATTAGAGTCGGCGCGGCGCGGTTTTTCGACGAAGCGATCAACCCGGCCATCACTGCCAACCGACACAATCCCGTAGCGGTGGGCATCGTGCGGGCTAACGCTGCGGACTGCCATCGTCACATCTGCCTCTTGTTCGGCATGAAGTTTGAGAAGTGGGCCATAATCCATCTTGTAGATGTGGTCGCCGGCCAGTAACAGAACCGCATCTACCTGTTGATCCTCAACGAAATCAAGGTTGTAGCGCACTGCATCAGCAGTACCGCGCTGCCAGCCACCGCCATCGGGCGTGGGTGATGGATGGAGTAGACGCAAACCACCCTGCGCCCGGTCGAGATCCCACGGACGACCGACGCCGAGATGGGCATGTAGCGAACGGGGGCGATACTGGGTCAGGACGGCAACGTTGTATAAGCCCGAATTGACGCAATTCGAGAGGGCAAAATCGATAATTCGATACTTACCGCCGAAGGGCACTGCGGCCTCAGTCCGTTCAGCGGTAAGTACACTGAGTGCTGGCGAATCGCCACCGGCAAGAATCATCACGAGTGTGCGTATCATGTCGACTCCGTTGATAACTGCGCGTTTGACGGGTCTGGCATCTGCAATTGTCACAGCCCTGATGGCTGTGATCTGTTCTGCATGTCAGATCGTCTCGCCCGATGGAACATCACCTGCGGGAAAATCTTCGGCATCGCGGTCGGCGTTGATCACAACGTTACGGCCAATCGTGATGCCGGCTGGAATGTGAGCCGACTTACCGACAACGGTTACCCCGCTGTTGAGTTTATCGGGTTGTTTTCGATTGGGAACGGTTAGATCGTCGCCAAAACCGAGGCGAGCACCGGCCCCAACCACGACTTTCTTATCAACAATCACCCGGTCGAGCACTGCACCAGGGCCGATCCAGGTATCGTTCATGACGACGCTATCACGCACAATGGCACCCGGCGAAACGTACACTCCCGGCGACAAGACCGAATGGATAACCGTGCCACGGATCGTACAGCCATTGCAGATGATCGATTGGGTTACTTTGGCCTGCGGCCCGATCTTGGCTGGTGGTCGCTCCTCGCTGCGGGTGCGGATGAGCCAGTTGGGATCGAAGAGATCGAAATCGAGCGATGGATCGAGTAATTGCATACTCGTTTCCCAGTACGACTGGATTGTTCCGACATCAACCCAATACCCCTTGAAGCGATGAGCAAACACACGGTCTTCGGCGACCATAGCCGGAATCACATCTTTGCCGAAGTCGATCCGTGGTTTTTCCGGCCCACCCTCGGATAGTCGGCGGATCAGGATATCGGCGTTGAAGACATAAATGCCCATCGAGGCCAGATTTCCCTTATCCCGCGCCTTTGGTTTTTCCGTGAACTCGATAATACGGTCGTGTTCATCGGTGGTCATAATCCCGAAACGATCCGTCTCTTCGAGTGGCACCTCCATCACCGCCACGGTCAGGTCAGCTCGTTTTTGGAGGTGGGTTTTAATGATGTCGTTATAGTTCATTTTGTAGATATGGTCGCCAGAGAGGATCAACACCAGATCGGCGCGCCGTTCCTGGATGTAATTCAGGTTTTGATAAATGGCATCGGCTGTCCCCCGATACCACGACTCGTCACGGCGGCCCTGGTACGGTTGCAGCAGACGCACACCGCCACGGGCACGGTCGAGATCCCATGGCTTACCAATACCGATATGCTCGTTGAGTGAATGGGGCCGGTATTGCGTTAGAACGGCAACATCGAAGATGCCAGAGTTGACGCAATTCGAGAGGGTGAAGTCAATGATGCGAAACTTACCGGCGAAAGGCACTGAAGGTTTAGCGCGCTTTTCCGAGAGCACGCTGAGCCGAGTGCCTTCGCCGCCTGCCATGATCATCGCTACAATGCGCATATGCCTCCCGTCTGTTTACAAAACCCGGCTGCGCGTTCGATTGTAAACGCATGCGGGTAATCGTGCAACGTTGGTTTGTCACCGTGGGGCGGGCTACCAGCCCACACTCGTTAATCGCTTGCTCCACCGTCACGGCACCAACCGCCTACACTCAAGTGCAGGTCGCAGCGGTTTCTCCATAGGTCCAAATCTGGCTGTGTAGAAGTTATGACACACTAGCCAACGATAATCCCGACACTGCACGATACACCGCTAGACGACAGCACTGGTATGTAGGGACGACGCATGCGTCGCCCCTACTACTACGCAGGCATCGCCTCACGCTATATTCCATGCGTCCGTTTTGCCACCTGTTCGACACAATTTCGTCTACCACCATGATACTGCTTTTGATGAGTGATGGCGTGATTATGCAGGCGTAGAAGACACCATCAATTATCAACTCCTAACTTCCCATCACCAGAAGCAATCTGGACGAAACTGTTTTATTTGCTATCATATACGTAGTCAACTGCAACAGCATCAGGAGATGATCATGACCCTCTATCCTCCTCCAGCTCAGCCGCAATCAGGTGGAAGGCTGCGTTGGGTGTTGATCGGAATTGGTGCAGGATTGTCGTCGTTGGTGCTCTGCTGTGCACTGTTAGCGTTTGGTGGGTGGCAGTTGTTTAGTGGAGTCATAGATGAAACAACCGCTATTCAGCAGGTTGTACGCGATTTTATGGATGCAGGCCGACGACAGGATATTGCGGCAGCCGAGGCTCTCTTTGCTGATGCGGGCGGTGTGTCTGTTTCGCGCGACGATTTGGAGCGCCTCTTCAATAACCGCCAGCTCTTCCGTGAAGTTGAAGGCACGTCATTGCGCAGCTTCAATATCAGCTCCAACACCGAGGAAACGACGGCTGAAATAGCCGGTACTCTAAATTATACCGATGGCGGAACCCAACCCTTTTCAGCGCGATTGCTCAAAGAGGGTGATCAATGGCGGCTGGTGCGGATCGATTTTCGTTAGCTGATGAAAGAGAGTGCAATGGCACAGACCCAACAGCCTCTGGCTGAGGTGTTTGGTTATCAAGTCACCGATCAATCTGAGGCAGCGGTGCGCTGTCGCTCGGCGCGGTTGTGCCCGTTTCAAGGTCAGGATCGTAAGTGTACAAAGGATAAAGCTAACGATCCGCTAGGTGTTTGCGCTATTTATCATAATAATGAGCCGGTCATAACATGTCCAGTTCGTTTTCGCCAAAACTGGCTGATTGCTCACGACGCCGCTTCATTCTTTTTTAGAGAAGGAGTAATGTGGAGTATTTTGACTGAAATCCGCCTGCCCGATGCTTTCGGTAAATCCGCAGGCAATATTGATGTTGTACTGGTTTCTTATGACGATGAAGGAAAGATTACTGATTTTGGGGCTATTGAGATACAGGCAGTATACATTTCAGGTAACGTTCGCAGTTTTTTTGCGCATTATATGAGAGACCCTCAAGGTTATATTGTCGGAGATTGGATTGGAGAAACACCTGTACCGCGTCCTGATTATCTCTCATCTTCACGGAAACGGCTTGTACCACAACTTATGTATAAAGGTGCTATTCTTAGGGCATGGAACAAGAAAATGGCGGTTGCAGTGGACGAGCAGTTCTTTCAAACGTTACCACAACTGGCGTCAATACCGCCACAAGATGCAAACATGGCCTGGTTGATTTACCGTTTAGTACCTGATAGACAGGCTCATGAAGGAACAGAGCGATATTACCTGGAGAAGGTGTCGGAGGTATTTACTGATTTTGAGCAGGTTATACAAGCGATGACAACATCATCACCGGGTCGTTCGGAAGACTTTATCAAGTTTCTGCAAGCGAAACTTCATGAGCAACGGCAGACACGCCGTTCAAACCTCTGACTGAAAGGTTGTCTCTATCATGGCTGGCTTACGACAGGTGTCACTATTCCCTGAATTAGATAATCGTTCCAAATCACATGCTCCGGTAAATGTGGCGTCGGTGCCACAACGCAGTCCTTTTCGGTATCCGGGTGGTAAGACCTGGTTTGTGCCCACGTTTCGTCAATGGATGACCGGTATGTCGGTAAAACCGAATCTTCTGGTGGAGCCATTTGCTGGTGGCGGGATTATTAGTTTAACCGCATTATTTGAGCAGTTGGTAGAACGAGTCGTGATGGTAGAACTAGACGCTGATGTGGCAGCGGTCTGGGAAGTCATCGTTCAGGGTGATGTGGAATGGCTGGTCGAGCGTATTCTAAGTTTTACCGTGACACGGGAGACTGTGCTGGCGGAACTGGCAACGGTACCAACGACGAAACGGGAACGGGCGTTTCAGACAATTTTGCGCAATCGAACACTGCGGGGCGGGATTTTAGCTGATGGTGCCCGGTTTATGAAGGCCGGTGAAAATGGGAAGGGAATCGGCTCACGCTGGTATCCCCAGACGCTTGCTCGCCGGTTGCTTGATCTCCAACGTATTGTTGATCGAATCGATTTTCGTTGCGATGATGGATTGTGCGTTATGAACGAGTATGCCTCACGTGCCGATGCTGTGTATTTTATCGATCCACCGTATACCGCCGGTGGAAAGAAGGCGGGAAAACGATTGTACAACCATCATTCTATCAATCACGAGCATTTGTTTCAATTGTGTCAGTCACTTGCAGGGGATTTTTTAATGACATATGATGAATCTGAAGAAGTAAAACTCATGGCACAAAAATATGCATTCCAGACGAGATTAATACCAATGAAGAATACACACCATGCAACAATGAATGAGCTTGTTATTGGTAAAGATTTGTCCTGGCTTGATAACTGATTATGCGTTACGAGCGTACCTGTTAGCATATTGTTATCTGGTAGTTTGCGTCGAACTTGTTGCTGCGTCTGAGTAAAGACAATGCATAATGATCCTTATTTGATGTGCAATTGACAAGGAGGCGCGCCATGTTTCGTACCATTCTCGTTCCGCTCGATGGTTCAGTCGTTGGCGAGCAGGCGTTGGCTGCCGCAGCCCGGCTGGCGCGCGCATTCCAGGCTACTGTGCATCTGGTACATGTGCATTATCCCAATTCGTTGACCCCCATTGTGATTGAAACGCTACCGGTAATTGATGCCGAATTGCATTCTCTCGCTGCTGAACACGAGTACTTCTACCTTAAACAGGTTGCTGCTCAGCCGGTTTTCAATGGTGTGCAAACGGTTGTTACCCGTTTGGAAGGGGCTGTTGCCGAGACGCTGGCGGCGCATGCACAGGCGATCAATGCCGATCTGATCGTGATGACGACGCACGGCTGGAGTGGATTTGAGCATTTCTGGCTGGGAAGTGTGGCCGAGTCGTTGTTACGGCTGACCCACACCCCGCTCTGGCTGATGCGACCGGGTGAGTCGGCGTCGCGGGCTGCGCAACCGCTGCAACGCATGCTCGTTCCCCTCGATGGCTCGGCGCGTGCCGAGCAGGTTCTGGCACCGGTACAGAGTCTGGCAGCGCATGATGGCGCTCGTTTAACACTAGCCCGTGTCCTGGTGCGGCGCCGTAGTGTGGATCAGGCTGATATGACTGCGCAAAAACAGGAGATCGAAGCGTATTTGCAGGCACTGGCAACCAGGCTGGAAGCGCAGGGGGTGCCGGCAGATATAGCGGTAGGGACTGCTGATCAACCGGCACGGGCGCTGCTGACATTGTGTCGTGAGTTGCAGGTTGACGCGATTGCGCTAGCTACGTGCGGCCAGGGTGGCTGGCAGCGCATGGTGATGGGGAGTGTTGCCGATAAAATCATTCGTGCCAGCCCTGTGCCGGTACTGGTTGTGCGTCCGTAATGCCCTATGTAGCGGTTTTGATAAGTGTGACCGGGTCATTGACCCGTACTTCACCCTCGCTGATAACCCGGGCGTAGAGTCGGCTCCAGCCGGGATGGAGCCGCTGGCTAATGCGAGTGAACTGACCGCGCAGGAACGATCCGGCAATGGTGTTGCAGGGCGTGGTGTATTCAGTAATTTCTAACTCGACCCACGAACCGATCAGCAGGCGATCACCGATGGAAATCTGCGCCCAATCGAGACCGCTGATGGTGAGATTTTCGCCGGTTGTTCCTGGAGCAATTGGATGCCCTTCCACCTGTAAGGCTGCAATCCGTTCAGCTGAGTAGAGCGAGACGGCCCGGCGTGGCCCGCCGTGATGTTCGCGATCACGCTGGTAGTCGCCACGCACTCCATGGATTGTTATTTCGGCGGCGGGTACCGGGAATTTGGGTACACCGCCTTTGGGACTCACATTGATCTGCACAATTCTGCCCTGAATGAGGTTGCGATCCATTCCAGGTTTCCTCTTTTCAAAATAGCTATTTCTAGCTATGATACCAGATTATTAGTTCGCTCATAGCTGGATGTTGGAAATATATGAACCCTTCATCGCACGAAAAACCTGCCTCGCCCCTAAAGGCAACCCTGGTCGAGACGCCTGCTGCTGACACTACGTCAGAGGCGCTAATAACAGCATCCTCGACGACATTGCGCTGGCATTGGCGGGGAGTTTGTCAGCGTTGTGGATTTGCGATTATTGGTTTGATTACCTTTGTGCTGGCGTTAGAGTTGCTCAAGCGCGGTGCTGCCGGTTACGGACGAGTGCTGATAGGCTGGCTCGACATAAGTTCTGCGGCAAGTGCGCTCGGTTTTGGCTGGTTGCTGTCTTACATCTTTCTGAGTGGATCACCAGTAGCAGCCGTGGCTGTCTCTTTCTTCGCGTCGGGTGTGATTGATGGGTTACAGACTTTTACTATGATCACCGGCTCACGTCTAGGTGCTTCATTTATTATCCTGTTTGTTGGGTTTCTGTACTATCTGCGCGGACATCGGCGGGCGGCCAGTGTTGCGATTGGGGTGCTGTCACTGCTGACGACAGCGGCGATCTATCTGCCGGCATTGGGGCTGGGATACTGGCTTCTCAGTTCACAGTTGGTGGGAGTTATACCGGCCAGCGCCGATAGTCCGCTTAGTTCCGTGCTCGATCTGATTATCGATCCCGTTGTCGCCGTGATTGTTCGCTTGCTGCCAGAGTGGTCGTTGTTAGTGGTCGGAGCGTTGGTGCTGCTCGGGGCATTCAGTCTGCTTGATCGGGCCATACCTGAAGTTCCCGGTGGTCAGCAGGTGTTTGGGAAGGCCGGCCAACTCCTTTACCGACCGTGGGTGATGTTCCTGCTCGGCGCTGCGGTAACCTCATTTACGCTCTCGGTGTCGGTATCGCTGTCGATTCTGGTGCCGCTAACGGTGCGCGGTGTTATTCGACGCGAAAATGCGTTACCGTATATTATGGGCGCTAATATCACAACTTTCATTGATACGTTAGTTGCGGCGTTACTCGTCGGTGGTGCAGCCGCATTCACCATTGTGCTGGTTGAGATGGTCTGTGTTGCCTTTTTCTCACTGGTTGTGCTGTTTTTGTTCTACCGGTGGTTTGCCCGTGTTCTGCTCTGGTTGGAGGAGAGGATTGTGCGTTCTCTGCCGCGTTTAATCGCTTTTCTGGGGATCATGCTCGTTGTACCACTGTTGTTGTTGTTTGTGAGATGGTGAATACGTTATGCACATTGCCCTCTATGTTGGTCAGAATCCTCAGCGCACGGCACTACTCGCCTTTGCTACACCACTTGTTACGGCCTGTGCTCATCGGGTGACGCTCATCACAACAGTTTCCGGGCAAAACGATCTGGATGAGGTTGTCAATCAGTTGCAGTGCGACACTGCCATTCCAGTGCAGCATTATTGTCAGGAAACTACCTTTGCGGCTGCGATTCTGAGTGCTGTACAGACTGAACAACCGGATTTGCTCATCGTGCCGGTATTTCCCCCTCATTTTATTCGCGGGCGGCGGCTTGAATTCAATCTGCTCGCAGCGCTTCCGGTACCATTTCTGCGTGTGCAGGGACGTGTTTCCTCTTCGCCCATTCGGCAGATCGCTGTTGCCAGCGCCGGGGGGGAGCAGTCGTTGCGGTGTGTGCCGTTAGTGAGTCAGATTGCCCGTGCTTTTCAGGCCAGCGTGACCGTGCTGCACGTTTCTTCGCAAGAGGTTGTGTATTTCGATGGTTTTGTGGCCTCACCGTTAACAGAGGAAGTTGCCTTGCAACTTGACGAATTGACCGGCACAATGCTCCGACGACTGGTGAAAGAACTCAACGCACAGGGTGTTGGTTGCCATTTGCAGGTGCTTAACGGTCTGGTCGAAGAGACTCTCGTGAATGAAGCACAGCACTACGATCTTCTGGTGATCGGTAGCCATGAAGTCAGCGGTGTCGTGCCTGAGTCGGGTGGTCGCTGGCTGCGCATGCTCCAACGCATTTCACTCCAGGATGTCACGCACGATCTGTTAGAACGTAGCCCGATCCCGGTGCTGGTGATTCGCTAGGATGGCGCAGCGCGTGATAGGTTAGACCACGACAGTTGTTATCGTATCTATCGGTGCAAAGCGCTGCAAGACTAGAACGTATTCTGTGCTGTCGTGCTCCCAGACGGCTATACATATGAATGCTTGCCAATCGCTAACGATAGCATATCCTGTTCCCAGTCTGCCGGTATAGCAGCGAGAAGGGTTGACGACCATCTTCGGTGCCATCGTGCTGAATGGATTGCCTTGCCCGCTCGGCATGCGCGTGTCGTGGCATTTGGAGTGCAGCAGCCATGCTCACGATCCGGGGCATGGCACGCCATTGACCCTGCTGGTCATGGGGGTGCCGGGTGTGCTCGTCACGAGCATAGAGTCTGTCTGTAATAACATGTTTCTTGAAATAGGTTCTACGTAGAGCGCAAGGTGGAATGTATAGGTGGCCGATACGGAGACCGCGAGTGCGGAAGCTATGCTTTCCCCATGCCAGGTGTCGCGACTCTCATGGTCTGAATAGACAACCTGCACATCATGTGCAGGCTGCCGGGTTCATAACCAGCTCTCGGGCGTAGTCGGCCGTGCCCGTCTATCTCAAGGTTGTGCGTTCAATATCTCTTGAGCAGCCAGCAACTGCGGGTCTTGTTCAGGCGGGAAACGCCACCATTCGGCCTCGATCAGCACATCGGGGATGATACCGGTACCTTCGATGAGTGTTCCATCAGGTAACTGATACGCTACCTCGGCCAGCAATAAGCGTGAGCCGTCGCTAAAGTTGTAGCCGTAGAGGTTTTCGGTATTACCCGAAGAGGGTACACCGACGACGGTTGCCTGGCGGAGAATACGCATGCCGGCAGTAAACATCTCGGCAGCGCTAGCCGTCTCTTCGCTAATCAAGATCACGACCGGAATCCTGGTCAATTCGGGAATAGTGCGACCACGCGGAATCCGTTGTTCTTCACGCTCATTCCGTCCCACCGAAGCGCCAATACTGCCGCCATCGTGGAAGAGGGCAATAATGTTGCGCATAACGTGAATGTAGCCGCCACTATTGTCGCGAACATCAATGATCATCCCGCGCAACGGGCCGTTGGCCAGCAAGGTGGTCAGAGCATCACGCGTCTGGGCGTCGGCATTGTCAACGTAGAAGCTGGGAATGTATAACAGACCAATATCGTCGGTTAATCGTTCGGCAGTGACTTGATTAAAGATAGCGATGTCAATAATAGCGCGCGTTACTTCAACATCACGCGGTTCTTCGTCACCGCGCTTGATCGTCAGTCGCACACTGGTTCCCGGCAAGCCGCGAACTGCACCGATAGCCCCTTCCGGCCCGAAGGCTTCAGGATCGTTAAATGGAATGCCGTTGACCGCGACGATCAGATCGCGCGGTAGAATACCGGCCTGATCGGCGGGGCCGCCAGGTACCACTCTGGTAATCAGACCGCCTTCATCAACGGTGCGTACACTTACCCCAATCCCGCCATACTGCAACTGACCGCGTGCTTCAGCGATCTGGGCAGCTACCTCTTGCGGTGACTCGAAGCGCGAGTGGTCATCACCTAGCCGTGCGATCATCTCACGCATAATGGCGTAAAACTCTTCCGGAGTTGCGGCTGCTTCGACCTTCGGCTGCACCTCGGCCCGCACTGCCTGCCAGTCGAGACCGTTGAAATCTTCGTACAGGTAATTATCGCGCACCGTCTCCCAGACCTCTTGAAAGATGCTCAGACGTTCTTCACGACCAAGTGGTGCTAACGTAGGTGTCGGTGCAATCGTCGCAACAGGTGCCTGGGTTGGTGTCAATACCGGCATCGTTGCGGCACCGCCTGCCGGTGCAGGTGTCGCCGTTGATGCCGGCAGGCGCGTTGCTGGCGGCGCCGGTCGCTCCTGTGCGACCGGTCTGGTTAACAACTCGTCCCACGAGACGGTGCAACCGGTGATAAGTATTGTGGCTGCAATAAGCAGAATAATTCGTAAACGCTGCATAGTGTTCAGATGTATAAACAGTTTCCAGTCAATTGCTGCTCAACAATATGATACCATTAGCGCTACACTCGTACCGTGAGAGCTTGCTTAGGAAAAGGTGCTCTCCACATTGCAGCCGTCTCTGAGGGTAACGATCTATGCTGCCGGACATTCAATTTGTACAACGCCCAGGTGTCATCGAGTTTGGTTGGGGGCATCTGGCTGCTGAACTCTTGCCACGTACTGAGCTATTACGGGCTGTAACCTGGACGCTGACCAACGATGCACCGGCAGCGTTAACCTATGGTTTTGCGCAGGGGCCGGGGCGCCTGATCGCATTGTTAGCCGAGCGGATGGCAATTGCCGAACATGAATTAATGATTACCGGTGGTACCTCACAGGCGCTTGATATGCTCTGTAAGCAATTGAGTCAACCGGGGGATGTCGTGCTGGTTGAAGCGCCGACTTATCACTTGGCGCTACGCATTTTTCGCGATTACAAACTGCGCCCGGTAATGCTTCCTGGTGATCAACAAGGGATACACATCGCCGCAGTGGCAACCCTGGTCAGGTTGTTACGTCAGCGTGGTGAACGGATCGCCTTCCTCTATCTGGTGCCGAGTTTTCGCAATCCGAGTGGTGTGACGCTGAGTGCTGAACGACGGGCAGAGCTGGCTCGCCTGGCCACCGCACTCGAATTGACGGTTATTGAAGACGAGGCATATGCAGAATTGTGGTACGATTTACCGCCACCGCCACCAATCGCCAGTTTTGCCCCTGGGAGCATGCTGATACGATTAGGCAGTTTTGCCAAAGTATTGGCCCCTGGTCTACGGTTGGGTTGGATGCAGGCACCGTCGTCGTTGATCCAGCGCTGTATCTCCACGGGCATGCTCGATAGCGGAGGCGGGGTCAATCATTTCACCGCCTACGTTGTCCTCGCGTTACTCCGGGCCGGTGACTACGAACCGCACTTGCTACGGTTACGCAATGGACTGCGGGCGCGGCGTGATGCGCTGCTGGCAGCGCTGGCCCGTACCATGCCGACGGGTGTGACATGGCGGCCACCATTAGGCGGTTTTTTTGTCTGGTTGCGTACTCCACCGACGATTGATACCACGGCACTGCTGCCAATCGCAGAGGCGGCTGGTGTCTCGTATATTCCCGGCGAACGCTTTTACGCCGGTACCGGTGGGCGACACGAGCTTCGCCTGGCGTTTTCGCTCCTCTCCGAAGCCGATTTGATCGAAGGTGCTCGCCGCTTGGGTAAGGTGTTGCGAGAAGCGGGATGAAGGTCATTTCCTTCCTTGTAACCTCTGAAGATCACGGGCGTCCGCTAGGGGAGATTGCTGCTGAACGACTGGGTGAAGCCGGGCGGGTGGCGGCACAGCGGGGTGGCCTATGGCTGGGAAAACGTCGGGTAGCAGCATCCACGCTGGCAATTGCCGGCGAGACACTTTCGGTACGCTTTCCACCAACCCATGGCTACTGTGATGCGCCACTGACGCTCGATCACGTCATCTATGAAGACAATGATGTACTGGTGGTAAATAAACCGCCCGCCTGTTATGTTGGCGATACCCCCTGGGACACGCAGGGAAGTGTGCTTGCCGTGGTGCAGCGGTTATTGACGGTGCGTGATGGCGTACCACCGGCGTTGCACCTGGCCCACCAGCTCGATTTTGGTACCAGTGGGATTCTGGTGTTGAGCAAAACTCCGCGGGCAAATGCACCCTTGCAGGCTGCGTTTGCCCGTGGATTGGTGATGAAGCAATACCTGGCCGTCTGTAGCGGTTATCCGCCGGTGACTGCTGATCTTGTGACCGGGCATGGACGGGCGGCAGGTGGACGCTGGCGTCTCTACGATCAGGCTGACATCGGTCGTGTATTGCCGAACGGACAACGGATCAGACTGGCGCATACCAGGTTTACGCTCCGTCGGCAATTCGCACATGCGGCCCTGGTAGAAGCAACGCCACTGACCGGACGAACCCATCAGATTCGGTTACACCTGGCGGCGCTCGGTTGTCCGATCCTCGGTGATGAACGGTATGGTGGGGTAATGGATGTAGCTGATCTCCATTTGACCCATCCGTTGCTGCATGCTGCCGAACTCCATCTTCCGCACCCGATCCACGGGCGTCCGTTGCACCTCTTCTGTCCGCCACCATCTTTCATTCTGACGGTGATTGATCATCTGCGCCAATGACGATGGTTGCGTGATGCCGCGACCGTAGGGGTGGGTTCAAAACCCGCCCCTATGCAACCCGTCCATCCGTCTGGAAGAGAGCAATGGTCTGACTGTTCCCACCCGTGCCTGGGATCGAGCATAGTACGTGCGGAAGGATGGTGCCGGTACTGTGTGCAACGTTGCATACCGATTGTGGAAAGAGATTATCGAGCAGGGTGCCCTGTTCCTGGTTATCAAACTGGTTCTACTTAATCCTTACTGAGATACGCAAACGTCCGGCCAATGCGCCACCCAGTGCTCCACAGGCACAGCCAATAACCTGTCCCAACAACAACAATGGCGGTACTGCCACCCCCACATTGACCAATGCCGCCACCAGAATGCCAACCACGCCTACTAGAAAGCCATGTATGGCAAATGACTCACCTGCCAGCCAGGCGGCGACAAATCCTCCCACGCCGGTCAGGACGGCACCGATTAAAATAAGCACGATGTGGATCGGGTTTTGCAGTGACGGATCGGTAAAGACCGTGGTTTGCCCAATGAGAACAATGAACATTTGCAAGAGAATAGTGAGTGCGAAATCGGTCATGAAACCGGAAATAACTGCGGTCCAGCGAATATTCACAGGCATCTCCCTGCTACCGATACTAAACACCTATTCGACAGATGCCTACCTCTGGATGCTACCTGAGACGGTCAGTTCATCCTTCAGGGATCGGTCGCAAAGGCTCTCATCTGGTTGCATCATAGCACAGAAAAAGGTTTGATTTGGTGAGGTGTTTTGATAGGGTGATCCCAGCGATGTGTAAGCAATCTGAAAGGGTTGCAGGGGAAGCACTGCTTGAGTGATACCAAATCTTGCGCAACAATGGGCATCGTTCAGGTGTGATCCTCGTGCTGAAGCGTTACCAGGTGTACCACCAGCGCGTCGCTAATGGGTTATCGTCGGCGTCGTAGGGGCGACGCATGTGTCGCCCTCATACCAGATCCTCTGTGTCCTCTGTGTCTCTGTGGTAATAAAGGAGACATCTTGGATTATGATACGCAGTATGTATGCAGTATCACATCGCATGTGGAAGCCATGCTCTCGGTCACAGTGAGATTTGGCAACCAGCCGGTTATCTCACCACTGCCCCTCCATAAGCTACATTTTGGTGCAGCGATAAACTTTTAGCACGTCTGGGACATTCAATCTGTACAGTCCGGCTTTGCCGGCATCGAGGACGATACGCAAAAGCCAGTTAATTCGCCATATGCCAGACGAACAGAAACACCAGGAGTGAAATCTGGAGGGCATACGCAATATCATAGCGTGCCGGGTGCCAGAACTCTTCCCGGCCCAGCCACCACCAGATTCTGTTCAGTCCAGATCGCACCCGAATATTGCTGTCCCAACGTTGCAGATGAGAAACGCGGGCCAGGCGTACCAGTCGACGCAGGCTATTAACAAGCGCTAACGTCCAGACTCCCGCAACCAGTAGTTGCAGTAGCAGCTCCATGGAGGGCACTCCTTACAGATGGTGATACGTTTGGGAAATATCGCGCCGACATTGGCGCAACGTGATAGCCTGATCACTATTAAGTAGTATGCATCAAATTTGCCTAAAAGCGCAAGGGTATACCGAGAAAAAATTCCCTGGCTGGGGTGGAATACATCCTTCGAGCCGGACGGTATGTTGTCTGATGGCCGCAACTCGCCTCCATTCCTGAGTGAGCCTGACGCCTACGGTAATCGTATGGCATTTGCTGTAAGTTGGGTTGGCACGCCTGATGTATCAGGTGGCATTATCTCTCGTGCGCAGGGTTTGAACGCAATTGAGATGTCGCGCACGTTTAGCGGACGGTTCGACAACACTGACGTATATCGGTTGATGTATCTGACGCTATTTGGTCGGGGATTGCCATCATCCGGTGGTCAGATGGCTCCGTCACGCTAGACAATGGTAGTATTCTGAGTGTTATGTAGGGCGACAGAAGATAGACTGTCGCCCCAACATGTTATCGCAGCACGTAACCGTATCGCTAAAACTGCCAGACCGCGAACGCCAGCGCTCATATCACATCTGAAACATATAATCCCTGGCACGCGATCCAAGACGGATCCTTTCAGCCCCCTCGGTCGTCGTATGATTGGGTACATGCACCATCTGTAGGGGCGGGTTCTAAACCCGCCCCTACTTATCGGCATGCAATGCCC
This sequence comes from Chloroflexus sp., assembly GCF_034434295.1. Classification (GTDB taxonomy): domain Bacteria; phylum Chloroflexota; class Chloroflexia; order Chloroflexales; family Chloroflexaceae; genus Chloroflexus. The sequence goes on from NZ_DAOTZQ010000050.1 coordinate 74,628, forward strand.
TGTGAGCGGTAGTACTCATCAACTGCGTCGGAGAACAAAACAGTTTCTGGATCAATATCGCTCTTCAGCACACCTAACGAACGAAGAAGCTGCGCCTCTTTCTGCCACGCTTCCCGATCACTGGCGCCAACACAGCGCTCGCCGATCCCGTAGCGAAGAAGCTTGATCGTTTCGGTGGCTTCAAACTCCAGATGACCTCGGTCGAAGTCCGGGTTGCGGGCCAGAATGATCTCGATTGCGGCTGCCGGATCATTCAGTGCCTCTTGCCAGCCGCGTAACGTAGCCTGTACAAACGCTCGTACTGTATTTGGGTTGTTACGGGCAAACCCGGCAGTGGTAAAGAGCACATCACCCATCAGCTCAACACCGTAATCACGGGCAAGGATCAGGTCAATATCGGCTCCGGCAGCACGTGCTGTGTATGGCTGATCGGTTGCATACACCGGCCAGACATCGGCACGCCGTTCGAGAAAGGGGGCCAGGCTATAATCACCCGGTATTTCATTCACACTTGCCGGATCGACGCCGGTAGCCGCCAGCAACGCCCGATATTCAGTCTCAACATTGTCGCCGTAGAACATACCAACCCGGCGCCCAACGAAGTCTTGCGGTGAGCGAATGCCGCTATCACGATGCACCATAAACGCTACCGGACTGGCCTGGAACCAGGTTGCCAGTGCAACCACCTCGATGCCCTGTTCGCGACTGATCAGAATCGTATCGGCACCGGTGCTACCGAAGGTGTCGGCACCTGTCGCAACTAGTGGTAGCGGTATGGCATCGGGTCCACCGGGCAAGATGGTCACGTCCAGACCAGCATCGCGGTAGTAGCCACGTGCTTCGGCAACCAGATAGCCGGCAAACTGAAACTGGGGTAGCCACTGTAATCGCATCGTGACCTTCGTCACTTCCGGCGACGTGCTGGTTGGGGCTGTGTTCGTGCAACCGGTAGCGACAAGCAAGACCACAAACAGGAGTAATAGTAGTAAGGTACGGTGTGACATATGGGTTCCTCTTCGTTCAACTGATCCACGCCGCACTTACCGTTCCCGTTCCCAGAACACAATGATCCGTTCAAGTAAGAGAAAAACACCGTGCAGTGCCAGGGCCAGGCTAGCAGCTGCCGCGACAGCGGCAAAGGCTCGATCGGTGGCTAACCGATAGGTAGAGGTCGTAATCAGGTAGCCCAAACCCCGTCCTGCGCCGGCCAGCTCACCAACCAGCGCCCCAATGACAGCCAGCGCCCCCGCGATGCGCAATCCACTGAAGATGAATGGAAGTGCTGCCGGCAAACGGAGCATCCGCAAGATTTGCCATTGTGAAGCGCCATAAGCCTGCATCATGGCTAGTTGTTCGGGTGCCGGACGCCGCAGACCGCTGATGGTGGCAATAAGCAACGGGAAGCTGGCAAAGAGTGCTGCCATCGCAGCCCGGGGGGCAATGCCGTCACCCAGCCAGATGGTGAGGAGTGGGGCTAGCGCAACTGAAGGTAGGCTTTGTCCGAGCAGAATCCACGGGTAGAGAGCATCTTCCAGCGGACGGACAAAGATAAAGGCGATGGCCAGGGTAAGTGCGATACAAATGCCGATTGCCAGGCCAAGGAGTGCGGCGCTGGCGGTAGCACCGGTATGGTATATCAGCCGCACTTCAGGCTGAAGTGCAGCAGTTATCACGCGCGATGGGGTTGGAAGCAGGTAAGCTGGAATACCGGCAGCAGGCAGTCCCCACTCCAGCCCGATCACGAGGGCAACACCGAGCAACAGTGCTGGTCCCAGGCGGCGAAACAGGTTGTGCGGTGTGGTCGTAACCATAGCACCATATCTTACCATACATTTGGTGATGCGATAGAAACTGCACCCTCATCGTGCCGTTCACCCTTCGTCTCGCATAATATCATTTTGACATAACGTCACAGCATGCCGGTTAGCTGGTAGTTGTCTGGTCGGCAGTACCGTATGTACAGGATTGCTACGTTTTTCGGCCATCTGTTGCCAGATTCATGCTTTTCAGCGATACTTGTGCTCTGGAAACTATTGCCCGACCGGGTAGTGTATTGGCGAGGTTCTGATATGCACGATTGGGAACGAATTCAACGGGAAGCGGCACGGTCATTGACCAGACTGTTACCGCGGGTTGCGCAGGCATTTGCTGAGGCCGGTGGCGCTGTGATGGCATGGAATGTATTTGAACAACGTCTGCGGCGAGAGTGGCCACGCCTCTTTGAATTGCTATTCGGTCTCTACGGCACGCAGTATGACTTCTTCTACCATCTTGAGCAATTGTTACTGTCAATGGCGCAGAGCTGGTTGGAACGACCGGATTGGCTCAAACAGCGTGATGCGTTGCGTGAAGCTGATACCGAGTGGTTTCAATCGGAACGTATGATGGGGGGTGTGCTCTACGTTGATCGTTTCTGTGGGACTCTTGCTCGTTTGCGCGAGTTTATTCCCTATTTTCGTGAGCTAGGATTAACCTACCTTCACCTCATGCCCCTGTTTGAAGCGCCGGAGGGGAATAACGATGGCGGCTATGCGGTGAGTAGTTACCGACGGGTTAATCCGCATATCGGGACAACTGCCGAACTGGCCGATCTGGCTCGTGAGCTTGATACTGCCGGGATCAGTCTTGTCCTCGATTTTGTGTTTAACCACACATCTGACGAGCATGAGTGGGCGCAACGTGCGCAGGCTGGTGACCTCGATTATCAAGAGTTTTACTTCCTCTTCCCGGATCGAACCATGCCCGATGCCTATGAGCGAACATTGCGCGAAATTTTTCCAACCGTGCGGCGCGGGAGCTTCACGTGGCGACCTGATATGCAGCGTTGGGTTTGGACAACCTTTAACAGTTTTCAGTGGGATCTCAATTACGCTAATCCGGCAGTGTTTCGGGCAATGGCCGCTGAGATGCTCTTCCTGGCCAATCTCGGTGTGGCTGTGTTGCGCCTCGATGCTGTTCCCTTCATCTGGAAGCGGATGGGGACGAATTGCGAGAATCAACCTGAAGCACATCAGATTATTCAAGCCTTCAACGCGATTGCACGCATCACAGCGCCAGCTCTGCTCTTCAAATCGGAGGCGATTGTCCATCCCGATGACGTGCTAAGTTATGTCAGCCCGCAGGAGTGCCAGCTCTCGTACAATCCCCTGTTGATGGCATTGCTCTGGGAGACGCTGGCGACGCGGGAAGTCAAGCTACTGGCACATTCCCTAAGCCATCGTTTCCGTCTACCGCCCGGATGTGCCTGGATCAATTACCTGCGCTCACACGATGATATTGGCTGGACATTCGACGATAACGATGCCCGTACGGTGGGTATTGATCCCTGGGGGCATCGTCAGTTTCTGAATGCCTTCTACACCGGGCGCTTTCCCGGTTCGTTTGCCCGTGGGTTGCCGTTTCAAGAAAATCCCGATACCGGTGATGCGCGCGTGTCTGGTACGCTGGCATCGCTGGCCGGTCTTGAACAGGCCCTGGCCGGCGGCGATCCCCAGGCTATTGACATGGCGATTCGCCGGATCATCCTGCTTCACAGTATCGTGCTGAGCATCGGTGGTATTCCGTTGATCTACCTCGGTGATGAGGTTGGTACGCTCAATGACTACGGGTACATAAGCGACCCGGCGAAGGCTGACGATAGTCGCTGGGTGCATCGTCCGTTGCGCAATCAGGTCGCGATGGATCAACGTCACGACCCGACAACGATACCCGGTCGGATCTTCAGCACGTTAACCCGACTGATCCATTTACGAACCACCCTACCGGCACTGCGTGACGGCATGATGGAGGTTGTACGCAGCGACAACCGCCACGTGCTGGCTTATGTTCGCCAGACCGGATCGCAGCGCGTACTGGTACTGGCCAATTTCTCGGAATATCCTCAGTCAATCGCCGGGAATCTGCTGCGTATGTACGGCCCTGGTCTTGAACTCTTGGATCTAATCCAGGAACAGCCGGTCTCAGCAACAACAGCTCTGACGTTACAGCCGTATCAGTTTGTCTGGCTAACGCCGTCGTGGCAGAGATAAGCAAAAAAACAGGTGCGATCCAGATGGTCGCACCTGCTACTACCCTTTAACAGACGTCCTTGAACAGTTCTATCAACTCGTTAATCGTCTCAGCTCGACAGTTTTCTGTGTCGTTTAGACAGTGTTGGGCATAACATTCCAGCACAACACTATTTGCACTGGCCAGGGCCTGCCGAATTGCTGCGATCTGGTGAACAATATCACGGCAATCACGACCTTCGGCAACCATTCGTTGGATGCCACGCACCTGGCCTTCGATTCGCCGTAAACGCCGTAACACTTCGTCGCGTCGTTCTGGCGCAAGCGGACGCACCCCTGTGCTCATTGCTGTTTTACCCGCAGATTCAGGTTCCGGCGATGGTGTATTCACGCCGTTGCCAGAACTTTATCAAAGATTTCGCGGTACATCGCTTCTGGTCGAGCGCCAACCAGGCGGCCTACCTCGCGGCCATCCTTGAAAATGACCAGCGTTGGGATACCCTGAATGCCGAGCTGCGAGGCATACTGGACGTTATCATCTGTATTAACCTTGGCAATCGTCAAGCGGCCTGCGTATTCGCCAGCCAGTTTATCGAGAATCGGTGCAATCACGCGACACGGCCCACACCACGGTGCCCAAAAGTCAACCACAACCGGCGTTTTCGACTTCAAAACTTTCTCGGCAAAATCCGAGTCGTGTACCTCAATCGGCTTAGCCATTGAATTATTCCTCCTCCACAGTGATTATACAGGTCGGTATCCGTATTAGATACCCCATGGGGGTATACTATAGCGCACAGAAGAGCATCTGTCAAGGGGGAAAAGTCGAAAGACATCTTCGTGCTCTATGTTATACTGAAAACGTCATCAGCACAACACTATTCGGTTTCCTATCAGACCATCTGGCCTGCGAAGCGATCATATTTTGTGAGGGAAGGAGGCAACCTTGGCAACGCTCGGACGCAATGTCACGATCACACTGATCGGTCATGGCACCTTCCATCTGACCACCCCGGAAGGTCGCAACATCTTGATTGATTCCTGGGTTGATGGAAACCCGGCATGTCCGGAGCCTTGGAAAGCGCGTGTGCGCGAGAATCTGGCTGCCATCTTCGTCACCCACGGCCATTTCGATCATATTGGCGATCTGGTTGATCTGGCTCGTGAAACCGGGGCAACGGTTGTGTGTCAGTACGATATGGTGTCGTACCTGGAAGGCGAAGGTATTCCGGCAGCGCAGTTAGTTGGCTTCAACAAAGGTGGTTCGGTTACTGTAGCCGATGTACGGGCGACGATGACGACCGCTCACCATTCGAGCACCATTTACGAAAACGGCCAGATCATCAATCTAGGGACTGCTGCCGGTTATGTGTTGCGCTTTAGCAACGGCTTTACGATTTACCACACCGGCGATACCTGTGTCACGATGGATATGCAGATCATCGGTGAGCTGTATCGCCCCGACCTGGTGATCCTGCCTATCGGTGACCACTTTACAATGGATCCCCGGCAGGCAGCGTATGCATTGAAGCTGATCGGAGCGAAATACGCGATTCCTGAGCATTACGGTACCTTCCCCATCCTGACCGGTACCCCGGAGGCGTTGATCGAGCATTGCCGTGAATTTGGGGTGACGACTGAGGTGATTGCGCTGAAGCCCGGCGAGTCGGTCAGTTAAGCAGTCAGTGATAGCGGTTTGGCCGGTGCACCTGACCTGCTTCTCAAGACGATGATGTTGAGGGCAGGATGGTGCACACTTTACTTGTGAACAGGTGTTGTAAGACAACTGAGGCTATAGACAACAGGGGAACGACTATGCTTGAACATCTTCGAGCAACTGATCCGATTATCGCCGATCTGATCGAGCGGGAAGCGCAACGCCAGCGCCAGGGTCTGGAGTTAATCGCCAGCGAGAACTATACCAGTCTGGCAGTGATGGAGGCGCAGGGATCGGTCTTGACCAATAAGTACGCTGAAGGTTTGCCCGGTCGTCGGTATTACGGTGGTTGTGAATTTGTTGACGCCATCGAGCAACTGGCTATTGAACGGGCCTGTCAGTTGTTCGGTACATCTCACGCCAATGTGCAACCGCACAGTGGAGCGCAGGCCAATATTGCCGTGTTTACGGCGCTGCTTCAGCCCGGTGATACCATTCTCGGTATGCGCCTGGATCACGGTGGGCATCTGACGCACGGTAGCCCGGTCAATTTCTCTGGTAAGTGGTACAACGTCCATTTCTATGGTGTAGATGCGCAAACCGGTCAGATCGACTATGACGATCTGGCAAGTAAAGCACGGGCAATCCGGCCCAAGCTCATCACGTCGGGAGCAAGTGCATACCCGCGCATCATCGATTTTGCCCGGATGCGTCAGATTGCTGATGAGGTTGGTGCCCTGTTGATGGCCGATATTGCCCATATCGCCGGTTTGGTGGCTGCTGGTGAGCATCCATCACCTGTCGGTCACGCTCATATTATCACTACGACCACACACAAGACGTTACGAGGGCCGCGGGGCGGTTTAATCTTGATGGGCGATGATTTTGCGAAACAGCTCAATTCAAGCGTCTTTCCTGGTACGCAGGGTGGGCCGTTGATGCACGTGATCGCCGGTAAGGCGGTTGCCTTCGGTGAGGCGTTGCGACCTGAATTCAGGCAGTATGCGGCGCAAATCCGCCGCAATGCCCGGGCGCTGGCTGATGGATTGATGGCGCAGGGGCTGAACCTGATCAGTGGTGGTACTGATAACCATCTGATGCTGGTCGATCTGCGTAGTACGGGTTTAACCGGCGCACAGGCACAGCGTGCACTTGATAAAGCGGCGATTACTGTCAACAAAAATGCCATCCCCGATGATCCACAACCGCCAATGAAGACGAGTGGGATTCGGATCGGGACACCTGCGGTAACGACCCGCGGTATGCGCGAACCAGAGATGGCTCAGATTGCGGCCTGGATCGGCGAAGTGTTGATGTATCCCGATGATGATGCCCGCCTGAGTCGGATCGCAGGCGAAGTTGCCGATTTATGCCGGCATTTCCCGGTACCTGCTGATATGGTGCAGGTACGGGGATAGTCCGGTCGCCGGGAGAGCAATGAGGGGTAGCAACATCTATTCCTGGCTCCCTGGGAGCACACGCTTCCACCGGGCAACAGATGAGTCTGGATGTGATCGATGCGTAGCTGGGCGGGTAGGGGCGGCGGAACCCGCCCCTACGCACGGTGCATATGCCTGTTCACGTCTCCATACACGAGATGTGATGAACGATTACGTCTTGGATTGTGTGCCAGGCATTGCATCTTTCAGATGTGATACTGCTGCCATTGCCGGTGCATACGCTGCATTCACAGGATCATCCCAACGTAGCGCAGGCTGATGCAGGTGCTACGTTTTGTGTCATAATGTAGATAGCGCAAAAGCGGAGATACGTTTGGGATACTCCGCATTGCGACTGGTCTGGTTGCCCATTACCACCTGATCTACCGTGCATCACCACGGTCGAGAAGGCGTCATAAGCTGGTGGCTGATCAACCGAATCGACAAAACAGCCGCGCCGAGGAAGAGCAAAGCCACAGCAATCGTGCGCTGCTGGGCAGCCAGGCTACGACGCAGGGCCAATGCGTTGTCACGACGCACTTCGTCACCGAGGGCGGCAAACTCGCGAGCCGCCGTTTCAGCACTGACACTGGCGCCGGCCAGATCAAACTGGCGTGCCTGTTCACTTGCCCGGCGTAACGTCTCACTTGCCTGTAGGCCACGTGCGACGCGGGCCCGGTATTCGGCAAGAATTGTCATCTGCCGCTGATCCCCGATCTCGCGGTAAGCCTGCTCTGCCTGCCCGATCAACCGCTCTGCCTGTTCGTATTCGCCTTGCAGCAATGCAGTGCGGGCTGCTACGGTGAGTTGATTGGCACGCAGGCCGGTTTGGGCCTGCGACTGTAACGCAGCGAGGGTCGGTTGTGTCTCCTCATCTGCAATCGTCCTGAGCCGCTCAGCCTCACGGAGTGCCGCTTCATAATCACCTGCCGCGATCAACTGTTGTACTGGCTCCAGATCAATGCTCACCGACTGAATTTGGTCGGCTTCGAGCTGGAGAAAACCGGGTAGCCAGGCACGCCATTCGGCTTCGAGAGTTGTGGTTGATACACCGTACACGTCAGTGATTGCCGACCGGTAGCCGCTGCTTTCAGCCAGAGTGGTGAGAAATTGTCGGAATCGGTCAAAACCATCACGCTCAATCAAAAACGTCACGATTGACCAGGTCTGTGGATAGCTCAGTTCGGGTTGACCATAGATCGCATTTCGATCATCGAGTACAGCCCACGGCCACAACTCATTCCGTTGCCAGAGGGCACGCAATATCACTAGCTTACCATCGCGATCCGGTCCCGGCAACTCCATATACTGTGCAATCCCTTCCTGCAAACCCACGTTCAGTTTGCCGTCGCTCAATTCCGCAGCAAAGATATGGGTCAACTCGTGGCGCAGATTGTTGAGCTGAGAGACGTCATCCTGTAATCGTGCCCGTTCGACAACCACCACAACTTCACGACGCCGAAAATCGGCATGGGCTATCACCCCTGGGACGTTACGGGCCGCCGGATTGGCAGCGAAGTACGCATTACTGGTAGGATACAGTCGTAAGGTGAGCGGTGTCACCGGACGGAAGTCAAAAATGGTGCTAAGCTCGTTATAGAGATCGTCAATAATAGGAGCATACCTGTCTGCAATCGTACCATCATCAGGAGTGTAAATAATCCGAAAGTGGGTTGTAGTCTGCTCAACCCACGTGGGTTGAGCAAGAGCTACACTCCCGCTTAAGAAGAAACAGAGAGCGCTAAGGGCAATCAGCCAGAGTCGTAATCTGATCATAATCGTTCTTGCTAAGCGATTCATGATAAGCTCAGTGTACCACGTTTGATCACAAGATGCCAGGAGAGAGACCATGACGATAGATTTTTTTGCCCGCCTTCCTACGATGAACAGATTCGGCGAGATTGCTGATCTGAATGCCTATCAGCCATTACCCAATGACTGGATAATCTTCATTTGTGATGTGCGGGGGTCAACACGGGCCGTTGCTGAAGGCCGGTATAAAGAGGTCAATATGATCGGTGCGGCAACGATCACAGCCGCACTGAATGTTGCCGGTGAGGTTGAAATTCCGTTCGTGTTTGGTGGTGACGGGGCTTCGATTGCCGTACCACCGACTCTGGTTGAAACGACGGCGCAGGCCCTGAGCGCGGTAAGTGCGCTCTCGCAGCAAGCGTTTAACCTGGAGCTACGGGTTGGGGCGGTGCCGGTGACCACAATCATGAATGCCGGCTATCAGGTGTTGGTCGGGCGACTGGCACTGACGCAGCATGTGGCGCAGGCGGTGTTTAGTGGCGGTGGGATCAGTTATGCCGAGCAATTGATCAAAGATGAGGCTTGTGCTGAAGAATGTTTAATCCAGCCTGGAGATGCGGATGCCGCCAATTTGAGCGGTCTTGAATGTCGATGGGATACCATTCCGCCGGCGCATGGAGCCGCATTGTGTCTGATCGTCCAGGCAAACCTTCGCTCAGACCCAACCAGTTCAATGACAGTGTACCGTTCGATCATTGAAGCGATTGAACAGCTTTATGGTGGCGATCAGGCGTATCATCCATTACATTACACGATGATGCAGGCAAGTGCCAGACCCGGTGCGCTCTGGCCTGAAGCCCGCTTACGCGGGGGCGATGGTCGCCTGGCACAGCTACGTTATTGGGCCCAAATCTACGGTCTCAACCTGGGTGTTCGTGGTTACCGCTGGTTGCAGCGCCTGCGCGGCGAAGATCCGTGGTGGGATCAGTATCGCCAACACGTCACGACTGCCGCTGACTACCGGAAATACGACGACGCCTTGCGCATGATCATCTCTGGCTCAGACGAACGCCACGAGCAGTTGCTGGAGTTATTACACTCCCGGTTCAGCACTGGAGATCTGGTATTCGGTGCACATCGCTCGCCAGAAGTAATGCTCACGTGTCTGGTGTTTGAGCGTATGGGGCGCCAAATCCATTTTGTTGACGGTGCCGATGGTGGTTTTACGCTAGCAGCACGCGATCTCAAGCAGCGCCTGAAACATGCTCGCCGATCAGCCGAACTTATTAACAACCAGGTATGATCCGTTTCGGGTCTTGACTATCGATTACCTCAGTGCCATCAGGCGTTATCCGAACATAACGACCGTCGGGTTGCAGCTCACGGGCACGCAGGTTGTCTGCAAGATAGGTGCTGAGCAGTGTCTCGGTGACGTACTGCATAGCTGCCGGATCAACCAGTGGAAATAGTTCTTCGACGCGCCGATCAAGGTTGCGCTCCATCAAATCGGCACTTCCGATATAGATCTTCGGTTTGCCGCCGTGGTGAAAATAGTAAATCCGACTATGTTCGAGATACCGGCCAACAATTGACCGCACGCGAATCGTTTCCGAAAGCCCTGGCACCTGTGGTCGCAACGAGCACATCCCGCGCACGATCAGATCGATCTGAACACCGGCCTGCGAGGCAGCATACAGCGCATCGATAATTTTGGGATCAACCAGCGCATTCATCTTGAAGATAAGTCGCCCATTCCCGTGCAAGTGGTGAAGGGCAATCTCCTCTTCGATCAATTCGGTGATGCGGCGACGTAAGTTCACCGGTGCCACTAACAGGGTGCGATACTCCTTCTGCCGGCTATAGGCGGTCAGGTAGTTGAAGAGATCAACCACATCTGCCGCAATTTCAGGCCGACAGGTGAGTAGCCCCAGGTCGGTGTAGACACGAGCTGTTGTCGCGTTGTAATTGCCGGTACCGAGATGAACATAACACCGAATGCCATCAGTTTCCTGCCGGACTACCATCGCCAGCTTGGCATGTACCTTCAGACCTACCAGACCATACACGACGTGGACGCCGGCACGTTCCATAGCCCGTGCCCAGATGATATTGTTCTCTTCATCGAAACGGGCTTTAAGTTCAACAACGACGGTTACCTGTTTACCCTGCTCACGAGCGTGCATTAATGCCTGAACAATGGGTGAATTGCGACCGACCCGATACAGGGTTTGCTTGATCGCCAGCACCTGCGGATCTTCGGCTGCCGCCTGAATAAAATCAATGATCGGGGTGAATGAGTGGTACGGATGGTGTAGCAGAATATCTTGCTTCTTAATCGCTTCAAAGAGATTTGGCGTATTTTTCAACACTGCCGGCAGGCGGGGAACATACGGTGGATCTTTCAGGTCTGGGCGGTCGATTTGGGTCAGTTGCATCAGATCGCTGAGGCCGAGTGGGCCACGCACGGTGTAGATGTCTTCGGCACTAACCTTGAGGTTGGCTGCCAGTAAGCGGCAGATGCGGTCGGGCATGGCATCGTCAACTGCCAGACGAACCACCTCGCCGAACCGACGCTGCCGTAACCCCTGCTCAATCGTAGCCAGCAGATCGTCGGCTTCGTCTTCCTCAATCTCAACATCAGCGTTGCGGGTGACTCGAAAGGGGTACACTTCCACCACATTCATCCCCGGAAACAGTTGCTCAATGTGTTCGGCGATTACCTGTTCGAGCCAGACAAAGCAATGGCAGCGGGTGGCGGGCAGATCGCCAACCGATGGGCATAGCTCATGGGGGAGTGGAATCAAGCGTGGTAAGACTTCAGGTACCTTAACGCGGGCAAAGAGTTCACCTTTTGCCTTATCACGAATCACCACCGCGAGATTGAGGCTCAGATTCGAGATAAACGGGAAAGGTCGGCTCGAGTCAAACGCGAGTGGAGTTAAGACGGGAAACACCTGCCGTCGAAAGTAATCGGCTACCCAGGCTCGTTGATCATCGTTGAGCGTTGCCGTATTGAGAATCGCAATCCCCTGTTCTTGCAGAGCGGGAAGTAAGTCGTAGAGCAAAAGCTTGCGTTCCTGTTCAAGGAGAGGGATCAAAATGCGGCGAATCGCACTGAGCTGCTCTGCTGGCGTTTGGCCATCGGGTGAACGTTTCTGAACACCGGCACGAATTTGTTGCTTGATCCCACTGACGCGAATCATGAAAAACTCATCAAGATTGGAGGCAAAAATTGCCAGAAATTTCACACGCTCAAGCAAAGGATTGCGTGCATCCATCGCCTCTTCAAGCACACGGCGATTGAACTCGATCAGACTCAATTCGCGATTGAAGTAACGTGCTTCAGCGAGGGATTGCGGGTCAGATATTGTTGATGGAACTGTCATAACAACAACCGTTAACATGGCACCTGCCGGGAAGAGACAGGCGCGAATGTGATACCGACAAACAAGAGCTATGGGATAACGCACAAACGCAAGCAACGACTTAGCAATAGTATAGTAGGGATCGATCATTTGCACAAACCGGCCAAATGTGCTATACTCTTCGCCAGAACGCGGGCGATTAGCTCAGTTGGTTAGAGCGCATCGTTCACACCGATGAGGTCACTGGTTCGAGTCCAGTATCGCCCACCATTCTTTGTGCGCGGCCAATTGGCCGCGCACTGATTTTCGCCCCGATGAGGGATCGCTCGCAATACTGCGGGCCGATCAAAGGCAGTTCACCATGCGACCACTCATTTCGCGCACCGAGCTGCGTGCACTCCTGCATCCGACCGATGTAACCGAGCGGAATGTGCGGAACGTTCTTATCGATGGGATTGGGGTAGGTATTGTTACGGGTGTAAGCGTTTTCCTGCCGGTGTTTCTGGCTCGGTTAGGGGCGTCAAGCTTGCTGGTCGGTTTAATTACCTCATTGCCGGCGTTGGCAGGTGCGTTGTTTGCCCTGCCAATCGGGCGTTTTCTCGAACGACAGCGCAACATCGTCGTCTGGTATTCGGGCATGCGGTTCTGGGTATTGGTCTCGTATGCGGTGTTTGGCTGTCTTCCATTCTTTTTACCGCTTGAGGCAGTGCCGTGGACGATTATTATCATCTGGGCGCTGGTGACCATCCCTTCGACCTTTGTCAATGTTGCTTTTACCATTGTGATGGGTGGTGTAGCCGGGCCACAGCGTCGCTATGCGTTGATGAGTATGCGCTGGTCGAGTCTCGGCCTTGCCACTGCTGTCACGGTTGCTATCATCGGTACAGTGCTTGAATTGTTTCCCTTTCCACTCAATTATCAGGTGGTCTTTATCGGATCGGTCGTTGGTGGCCTACTGAGCTTTTTCTTTTCGCGGGCAATCATGTTGCCTGAGCGGAAGCTGGCCCCTGATAGCGATAAGAAAGGTGCATTACTACTTGCTTTACGGCAGGCACCGCCAGCATTTGTTCGTTACGCTTTGAGCGCGTTTGTCTTCCGCAGTGGGATGGCAATGGCTATTCCGCTGATCCCACTTTACTATGTGCGTGAAGCCGGCTTGAACGATGCCTGGATCGGTTTGATTAGCACGATTGGGAATGGTGTGCTCTTGATCGCGTATGCGGTCTGGTCTGCCGGTGTGCCCCGGTTGGGGAACAGGGGCGTCTTGCTGGCCAGCAGCCTCGGCATGGCACTCTACCCCTTTGGACTGGCAATCACCGAAGCACCCTGGTTGCTGGCACTGCTGGCTGGGCTGGTCAGTTTTTGTGTGGCCGGAAATGACCTGGTGAACTTTGATCTGGTCTTGAGTACGATCCCTGCCGGGCAACAGGCTACCTACGTTGGCCTCTTCCAGACGTTGCAAAACCTGGCACTATTCATAATGCCCTTAATCGCCACCTTACTCGCCGACGCCATTGGTATTGTTACCGTGCTACTGATAGCCGGGATGATGCGTTTGGTGGGGGTGGCGCTCTTTGCATGGCTGCGGATTGGTTAGCGTTATTTTGTGTAGCAGCAAACTGCGGTATGATGGTGCACGTCGCTTTACCATTAACAGGGGTATGGACAGGGACATTGTGCTCAGGCGCTTTTGTGGGGCTGTCGGCGATTGGTGAAGACGATGCCGGATCACAAGTCAGGATAAAAAAAGTAGAATTTTTGTACATTACGCTCCGCAGCCTGGATGGACAGGTGCTGGTGAAGTGCTTTGGTAGAGAGATGAATGTAGCCTGGTGATAGTAAATATCAGGACCTTGGATTTGATGGGAAACATACGTTGGTTATGTCACAACCTTCACTTCGTACAATTCTGGTGATTCGTCGTGGATATGGACGACGCTATACCGATTTACCGGTTGATGAATTGACCGAGCAGCAGATAATTATTGATTTCACCGGTGGCTATTTGCGACCAGAGCATATCGATCTTCGCGTTGACGATCTGGTGTACTGGCGGTACCAGGAGCGTTACGTTGGGGCAAGGATTAGCCAGGTGCAGCGTGATGGGCAACGGCTGATAGCATTGCTTAGCGATACCAGATTAATGCCGGATGATTTCTTCCCGTACTGAATATTTGAGGACGAGGCTTGCTCTGCGCTGTGCGTTCGTGTACAATGCCTGCGATTTATGCGGTATACTTCGCAATGCACTGGAATCTATGTCAAATGCTGAGATTGTTGAACGGCGCTGGACTCCAACCGTAGAACAGCTTTGCTACGCGGTCATTGCCGTGCTGGCGATTGTGAGTCGGTTGTGGGCATTGGGTGATCGGGCGTTGCACCACGACGAGACGTTACACGCGGCATACTCGTGGTTTCTTTTCAGTGGGCGCGGCTATATGCACGATCCACTCTTGCACGGCCCACTGCTCTACTTTTTGGGGGCGCTGTTTTTTTTCCTGTTTGGCGATAATGATGCAACGGCCCGGCTGAGTGCAGCCCTGTTCAGTATCGCACTGACCTTGAGTCCGATATTGCTCCGCCCGGTGATTGGGCGGCGGGCAGCGTTGGTTGCCAGCATTTACCTGTTGATCTCGCCGGTAGCGCTCTACGTCGGGCGCTTTTTTCGCCACGACATCTACTCGGTTGTCTGTGAAATGCTGGTGTTTGTGGCGATTGTGCGCTACGCCGCCGATCCGCGTCCACGCTGGCTGTATCTGGGGATCACTGCCCTCGCTCTGATGCTGACCAATCAGGAGACCACGTATCTCTACATCTTGATCTTTGCTGTGCTGCTGGTGATGCTCTTCTGCTGGCAGGTGTATCGGCCCGGCATCGCCTTGCTTACCGGCCTGGGGGTGATGCTGGCTCTGCTGGTCTTTGTTCTTCCCGGTACAGCGGTGGTTGACGGTGCCCATCATGCGCGCCGTGATGCGAATGGGGCGATTGAGGTGGCTCAACCCGGCCCACTCTTTGGCTGGCCACCACTCGAAACCGAAGATAATGGTTACGCGCTGCTGGTGCGCAATCGGGCTGACAATGATGGTGGGCGGAGTGTCTGGGAGAATGGGTTGCGCTATCTGACCGATATTGGTCGCTTTGTGAACCATCCGGCGATTCTGAGTGGGCTGGTGTTGTCGCTCGCCATGCTGTCAGTGTTCGTCTGGTTCATCTGGTTCCGCCGTGATGCCACGGGTACGACGCCGTGGGAGCGAGCACTGATACGCGGTGAGCCGGCAGCTCTCCTCTGCCGCAGCCTGGTTGCTGATCGGCGCTGGCAGGTTGCCCTGATCATTTTTGCTGCCATTTATACACTGTTATTCACTGCTATGCTGACCAACCTGCTGGGGCTGATTTCGGGGGTGGCCGGTTCGCTCCTGTACTGGTTGGCCCAGCATAATGTGCAGCGCGGCAGTCAGCCGGCACATTACTATGCGGTTATTCTTGCGATCTACGAGCCGTTGCTGGTATTGGGAACGATGATCGGCTTGCCGCTTGCCGTCCAGGCGGTGCGGCAGCGTCGACCAGAGGCGTTCGCTGTCGGTTTGATTGCCTGGTGGTCAGTCGCTGCCTTCGCCATTTACACCTGGGCTGGCGAGAAGATGCCGTGGCTAACCATTCATATGACGCTTCCGCTCACCCTCTTGCTGGCCTGGGGATCGACCAGGGTTGTCGAACTGGCCCAGCAACAGGTGGCATACTGGCAGCAGATGTGGGATGAGCTGGCAACACCGGTCGAAGTCACCGCTGGACCGGATGTTGAGACCCGCACGTCAGGGGCGGGTGATCTGGCTCCGCTCTCCGCAGAGACCAGAAATTGGCTTAAGGACAATCGAGCGGGATGGTTGGGTCTTCCCAGGGGATCGTTGTTTAGCTTTGGTTTGTTGCTCGGTTTGATCATCTGCCTGGGTTTTCTGCTGCTCTCGATTACGGTCGCTGCCGGCCCAACATCACCCATTCAACCCTGGATGGTTTTGCTCTTCATTCTGGCGTTAGTCATTCTTCTCATCGTTGGGAGTGCGCTGCGTTGGGGATGGACTGTCGCTGCCGCACTGACGACCATTTGCCTGATGGTCGCGATTGGTCTGTATACCGTGCGTAGCAGCGTGCGACTGGCATATCAGACCGGAGATGTTGCGCGTGAGATGATGGTGTATACGCAAACCTCGCCCGATGTGATGCGGGTGGTGCGACGATTGGAAGAGGCAGCGCTGCGGCGGGCCGGAGGGACGCGCCTGCCGGTGATGTACGATAACGAGACGGTCTGGCTCTGGTATCTGCGAGACTGGCCGGGTGCGGTTTCGGTGCCGGGTGGCAGACTGAATGGCCCGCCACCGGCTGACATCCAGGCGGTACTGATCTTGCAAGAGAATCTGGATCGCTATCCGGAAAATCGAACCTATCTGCAAGGGTTTGTCTTGCAGCGCTACCCCTTGCGCTGGTGGTTCCCCGAAGATCAGACGTATCGTATCAATGGTACCGGTAGTTCGCTGCTCGAACGGCTATTGCGCAATCCACTCGACTATGAAACAGCAGTCCAGCTATGGAAATATCTGATGTTCCGGCAGCCACCAGTCGGGCTTGGCTCAACCGATTTTGTGGTTGCGGTACGGCCAGAACTGGCGCGCCAGATCGGGATCGGGCTTGGTGGATCACTGCGGATGGGAGAGTAGACAACCACTCATAGTACGGATCATTATGGCAACACAGACCTTCGTAACCGAAAGCCTGCTCAGCCGGCGCTTACGAGCCGGCTGGCTGAATTGGGAGACGGCAGCATATACATTGATTATCATCGCCAGCATTATTGCCCACCTGTGGGGACTGGATCGCATGGCGTTGCACCACGATGAGTCAATCCACGCCTGGTCGAGCTGGCGGCTGTATACTGGGGCTGGATCATTTTCGTGCTGGAATGGACTGGACGAAGATGGTAATGCCCGTGGTGGTTTGTACCACGAGACCTATTGCTACGATCCGGTTTACCATGGCCCATCACTCTACTTTCTGACCGCACTGGCCTACTTTTTGTTTGGCGACGGCGATGCGCAGGCTCGTTTGCCAATGGCGCTTGCCGGGATTGGTCTGGTAGCATCGGCCTGGTGGTTGCGTCCATATCTAGGGCGAGGAGGGGCGCTGATTGCCGCTCTTCTGCTTGGTTTTTCACCGTCACTTCTCTACTATACCCGGTTTGCCCGCCACGATGGGCTGATGGTGCTGTGGGAACTGTGGATGGTGATCGGCGCATTGCGCTGGATCGATACAGGTAGAGCGCAGTGGTTGTATCTGGTTGCAGTAGGATTAGCACTGGCAATTGCTACCCACGAACTCTACTACATTCTGCTGTTCATCTTCGGTGTTTTCGTCTTGATGCGACTGCTGGCTGAGAGCCGTTTTGCGCGCTATCTGAATATCGTGTTGCTGGTGGTCATCGGTTTGTGTGTAGCGCTGATGATCATCAATCCACCATTGCCCTTTGGTCGAGGCTTATACGTTGGCGAAAAGGCATTTCTGATTGCTTCAGCGCTGGTACTGGCATGGCTCTGTCAGCGTCTCTGGCCGCCAGAACCGGTATTAACATCGCGTCTGCGAGCGCTATGGCAAACCGAACGCAACACACTGTGGACAGCACTGGCGATTTTGGGCGGTATATACCTGGTGCTGTATACCAGTTTCTTTACCTATCTGCCGGGGGCAATTGACGGTATCACGGCCGGTCTTATCTACTGGCTGGGTAGTCAGCAAGAGTACGCCCGTGGTGACCAGCCCTGGTACTACTATCTGATGTTGTTACCGCTGTATGAACCACTGGCCGTCTTCAGTGGACTGGGGGTGGTTGGGGCGATGATCGTCGCCGTGATACGGCGCTGGCAGATTAAGCAGCAAGCGGTGTCATCTGCGCCCGATGCCGAGGTGAGTGATCTGGCCGATGTTGATGAGTCTGCACGCCTGAAAGCAATGGCACCATGGTCGCTCTACCCCCTTCTGGTTGTTTTCTGGTTTTTTACTGCCATAATCATCTTCTCATGGGCTGGCGAAAAGATGCCGTGGCTGGTTGTTCACATGTCCTTACCCGGTAATCTGCTCGCGGCGTGGGTTTGTGGACGTTTTATTGATGTTATCCGGCGAGAGCGGCCTGATAGACAGATATGGCTCGTACCGATAACGGTGGTTCTGCTCGGCGTAGCCATTGGTGTCGCCTTCTGGCGTTTGAGTACGGGCGGGCAAACTGCAATCTTACAGGCAATTGTCCCACTCCTGATTGTGTTTGGTCTGATCTATGCGTTGCTTTCGTTGATAGGCCGATTGGGGATACGTCCGGTTAGTGCAGCATTGGGGATCACGGTCTCGTTTCTGCTGGCGGCGTATATGATCCGGGCCACGTGGCTAGTGGTGTATGGTCATCCCGATGTCCCGGTTGAACCACTTATTTACACTCAGACAGCCCCTGATGTACCGCGTTATGCCGCCGATATTCGTGATCTGGCGATTAATCTGACCCGTGGTAACCGGGGCCCACAAGACCCCACCGGTGGCTTGACCATGCCACTCATTCTGGATGGTGGTGACAGGAGCGCAGAAGGTTCGCTGGCCTGGCCCTTGCAGTGGTATCTGCGCGACTTCAAGAATATATCCTGGGTGAATGGAAGTGAGCTGGGGCGAGTGCCGTCGGTAGATCAATTAACGGTGACAATGCCCGACGGTAATCGTGACCTGGCACCCATTGTGATACTGTACCGCCCCTTCGTCACGGATCGGTTGCGCGATATTCTGCGCGAGTCGTATGTGCAACCTTACGGGCAGGCAGGGGTCTTCAACTGGTGGTTTCCCGAAGGTAACAAGTGTTCCCCGCAGAGTCCAGGGTATAAGCGCTTCTACTACAGTACCTGGTCGGCAGCCGCTGCTCAGGCCGATTGTGGCCGCGATTTGAGTAGTGAATTACACGGTCCATTTGATGTGCTGCTCTGGCCGTTCCAACGCGAAAACTGGCCGACCCTGGGACGTTATCTGCTCTTCCGTCAGTTGCCGGAGCCGCTGATTCTCAGTGGCCGTGAGGTCGAGGTGTGGCTACGGCGCGATTTAGCAGGCGGGGCGGCTCCAACAACGACCGTTACCGCAGCGCCCGAACTGCGGTTGGCCGCTTTGAACGAGATCAGATTGTCGAGCGGTGGCAGTGGTGCGACAGGGATTGCCATTGACCAACAGGGGCAGATCTATGTGGCCGATACGTACAACCACCGTATCGAAGTCTTTGCTCCTGACGGTACACTGGTTCGTAATTTTGGTAGCCAGGGCAACGGCCTGGATCAGCTCTACGAACCGCGAGGACTGGCGTTCGATAGTCAGGGCAATCTCTACATCGCCGACACCTGGAATGCGCGGGTCGTCAAATACAGTGCCGATCTGCGCCCAATAGCGAGCTGGGGGAGCGGTGATATGGATCTCGGTGATGGCCGGCGGGCAACGATTACCGAGGGCGATCCGGCCCGTAATGCAGCAGCTCCACTCGGCTTCTTTGGACCACGTGGGATTGCGGTTGATGCGGCAGACAACGTCTATATTGCCGATACCGGCAATAAGCGGATTGTTGTTACCGACAGTAATGGACAGTTCCGCTACCAGTTCGGTGGTGCCGGGAGTGCACCAGGTCAATTCAACGAGCCGACCAGTCTGGCATTCGATGCAGCAGGTAATCTCTACGTTGCCGATACCTGGAACGGACGGGTGCAGGTGTTCGGTCGTGGTGCCGATGGTCGCATCGATCCGATCCCGCTTGCAACGTGGCCGGTACCGGGCTGGCAGGCCAATACCTATGACGATCCGATGCTGGCGGTTAGCGCGGAGGGGACCGTCTACGTTGCGGTGCCGGCCCGTCAGCACGTGCTAACGGCAAACGCCGCTGGTGAACCGTTGCTGCGGTGGACTGGGGTTGGAAGTGATAGTGTGCCAATCGCCAGTCCAAGTGGTATCGTCGTTGCGACTGATGGGAGTGTCTGGATTGTTGATCGCCTGAGTGGTCGAGCGGCACGCTTTAGTTTACCGGCGCTTGCGCCTTTGACACCATGATCGTCACCGATTTTCGTCATCTCAATCATACCGTCTCGCCAGCGGCAACTGAGCTTAGTGAAGCCTGGCAGCGTAGCCTGAGCAGGCTAGGAGATTATACGGCAATGGTGGTACGGGTGCTCAACCTGCGTCCCCAGGCCGCCACACTCTACCGGCAGACCGACCGCCATCTGTTGGTACAGCTGACCTTGCCGGGTGAGCACGTTATCTTACGGGTAGCACCTGAAGATGATTTATCAGCCCATGTCACCTTTTTACGCGGCCTGGCAGCAGGCGGGCTGCCAGGTGCACGCCTCATCCAACGCGATTTGAGCAAAGCCTTTGTGCCGTTTGCCTACACGTTAGAGAGTTTTGTGGCCGGTAAAACTGCCGCCGATCTTGATGATGCACATCTGTTGCATAGTATTGCCCGCCAGTCCGGACGCGCACTCCGTCGCTTGCACCGTCAACAAATGCCGGGTTTTGGTCGGCCAACCATCAGTGGTCGCTGGCCACGTCTAAGCTGGCGACACGTTTTGATCGCTATCGGGCAGCGTTTGGCCGGTTTACCAACACCACAGTTGATCTTTAGTTCGGAAGAGGTGCAGGCATTACAGGCAGTTCTGCACGATCCACGCCTTGATTGCCCTTCGCCAGTATTGATGCATGGGAGCTTTGGCCCGCACGCTGTGCGCTGTACCGTTGGTGGTCAGCACGTACATCTTGAGGCATTTGAGGAACCTGGTTGGTTCGTCAGTGGCGACGGCTTGTTCGATCTGGCATTCGGGTTGTGTGCTCATCTCCCGGCAGCCTGGCGTGAAGGCTTGTATGAGGGCTATTGCAGTGCTGGAGCGTTGAGTGAGGCGGAAAGCGAGCGCCTCCATCTACTGTGCCTGTTGAGTTGTGCGTGGAGCGCGTGTGATCGCTATGCGCGAGGATTGCCACACGAGACGGATGCTGAAGCGACCCGGCGTATGCTGGCTGCTGGTGTGGTAAGCTGATCATGAAAGCTAATCATGACCGTTTGGTATTCAATCGGCTATCGATGCGATGGTGTCCGTTTCGGGCTGAGAGCATACCTGGACTGCATCCATCCAGATCCAGATCGGAGCGCAGTGGAAACGCAGGGAACATCTGGTTTCTCATTGCTACGCTTTCAACATCTGTCGATAGCATACAATACCAGTTCAGGACACATCCATGAACGCACAGCGATCGATTCGGGTCTACGAGAACGCCGATGAGCTTTACCGGGTGGCAGCGACATTTGTGGCTGAGCAGATTCGATCCGCCATTGACAATCGTGGGCAGGCGTTGATTGCGCTTTCGGGAGGAAGTCTAACCTCACGTCTGTATCCATTGCTCGCCAATGCACCGTTGCGTGAACAGATCGCCTGGAGCAGAGTGAGTATCGTGTTTGCCGATGAACGGTACGTACCGTTCGACGACAGCGAGAACAATTATCGTGCGACGCGGCAGACGTTTCTCGATCACGTGCCGGTACAGGCCGATCAGGTTTTTCCGGTGCCGACCTACTACCGTGATCCGCAACAGGCAGCTACCATCTACCAGCAGCAGGTGGCAGCGTTGCTGACAGCGCACGGCGGCCAGCTTGATGTAGCATTGCTCGGCATGGGGCCGGACGGACACACCGCATCGCTGTTTCCCCGGCATCCAGTTTTGACCGCAATTCCTGCCGGGGCATTGACTGTGGTTGTATCCGATGCACCGAAACCACCTCCATTACGTCTGAGTTTAACGCCAGCCGCATTGAATACCGCACGCGCAGTGGTATTTGTGGTCAGTGGTGTCGACAAGGCAGCAGCCGTGGCAGCCGCGTTGGCCGATACCGGTGACGCAATGGCACAACCAACGCGCCTGATTAATCCGGCAGCGGGAAAGATCTATTGGATGCTGGATCGGGCAGCGGCAGAGGGAGTGATGCAGTAACCACGTGTGCCAACTATTCACGAAGCCCATGCTCCGGGCTTTGCAGTGGTGCGAACGCGGCAAAGTGATATGTCAGCAGCCACGCAGCGTATCTGTTCACGATGTTCTTTCCGCACATTGAGGCTTATTGCCCCCCAAGTTTTGTTGTATTTCAGTTAGTAGCCGGCACGAGCTGGTGACAGCCGCTCGTGCCGGGTGGCGAAGACTGAGATAGGGTTACGCGGTGTCACCACGTAATCGGCGTAGCTCAGCCTCAAGCTCACGCAGACGGGCCTCGACGGCGGCACGGGCTTCAGCTTCGCGCCGGGCCTGTTCTTCGGCAAACCGTGCCTGCGCCTCGGCCAGGGCACGGGCTTCAGCTTCGCGCCGGGCCTGTTCTTCGGCAAGCTGTGCCCGCGCCTCGGCCAAGGCACGGGCTTCAGCTTCGCGCCGGGCCTGTTCTTCAGCAGCGGCACGGGCTTCAGCCTCGCGCCGGGCCTGCTGGGCCATCATCGTATAATCGCCCACAATCTCTCCCCGTTCGTTGTAGCACACCACGTGGTCATCCACGATCCCTAGCCAGAGTCGGGCAACATCCAGGTATGTCCGCCCGTCCTCGTCCGGCTTGTGCAGCACATAGCGCCGCCCTGCCAGGCGATAGTTGAGTAATCGTAGCCGACGTGGCCCATGCCGGGATGTGTTGTCCACAATCACATATTGTGCCACCCTGGCGCGGGCATAATGTCTGACTTTGTCCTTTATATCGTTCTGACGGGTTTCGGGAGAGGTGATCTCGATGATTAATGCCGGTCGGTGACCCTCCTCCCGCACATCGAACGTACTCCAATCGCGCCGTTGAGCAATGCCGGGGATGACCATTACATCCGGGCCGTGCGGTCGCAGACCGGGCACGTCCCAGGCCACCCGCACATCGGTGAGCACGATGGCCTCACCCGCCGACTCAAGCCGCTCCCGCAACACGATGGTGAGATACATCCGGTCGGTTTCGTGGCGGTCGCTATGCACGATGAAGTCTCCCACCTCTGGATGGAGGACATCTTCGAGGGTGAGTGGCACCTGTTCGAGATGATCGGGGTCGTCGGGAGTAGGACGGGGTACGAAGCGCCAGCCGTAGCGAAACGGGTCGTCTGTAGCTGGAGACGATGGGGCTGATACCAGTGTTGTTTCGGAGCGAGATTGACTCATGGTGATACCTCTCTCCTGATGTGGGTATCGGTGTGAGTGCAGGATTAGAACTGTATTGTATCACACCGGCTGGGTTGCAAACTGATCGATGAGTGGTGGATACGTTCTGATGGGTGTCGTTCGGTAAACACGGACGGTAGCAGAGAGCAGGTGGGACAGATGACAGTGACATTGTGTGCTCCTGGCTCAAAAAGCATCCCTAATAAGTAAACCGTGTGATGGTCGCAAAAGTTACACGAGATTTGGAACACGGGTGAGCAGTTGACAGGGTTATGGAGAGGCACGGTACGAAGAGCAATGTGCTGGACGGTCTGGATCAGGTGGGCTAAGATTTTCACTGAGGGTGGGTAAACGCCGCAGCGGCTGCAAATAGTCTACTCACACTGCGGTGAGGACGAACAGACCATGCGAGCGATTAGGTGTGGATATGCGCTGAACACCATTATTTCAGGCTCCTCCCCTGCACAGCAGGCTATGCATTACCCACATGTCGCGCTGCGTTGGGCCGGGCTGCAAGTGCTCCCCGTGGCGCAGGCTTTCCGTGGCGCAGGCTTCCAGCCTGCGTGGAGGCATTCCTCGCCACCGCTGTCAGGTGCCGGCCGTAGCCGATGGTGTGCAGGCACGAACCTGCTACAACAATACCTCTACGCGCAGGGATCGCATGCATGCCTGACCGACTGATGATCGGCACGAACACATCCGGCATCCCCGTGACCAGGATGGGTAACGGTATGCCACGCGCCGGATCGTGTGTATGGCTGGCGCGACAGCATGGCTGCCGCACTCTACACCTCGCGCCACGAGCATGACGAGCAGATAAGGCAATTCATCAAGCACGTGTTGGCACGGCTGGAGCGGCGCCCTGCCACCGGGCCAGTCGCTTACAACAGCACCCATGGCGATCATCCTCGCTGATACGCACGTGGTTGACACCAGTTATAGGTAATGCATAGTGCAGCGGGGGCGGGGGGATTCTATCAAATCTGAACGACACCATGCATCATTCGGGTTGTAACCGCCGTGGTGAAGCACTGACAGAGGTGCTACTGGCGGGTCGTCGCAGGTGCATTGACTGGTTTAGGGTGTTGTCCAGCAGTATGCTATGGCTCTCCCCCACCCTAACCCGCCCCCGCTGGGGGCGGGGACTATGGGTGCAGGATAGTTTCCCTGTCGCAAGTTGGTTCAGTGGTGCGATACGCCGTCGGGTACAGACACGACAGGTTGGTGAGCGCACCAGAGGGGCGTGCTTACTGCCAGCTCGCAAGTGAGTGCGTGTTCGGCTTCCAGAGGGGTGCATCGGAGACGTGCGCTCCCAGCTTGCAGGCGAGCGCGTACCCGGTTTCCAGAGAGGTGCGCCGGAGGTGTGCGCTCCGGCACACAGACGAGCGCGTGTCCGGCTTCCAGGGGAGCGAGCGGAGGCTTGCGAACAATGGTGCAACGCTCGTATCAAATCCGGTTGCATTGCAGTTATGACCCCTGCTGACTAGAATCGTAGGGGGCACGGCATGCCGTGCCCCCTACGCCTGACGATCACACGCTTACGACTCGCCAGTGGTACACCTGAACGATGCACATTGCTGAAGCAAGATTTGCTGTCAGATACACCGTTAGGGTGAGGTTGGATGGCGTATGACCTCTACCATCCAGATAGGATATTACCCCTACCGTTGCAGGTGCCTACCGCCAGCCACCAATGGCCTCGAAAATGGCGCGGTCGTGGTATGGTTGAGGAACGGTTGCCTGCGGTTGCGCCAACAGATATTCGGCCATCTCCTCGAAGGGGCGAGTGCATTCCTCTTTCCCCGGCCCCTCCATCTCGAAGAGAGTCTTACCGGCGAGGCGCGAGCGGCGAATGAGGTCGTGATAGGGAACGCGCCCAATGACTTTGGTGCCGACCTTTTCGGCAAACTGATCGAGCAGGCTGGTACCGCCACCGTATTCGTAGTCTACGCGATTGGCAATGATACCGGCCAGTTTCACCTTGTGACGCTGTGATTTCTGCGAGATTGCCAGGCAGAGCCGGTTAGCGGCGAAGATGCTGTCGAAGTCGTTGCAGGCAATGATCAGGCCGTAGTCAGCGTAGTTGAGCGGTGCGGAAAAGCCGCCACAGACCACGTCGCCGAGCACGTCGAAGACAATGACGTCGTACTTGTCATAGAGACCAAATTCTTTCAGCAGTTTGACTGTCTCACCCACGACATAGCCGCCACATCCGCTACCAGCCGGCGGACCACCGGACTCAAGTGTGTCAACGCCGGCAAAACCGGTGCGAATCACATCTTCCTTACTCACGTCTTCGAGATGGAAGTTCACGCTGTCCAGCACGTCGATCACGGTCGGTTGGAGATGGCCGGTTAACGGAAAGGTGCTGTCGTGCTTCGGATCACAGCCGATCTGGAGCACTTTGGCGCCTTTGAGCGCCATTGCCGCCGAGAGGTTGGCCGAGGTGGTCGACTTGCCGATCCCACCCTTGCCATAGATTGCGAGGATGAGGGACATGGACAACTCCTTCTTTTGGGCCGGCGATGCCGGCTGCGAATGACCTGTACGTATACGTTACGAGGCGGATGGTTCGAGATCGCGATTGAATTCGCGTCGGTAGACATCGGCATAGCGGGCAAGTGCACGGTAGACGTAACCGGGTACGATGCGTCGTTCCAGCCGGCCATGCCGTTCACGGACGAATTGCAGGTTGCGTAGGAGTTTCATCTCGATGACCGAACGAGCGAATTCGAGACCTTTTGGCCCGCTACGGCGCTGGATGAAGGCGACGAGCTGGCGGATCGGCCAGGGCGGTCGTTTGCGCGGCTGGCGCAGCATCTGAATGTAGGCTGGCATACCCCGCGTGCGGTCACCGCCGCTGATCGGTGCCCGTTCCTCGACGTGGGGACGCAGCAGATCGTAGAGTTCAGCCCCCCGTTCGGTACGGATGAGGGTCCACTGCCAGCGCTCGTCGGGTGGTAGTGGCGCACCCATGTAGCCGATAGTTAAATCCGATAACCCATTCTGGTAATCGAAGCAGCTTAGACAGGCCGGTGGGAAGACCCCTAGCTGGCCGCCAAGACGGTCAACATCGAGATCGACGAAGTTGACTTTTTCGACCGAACCGTCTTCGTGTTTGAGCCAGATACGAAAGTCTTGCATAAACTCGTGGTGAATGACCGTCTCCGGCGAGCGCGAGACCACCTGTAAGAAGCTTTGCAGATCAGGATAGGTTGTGTTGTCGGTACAGGGAATCCCAATGACGTAGAGGCGTTCCAGGCTGAGCTGATCTTCAATTGCCCGCAGGGCATGGACCTGACAACCGGTGCCAATGTAAGCAATCCGGCGCAGTCCACTCTGGCGGACCTGGGTCAGGATATCGAGCGTTGGCGCAAGGCAGGGTTTGTTGCCGCGGGTCGCACGCACTTCGTCTGGGGTACGGGCCAGAATGGGGAGAGGTGCATACCGGGTACCGGGCACTGCACCGGTTGTGATCACCCCTTCGACCAGTCCGTGTTCGAGGAGCAGGGCGCCGAGGCTGGTGACGGCGCCACTCCATTGGGCACCGGGCACCGGTGGCCGCATGCGGAAGATGCGCAGATCGCGATAGATGCCAAAGAGGAGTTCATCGCCGTCACGACGGTTGCGTCCGTGCAAGCGACGCTCGATCTCTTCAGCACGGTTGTTGACGAAGACGCAGCTCTGCGCCATGAAGGGCCGTAATTCGCCGGTGCAGATTCCGCAGTCGCTACACAGTTTTGGTCGTCCGGCCAGACGCTCTTCGCGAGAAAGCAGCGCAATCTCGGCCAGTTGACGCGAAGGTCGTGGTCGGCGAGGCACGTTGGGGGAAAGGGCTGTGCTCATGCGCCAAGCTCCTCCTTCGCGGCCAGCAGCACCTCTGCCGTAATGACCGCGTGACCACGCTGACGGGCATATTTCTCGACATTCCCTCGCACCCGGCCACGCACAAAGAACGGCACTTTCTTGAGCATAGCTTCCGCATCGGCAGCCCATACTGGATCAACGACTACAGCAGGTGTGGGTGTCGCGGGTGCGCTGGTGGGAGATGGAGCAGATGCCACGGCGATAACCGGTTCGGGCTGCGGGTGTGGACTCGCGACTGTTGACGCTACCGGAGCCGGTTCAGCGACAGGGGTGTGCCCGGTTTTCTCAGGCAGATCAAGGCCGGCATCACCGAACAGATCGATCAAATGCTTCTCCATACCGAGGGTACAGGTCGTGTAGACCTCATCGGCGATGACATCGGCGCCGTCGAAACCCAGGAAGGGGCGATAGGCGAGGAGATGGTTCTCGATATGGGTTGGCGGCGAGATGACCATGCAGTTGAGATCGTACCGTCGTGAGGTGTGGCGTTCCATCTGAGTGCCGCAAACCAATTCGGGTCGTAGGGCGGCGATGCGTTCTGCCACCACCTGAAACTCATCGGTTACCAGCACCTCATCGACATAGCCGGTCAACTGCTCGCGCACCCAATCGGCCTGATGTTTGACATAGGTACCGGCACCGGCAATCGGCATGCCCAATTCATCGCGCAAAAAGCGCGTGACCCCAACCACGTGCGTGGCATCGCCGAAAACAAAGGCCGGCTTGCCGGAGAAGCTATCCATATCGGCGGTACGGGCGAACCAGGGCACAGCAGACGGTGCCGACATCCCATCGAGTGAAAAGGCTGTCAGCGGTGGCATTGGTACATCGGCCCCGGCTTGAGCCAGTAGCTCACGGAGACGCTCGATCCAGCGTAGCGTGGGTTGGACACCAATCGGCGCATCGAGGAGGGCCGGCACCCCAAACTGCTCTTCGAGATAGATGGCAGCACGCAGACCAAGCTCGCGGTAGGGGGCGATAGTAAGCCATGCTGCCGGTAAACGGCGCAGATCGGCGATACTCGCGCCCCAGGGTGCAACCACGTTCACCTCAAGCCCTAACGTCTTCAGCATACGTCGGAGACTGATCAGGTCGTGGCGGGCGTGAAAACCGAGTGACGCTGGGCCGAGGATATTCACCGTCGGACGTTCGGTGCGGGGCTGTGGTTTAGCAAAGCGCTTCACCAGATCGGTAAACAGACTCTCGGCGGCAACAATCTCTTGCATACGGTAGGGATTGGCATCGTACACCATCACCTCACACTGCAAGCCGGCATGCTGAGCCGCGATTTCAAGATTCTCTTGCAGCAAAATGGTGGAACACGAGGCAACCACGACAATGAGATCGGGGTGGACCCGTTCTTCCACCTGCCGCAGCGTATCGGGCAGCCGGATCGTACCGCACGCAAGGTCGGTACCGCTGACCACGCTGGTCGTCATGGCCGGAAAATTGGGCGTGCGGTCGAGCATGGCAAAGATAGCATTGACATAATCATCACCCTGGGGAGCGTGGAAAACGGCGTGCACATTCCGCATACTGTTGGCGATCCGGCCCACACCGTGGTGAGCAGTACCTTCATACATCCAGTAAGCCAGCCGCATGAATCGTCTCCTCTAGGATTGCAAAGAGATAACACCGCCGGACGAACCGGGCATTATACCGGTCAGCCAGATCGGATCGGAGCCGAGTGGATCGAGACGGGCATGGCGTTGCAGAGCGCGGGTAAAGGATGTCACCAGATTATTGACGCCGGCCCAGCCGTGAATGGGGAGAAAGCAATATTCAGTACCCCACTTGGCAACCGTTCCCTGACCGACCAGCGGATTGGTGGTAATAATGTTGGAAATAATCAGATCGGGCTTTGTCTCGGTAATCGTGCGCAACTGGCGATGGAAATTGGCCTGTTCGACCAGACGGACGCCATCGAGTGCCGCCAGTTCAGCAGCGTGGAAGCGGCGATTGATGTAGGGGGTAGAGCACTCAACAACTTCGGCCCCACACGCCTTGAGAAAACGGGCCAGCGGCAATTCCATCAGCGTATCACTGGCAAAGAAAATCTTCTTACCACGTAGCAGATCGGTATGGTGTTTAATCCGCTCCCAGGCTGCTGCCTCGCGCTCACTCAGATCCACCTGCATCCCAAACTGAGCTGCCAAATCTTCTCAGAAGCGACGGGTTCCATCAGGACCGAAGGGGAATAACGAAGAGAGCACCGTACAGCCACGTTCATTACGCAATTGGGTCGCGGTCTTGTGCAGATAGGGTTGAAGCGGGGCAATGACAGTTCCGGGGCCAATTGGTGGCAACTCGGTGAAATGACTGGCGGGCAAGAAACCGGCGACCGGGATACCCAGGCGTGCCGCTTCGAGCGAAAAGTCATCGGCAATCGCATCATTCACTGAGCCAAGGAAGACCACCCGCTTATCGTCCGGTGGTGCCGGTGGGCAGAAGGGGATCAGCGCCTGCAACACCGAATCCTCGCTCTGCGAAAACGTATAATCGAGGCCAGAGGCCGGCACAAACAGCACCGGCACTTCCGGTGTGCTGACCGAAGCTGCCAGTCCTTCAAACTCAACCTTCATCACTTCAGGCGTACACGACGAGAGCAGAAAGATTACGGATGGATGGTGCTCGCGCTTGATCTCCTCGATCTGGGCCGAGATGTCGGGTTGTGATGAACTCAGGTCGGACTCTTCGAGCAGTGAGACCGCAAAACGTGGCCGGGCGAAGATCATCACGCCGAGCGTATTTTGCAGCAGATGGGCGCAGGTGTGGGTGCCAAGGATGAGGAAGAAGCTGTCTTTGATCTTCTGATAAAGCCAGCCGACACTGACCAGACCGCAGAACGAGTGGTAAATACCATCCTCACGGATGGGAGTCGCTTTTGACTGCATAGCGCCTCCTCGCAGATTGTAGTACCCATTTGGAACTACCGGATTTAGAAAAATTTTAGCATAAAAAGCAAGAAGGTGAAGTATAAACAAATTTGGTGCAAAAGCCGTGCAAGGGAGGGGAAGATGCGGTGATAGAGTACAGAGGTGAATGCTTTGTCCCATCTTCAGCCAGACTCACGTCGGATTGGGGTGCAGGGATGTATAGTAGAACTTATTTCATACAAACTGTGCGGTCGTGCATCCAGACGGTCGCACAGGTGTATGAACGCTTGCCAATCACCAACGACAGTATCTCCTGTGCCCACTCTGCCTGTATGGAAGCGAGCAGTGCGGACAACCATCCCCCGCGCCATCATGTGTTGGATTGGTTGCCTTGCCCGCTCGTCATGCGCGTGTCGCGATGCGTGGCGTGCGGCAACCATGCTGCCGCAGCAGTCGTGCTCACGATCCAGTGCGCGTCACGCCGTTGATCCGGCTGATCCAATCATGGAGTCTGTCAGGAATGAACGAGATAATTTCTGGTAGCTGTTTTTTAACAGGTTCTACATACGAGCGTGTATGGGATATGTGGTTTGAGTATATGTTGAACGCCCTCACCTTCGGGATCGGGCAGCATGCGAGTGTATGCAGGAGATAAGGCTTGGGTGCGATCAGGAATGTCCAAACCTGCACTGCGGGAGCAGGCAACCAGCAGGACGCGCCAGGTCGTCGTGATGCAATAAAAGTTGCGTTAGCTCGTATTTTCTTGCCACCCCTGAGCTGCTGAAGGTAGGTAGTACTTGTGTATCAAGTAGAGCATCATTCCGCTAACTGTATTAGCATCAGCGGGAATGCGTGAATGTCTAAGCACTACCTGTACCACAGGATTGGTGCTATGGATAGGTGGTGACAGCACGGATCAGGTTGAGAGCGGCAGGCAGTACAGGTGACATGAGACTGATGTTCTGTTTACTTGCAAAACTCTTTGCACTTTTTTTGTCCATGCTTGCTATCCATGGCGTATGAGTGCGCTATTTGATCAAAAATGTGTTGACCATTGCCGGTATCCATGCTAGAATAGGCGCGACTACCACAGAATCCTGATCACTGCCTTGGGGCGGAAGTAGAAGGAAGGACAGATCATGGCGGATCCCGACAGCATCTTGCAACTTGGTATTGAGGCGGCGCGGAAAGGGGAGAAAGACGAAGCGCGTAGGCTCTTCCGCTTGTTGACCCGTGAACACCCGGAGAATATTCAAGGATGGCTCTGGCTCGCCGGTGTGGCAGCGGATCGTGAAGAGCGGCAAGCTGCACTCGAACAGGTGTTACGCCTCGATCCGCAAAATGAGATGGCTCAAAAGGGATTGCAGGCGCTGGGTGTGACACCAAAAGCAGCTCCACCGCCGGCACCGCCATCCCCGCCACCATCCCCCGCACCAGCTCCTGTATCAACGATGCCTGATATTGATGAAGACGATCCGTTTGCCCAGCTTGATGCGCTGTCTGAAGTAATGGCAACCGATGCCGGGCCGGTGCGAAGCGATCCGGCTACACCACGACCGGAGACAATAAGTGAGAGTGAGTCGCCTGCACCAACCTCAGCCCCCCCGTCCCGTCCGTCGCGTGCTGCCGAACCACCACGAACGAGCCGTCCCAGCACCAGTTGGGCACGGGGCAGTAGCAGTAAGCTGGCGAAACCAGCCCGCAGCGGAGGCTTATTTGGTGGCCTTTTCCGTCGCTCAGGGCCACCACCGCAGAGAGGAGATGATATGGATGAAGAGACGGTGCCGGCAAAGCGTGGCCTGACACCATTGACGTTGGTGCTCCTGGGATTGTTGCTGATCAGTTGTATCGGTCTTGGCTTCATCTTTCTGTCGCAGCGCAATCAGGTGGCGACACCTTCTCCAGCTCAGGCTACATCGCAGGCGGCGACCAGCATTGCAGCCACAACCGAGGCATCGCTGGCACCGACAACACCGCCCGAACCTCAGCCTGAACCAACTACGGCACCGGTTGAAGAGCCGACGTCGGAGCCGACGTCGGAACCAACGCCGGAGCAAACCCCAGAGCCGACCCCAGAGCCGACCCCAGAGCCGATCCCGCCCACGACCGATCCGGCACTGGCGAATCCGACACTGGTGAGTCCTGGGACGGAGCTGACCAGTAATGGATGGGCTTACGATTTCAATCAGCCAACGTATGCGGCACCGATTATCGGCCCACTCAATGGGATTACTCCTAACAACGGTCGCTTTGTAGTTGTGCTGGTGTTTGTCCGTAACACGACTGGCCAGGATCAGCCGGTACCGCTGGACTTCTTCGTCCTGAAGGATGCCCAGGGTCGGGTATGGATACCACGCCTCGATGCGTCTGATGCGTACCTTATCCGGGGGATTAATGCCGACTTGAGTCATAGTGAGCCGGTGCCTGCTGATGGCTTTGTGCGTAGTGTGGCCATTCTGTTTGATGTCGCCCCCGACGCAACCGATCTGGTCTTCTTCGCTCGAAGCAATCCCGATCAGGGCTGGCTGGTGCTACCCCGCGTGTAGTTGTGTCGTATTCGGGGAGGATGGGTGGGGGATTTGACTCCTGACGATCTTGAGCAATGGCTGACCCGCGGTGCGTTAGCAGCGCGCCGCGGTGATTTTGTGATGGCCCGGCGTATTTTTCGGGCTTTGAGTCGCCGGGCGCCTGCTGAGCGGCGGGTATGGATTGGGCTGGCACGGGTGGCCGAGAGTGCTACCGAGCGGGAAGAAGCCTTGCGTCGTGCCGGAGTTACTCATGCTGTGCACCAATCCCTGCCACCCGACCTGCACCATCGTGCTGGTATTACGTCATTTTTCGCTCAACAATCGTTTGCCGTAGCGTCGCCTCAAGATACTGACGCAATTCCTCCCTCTCTTGTGGTGTCGGATACTGCTGTGGTGCAACCGCAGCAAGTTGTCTCGCCGCAGGCTCTTCCTCAACCACAAGCTGTCACGCCAATTACAGACCAGCAAGCCCGTTGGCGCGGCTGGTGGTTGCTGGTAGTCCTGCTGGCGTTAGGGGGATGGTTGATAGTCGTACTTGTCGGGCAATTGTTTGAGGCAGCGCCATCGGTTGTTACGCCGCCGACACAGTCGGCCATTGGCCCCCTACCTTCACCGTTGTTGGCGCAGACAGCAGCAGTTACGGCACTGGTGCCGACACCATCACCTCCACCGCCAACACCACTGCCGCTACCTTCCCCTTCGCCCTTGTCGGACACCAATCCCTTCGGTCGGTTTGTTTCCTACGATGGCTGGCAGATCGGCCTGTTGCGACCGGATGATGTAGTGGTAGTCGATGATGCGTTGGGGTTGCTTCAATCTGATGGTCGGCTGTTAATTGCCTTGATCGCAGTGAGTAATGAAGCGTCGCGTGAACGCACGCTGCCAGCCGGCCTGTTTACCATCGAAGATGAGACAGGTCAACGGTATTATCCTCTGCCAGGTACTTCGCTGCGCTATCTTGATCAGTTTGGCCGCGGTCTGTACGGTGACCTGGCTCTGGAAGACCAGTTCACAGCGCAAAGTGGCTTGCGGAGCGTACCGCTCCTGTTTGAATTGCCGCGCCAGCGGACACCGGTGCGGTTGTGGGTGGGAGACAAGAGCTGGGAGTTGCGGTGAATCCACTATTGGTGCGCTCTCCGGGATGATTACTTTACGGCGATGTCGTGTAGTGTGGCGTGGCGTCGAGGTGATGGTGGGGATAGCGTGAGCGGCTTGCGTTGTTGTCAGGTTTTATCCAACGTTCACCACTTGACCCGTCGCTGTTCAGCAGCCTGATGATGGTGCTTGCCACTCTATGAGCGGGCGACTTCCCACCCGCGCTCTTCTATCACTGGTGCCACTGTCACGTGGCGGGAGCGAAAGGAAGGCTGGATGTTTGCTCCACAACTCGCACTACCGCCCACACACAGTCTGTTCATCACGGATGGTCAATCCTGACGGACATACTCTGTACGTATGTTGTCCCCGTGACTTGCAAGGAAATCGCTACGCCTCGTACCGGATCGTAAGCACGGCTGCGGCGGCAGCGTGGCTGGCGACACCACACCACGTGCCACGGGTAATCCAGTTTGGAATCAGTATCAACTCCGCCGTGTGGAATAGGTACGCTAGTGCTGTATGTGCGTGGGGAACGAGCTTCCAGTCCATGCTCATGCCTCCCCTTCATCGGGGTCACGTACCGGCAAGGGAAACCGCTACGCCTCGCACCGGATCGTAAGCACGACTGGCACGTCAGCGTGGCTGCCGCACTCCAAACGGTGCGACACGTGGCTGCCAGGGGGTAAGGCAACCCATCAAGCGCGTGATGACACAACCGGAGCTGCGCTCTGCCAACGGGTCAGGAGACGGGTAGGTTGTCGGTGGTGATTGGCAGGTGTGCATACGCCTGTGCGACAGGCGGGGAGTACGGTAGCACAGCTTGTATGAAACAAGTTCTAATCATCATCCCCCTTCCCACCCATTTCCTCTCTTCTATTTTCTATCTTCTAATCATTAGCCCCCTCTTCCCAACCTGTTTTCTATCTCCTATCTTCTACAATCATCCCCTCTTCCCAACCTATTTTCTGTCTCCTATCTTCTCATCAAACGGTCGAGTACTTCCGGCCCCAACGCAGCGG
Organism: Chloroflexus sp.; assembly: GCF_034434295.1. Lineage (GTDB taxonomy): Bacteria > Chloroflexota > Chloroflexia > Chloroflexales > Chloroflexaceae > Chloroflexus. Next base: position 109,456 of record NZ_DAOTZQ010000050.1, read on the forward strand.
CGACGTGATCGGCTAACCGGTCAAAGGGATCGGCTCTTGTGACGGGTGCGGCGGGCGGTTGCCAGCCTAACCGACGTAGCCAGCCCCGCCGAAAGGTGTCGTTGGCGAAGATGCCGTGCAGGTAACATCCCCAAACCCGGCCATCAGGGCTGATACAACCATCGTCGGCGCTCGTGGGAGTGTTGCCGCGCTGGATGATGCGCAGGAATGCCGGCGCTTCGCCGCGTCGGTAACTTTGCCCCATATGAATTTCGTACCCTTGCAGTGGCTCATTGCCGGCCCAGGGAACCTGGACGTAGGCAATGGTCTGGGTTGTTTGTTTAGCAGTGGTGAAGATGGTTTCGATGGGCAGTAAGCCCAGTCCGGCGGCTTCACCGCCACTCCCTTCAACCGCCAGTGGATCGCTGATTCGTTCACCCAACAGTTGATAGCCGCCACAAATACCGACAATGGCGCCGGTGAATTGGCGGAGTGCGCTGTCAAATCCGCGTTCGTGGAGCCAGTGCCGGGCGGCGAGGGTGTGTTTGACGCCGGGCAGGATAACGGCATCGGCACCGGTAAGTTCAGATGGATGATCAATGTAGCGCACGACAACACCCGGCTCACGGGCCAGCGGATCGAAGTCGTCGAAGTTGGCGATGGTAGGTAGACGAATCACGGCGATGACCAGGCCGTGGGCGGACGCGACCGGCGGTTGCTCCAGGGCAACCGCATCCTCTTCGGGTAGCCCCAGGTCGTCCAGCCACGGTATTACTCCCAGCACCGGTAATCCGCTGCGCTCTTCCAGGATGGTTATGCCGTCGGCGAAGAGAGTGGGATCGCCGCGAAACCGATTCACGATACAACCGGTGATGAGCTGCCGTTCTTCGGGTTCGAGCAGCATGAGCGTGCCCAGTAATTGGGCAAAGATACCGCCGCGATCAATGTCACCGACCAGGATGGTTTGCGCCTGCGCATAGCACGCGACGCGCATGTTGACAATGTCTCCCGCTTTCAGGTTGAGTTCAACCGGACTACCGGCACCCTCGGCGATGACCAGATCATACGTTGCCCGCAGATGGTCAAGGTTGCGGATCACGACCGACCAGAGCTGGGCTTTGCGTTGCCAGAAATCAGTTGCTGTCAGGCTCTGCCAGGGCTGGCCTTCGACGATGATCTGGCTGCGCCGCTGACCTTCGGGCTTGATAAGAATGGGATTCATCGCCACTGTCGGTGCAATGCCGGCGGCAGCGGCCTGGACAGCAGTGCTGCGGGCGATCTCTTTGCCGTCGGCGGTGACGGCAGCGTTGTTGCTCATGTTTTGGGCTTTGAACGGTGCTACCCGTAGTCCGCGCCGATAGGCCAGCCGACAGAGTGCGGTGACCAGGGTGCTTTTGCCAACTGAGGACGCAGTTCCAACGATCATGAGTACAGGCGCTTGCATTGTCAATCCTCTCGTTTATGACAGCGCGGGCTTACCCCTGAGTTCTGGTGTGCACATCACGCCACGCTGCCAGTAACCGGGCATTCTCGGCTGGGCGTCGGGGCGCAACCCGCACCCATTCCGGTAACCCGAACGATGTACAGTCACGCACAGCACACCCGCGTACCAGCAGTTGCTGGCGGGTCAGTGCAGCATCGTCACAATGGACAAGCATAAATGGCAGATGGGCACGCCAGACGGTCAGACCGAGTCGGCGCAGGTTCTGGGCCAGTTCGGTACTGGCATCCCATAGCGCCGGGAGCGTGGTGGCGAGAAAGCCGGTATCGTGCAGCATTGCTGTGGCGGCTGCCTGCGCTGCGCTGCTCACGCTCCACGCCGGTTGAAAGCGAGCAGTTGCGGCGACCACGTCGGGATCGGCAATCATGTAGCCAATGCGGAGACCGGCAACCGCATAGCTTTTGGTGAGTGAGTAGATGCGGATCAGGTGCGACGGGCTGTTATGATCGAGTGGATCGTGACCGGTTTCGTCACGGCCCAACGCCAGATAGGCTCGGTCGAGGATGAGCCAGCCTTGATGCAGTGCGCAGGTATGCGCCAGTTCTGTGATCGTTGTGTTCGATAGATTGACCCCGGTGGGATTGTTGGGGGAGCACAGCCAGATGAGCCGTGGACGCAGTCGTTCGATGGCGAGCAAGAGTTCGGCGAGATCGGGTTGGAAGCCGCTGCCAACGTTGCTCCGTATCTCGATTACCCGCATGCCGGTCAGGTATGAGGCGTAGGCGTATTCGCCGTAGGTTGGGGTTATGACCAGAGCTGTCGCACCGGCTTCACCGAGGGCACGGGCTACCAGGTGAATCAGTTCATTTGCTCCGTTTCCCACCAGGACGGCTTCTGGCTGGCAGTGATGGATGGTTGCCAAATGTTGGCGCAGGTGCAGACAACTGCGATCAGGGTAGGGGGCCGGATTGAGGGTACGTAGCGCCTGAAGAACCGATTCAGGTGGTCCGAAGGGGTTGATGTTGCTGCTAAAGTCGATCAGATGGTTGGCGTGCAGACCAAGCCGGGCCAGTTCAGTCTCGTCGAGCGCACCGTGCACTACCGGTTTGTACGCATCCATGCTGCCTCCAGAGAGCGTAATTCGACTGGTATACCGCATACCACCAGATAGACTTCGGTGGCTGCTGCGGCGATCCGTTGATTAACCCAACCCAGGAGATCGCGATACTGCCGGCCAAGCGGATACGCAGGCACGATCCCCATACCGACCTCGTTCGTGACCGCAATAAAGGTGAGGTTGCGGCTGGCAATGGCAGCCAGCATCGTGGTGATTTCGTCATCAATTGCCGGTTCCGGTGTCGCTTCGTGGGCTAGCAAGAGGTTACTCACCAGCAGCGCCAGGCAGTCGAGTAAGACGACCGTGCCGCTGGGGAGATCGGCGAGCACGCCGGCCACGCCGGTCGGGGCTTCGATGGTTTGCCAGGTAGCCGGGCGACGGGCACGGTGGTGGGCAATGCGTTCACGCATTTCATCGTCGCCAGCAGTGGCAGTGGCGATGTAGACGATCTGTTCGCTCAGCCGGGCCGCGTAGTGTTCGGCACAGCGACTCTTGCCACTGCGGGCACCGCCGGTGAAAAGAACGATCTTGCTCATACAGTGTCTCCCCGGTTGGTATATTGCTCTTCCTCCTGGACGGTCTGATACCGGCGTGCCGCCGTCACGAATCGTTCCGCGGCCTGTGGACAGCTCAGAAAGTGCAGATGAATGTACGACGCCAGGGTTTGACCATCGACGATACCTTCCGTTGCGGATTGTGGTCGCAAAGCGTCGGGCAGGCAGGTGTAGAGAGGGGTGACGGTGGGCGGACACTCTTCCCACACCGAGTAGTGAAACTCATGGCCGCGGAGGGTCTCGCCGGCGTGCCAGAGCCAGGTATCGGTTTGGGCGATAACCGTGCGGTAGCCGAGAGTCAGACGGCGAGTCATTCGTGAGCGACCGGGCAAAATGCCGACCATCGGAAAGGTCTGGCCGTGCTGATCGATCAGGGTTTCGGTCAGGTACATCAGTCCGCCGCACTCGGCGTATACCGGCATACCGGCTGCGGCTGCGGTACGTATCGCGTCACGCAGAGATTGGTTCGCACTCAGTTGTGCAGCGTAGAGTTCGGGAAATCCACCACACAGGTAGAGAGCAGCAGTCGCTGGTGGCAGTGCCCTGTCGTGCAAAGGGCTGAAGAAGGACAGACGGGCGCCAGCAGCTTCCAGCAGATCGAGGTTGTCGGGATAGATAAAATTGAAGGCTTCGTCGCGAGCCACTGCGATAACCGGCCTGTTGCTCTGAGCGGTTGCGGTGACGGGCGGGAGTGGTGGGATGGTAAGGGGCGGGGCACTACGGGCAATCGCGAGCAAACGATCAAGATCAACGGTATCTGCAATACGGCTGGTGAGCGCAGTTAGCCACTCTTGCCAGTGCCCAGGCTCGGCCACCGGCACCAGCCCCAGATGGCGTTCGGGTAGTGTCAACCCTTCAGCCCGTGCAAGATACCCCAACACCGGCACCCCAATCGTCTGTTCAATGGCCGTCTGAATGATGGTAGCGTGGCGTGGGCTACCGACTCGATTCAAAATGACCCCGCCGATATGCAGCTGGCGGTCGAAGTCGCGCAGACCGGCAATTAGTGCGGCAGCCGTGCGCGCCATCGCTCTGGCATCGAGCACGATGATCACCGGGGTTGCCGTCAGGCGGGCAATGTGCGCACTACTGCCGGTGTCATCATCGGCACCGTAACCGTCGAAGAGACCCATCACACCTTCAATGAGTGCCAGATCGGCATCGCCACTCCGGCGGGCCAGAATGCCCGCAATCTGATTGGCTGGCATCAGCCAGGAGTCAAGATTATGGCATGGTCGTTCGGCAGCCAGCGCATGGTAACCGGGGTCGATATAGTCTGGGCCGCACTTGAAGGGTGCAATCCGTAAGCCGCGTTGCCGGAGGGCACCAATCAAACCGGCAGTCAACGTTGTTTTGCCGCTCCCGCTCATTGGTGCGGCGAGTAGCACTCGGGGAAGCTGCATAGAATGTACTCCGTCTATTCCGCTCGTTACCCTATGGCTAACGGGAGCGGCATCGCTACTCTTCCCACAGCATGGCGTCGGCAGGGTATTGGGCAGGGTTATACCAGGCCAACCGATCCGCCAGCGCCGCAACCTCTCCCACCACCAGCACCGCAGGCGGTGGCAGCTGAATCAGTCGTTGCTGGTCGCAAAGAGTTGCCAGCGTTGCCCGCAGGGTTGCCTGTTGGAATGTGGCCCCCCGGCTGATCAGCGCCGCCGGAGTGTCGGGATTGCGTCCGGCAGCCATCAGGGCCGAGCAGACCTGTTCGAGCCGACCGAGGGCCATCAGCACGACCACGGTTGGCGAGGCGGCCAGGAGTGTCCAACTAATGCCACTGCAACCGTGCGGGGTGGTTTCATGGCCGGAGACAACGGTGAAGGCAGTCGCTACGCCGCGCCACGTCAGCGGAATGCCGGCGTACAGGGGAACGGCCAGGGCCGATGACACGCCGGGAACGATCTCGAAGGGTAGACCAGCGGCGGCCAGGGCAGCCGCTTCTTCGGCGACGTGGGCGAAGACACCGGGATCGCCACCCTTCAAGCGCACCACCTGAAAGCCTTCGCGCACCAGGCGCACCAGCGTCTCGTTGATCCCATCCTGGCGAAAGGCGTGGTGGCCTGGCCTTTTCCCGACAAAGATACGTTCGGCGTGGGCTGGCGCCTCGTCGAGCAGGGCAGCGGCGATCAGCCGGTCGTAGAGCACGACATCAGCCTGGCGTAACACCGTCAACCCACGCACTGTGATCAGATCGGCGCGACCGGGGCCGGCGCCGACAAGGTATGCTTTACCGCTCATGGTTGTGAACTCCAATGCTGTCTAGCCAATTGGCAATGGCATCGCGCAAGGCAACAGCTCGCCCTGGGGCTGTGCCGGCGCTGCTCACCGTGATCGTGATGCCGCCACTGCGATAAATTGCCGGAACGTGAAAATCGCCTTCGTCTGGTGCATCGGCGACATTGCAGAGTGCGCCGGCGGCAATGGCCGCCGCAGCGATGCGGGCATTGACTGCACGATCATTGGTGGCGGCGAAGACCAACCGGGCACCGGTGAGATCGCCGGCCTGGTACGTGCGTCGTTCCCAGATCAGGCGCCCTTCCTGCACCCAGGCTGTCAGTTGGTCGGTTGCGGTTGGGCTGATGAGCCGTACCGGTATGCCGGCGGCCAGCAGGCCACGAACTTTGCGTTCGCCAACCGCCCCACCACCGATCACCACCGCCGGCATGTGGGCCGGTTTGGTGATCACAATCGGGTAATCGGTTGCTTTGCTTGACATAAGAAAATCTAACGGTTGGGCTGATTGGGTCGTGTAGCCACGAGGAGTGACGACATGGCCGGCCAGATGAAAGCTCTGACTGTTCCCAATCAGCACCAGGGTCAGCATGTCGGCCTGTTGCGGGTCGGCGTTGGCCAGGGTGGTTATCGTGATCTGTTCGTCCTCGCGACTCACCTGCCGGCCAAAGACGACCGGTGTCGTTGGCGGTCGGTGGTCGCGCAGGATAGAGAGTGCTGTAGCCAGTTGCCAGTTTCGTCCCTGCGAGCGGGGGTTGTACAGGGCAACGACAAAGTCAGCCTGCGCCGCAGCCCGTAGCCGACGTTCGATCAGTGCCCAGGGTGTGAGCAGGTCGCTCAGGCTGATCAGGCAGAGATCGTGGTTGATCGGAGCACCGACGCGGGCGGCCAGTGCCTGAAATGCACTTACTCCCGGAATGACCTCGACCTGCGGGTGATGACCATCCCAGCCGCCGGCCTGAAGACTCTCGAAGACCGGTGCGGCCATAGCGTAGATGCCGATGTCACCACTGCTGATCAGCGCCACCCGCCGCCCGCTGCGGGCCAGCTCAATGGCGTGGTGCGCTCGCCCCATCTCATCACCCATTGCCGGTGTTACGATAACTTCCTGATCTGGTCGCAGCAGGGGACGGATCAGATCGATGTAGCGTGCATAACCGGTGATGACCTCGGCTTTGCTCAGCGCCAGTCGTGCCGCTTCGGTCAGGTGAGCGAGATCGCCGGGGCCGATGCTGATCAGGGTGAGCTGGCCGGTTGGTGTGGTGTCGCTGCCGGGCGTTGCCTGCCGTAATGCAACAGCGACGGTGCAACGGGCAAAGCGCTGTTTCGGTACCAGCAATGGACCCTGGGCGACCAGGGTGGCGCAGGGTTCGGCCACACCAGGGATGTCGAAGCGACTGGCAGCACTGGGGCTAAAGGCTGTCGGGTCGAGGGTCTGGAGCTGAGCGGTTGTGACGATAGTGAGCGGCACACCGAGTTGCCGCGCCAGATCGCTGATCCCGGCTTCGTTAGCCTTGAGTTCGGCGGTTGCGATGGCCGCCACGCACTCCGGGGCAAGATCGGCGGTCGCCAGGGTTGTGGAGACGGCGGTAGTGAGTTCGTGTATCGGTACATCACGCCGACACCCAATCCCGATCACCAGTACCGGAGGTAAGTACCGCAACCCTTTGTCGCGAAATTTGTGCCATAGCGGATCAAGGCGCCGGTGCGAGACCACAATGGCCGCTGCGAAGCGTGGGTTGGTTAACTCTTCGGGATCGGTGACCCATTCGACCGTCGCTGCCGGTGCCAGTTCGGTGTTGAGCAGTGCCCGTGCAGCGGGTAAGTCAGGGTCAGCCCAAACGCCAATTGGATCACCATTGACCAGACATGCCATCACATGGGTGGTTGCCGAGTCGGTGGCGATGCGCCAGCCCTGCGTTTGACCGATCAGATCGAGCGCCGGTAACCCTTGACCATCGCTGGCGGTGGTGATCGCAGCCTGCCCTCCGGTGAGTGCAGCGATCTGCCGGGCCAGGGCATTGGCACCGGCCCGATGACCACCGATCAACGGCACCACCATGTGTCCCTGTTCGTCAAGGCAGATCACGGCCGGATCGCTGGTCTTTGCCTGGAGGAGCGGGGCAATCAGGCGCACAGCAATGCCGGTAGCCGCGATCAGAATGATTGCTTTACTCTGTTGCCAGGCTGTCTGCACGGCTGCGTTAAGATTAGTGTAGCAGCGTCCACCAGGCGCAAGTGCAGCAAACCTCTCTGGGAGCCAGATGGTTGCCGGTAACGTTGCGGCCAGGCGAGTAGCCAGTTCAACGCCGTTACGGGTGAGGGCAAAGATGGCTGTTGTTGTCATACGAACCTCTTCCCGGCTTTTATGCCTCTGCCGACTCATCAGCCGGTTCACGGCGGCGGCGCAACCGGTGACTATAGGTTGGATCGTAGAGCCGGCTGGTTGGCCGGTCGGTACGCTTGTGGGCCGGATCAAGTGCGGGGCTAACCAGGATCAACGCCTGTCGGGTAAAGCCGGCAGCTTTCACCTTTTCGACGATGTCGCCTAATGTGCCGTGAATGATCACCTCGTCGGGCCAGGTGATGCGGTAGGCGACAACGACCGGGGTGTCCGGTGTGTAAACGCCACCGGCCAGCAGATCACGCACGACCTGTTGCATTCGGGTAATACCGAGGTAAATGGCCAGCGATGCGCCGTGGGCAGCCAGTCGGCTCAGTTGTTCGTGTTCGGGGAGCGGTGTCCGTCCGGCAGGTCGGGTCAGGATGATTGTCTGCACCAGTTCGGGAACCGTCAGCTCCACCCCCATGCGGGCGGCGAGCGCAAATGCGGCAGTCACACCCGGTACAATCTCGTAAGGCACACCGGCTTCGTCGAGAGCAGCCATCTGCTCGTGAATGGCACCGTAAAGCGCCGGATCGCCACTATGCAGCCGCACAACGACCTGGCCGGCTCGTGCTGCCTCACACATTAGACGCACGATCTGTTCGAGGTGCATCTCAACCGAGCCAAGAATGCGGGCATCGGCACGGGCATAGGCTGCCGGCAAGGCCACGTCAACCAGACTATCGGCGTAGAGAATGAGATCGGCCTGGGCCAGCAGATCACGGCCACGCACCGTTATCAAATCGGGTGCACCGGGGCCGGCACCCACGAAGTAGACAGTTCCTGGAATAGCAGGGTAGGTCATAGCAACTCTCCGCGACGAACAATTACGAGTGACAGGTACGGACGATGGTTCAGGTCGAGTGTGCGCAGATCACGAGTGATAAATTCACCGGCTAAGCCAACCCGTTCAGCGTAGAGGGCGTGATCGATCAGGTTGAGCTGGTGTAGTGCCGCGACAATAGCCGGCAACGCTGTGCCTGCTTTCATCAACACGACGGTGGAAAAATCGTTGAGCAGTCGTTGCAGCGTACTGGCATCGGTTTCATAACTGGCCGGCACCACAATCAGGCGCTCGTCGGCCATGGTGAGCGGGATGCCACTGGCGGCAGCGGCAGCGGCAAATGAGGTGATGCCAGGGATGATGCGAACCGTGATGTCTGGTGCTACGACACGCAGCTCGCGCCAGAGGTAGACGAACGTGCCGTAGAGCAGGGGATCGCCGAGCAACAGGTAGACACCGCGACGGTGCTGGCCGAGTTCCTGTTGCATCACGGTCGCAGCGGCCTGCCACGCCGGGCGCAACTGCCCGGAGTCGCGGGTCATGGGCAGCGGGAGCGTGACAATGCGCTGTCGCGACTGATCGATCCACGGGGTGGCAATCTGGATCGCGATGCTGGCATCGCCATCACGACTCTGTGGCGCAAAGATCACATCAGCCGCCTGAATAGCACGCAGCCCCTTAACCGTAATCAGTTCGGGATCGCCGGGGCCAAGCCCGACTGCGATCAGTTCTGGTGTATCAGTCATGGTGTTCCTCATTTCGCCAGACAACGATGTACACCGGGTTGAGTGCGGCAAAGCGTAGATCGGATTGGATGGGCGTGCCGCGATTGACTTGCATCTGAATAACCCGTGCGGTGGGCAAAAGCTGCACCGCCTCGGCGAGATGGCCGGTCATAATCAGGTTGAGCACCAGCCTGCCACCGGGTCGTAGTCGGTGGCGGGCCAGAGCTACGATTTCGGCAAGGCGCCCGCCACTACCACCGACAAAGATGGCATCCGGGTCGGGCAAGTCGTGGCAGGCTGCCGGTGCTTCGCCATGCGTGATGTGCAGATTGGGCGCCGGGAAGCGCACCAGGTTGGTCTGGATATGACCGATAAAGGTGGCACGCCGCTCGACCGCGTAGACCTGTGCGGTTGGGCAGGCGCGTGCAGCTTCGATGGCGACTGCACCACTGCCGGCACCGATGTCCCACATCACCTCACCCGGCTGCAAAGCCAGCTCGGCCAGGCTCAGCAGACGTATTTCGCGCTTGGTCAGTTGGCCGGCTTCAGTGCTGAAGGCTTCATCGGTAAGGCCGGGAGGGAATGGTCGGCGTGGATGGTCGTTCCAGACGATCAAGACATTCAGGGGGTCAAAGGTCGCCTCTGCAATATTGGTGAGAGTGGCCTGGAAGATTCGCTGTTTCGTACCGCCGAGCTGTTCACAGACAGCGCAGCGGCTGTCTGGCGCCAGACCGGCGGCGAGTAGTGCCTGCGCAATGACAGCCGGTGTCTGGTGGTGATCGGTGAGGATCGCCGCTTTGGAGGCAGTGAGTACGGCGGGAATGATGGCTGCTAACGGGCGTCCGTGTGCGCTGAGCAAGACCGCATCGTGCCACGGTTCGGCTAGTGCCGCAAATGCGAGTTGCGCCGAGGTTGGTGCCGGCACGATGTCCAGTGCGTCTGGCGGAAATACGCGGCGCAGGCTGCTGCCGATACCATACCAGAGTGGATCACCCGACGCCAGCACCACTGCCACCTCGCCGTTTTGCCAGGCGGCGTGCAGGCGGGTCAGCGCCGGTTCCACACTCGCCTCTATCGCTATCCGTTCGCCGCCAAAATCAGGAAACGCCGCCAGATGTCGTCGCCCGCCTACCAGCAGATCGGCACGGAGCACGCGCTCGATCAGCGCGGGTGGCAGACCGTCGCTACCGGCAGCCGTCAATCCAACCACAAGAATGGGAGTACGTCGACTCATGAGTCCTCCACCGGCTCATCAGTTTCAGGCAATGGATCGTTGGGTAGACGCTCGATCAGCGGTGCCGGCAGTGACGCTGGCCTGATATGCGCCGGCGCAGTAGCTGCTGCCCGCGCCAGCACCCGACCATCGAAAGCGACCAGAATGGCCTCGAAGTCCATCGCACCGCCATGATCGGCGATGAAGCGCAGGCACTGATCGCGGGCCAGTTCGACGATCCGTTGCAGCGGTGCCAGTTGACCATGCTCCTGGCAGAGTTCGAGAAAGTGGCGACCGGTATTGGCCTGTGCGACCGCCTGCACAAATGACTCTGGTGCGCCAACATCACGGCATACCTGGACCAGAAAGGCGAAATCAACCTGATTGCCCGCCACGTGGGTCTGCATATGCCCCTGCGCTGTTTTGATCATCTTGCCGATCATGCCGACAAAGACTGCCGCCGGTACGCCGTGCGTGACACAGGTCTTGAGAGCATCACCGGTAAAGACACTCAATTCGACAAACGCAAGCTCTGGCAATTCAGGAAAGAGTTGCATAGCAAATTTTTCTGATCGACCGCCGGTGCATAAAACAATTTTGGGCACGGCGTTATGGGCAGCCATCTCAACCGCCTGAATGACACTTGCACGCCAGGCGGCAGTGCTGTACGGAAAGACTTTACCGGTCGTGCCGAGAATACTGATCCCGCCAATAATACCGAGGCGCGGATTGAGGGTTTTTTGCGCGATCTGTTCACCATCAGGCACGCTGATGATGACCTCAAGCCCCAGGCGTTCCAGAAAGGCTTCACCACCGGGAGCATATTCGCGCACGGCATCAAGCACATTCGCCGTGATCTGCTGACGCGGTACCGGATTGATGGCCGGCCCACCGATCGGTAAGCCGAGGCCGGGTAACGTGACTCGCCCAACACCTTCGCCACCATCCAGGTGGATTCCCGGCGTTTCCACGATGCGCACCGATGCGCAGATCAGGGCACCGTGCGTAACATCAGGATCATCGCCGGCATCTTTCACCATGCAGCAGTACGCCTGTTCGGTATCGAGGCGGGTGATCGCCGGCGTCATGGTAGCTGTCTCGCCAATCGGCAAGGTGATCGTGACCTGATCCGGCCAGCGACCGCTCAGCAGCGCAATGGTGGCTGCTTTAGCTGCTGCCGCTGCATTACTGCCGGTGGTATAACCGGTACGCGACCCTCGTTTGTTGCGTGGCGGAACCATATCGGCCATAATTGATCTCCGTTACGCGCTGTTGTCTTCACCGGTTGCCAGGCGGAGCAGGGCATTCACGGTGGCCGTGGCAACCGGTGAGCCACCTTTGCGCCCCATGGTCACAATCCAGGCTACATCGGTGCGGTTCATCAGCGCGGCTTTGCTTTCAACAGTGTTGACAAAGCCGACCGGCATGCCGATCACGATGGCCGGGCGGGTACCCTGGTCAATGAGGCTGATCAATTCAAACAGGGCCGTCGGTGCATTACCAATCGCGACCAGCGCGCCGTTCAGATACCCCTGCTCGTGTGCCCAGCGCATAGCGGCGGCACTGCGGGTAAGGCCGGTAGCTGCGGCCAGTTCCATGACCGCCTGGTTGTCGTTGAAGCAGGCTACACTGCCACCAAAGTGTTGCAGGCGTCGTTGATCAATGCCTGCCCGAACCATCTGGACATCGGTAATCACCAGACATCCACGCCGGAGAGCATTTGTCCCCGCTTCTACCGCACCGGCATTGGCTCTGGTCAGTTCGGCAAAATCGAAATCGGCAGTCGTGTGAATGATGCGCTCGACAATTGGTGCGAGCGGTTGCGGGATGATCAGGTTACGCGCCTGCAATTCGGCCCGAATGATCGCAAACGAACGGGCGGCGATGTCGGCTCCTGCCGATACCAATGGCGATTGGTCGCTCATGATGCTGCTCCCCGGCGTAACTGGAGGGCGAGTTCGGCAACTCGTCGTCCCAATGCCCTGGCCTGGATCTGATCAGCTTCGGTAATGGTGCCGACTGCGGTTGCTCCGTAGTACGAGCCGGCCTGTTCCATCAACGGACTCCACGGTAAGCCAACGATGACCATGCCGCTGCCCAACATCCAGTGCAGCACCGAAAGCAGCGTAAACTCGGTACCTGAATGGCGCCCGGCACTGCTGGTAAAGGCTGCGCCCACTTTCCCGGCCAGACTACCCTCTTCCCACAGATCGCCGGTCGTATCGAGCCAGCGTTTGAGGGTGCCCTTCATGCCAGTCCAGTTGGGTGTGCCGATAATAATCCCATCAGCCTCAAGCAAATCGGCTTTCGTAGCGTGATTGGGTAGGCTAATCTTGACCGTGATATCAGCAACGCTCGCGGCTCCCTCACCAATTGCTTGCGCCAATTGGGTCACGTGCTCGCCATGATCGTGCAGGATGAAGATGCGGCAGGTTGGCGTTGTCATCGCTGCATATGCTCCTTCCAGTAGTGATAGGTCTTGGCAACTGCCGTGACCACATTTTTGATCTCTCCCTCCAGCCGAAAATGCGGCCCCGCCGGTAAGAGTAGCGTGCGCTCTTCGCGACGGACACTGACATTTTCCACGATAATTGCCCGCAGGAGCCAGATTGCCATCTCTTCACTTTCGCAAACCAGACCGATCCAGCCAGGGGCGGTGTCGGTCGTTACCGGTAGATCGGTGACCATCGTCAATGCCCGGCGGAGTTCGGCAACGACACGGGCGTAGCCTGCTGGGTCAGCCTGGATCGTTGCCGGATCAACCGGTTCTAGCAGCGTTCCCCGGTGGGGTGGGCCACCGGCCAGCGCCAGCTCGCAGAAGGGATTGTCAGGATCATCACCGCCCCAGATACGATCCCACGCGACCTGCCCCTGTTCGTCAAAGACAAGCGGGGCGGCAGTCATCGGTGCTGCACTCACTGCCCGGCCACCACGGTAGCGGGGCGGGAGGATGTTTGTCATACTGTTGGACGCTTCGCCGCGTAAGCCATGTTCGTGATCGCTGGTCTGGGGGCGTCCAAAGTCGGCGGTAAACCCCGGAAAGAGCCGTCGATATTTACAAACGTCACAGTTGGCTGTCGCCTGACCATTCATGGCTTCCTGAACCCGTTGCATGACAGCGGCAAGAACTCCTTCGTGCAGACCGAGGTGTTCGGTCACAACGAAGTCGTGATCGGGATATGTTTGGCGGGCCGCAGCGACCTGGGCAATGATCCGTTGCAGAATGCGTCCGGTGAAGAGCAGATACGGGATCACGATGATGCGACGAGCACCAAGTGCGATGCAGGCATCAAGCGTTTGCGGTACTCGTGGCGTGGTAATGCTGTAGAAGCCATAAGTAACGTGAGCATAGCCACGACCTTCCCACAGCAAACGTGCCATACGGGCAACATCAGCATTGCTGTCGGGGTCACTACTCCCGCGCCCGATCAGGGCCAGGGCGGTTCCGGCACGCGGTACAGGTGGAGCGGTTGCTTCTGCCGCCGCCAGACGGTCGGCCAGTGCTTTGAGCAATGAATACTGTACGCCAAGTGGCGTGCCGTATTGAATGGCGAGTTCCGGCCAACGCAGGCGCGCCTGCTGAATTGCCACAGGAATATCATTTTTCTGATGGCCAGCTGCACCGAGGAGCAGCGGTAGTGCAATCAAACGCTGATACCCCGCACGTGCGCACTCGTCAATTGCCTGTCCAATCGGAGGATCGGCCAGTTCGAGAAAGCATGGCTGCACCAGGAGATCAAGCCGCTCTTGTAGCATGCCGGCCAGGTGGCGATACTCGGCCAGACCATCGCTGTCCTCAGTGCCGTGCCCGATCAGTAGGATTGCTGTTTTGGTCATCGTCGTGGTCTCCGTTCATTACGCTGTAGATGGTGTACACGCCGGCAGGCTTCCTCCCCTTCCCTCACCCCCAGCCCCCGCTCCGCTTCTGGCGGGGGAGTGGTGACAGACGTGCTCCATAATGATTCCCGTTCGCATCAATCCCGCCCCCTCCTAACCTCCCCCCGCTGGGGGGAGGAATTGAAGGCGATTCTCCCGCTGGGGGGAGGAATTGAAGCCGATTCCCCCGCTGGGGGGGAGGAATTGAAGGCGATTCTCCCGCTGGGGGGAGGAACGGACAGAACATAAGAACGAACCCGCCGCCTAGTGCATCGAGATACCCCAACGCCGCTCGCCGTTCTCCCCTCTCCCGCGCAGACGCGGGAGAGGGGACGGGGGTGAGGGCATCCTCCCGCCCCCAGCGGGGGCGGGCTGGGGTGGGGGTGTTCTCCTCCCCTTCCCTCACCTCCAGCCCCCGCTTCGCTTCTGTCGGGGGAGTGGTGACAGACGTGCTCCATAATGATTCCCGTTCGCATCAATCCCGCCCCCCTCCTAACCTCCCCCTGCTGGGGGGAGGAATTGAAGGCGATTCTCCCGCTGGAGGGGGGAATTGAAGGTAATTCTCCCGCTGGAGGGAGGAATTGTGGGTAAGATTACCGTCATCCCGCCACCCCCTCAGCGTAGCATGCTGTCCCCCTGCACCGGTAAGTATGCCTATCCACAGTCCACTCACCACGATCGCCATTGCTACCTGCACGATACGGCGCGCTTGCCCAATCATCACCGCATCAGGAATACGGCTTCCATCACCAAGGACATAGTGATCGCGTTTGGTGAGGACGGTATCCAGCGCACCGGCCATGGCAGCCATCGGCCAGCCGGCATTCGGCGAAGCAGTGTGCCGGGCGTCACGCACTGCGGTCTGCCAGGCGTGCCACCCCCGTCCGTTGATCAGGTGGGTCGCCAGCGCAAGTAGCATTGCGGTCAGGCGGGCCGGTACCAGGTTGAAGGTGTCGTCACAGCGGGCAGCAATTTTGCCCAGATACTCGTAGCGCTCTGTGCGATACCCCCACATCGCATCGGCAGTGTTGGTCAGTCGGTAGATAGCCAGGGCGGGCAGACCACCCACCAGAAAGGCCAGCAGAGGAGCGATGATGCTGTCACTCAGGTTTTCGGCCAGCGACTCGATAGCTGCACCGGCCACTTCAGCCGCACTAAGGTCGGCGGTTGGCCGACTGACGAGGTGCCAGCCCAGCAGTCGACGCGCTTCTGCAAGATCGCCCGTTCGCAGAGCCTGTTCCACCCCGGCAACCGCTCGATCTAGCCCCCGGTAGGCCAGGAGCAGAGAAACGCATGCCCCCTGCACCAGCAGATGGTGCGGCAGGCGGGAAGCCACTCTCCCCACCAGCCACCAGCCCCCGTATAGCCACCCCCCACCCCAGGCCAGGCGGGCCAACGGTGTCGCTGGTGCTAATCGTTCCCCCAATTTCAGCCAATGCCCCATCAGGCTCACCGGATGAAGCTGGTTGGGCGGATCACCCAGCGCGAAGTCGAGCATCAGGGCCAGGAGGGCAATCGCGCAACGCCGACGTATCTCTTCACCAATCATCATGCCAGTCCTCTGCTGGTGCAATCAGGTGACGCAGGGTCTCATCAGCAAACACACGCGCCGGCGTGCCTACGGCGGCCACACTACCCGCATCCAGCACTATCACCAGATCGGCCCAGCGGCGGGCAAGCGCCAGATCGTGGGTTGCCAGTATGACCGTCTTGCCCTGCGCAGCCAGTCGATCAAATACCTGTACGATCTGTCGGCGTGCCCAGCGATCTAATCCTGATGTTGCCTCATCAACCAGCAAGTACTGTGGTCGCATAGCTAATACGCCGGCAAGTGCCACTCGTGCTTTCTGCCCTCCACTCAACGCATGGGTGGGTCGGTCGAGCAGATCGCTCACATCGCACAACGCAGCCGCTTCGTAGACGGCGCACCGGGCTTCGGCAGGGCTAAGACCAAGATTGAGTGGCCCAAAACTGATGTCTTGCCAGACACTGGCACTGAAGAGTTGTTCATCAGGTGATTGCATCACCAGACCAACATGCTGGCGCAAGTGCCGTAATCCCGAACGTGAGTAGTTGATCGGCGTGTCGTCCAGGCGAATCTGCCCTTCTTGCGGGCGCAAGATGCCGGCGGCCAGTAAGAGCAACGTACTTTTGCCGGCGCCGTTGCGCCCCAGGACAGCAATCCGCCGACCGGTAGTCATGGTGAGCGATACCCGGTGAAGTGCTGGTGTTGGGTTACCTGTGAAACGGTACGATACCGCTTCAAACGTCAGTGCTGCCATCATGACCACCACCTTGCCAGAAAGAGGCTAACGAACATCAGGATACCGATCAGCCAGAGGGTTTCTTCATTCCGGTATGACTGTGGCAGCACGTGCAAATGACCGTCAAAGCCACGCCCGATCAGGGCTTGTTCGAGTGCCTGACTCCGCTGGTAGGCAATGACAAACAGCCGACTACCGATCAGCGCTGAACTGCGCAGTGTTGATTGCCACGAGGTATAGCCAAGGCGTGCAGTTTGCGCAGTGACCATCTGTTCGAGGGTGTCGAGGAGTACAAAAATTGCCCGATAACTCAGCATCATAACTTCAACCAGAAGTGCCGGAACACGCAACCGATGCATTAGCTCAATCAGATCAACGAGCGGTGTCGTTAAGACCAGAAAGTTGAGAGCAGCGGTACAACCCAGTGCCCGACTAAACACCTGGAGCGCGAGAGGAAGCGCTGCGTGATGAAAGCCTATCCACAATGGCCCCAACCGGAATGCCGCTTCTGATGCTTCAAAACCGATGCTCACTGCAATACTGACAACCGAGAGGATGAGAAAGATGCTCTCGGTTGTCAGCACAGCAATCACGACGTGCAATGGTATTCGCGCATAGCCGGCTATGAGCCCAACCATCCAGGCCGTAGCAATCCAACCGACCAGTGGGCGATCCAGCATCAAGCAAAGCAGGATCGTTACCAGAGCGATCCCGCTCTTCTGCGCCGGATCAACGCCACGCAGGCGGTTGCTAAACGCATAGCGATCAATCACCCGTAGCATGTCACTGATCCGGGCGTCGCCGACGGCCACGGTGCCAGCCGAAGAAATAGCCGATGAAGCCTGCTCCCAACCCGGCCTGCAACGCAAATAAGAGACTTTCGGTTTCGCTGCCCGGTGGCTCGAACAGCGGAGCGAACCATGGTTCATAGTCGGGATTAATCTCGACAATCGCTACCTCGGCAGCAGCATCGGCGCCACCAAACTCCGAATCGCGGATCAGTAAAATCGGTGTGATTGCGAGACCGATGACTACCAGCCAGAGCACGATTATTACCGGCCACGACAACGATTTGGGTGTCATCATGAACGTACCTCTTTCATTGCAAGGGCTTGCAATTCGGAAGTAGCCGTCGTTTGCAGCGCATTCATAATCAACACGGTGAGAATGCCTTCGCTGATCGCCAGCGGAATCTGGGTGACGGCGAAGATGGTGCCGAATTTGATGAACGATGCAACGATCCCGCCCACTGGATCGGGGTGCGCCAGTGCCAGTTGCAGCGAGGTCACGACGTAGGTCGAGATATTTGCCAGCGCTGCTGCCAGGAATACCGTCAACCAGAATGGAAGGCGCTCGCTCAGGCCACGCCAGATTAGCCAGGCAACCCACGGCCCGACAATGGCCATGCTGAACGCATTGGCTCCCAACGTGGTCAGACCGCCATGGGCGATCAATAGCGCCTGGAACAGTAAAACAATTGAACCGAGTATACTCATCACCCACGGCCCAAACAGGATGGCTCCCAGGCCGGTACCGGTGGGGTGACTGCTCGATCCGGTGACGCTGGGTAACTTTAGTGCGCTAAGTACAAAGGTAAACGCAGCCGCGAAACCGAGCAATAAGCGCAATTCAGGCTTGTTGTTTACGATAGTGCGCAGGCGGCGAAAGCCGATGATCCAGAATGGGATGACGACAGCAAACCAGAAGATTGCCCATAGCGGCGGTAAGAACCCCTCCATAATATGCATCGCGTACACTGGTCGAGCCTCGAATACGATCAGGATGGCTGCACCGAGACTGATCAGAAGCCAACGATGTTTCATAGCAGTGCTCCTCACTTCAGACCTTCTCAGACACACCGGCTTCAGCGAAGGTCGCCATTTCGTCGAGGACTTTGCAGGCCGCCTGACAGATTGACATCGCCAGTACAGCACCGGTACCCTCACCGAGCCGCATGTTGAGGTCGAGCAAGGGTTGCAGATCGAGGTGTGAAAAGACCGCAGCATGTCCACGCTCAACTGAACGGTGACCGGCGATCATGTAGGCGATGGCTGCCGGTGCCAGCGTTGCCGCGATCAATGCTGCTGCGCCGGCGATGAAGCCGTCGATGACCACCGGCACCCGCCTGGCCGCCGCCCCTAGAATGACGCCGGCCAGGCCGCCGATCTCCAGACCACCCACCTTCGCCAGCACATCAAGTCCGTCGTCTGGATTGGGCTGGTGGCGATGCAAAGCCTGCTCGATCACGGCTATCTTGCGCGCCAGCCCACTGTCATCAATACCGGTACCGCGCCCGGTGACCTCACTTGCCGGGCGGCGAGTAATGGCAGCAACCACCGCACTGGCGGCAGTGGTGTTGGCAATGCCCATCTCACCGGTGGCCAGCAAATCCACACCGCTATCGATTGCCTCGTTCGCACAGGTAATCCCAACCGCAATGGCCTGTCGGGCGGTTTCGTGGCTCATCGCCGGTTCCTGGCTAAAATCGGCAGTACCATACGCCAGCTTGCGATTGACCAGGTCGGGATGAGGAGGCAGATCGGTTGCTACGCCAATATCAACGACGATCACCCGCGCTCCGACATGGCGGGCCAGAACGTTGATCGCTGCCCCACCGCGCAGAAAGTTCAAGACCATCTGGGGTGTGACCTCAGCCGGAAATGCGCTCACGCCCTGGCGGGCAACACCGTGATCGGCAGCCATCACGATGACTGCCGGATTGGTCAGGCGTGGCCGTTCATGACCGGTAATACCCGCGATGCGGATTGATAGCTCTTCCAGTCGCCCCAGCGATCCTGCTGGTTTGGTGAGCATGTCTTGCCGACGGCGGGCAGCCGTCGCTGCCCGATCATCGAGGGGGCCGATCTGGTTGATGGTGCTTTGTACCAGGTCCATCTTTCTCTCCTTCCTTACGTGCTGTATGCTACCCTTCGCGATCAATGTTGCGATGAGCTGAAAACCCTTCACGTAACTCCTCCCCCTGGGCCAGAACCTCTGCGATAGCGGCCTGTGCTTCAGATGAAGGATGGCGCCACATGCCCCGCCCGATGGCCTCGTTGAGCCGCTCGGCGATTGCCTGGAGCGCCCACGGATTTACTTCGTGCAACCACTGCTGAATCTCAGGGTCGCGGATGTAATGGGTCGTTACCTGTTCGTACATCCAATCTGCCAATACCTGGGCGGTGGCGTCGTAGCCGAAGAGATAATCAACCGTTGCTGCCAGCTCCAGACCGCCTTTGTAGCCGTGCCGACGCATACTGTCCAGCCACTTGGGGTTGACCACCCGCGCCCGAAAGACGCGGCGTGCCTCTTCGCGCAGATCGCGCGTGCGCGGGCGAGCCGGATCGCTACTGTCGCCAAAATAGCGGGCCGGATTACGCCCACTGAGTGCGCGGATAGCCGCGATCATGCCACCGTGGAACTGAAAATAGTCATCGCTATCGAAAATGTCGTGTTCGCGCGTGTCTTGATTTTTGGTCGCAACCTGGACGGTGCTGAGTGCGGCGGCAAAGGCTGTTTCGGCCGGTACTCCTTGTTCGGTTGCCGTGTACGCATATCCACCCCATCGCAGATACACTCTGGCCAAATCGTCGTCATTCGTCCAGTTTTGCCCGTCAATTAAGGGCAACATACCTGCCCCATAGCTGCCCGGTGGGCTACCGAAGATGCGATAGCGAGCTTCGCGTTGGGCCGTTTCCTGATCGGTACCGCCATTGACTAGCGCCTGCGCGGTCAGGCAGGCGTGCTTGCGGGGAAAATTCAGTTCGAGCGGTTCATCGAGGTCGATGACCGTTTGTATCGCCTGATCAAGCAGCTCGATCAGATGCGGGAAGGCGTCACGGAAGAAACCGCTAATCCGGCAGACAACATCAATGCGTGGCCGGTCCAATTCCGTCAGTGGAATGACCTCAAAGCCGATCACCCGGCGATTTTCGCGCTGCCAGCGCGGACGCACCCCCAGCAGCGCCATAACCTGCGCCACGTCGTCACCGGCAGTGCGGATCAGGCTAGTGCCCCAGATGCTAATACCGACACTTTCGGGCAGCGTACCGTATTCCCGTTGATAGCGGCGCAGCAGATCATTTGCCAGTCCCTGCCCGGTCTCCCAGGCTGCCATCGCCGGTACGCTTCGCGGATCGAGACTGTAGAAGTTGCGTCCCGTGGGCAAGACGTGTGCCATGCCACGTGTCGGAGCGCCGCTCGGCCCTGGTGGGACGAAGCGCCCGGCCAGCGCTGCCAGCAGATGATCAATCTCATCAATTGCACTCTGCTGCAGGCGGGGAATGATCCAGTCGCAGGCGTATTGCAGTGCTGTTGCAATCGCAGTGGTATCACGACACGCTGGCATCATCTGATTGATCACTGATGTGATCATCGCCGCCTGCCAGTGCTCTGCCTGGAGACGCCGCAGCAGATCGCGACAGAGCGTTTCGACATGGGTGATTACATCGGCATTCGTCAAAAAGTGATCATCATCATGACGCCGCCGTCCCGGTGTGTTCTGGAGTTCATACCAGTCGACACCAAGTGCGGTGGCGACAGAGGCCGGTAGTGCCGGTGCGTGCAGGTTGGGTAGTCGCAAGAGATGGTAAACCAGATCAACGAGCTGATCACCCTCTGGCAGCGTACCGAGAATGTGCAGACCGTCGCGAATCTGTGCTCCGGTTAGTTCACACAAATATCCTTCAATATCCTCAAGTAGATGCGCTACCTCGCGCCCCTCCAACTCAGCCAGAACGGTAGGTGTGCCATCTTCCAGCACACTGCCGTCCCATTCATGACGGTGATCGCCGTGGTCAGCCTGGAGAATGTAGCGCAAGTCATCGGCCAGTTGGCTACGTTGCAACACATCCCAGATTTGGCGTTGCAACAGCGGGAGCTTTGTTGGATCAAGCCGTTCCATGCGGTAATATTCATCAACCAGATGCGCCAGTTCGGCCAGGTCACCATACGCACCGGCACTCGTCATCGGTGGCGTGAGATGGTCAATGATCACCGCATGTGCTCGCCGTTTGGCCTGTGTCCCTTCGCCGGGATCGTTGATGATAAACGGATAGATCAGGGGTATATCGCCCAGGAAGGGATCGGGGAAGCAGGTGGCACTCAAGCCAACCCCCTTACCGGGCAGCCATTCGAGCGTGCCATGTTTGCCGAGATGGATGATGGCATCGGCCTGCCACACATCACGCAACCAGCGATAGAGCGCGTAGTAGTTGTGGGGTGGTGGTAAATCGGGGCGATGGTAAATGGCGTTTGGATCCATATCGTACCCGCGTGGTGGTTGCAGGGCGACAAAGCAATTGCCAAACTCCAACCCCGCCAGTGCCAGCTCCCCGCGATGAACATACGCACGACCTGGTGGCGGCCCCCACTGGCGTGTCATCGCCTCTTGTAACGGTAATGGTAATTCGGCAAACCAGCATTGATAGGTCTCGGCAGGAATGCGATATGCTTGCGTCAACTGCTCAGTCGTCAGCCAGGTCTCATCGTATGAGCAGCGAGCAATCAAATCAGCAATCAGACGGTCACCATGCTCCGGCAGGCCATCAATGGTGTAGCCGGCATGTTGCAACGCTGCAAACAGACGCATCAGCGAGGCAGGTGCATCAAGACCAACGGCATTTCCAATCCGCTGCGCTTTGGCACTGCTGTTGGTCAAGATGATAGCGATCCGCTTCTGCGCGTTTGGTTTGCGCCGAAGCCGGGTCAATCGCCAGACCAACCCGGCCAGCCGCTCAATCCGTTCAGGGTCGGGCAGCGACCGCGCAGCCGCTTCACCATCCTGCGCCTTAAACGCTATCGGTACACTGATGATTCGCCCATCAAGCTCCGGCAGAGCGACGTTCATCGCGGTATCGAGCGGCCCCAGACCACGCCCATCACGTTGCCAGGCTTCCCGGCTGCTACTACTGAGGAGAGCCTGTACCACCGGCACGTCGAGACGGGTAAAGGGATGAGGGTCATCATCGCCAAGCGCAAAACTCAGGGTAGAGATGATCACATCCACCGGCCCAGCCTGTTCGATCAACGCCAGTCCCATCGGGACGCCTTCCGCATTGATCGCTTTCAGGGATTGGGTGTAGACTGCGCACACCCGTAGACCGCGGGTCTGCAACCCATTGATCAGCATGTCCACAAATCCGGTGTTCCCGCTCAGCAGATGTGCCCGATAGAAGAGCAGACCGACGACCGGCCCATCGTTGGTGGGTGATGCGGTGATCGCCGTTTGCCTGGCTTTACCCCGGCGCGATAGTTGGGGTGGGGTGTATATGCCGTGGAGTGGTAATTCAACAGGTGGATCGTATCCCCAACCGCTGACCAGCAGGTGATCACTCAGGCATTGCAAGCCATTGGCGAGATTCACGGCACCGCCCGCCTGAAAATAGGCACTTACCAGCATGGCCAATGGCACACCAACCGTCGAGCGAGCCATGAGATCGGGATCAAGCTGCTCAACTGCCGGCAGACATAGCAGGAACCCATCGGTGGCTGCCGCCCAATGCTGCAAGCGCTCCAGACCATACGTAAACGACGATGCACTATGGAGCCGTACCAACACAATGGCTGCCGCTGGCAAATGTTGTTCGAGCAAGCGGTCAATCGCCGTCGGCTCGGTCAGGCGGCCAATATGCGCCATACGTACCGGTGCAAACCCATCAGGAAGCAGGGTCAACGCCTGCTCAAGCGCCAGCAGATCAGTATCCGCCTGACTCAACACGAGAATGCCATGACCGGCTATCGTCGGAATCCGTTCGCTGGCGGCCATCGGCGCAGTAATACCGTCCCAACTGAAGCCATTAAAAACATGAGGGAGTAATGCTGGTGGCAGGGCTGTTGATTGGCCGGTATTCAGCAGTTCTTCGATAAAATCATACAGGATCGGGATCAATGCCGGATCGTTGAGCGAGTGAAACCAGTACGGACGGCCATCAAACAGCAAGAGGGCAACATTCGCCAGCGGGCATGGCCCCAGACACCCGCCTTGACTGAGATGCACCCGATTACGCAGGCGTCGTCGCTCCCATTCTTCGTGGTAGAGATCGGTCAATACCGGAGCAAAACCGCGTTCGGTGTGACCACAACAACACCCGGTTGCACAGACAATCAACATCCCGCGTCGTGTGCCGGCATTTACCATCCGCCCATCAAGGCGCTGCACCATATTGCGCTTGAGTTGTTCAGCCATCGTTCTGCTCGCTCAATACTCAATACCCGGTTGCGCCCGAATCCCCTGATCACGGAACGGATGCTTCACTTCTCGCATCTCAGTTACCAGGTCAGCGTATTCAATCAGCTCGGCGGGTGCGTAACGACCGGTGATGATCAGATGCAGCATCGGCGGTTTATTTGTGCGCAGCCATGCCACCACCTCAGTAGCAGGTACCCAACCGTAGTGCATCACATACGTAAACTCATCGAGCAGAAAGACATCGTAATTGCCACTGATAATCTGCGTCTTAGCGACCTCCCAACCGTGTACTGCTCGCGCCTGCGTCTCATCAAGGTCACGACTCGTCCAGGTAAACCCATCGCCGAGCGGGGTCAGGGTAATTCCCATCCGTTCGAGGGCGCGTAATTCGCCGAATTTAGCCTGCTCGTGCTTGATAAACTGCACGCCACCGACACGCATATTGCGTCCCCAGGCGCGCAACAAGACACCGAGCGCGGCAGTGGTTTTTCCTTTGCCATTGCCGGTATTGACAATAACCAGGCCCTTCGGACTATGACTGGCGCGTACCGCTTTACGGCGGGCTTGAGCTTCTAGCGACGAACCCGGCCCAACCGGTGTGGTTGTCTCATCAGACACGGCCATCTCCTTCCGATGACATATAAACAAAAAACCCGACCTTCTCGGGTCGGGGTAATGAAACGACAACACTGCAAGCTCAGCGCATGCAGGTCTCGTTCATCCTCCTTGGCTCGAGAAGGGCTGAACGAACAACACATCACATCGCGGCAGGCGTCCTGACTTCCGGCCTGAAACAGCCGGTTACAGTTGCGGCACAGTGCTGGACTTTCACCAGCTTCCACCTTTACGCCCTGGCATCCGGGCCAACGGGTCACCGCGACGATATTCGAACTGGCAGAGTGCAACAGTGGTCTGATTATAGCACAGGTTGAGGCCGGAATGTGTGTTGTGTTGGAGGTTTTGTTACCGGCAATATCCCTGCGTATTGGTCGTCCACACCAACCCAGAACCGTAGAAGGGGAGGTGACATCCCACAGCACAACACCAGGGGATGTTCATACTCGTGCAGGGTATCACTACAGCGTGTAGTGTGTCCTGCCACCTGCCAACTCCAGCATCATGACATATCACAACCAATTTCCATTCATAGAACGTATTGCGACCTGTTCTCCTATCTGGAGAATCTCCATACACAAATGTAAAAGGGACGATACACTGATCGTCCCTGCTCCCATCATCTGCATCAGGTTGCGTTGCTTTACATTCAAGGTACAGCGCATACTTACGGTGCAACCACGCGAATCGTTCCCTTCATACCAGCCGTATAATGCCCTTCGATACCACATACAAACTGATAAACACCAGGCTCATTTGGGGCGGTAAAGGTAACACTCATTTGCTGACCGGGTTCTACCTCTTGTTCCCAGTAAATATTCTCTTCATCTTCATCACCAAAACTTTCGCCAACTGTAGTGCCCAGCTTCATAATAACAAGTTCATGGGGGGCAGCACCATTATTGGCTAGATTAAGCGTAATTTGTTGGCCTGCAGGAATAGTGATCTCATTTGGCTCATATTGATAATCAGCCATCGTTACATCAATATCGGTTGAATAACTATTCCTGCGTCCACAGGCTGTCATGGGGATAATGAATGCAATGATGACTAATAAGAAATGATGACTAATAAGAGCAGACCGATTTTCTTCATAAGGCATCTCCTTTCTGGTATTGCGAAAGATGGAACAACGAACTAACCTTCGATGTCACTGTTAATTGCAGGATATCGAAGGGTGGATCAAGTAAAATGTTGTGATTAAACGAATATCTGCTCGTTATGAATAATATAACCATTATGATTGTCTTGTCAAGGTTAGGCTTTTTTGTTGTAAGTGTTTATTAGAAACATGTTATTGACCAAACCTCAAACTTGTGTGCAGTAATACAGGAGTGGAATACAGCTTCACAATAATGTAACGTTGTTGAAGATGTTTTGCTTCTTTATAATTCAAAATTGCCAGCCTTACCCATATTGAGAGATTTGCTTGTTTGATAGGAGTCATCGATATATTCGATGGATGACGTGCGACTGTTGCCTGCGCTCTACCGGTTCACGAATGTGATGAAATTAGAACTGATTTCATAAAAGCTGTGCTATCGTGCTCCCCGACTGTCGCACAGGCGCATGCATGTTCGCCAATGACCAAAGACCTACCCAGATCAGGGCCGGGGCGTCTTTGCGGGTTCTGGCATGATGCAGGGCATTGTAAGCCAGGTTGAGCTGCCCGCCCACAAACCATCGGGGCCACTG
>NZ_DAOTZQ010000051.1:0-20111 GCF_034434295.1 Chloroflexus sp.
CGACGCGGAAGGCGACTTCATAGCCACCCTCGGTGATGTTCGGGTTGGTGTTTGCCGGCGAGACCATCGGCAGGCTGGCATTCTTGTAGTCGGGCAGCGCAGCCAGGGCGACACCCGAATTGAGGTGACCGACCACACAAAGAATATCCTGATCCGACACAATATTCTTGGCGTTGGCCGAGCCAACTTCCGGTCGGGCCTGGTCGTCGAACGGAGCCAGTTCAACGCGGAAGCCCAGCTCAGTAAGCGGGCCAGACAACTGCTGAACGGCCAGCTCGGCGGCATTCTTCATACCGGTACCGAGCGCAGCCTGACCACCTGACAGTGGGCTTTGGGTGGCAATCTTGATCACCTGAGCCGCAGGTGCTGTGGTTGGTGCAGCGGTGGGCTGCGGTGCTGCGGTGGCCTGCGTAGCCGGCTGCGGTGTGGCTGTGGGCTGAGCCTGCGGTGCACCACAGGCGGCCAGCATCGAAGCCAGCATACCGACCAGCAGTAAGAAACTGATCGAACGCTTCATGACCGATTTCTCCTTAAACATGCTTCAAACCGGTAATCTGCTGTCTCCAGAGGGCTGGTTGTACGCAACACAACGATACCAGAACGCCTTTGCGCAGCGCTGCTATGCATCGTTGCGTTGCCGACAATTAGCCACAGTGGATGACAGTAGGCGAATATACGCCATAGACGCCAGTTTGTCAAGCAGGCTGGCACCGGCTAGAATAGTGTCAGGTAACCAACGTTGCTACCTTTATCACCACAGAGGCACGGAGGACACAGAGGATGGACATAACCCGAGTTGCCAGCTTAAGGCGTGACGGAGCGTGTCGATGGGAACTGGCTGCTACCCACATGGTTCATACAGGTACGCTGCACAGTGTGATGTGCAGCGTCGTGCTGTTCATCCTGGCAGTCAGCCTCACGTGGCTTGCTCACAGCGTAGGTAGCAACCTGGGTCGTCAGGTAATAACCGAGAGTTCGGGAGCACCATACGATGATGCGTGACGAATCGCCTCCCATTCCATTTTGGATGATCGGTATTTTAGGCGCACTCTTGCTGATCGGCATGAGCATATTTTTGCAACAAACACGCACAGTTGCCTTGATTGATCAATTTGCCCGCCAGCCAACGCCAGCCTTGCCGCTGCCTAGCCTGCCACAGTTAGAGCTTCAGAATCTCCCTCCAGACGCACAGGAGGCAGCCCAGCGCCTCTGGCAGCAGATTATGGCTGGTAATCGTTCGCAAGCGGTTGATCCTGTTGCCAGTAATCAACGGTTGCGGGTGGTGATCGATGGGATCGAGCCTACTCCCAATGGAGTACGGGTTCGGGGAATGGTAACAAATCTGACCGATGGCAATCTCCAGGTGCCGATCAGCGCCTTTGAGTTGCGTGACAGTGCCGGTGAAAGTTATCGCGCACCAGGGACAACGATAGCCAACCTATCACCTGGAGCTTCGACACCGCTTGAATTGAGCGTCCCATTACCGAATGGTCGCGGCTTGCTGTTGATCACCCATCTGCCGCCCGACCCACCGCTGGAGCAACGCTTACTTATCGATGTGCAAGGGACATCATCATGACTGACGCGATGACTGACGTGCTTCGTCAACGACTGGCCATTGTTCGTGAGCAGATTGCAGCAGCCGCTGCCGCTGCCGGACGGCAAGCCAACGAGGTTCAGTTGGTTGCAGTGAGTAAGACCCATCCGCCAGAAGTGGTGGCAGCAGCGATTGCTGCCGGGGTCAGCGACATTGGCGAGAATCGTGTGCAAGAAGCTCAACATAAAATCGCGGCGTTACAGTCTCTGCAACCACGGCCGCGCTGGCACCTGATCGGCCATCTTCAGCGGAATAAGGCTAAAGTCGCGGTTGAATTGTTCGATCTCATCCATTCTGTGGATAGTGTACGACTGGCAGAAACGCTGGATCGGTTTGCACGTGAACGGGATCGGCGATTACCCATTTTGCTTCAGGTGAATGTGAGTGGCGAGGCGAGTAAAGAGGGCTTTGCAGTCGTGGACGGGATAAAAAATGTAGCAGCGTATAGCGCATTCTTGCGCGATGTCGAGGCTATTCTGCAACTGCCGGCCCTTGAGATACGAGGTCTGATGACGATTGCGCCGATTGTTGAGCATCCCGATCTGGCGCGGCCATACTTCGCAACCTTACGTGAGCTACGTGATGATCTGGCCCGTCGCTATCCTCAGACCAATTGGCACGAGCTTTCGATGGGTATGAGTGATGACCTCACAGCGGCGATTGCCGAAGGAGCAACGATGGTGCGGATCGGCAGAGCAATTTTCGGTGAGCGAACAGGTAAAATGGTGTAAGAGTCGGGAACTATGTCTATGAATGAACTGCCCGCCGATTTTACAATTCTGGCCTTGGAAACTTCTTGTGACGAGACGGCTGCCGCAGTGGTGCGTGGTGGTCGGACAGTGCTGAGCAATATCGTCGCGTCCCAAATGGCGACCCATGAACGCTATGGTGGGGTCGTGCCGGAAATTGCCTCGCGCCAGCACATTCTCAGTCTGGCACCGGTCGTGCGGGCAGCCTTGGCCGTCCTACCAAACGGCTGGGCTGATGTGCATGCAGTAGCCGCCACTCATGGGCCGGGGCTGAGCGGTGCGCTGCTCACCGGTCTCAATGCAGCCAAGGCCATGGCATGGCGACGCGGTTTGCCTTTTGTGGCAGTTAACCATCTCGAAGCGCACCTTTATGCCGGATGGCTAGGTAGTGATCCGCCACCACCGTTTCCACTCGTTGCCCTGCTGGTGAGTGGAGGGCATACGTTGCTGGTACTCTTGCGCGATCACGGTAACTATCAACTGCTTGGGCAAACCCGCGACGATGCAGCGGGTGAAGCCTTTGATAAAGTAGCGCGTATTTTGGGGTTGGGCTACCCAGGCGGGCCGGCAATTCAGGCGGCTGCTGCCAATGCCACTCCTGGTGGCGTGCTGCCACGGGCCTGGCTGCGCGACAGCTACGATTTTTCGTTTAGCGGTTTGAAAACAGCAGTCCTTCATCGTGTGCAGGATCGGCTGGCTCAGCAAAGCCGACTGAGTGGACGGAAGGGAGCTGGTGAGAAGCCGCAGCTCGATGCACCGTTTGTGGCACAGATGGCCTACGCCTTTCAAGAGTCGGTGGTCGATGTGCTGGTTACCAAAACTGTTGACGCGGCCCGGCGGTATCAGGCGCAGGCGATTCTTCTCGCCGGTGGGGTCGCGGCTAATCGACGGTTACGTGAAGAGCTGATCCGGCGTGCCAGTGTGCCGGTGCATTTGCCCGCTTTTGATCTCTGCACCGACAATGCGGCAATGGTCGCTGCCGCTGCATTTTACCGGTTTCACAGCGGTGTGCAGTACGGCTGGGATGTTGATGTGACGGCAAATCTACCGCTAGAACAGGTGCATTAAGAAGTTGCCTGTATCCTGTTCAAGCCGGGATATGCGGTGAACCGGGCGCATGGTACTTTATTCAGCCCGTCGGCGTACAAACCAGATACCGGCCACAATCAGGAGCAAGATAGTCAGGGTAATTGCTAGCGGCCAGGACGGCGGAGCAAGCGGAGGGCTTTGGACAGGTTGCGACTGCGCACCTGCTGAACCATCCGGTTCAACAGCCTGCGACTCGCGGGCAGTGCCATTTGCCGGTATTGTTGGTTCGGCCATCGTACTCAATACCGCTTCAGACGACGGTTCTGCTTGCTCAACCTCATTTGGTCTGGCAGCGATAGCAGGGGCGTTTTCAGCAACGGGCGACTCAGGTAGGGCAGCGGCAAAGGCAGGGGTAGTGGGTGATATGGTGTCGCTACTCATCATGACTTGCGGGGCGCTGGCTGGATTGTTATTAAGCCCCAGTATCTGCCAGCTCACAAGAATGACCAACACCAGCGCAGCCAGACCGCTGAGCGGCTGCCACCAGCCAGACAAGGCAAACTGGCGCCGACGCACGCCGGCCATCTCAGGAGTCAGCGTAAACGTGCGCGGGAGCGTTACCCATGGCTGTTCATGGAGGAGGTCGCGAACGGCACGCAGCTCGGCCAGTTCACGGCGTAACGATGGCTCGACGCGCAACCGCTGTTCGAGCACAGCTCGCTCGGCAGGCGTCAGCTCGTTGTCAATATATGCCGAGAGCAATTCACGATCATGCTCAGGTAATTCAGATGGTGAAGGTGACAGGGTTGTCATCAGCGTACTCGTGTAACCATCAGGTGTGACTGTTATGTGTTTGTTTCATCATCAAGACGAAATTTTAACGGTAAGAGTTCCCCGGCGCGGAGAATATCGCGCAATTTAGCCCGGGCCCGACTTAATCGCGATTTCACAGTTCCTAACTGCACACCGGTAATTTGGGCAATCTCCTCATAGGCTAACCCTTGAATATCGCTGAGGATGATCACGATACGCTGATCTTCAGGTAGTTCGGCCAAACCACGCTGGATTGCTGCACTCAGCTCTTGTTGCAACATAATCTCATCGAGACTGGCACCCGGATCGGGAGGATCAAGCCGACTACTCTCATCGTCTGGCTCTTTGTCGAGCGACACCGATGGTCGCCGTTTCCGAGTGCGTAGTACATCGTAGCAGGTGTTGGTGGCAATACGGAGGAGCCAGGACTTCAATGCACCGCCGCGAAAGTTCGATAAATGACGAAAAGCGGAGATAAACGTGTCCTGGGTGGCATCGGCTGCGGCATCGGCATCGCCCAACATACGATAACAAAGGTTGTAGACCCGCGTTTCGTATAGCCGTACAATCTGGTTAAACGAGTCGAGATCGCCCGCCTGTGCTGCACTGATCAGTCGTTGCTCTTCATTAGCCATACGATCGCTCGTCTCTTGCACCAACCTGAGCTGTATTATACCGGTTTTGCGTCGGGAGGGATAACGATGTTTGCCCGTTGAAAGAGCATATCGTCAACTCGACGTAAACTGATCAGGCGTAGGTAAGGTGGCGATTGCGGGGCAAACCCCACGCCCTCGACCAGACCAGGACGAGGGGCAAGCGGCGGCGATGGATTACCAACAATAATCGGGCTGATGGTCAGAAAGACTTCGTCGATCAGATGGTTTGTCAGCAGTGTGCCATACGTGCGACCACCACCTTCGCTGAGCAACGTGCGAATCCCGTAATGGTGACGCAACTGTGCCAGGGCTGCACTCAGGTCAAGTTGCCCATCGGTACCGGTCAGGCAGATCAGGTGGGGATAGCGTTGCCGGGCACGTTCGGCACCCTCAGCGGTTGTCAGCAGGAAGAGTGTTCGTGGCAGGTCAAGGGCAACGGCTGCCGGCAAATCACCACTGGCCGAGAGGATGACCAGCGCCGGTAACGCAGGACGCTCTTCGGCTTCGCGTAAGGCAGCGAATTCGGACCAGGCGAAGATCTCTCCCGGTGCCCAGCGATGACGGCGAGCTGCACGCAGAGTAGCATTGCCGACCAGAATCGCATCGGCGCGAGCACGCACCAGTTCCATCAGCCAGTGGTCGTGACGGCTCCCGCGACTAATCGCATTACCGCCATTCCAACCCGGCTGATTAAACGCAATTCGTCCATCGTGTGAAACAACGAAATTAGTCCAGACAAGCGGACGATGAGTGGGGATCGATGGGAGACGCCAGTCACCATTGTACACTGCACGAATGGCTGCCGGCAGTCCAGGACCGCAATTCGGCTCTTCTTCAAACAGGAGGGTAAAGGGTGCAATCATGCAGATTGATCAGATGACCACTGCTCCCAATCGGCTCCGCCCGGCCAGTGTTCGATTACCGGGTGCCACAAGCGGATCGAGGACATCACGCTGCACATAGAGGTCAACCTGTCCACCGAACCACACACTGGCGATCCGGGTACCGGGGTTCAGTGTCGCACCCAGAGACGTTTCGCAGCGCAACCAGCGTCCCAGCGGTGCGGCAACGATAGCGATCAGCATTGGCCCCCAGGTTGTCTCCAGGCCGATATACAGCCGTTGATTACGTTCAGCCGCCTGGGGATCACGTAACGGACGATGATCGCCGGTCAGTTGTTCAAGATAGGCTACACGACCGGCCAGCGGAGCACGACAGATCGGTACATCGAACGGGCCGATAATCGTCGTCAGGCGCAGACAGTCACTATGGACAAAGCGATGCTCATAGACTTCACGTACCCCTTGCACGTGACCATCGGCCACGGCAAAAATGGTACGTGGTTCATCGGGTGGAATACGGCGCGGATTGCGGAAGAGCGCTGCTGCCAGCGCCGTCAGAGCCAGTGTGGCCGGTGCCAGTCGTGGTCGGAGACCAAGCGCAAGACCGGTGAGGCCTAGACCGATCCCGACAACAGTCGTTGCTTCGACATCAAGACCGGGTAGTGCAGGTTGACGCTGATTGGTTGTCGGCTCTGACATACGTTCACCCGACAAAACACTAAATGGAGATAGACTGTAGCATGATTCTAGCATGAATGAGCGACCCGCGCAAACCTCACGGCAACTGGAATGCCCCTGCTTTCAGTTCAAATGCGACCGTAGCTGTTGGTTGCATTGAGGGCATACGTGCTATCGGAGAAAGGCATCAGCCACACGATGTGCACTGATGTGGCGGACAGGCCCTGTAGATGCGCTTTTCCTTCATTATGCGTGGTCAACCGTAGATGTCATCGCCTGTGGATGGGGGTTGATCACCACAACAGCGTTGTGACTGCGGTTGATATGATGCAAGATACCTGAAGAAGATATATATTGACGCGCCGTGTCAGATTGATTACACTAAAGTAATCACCGGGTCAATCTGAACTGCAATTCGTGAAAGGGAGGTGCCATGGATCGAACAGTTGGCGAGGTGATGCATGTTGGTGTGTTGACCTGCCGCCGTGAGACACCAATTCAGGATGTGGCCCGTCAAATGTCGGAACAAGACGTGAGTGCGCTGGTCGTCGTCGACGATGAGGGGTACATGGTTGGATTGGTTTCACGTACCGATCTGGTCAATGCGCGCCTGTACGAACAGTACTGGAAACATTGGCGCGGGCTGACGGTAGGGCACATTATGATCACCGATGTCGTGTCTGTTACGCCGCAGGATACGCTGCAACACGCCAGTCGCTTGATGATGGAACGCCGTATCCACCGGGTGATTGTGGTCGAGCCGGGGGAAAAGGGATTGCGTCCGATTGGGGTGCTGTCGGTGACCGATGTCGTGCGTGATATTGCCAATGAGTAGGAGCGTTTTTGTTGTGCGTTGGGGATTCTGAGACTGACCGTGAAGAGATGCAATCGGTTCAGAATGCAGGCAAACTGTGTAGAGATTCTGTCCGATTGTCTGTTACCAAATACCACACGAATGCAGAGCGCAAGGAGTTTTTCGTTCGATGTTGCCTAAAGCTGTACCCAGCGTTTAGCCAGAAGCGGAGAAGGTACAACTATCCGGCAAGGATAACATCTGGCGTCCCTGTTATCATGCTGTGAAGAAACGTGGCGATCAGGTGTAGAGGCTGTTGCACAAGCAGGGAGGGGTGACGTATACGTCGCCCCTCCGACATCTCGCCTCAAGTTGCGAGATGAGACAGGCGTCTGGTAATCAGTAGCTGTTTCGAACAAGTATCATCCCCAAGTTGCTACCTTTATCACCACAGAGGCACCGAGGACAGACATAGAGGATGGGCATAACCCAAGTTGCTACCGTAAGGCGTGAAGGAGCGCGTCTGAAGAACTGGCTGCTATCCACATGGTTCATACAGTTCGGCCATGCTGCACGGTGTTGTGCGCAGCGTTGTGCTGTTCATCCTGGCAGTCAGTCCCACATGGCCTGCTCACAGTATAATGTAGCAACTTGGGTTACTTACTAACAGACTCCATGATCGTGCCGAGAACACATAGCATTCCTGCGACCAGCAGGGTGAACGGCGTAGCACGAGCCTGGCACGAAGCACGACTTACGCGGCAGCCATGCTGCCGCACTCCAAACGATGCGACACGCGCATGACGAGCGGGCAAGGTAATCAATCCGGCGAGTGATTGCATTGGAGATGCTCATCAGCACTCCTCGCTTTCATACTGACGTGCTGGGAGCAGTGATGAGTCGTCTTTGGTTATTGGCGAGCGTCCATGCGCCTGTGCGATGGTTGGGGAGCAGGTAGGGGTGGGTTAAGAACCTGTCCCTATGGGATGCGGTAAACGAGGGGGAAAGAGTAGGTCTTGAATTGCGTACCATTCATTAGTATTGTTCAGATTTGAGATTACCCCAGAATAGTGCCTATCTTCGCATAAGCGTTGATGCAATCTAGAACCTGTTTCAAAAAACATCTATTATGAAGGTATCTCATTCATTGCCGACCGATTCTTGATCGTGACGAGCACACCCGGCACCCGCGTGACCAGCCGGGTCAACGACGTGACACGTGCCAGATCGTGAGTACGGCTGGCGCGGCAGCATGGCTGCCGCACTCCAAACCACGTCACACGCGGGTGATGAGCGATTAAGGCAACCTGTTCAGCTCGTGATGGCACCGGAGATGGTTATTAGAGCGCGACAATGCAGCTTTTTATGAAATAAGTTCTACACGATGGCAAGTGTAATCCCGGCAGGTACGTTCGGTTGTATGCCTCAATGCAAATAATCGCGGATTTGCTCAACCCACAACCATACCCCTTGGCCGACGATAGCGACAATCCCAGCCGCAGCCAACCATCGCCCCCAGACTGAGCGTGCGGCGAGCCGATCCAGGGCAATACCGGCTGAAATGCAGAGCGCCGGATAGAGAAATAACCCCCAGCGCAAGCCCTGATCGGCGATAAGCAGCAAGGCCAAACCGTTCAGCGTACCGGCCCACCACGCGCCGATCAACCAGCGTAAACGCGACGCCTCAATCAGCGTTGAGCGCCAGAGGAGCCATAATCCGCATAGATTGGCGAGTGCCAGACCGAATGGCAGCACCAGGCTGCGTCGGTGTGGTGGTTGTAAACCAATCAGCGCCAACGCTGTATCGCTCAGAATCTGTATCGGCGCGAGACCGCCACTGGCTCCCTGACCACCTCGCTGCGCGATCAGGTCGAGATACGGGGGGGCGGTGTAAACGACAATCAGCGCTAATCCCAGCCCGCCGGCAGCAGCAACGAATAATCGCAACGGCGTGGTCACGGTTGGCGGTTGTTGCCATGCCAGCACCCATGCCCACCCGATCAATAGCCCAAATCCCAGGGTCACCCCAGAATGGGCGAGTAAACCGGCACAGATTGCCAGAGTCAATCCCATCAGCGCTAACCAACCGCTCTGGCGCGAGGAAGCACCGCTGAACAATCCGATGAGTGCCGGAAGCATGAGAGCCTGTCCACCAACATTAGCCAGCTCACCAATAGACAGGGCTTCAAAGGCTTGCGTTGCCCCGATGTAACAGGCAGCGCCGAATAATGCTGCCCGCAGGCCGAAGCCGACCTGTTTGACCCACCACCAGATCGCCAGGCAGAAGAGGCTGTCAAGGGCAGCCGCGACCACTGTGACCAGGATGCGACGGGAGGCAAAATCATCGCCGACCAGCAATTGCAATGGCAAAGCCAACAAATAAAAGCCAACCGGATAGGGCGCAATTCCACCACCAGCATCCGCAGGCAATCCAGCCGTTAAAAAGACCTGACCCAGGCCGAGACGGAGCAGATTATTGGCGTGAAAACCGACATCACTACTGATCGCATGTGGATGCAATAATCCGGCCAGACGGACAATCAGGGCTACCTGCGTTAGCGCAATGGCCTGCCGCCAGGCCAGGTGTTGCGGCCAGCGCCAGGCCAGGCCAACGCTGACGACAGTGGCAAACAGGATCAAACCAGCCAGAAGAGGAGTTACAAGTGCAAACGCGAGGCGAAACAGGGCAAATGCCGCCACTACAATGATGCCGCTTCCGCTTAGCAGCGCAATGATCCAGTTGGAGCGCAGTTCGATGCTCTGACCCCAAACCCACAGTGCTGTCAAGATCAACCCTACCCAGGCTAGTTGAACCCAATCGGGTATTTGCCATGTATCAATCGTCCGTACCCACACATCGCGCAAGACGAAACCAAGCGCACGTGGATCGCCATCGACCTGAAGGGGGGCACTCCGAAACGTAAGTTGCAATGCACCGTTTGCAGGTACCAGCAGCGTGTAACGGCGTACCGTTGCTGCCGGTAACGAAAGAACCAGCGGATGCTCGCTCCCAACCTGCCACTCAGACGATGTCGGCGTACCGTCCGGTCGCCCACCCTGAGCACGCACCGTCACCAGCCAATGACCGCCACCAATACCGGCTAACAGCAGGCTACTCTCCGGTTGCGTCCAGCGATACGGATCATCTGCACCGGGTAATTGCCACCACTCGGCTACGGCAGGTACTGCCGGTTCAGCGGCATGCATCATGTGGAGAAACGGCGCATCATCTTCGCGCCGCTGAGTATGGGGATCACCTCCTACTGCCAGATGGATATGCAGTGGCACCTGATAGGCCAGTGCGCTGCCTAAAGTGACGAGAGCCAGCACCAGTGCCAGCGATAATACACGATAGTGCATAGCGACCACCAACTGCCGGATCGCCTCTGGCATCGCAGGGATCACGACTTACCACTACCCCATGTAATGACAATGACACCGATAACGATAATGAACGCACCAATCAGACGAATCGGCGACACCGACTCGTTGAGGAGGATACGCGAAGGGATCAAGATGATCACATAATTGAGTGCCAGCAGAGGGTAGGCAAACGAGAGATCGACGCGCGAGATGACACCGAGCCAGAAAATAGCACCACCGAAGACGAGGGCAAACCCCAAAATAACACGCCAATCGGTAAAGGTGGCCCAGAGTACCCGCGGATCAAGCGAAAAAGCACCAACCTGAGAGGTCACGTGATTGATACCGATCTTTAGCAGCACCTCGCCAGTAACGGTCAGCGCACTGGCGGTGATCAAGAGTGAGAGCACCAGTAGCATAGAACGAAACTTTTGTGAATAAGCGAATAACGGTTTCATGGTCGTCGGCGTAATACATAGACAGCGTAATCGCAAATCCCTGAACGAAGCGGGTAATGACGTACCACATCGAAGCCATCGCCGAATATTGCCTGATAATCGGCATCGTGGCGAATATACCCACCCCGATCCAGCGTGTGCATCAAGTGACCAAGCGGGTTCTGAGCAGGTGGTGGTGGCGTATCCTCCATCACCAGAATAGTGGCTCCTGGCCGCATCACCCGATACACCTCGTGCATCACCAACCGGGCCGTTGTATCGGGAAGGTGGTGTAAGACACCGAGGATCAAACCGGCATCGAACGTCTGATCGGCAAACGGTAAGGCTTCACCACCGGCAGCAACATAGGAACCCGGTCGGTGGCGAACAGCAAACCGCAAATAGGTGAGCGACGGATCAACGCCAATATAACGATGGGCTGGAAAATCAGCGGCAAACTCACCGGTACCGCACCCCAAATCGAGAAAACGGCGGTGATCGCCGTGCCATGGGCGCAATTCACGAGCGATGGCCAGATGTTCACCGGTGAAACCGGCTTCAACCAGCCAGCGCAATCGGTTCCAGAGTTCTGGTGTAGTACTTAATCGGTTAAGCAGAAGATCGAACATCGTGATGAACCATTTCGTTAATCAGACAGCTTTGCGGGCGAGAGACACGATTGAGAGACCAAAAGGAAACCGACCACCTCGTGCAAGGTATGCCGCCTCGACCATCATCGGCAGGCGGAGCAGTGTATTGAGCGGCTTTGATGGCATGACCATCGCTGAATCGGTGTGTTGCTGTTGGGTGGGCAGGATACGTTCGAGCAGGCGTACCGCTGCCGATAGGGGAAAGAGGATGGTCAGGGCATAGGTCAGGTGCTCGATCACAAATCCATTTGTTTCCAGCAGGCGCTGTACCTCACCGGCAGTGTAGCGATGACGAGTATGTACCTGCCGGTCATGGGAAGATCGCAGCCATTCGTATGCCGGCAATCGGATGAGGATACGACCGTTTGGACGCAATACACGCCACATCTCTCGCAGTGCGTGTTGCTCATCGATCACGGCCCGATGATACAGCACATCGAACGACGTGACCAGATCAAAGCTCTGGTCGGCGAATGGCAACTGCACGACCGAACCACGAACCAGACAACCGGGAAGCCGCTGACGAGCGAGAGCTAACGCTTCAGCGGCCAGATCAAGTCCAACCACCCTGCCATAGCGACGCAGAAAAAGGGCATCCCCACCGGTGCCACAACCGGCGTCGAGAATCTGAAGGTTGTGGGGAGGAGGTAGGAATCGTTCGAGCAAAGCGGCATTGATCGCACGCATGCCGCCATACCACCAGTGTTGCAGCTCAACGGCTGCCATTGTTGTGTACTCATGCTTTTCCATAATCGGGCGGACTATACCAGATAGCAAGACGAATGGCAAGCTGGTGTATGGATGTCGTCAATAGAACCTGATTTTAAAAAACGTCTACGAGAAGTTATCTCCTTCATTCCTGACCGACTCTATGATCGTAACGAGTACATACAGCATTCTCGTGACTAGCCGGGTCAACGGCGTGCCGGATCGTGAGCACGGCTGCTGCGGCAGCCATGCTGCCGCACTCCAAACGCCGCGACACACGCATGGCGAGCGAGCAAGGCAATCTATCCAGGGCATAATGACATGACCGGAGCTGCTCTCTGTCAACGGGCCAGAAGTAGGATAGAACCTGTTTCAAAAAGCATCTCCTGGAAGTTAGCTCATTCACTCCTGACTGACTCTATGAACGTGACGAGCACATACAGTATCTCTGTGATCAGCAGGGTCAACGGTGCACCACGCGCCGGATCGTGAGCGCGGCTGCTGCGGCAGCCATGCTGCCGCACTCCACACCGTGCAACACGTGAATGATGAGCGGGGAAGGCAACCAATCCAACGAGAGATGGCACTGGAGATGGAATCGGTTCTCCTCGCTGACATACTGGCAGTCTGGGAGCAGCATATGCTGTCGTTGGCGATTGGCAAGTGTTCATGAACCAGTGCGACGGGCAAGTAGCACGATACACAGCTTTTATGAAACAAGTGCTAGGCTGTCGTTGGTGATTGCAAGCGTTCATGCGCCTGTAGACAGTCTGGCAGCACGATAGCATAGCTTTTATGAAGTAAGTGCTAATCATTCCCAGCAAACCATCCCACTGGCGAGCGAAGCTGGCCCAGTTCCGGGCATTCAATGATCACCTCATCGCCATCACGAAGCCATGGCCCACTATCGCTATGAATATCGAGCAGGCATCCTCCGGCAGCCACACCACTGATGATAATCTCGCCTGGTTGTAACCACGTATCCTGACTGGCAAAGGCTATCAGTTCGGCAAACGAAAACCGCATTCGTCCGGTATGATAGCGACTCACTTCCTGGCCATTGATCAATAGACGCAACGTCAAGAGCAAACGGCCATCGTCGTCACGGTAATATTCCAGCTCATCAGCAGTGACCAGCCAGGGGCCGAGCGATGTAGCAACATCTCGCGGACGCAGAGCTGCCAGGTGAGGATCGCGGATTGTCCAGGCATTCACCAACAGATAGCCGGCGATATACGCATCGGCTTCGGCAGGTGAAATATCGCGTCCGGTCTGTCCAATCACACATCCCAGGGCCATCCCACAATCGAGGGGTGCAGAGGCCGGCAATTCGACCAACTCATCAGGGCCATAAAGCGTAGTATGAGCGGCAAAACGAAAAGCGGGATGCCGGCGATCACCGATCCAGTAGCCGGCAGCTTGACGCAGAGCCGCCGTTTGATCATCGACAAAGGCATCAAATTCACGCAGTGACACTACTCGCGGTAACGGCGATACCAGACGTACCTGCGACACTGGGATAACTAATGCCTCCTCGCCAATGACGAGACCATCATGCCAGGAAAAGCTGGTAAAGGTTTCGCTCATCGGCTCCTCGTTGCCCATCAAACTCACCACCGCCTGCACAATATCGGTGGCAGTAGCCAGGGTGACATCAGGATGGCTACCGCCGAGCAACGTGAGCATATCCCAGGGCTCATCAGCAATATCCTCGCTAACCAAAGGCGCCGCCGTAGCCAGATCAATGATCGTGTCACCCAGTAGCACGCCACTGCGAACATTGCCCCCGGCAGGAGGAATAAAACTCACGAGACGCACAGTAATCCCCTTCTCTGGTTGCATGGTGTGCACACGGCGCAAACACCGTGTACTGACCAGACTGCTCATATCATACCGGATCATGGCGGCAGGCATGTTTGTGACATCGCTCAAAATGCACACATCTACGACACAATTTGTTCACTTCTACTCTAGGCAAAGTGGCCGGATTATGGTAGAATATTGCATATAAACAACTCTTATTTCTTTCAATCAAAAACAAAACGGAGTACTATTTTTATGGAGTACGAACTGACCAACCAACGCACTCTGAGCCGCCTCGATCAGTACATTCTGTTCTACTGGCTCATTTCGTTGTTGATCGGGATTCCGATCCTGGGGGATTGGCTAAGAAGCTGGAACGTTCCGGCAACACTGGCCAGTCCCTGGTTTGTGATATTCTTGCTGGTCAGCTTTGCCCTCAGTCAGGTGTTATACGTGCTGGTCGCCCGTCACGACGGAAGACCATTTCTGTGGGGGCCAACGATCATTTTCAGCATCGGCAACGGCGTCATCGAAACGTTTGCCTTTGCGACCATGTACCGGCTAGGCGAATGGATCGGCAATGGATTAGCCGGTCAGTTCTGGCCGATGCTGGTTGGACCACTGGGCTTTGCGGTAGGCTTCACCGCCTTTGTCATTTATGGCGGTGTCATTCATGGCTTCTTCTGGTTGCCTTATCTCCCACCGCACCTTGACGACTCACCGCGTTCGATGCGGATTCGCAAATTGCGCCCCCTCGCTGAAATGGCACTTGTGCTGGGTTGGAGCCTCTGCCTCTACCTGTATCAGGACATCTGGACGGTTATTTTTATTCACATCCTCGTTGATCTCGGCTTGATGCTACGGGTGCGACCGCCAGTCTTTTTGGGTGTGAGCCGACAAGGGGTGGTTGAGTAGTGGCTGAGTGACCTGGGCACGAGACAAGCGCAAACGCACTGAGGTGCCAAGCCAGATGTCGTTGTTGTCAACGGGCACAGGGGTATGTGGTCGAAGCCGTTGCCGCACCGGCCCACTGAAAACACCTGAAGGACTGGCCAGATCGACAATGTGGGCAGTGGTTTCACTCACCATCAGGTGCGCATGACGTAGCGCGATATCTGATCCAAGAACGACCAGATGGCAGGCTGGATCGCTGCCGATAGAGAAGAGACCGTGGGGCAGCGTTATCGTTCGCTCACCCTGATCATCGTGGAGATGGACACTCCAGGCCGGTAACGGCGCCGGAGCCGATGGTCGGGTCGGTTTTGGTCGTCTGCGCCGCATCAACCATATCCCACACGCACCTGTTCCTGCCAGACCGATCCCTACGATCCATTCAGATGGCAACACTATCGTCGGATAGGCAACGACGAATGCTGCTTGTTGACCACAACCATACAGTGTTGCCATCTTTGGCAACGCACCGGCGAATTGGGCCTGCCAGCGCACCTCTGCTAACCGAATGAGTGCTTTTGGACGTTGAATTGTCGAGTTGCCGGTCCACACATACAGATCGTAAGGAGGATAGGGGCAGTGTAACAGCACTGCCCACGCTGTTGGAGAGATACGTTCGACGCCGAGAATAAGGGGTAGTGGTGGCGAAGCGGGAACAGGCGGAGTCGTTGTAGCTGCAACGAGTGTTCCCCACATAACAACAAGGGCTAGTGTAACAATGAATGGATGGTAACGACGCATAGTGAACTCCTCATATGGTGATACGCTCTGTATATAAACCGGTTGAGGAGGGCAAAGGTTACACTTATTTTTGAAGGAAATTGAGCAAAAGCATTTGTACTTCGTCATGCTGTGTTAGAACCTGTTTCAAAAATATCTAACCCAAGTTGCTACCTTTGTCACCACAGAGACACAGAGGATGGATATAACCCGGGTTGCTACCCTGAGGCGTGACGGAGCACGTCCATGGGAACTGGCTACTACTCACATCGTTCATGCGGTTACGCCATACGATGTTGCGTGCAACGTCGTACTGTTCATCCTGACAGTCAGCATCCATGGCCTACTCACAGCATTGGTGGTAACTTGAGTTATCTACTAAACGTAATATCGGTCATTACTAAGCGAACTCCATGATGGTGTCAGCGGCGTGACACACGCCAGATCGTGAGCATAGCTGCTGCGGCAGCATGGCTGCCGCACTCCAAACGCTGCGACACGGGCATGACAAGCAGGCAAGGCACCCCATCTAGCGCGTGATGGCACAACCGGAACTGCGCTCTGCTGACGGGCCAGGAGCAGGGTAGGATGAACACACACAGAGTCAGCGTGACCAGCAGGGTCAGCAGCGTGACACACGCCAGATCCTGAGCACGGCTGGTGTGCGCCACAGGATGCGCCACGGCCATCGCTGTCTGGTAACGGAGTCTGCTTCGAGTGTCTCGCAGGGAAATCTCCACACCTCGCGCCTGATCGTGAGCACGGT
Source organism: Chloroflexus sp. (assembly GCF_034434295.1). Taxonomy (GTDB): domain Bacteria; phylum Chloroflexota; class Chloroflexia; order Chloroflexales; family Chloroflexaceae; genus Chloroflexus. Next base: position 16,556 of record NZ_DAOTZQ010000051.1, read on the forward strand.
TGACGCACTTCTCACGATAGGCCACGGGCACTGCTGTCTCACAACGGGACTCTCTCCGGGTGCCCCGTAGGGAACCCTCTGCCCCCCCCGCTTGTTGAGAAACGGTCTCAGAAAATAACCACACGACAAAATTCAACCAAAAAATCTCAAAAATTCCGCGCACCGTTTTGGCAGATTTCACGGTTCTATATGTGTACACGTTTTTTTCGCGATGAGGTGTTGCATGCGAATTGTCCAGCTCCTTGTTCTACTCGTTCTACTTACTGCCTGTACGCTATCGCCGGGAGCAACCACACCTGCAAGCCAACCACCATCGGTTTCGCAGGCTATTTCTACCGGGAAACTGGCAAGTCCGCTTGAACCGCGCCTCTGGTTAGTGACCGATCCGGCTGCGGTATTGGCGAGTGTTCCTGATAATCCCATCCCTGAAGATATTCCAACCTCGCCACCGTCTGGCTTCGTCAAAACGTTTGTTACCAGTTGGGTAAAAACCGCTATCGGCTACATCGCCCGTGACGGGCTACCGCCAACGCGGGCAGCACGCGGACTGATGCTAATCTCGGTGGCATTGAATGATGCGCTCATGATTAGCAATGAAGCTGCTCAGGAAGGCACCATCAACCAGACTGCCGTACTGGCCGGTGCAGCCTGGCCGGTGCTGCGCTACCTGCACCCGCAACACAGCGCTGAGATTGATCGGTATGTTCACGATGCGCGCTGGTACGGGTTATGGCAGCGTGATTCAATGTCGCCCGCGGCGCTTGAGCGAAGCTTTCAGCTTGGGCGAGCGGTTGGTGAACAGATCGTGGCGTGGGCACAACGTGATGGAAGCGATGCAGCGGTAGAGATTGCTTTGCCGGCAGCAGGAGGATGGGCAACCGCTCAATTGCCGCTGGACGCTCATTGGGGATCGGTCAAAACGGTTGCCTTGCCTGATGGTAGTGCTGTCATACTACCTGCTCCTCCGGCCTGGGACAGCAGTGCCATGGAACAGGAGCGCACAACCTTTCGAGCTGCGCAGCAAGTGCTGGACGAGGAGCATCGTTCGCTGGCGTGGCAATGGCATGCCGACGTGGGTACTGCAACTGTACCCGGTATCTGGTTTGAGACAGCGATAACGACCGCGGTGGTTCAGAATCTCGATGAACTAAAAACGGCTTCACTGCTGGCACACCTTGGCGTGGCCATGCACGATACGGCGGTCGCCTGCTGGTACAACAAATATCTTTATGGGTTTGCCCGCCCTGAGCAGTGGATGAACATCGTCGAACCGGGCTGGCAGCCGGTGTTACCCACCCCACCGCACCCTTCATACCCCTCCGGTCATGCGGCGTTCAGCTCGGCTGCTGCCAATCTGTTGATAGTTGCCTTTCCGCAACACAAAGACCTTTTCATTAGAGAAGCAGCCGATGCAACCCGTTCGCGCATTGTTGGTGGGGTGCATTGGGTCATGGATGGGAAGCAGGGAATGGCGTTAGGGAGTGAAGTTGCCCGCTATGTACTGAGTCGCTAATTGAAGAGGAGTTGCAACAATGTTGCTCAGCAATCATCGTCGCTCGCTATGGATCACCTGCTGGGGATTGGTATGGATGTTATTGTTGCTTACGCAACCGACTGCTGCCCAATCAACGCAGCCCCAGATGCAGGTAGGTGATCACATCATGATCACGGGCTGGATTGAAGTGACATTTACCGGGTTGCCCTTGACCATAGACAAAATACGCTGGAGTTGGAACCAGGAACCTACCGATGAGGTAAGCTGGCGATGGATTGAGGTTGAGGATGGCAACGCCACCAAATGGGTCGATCCACCTTCCGATTACAACAATTACGATCCTGAAGCACCGCCGATACTCTATGTGCAATTGCTTGATCTTGATGGGACAATCATCTCACTGAATGCACCGTTCATTAGAGCACGACCGATTGAGGTAACAATGGAATTACTACCACCTGAACGGGCTATGAGCGGTTATACCAATCAGAACCATGTGAATGTTCGTCTCGTTAACATCTTCGGGGGTAAACAAGGATATTTGGCAATCCCGCACCCAGATGAACTTGTCATCCACGATTTTTTCTTCAACGATCAGCCAGCGCTCCAACCGGAGTATCCGTTGCCGACATTAGAGGGAGAAATCTTGATTTATGTTGCAGTATGGGGAGAAGAGACTGCAAACTCGAAAAGTGACTGGTTTTCCCTGATTCGCGACATCACTCCGCCGACGTTAACGCACACTCAGGCCGACGTAGATACGGCTGACACACCTGCCCGATTGGTGATGAGTGGACGGTTTGCCGATAAATACGCCCCCTTACCGTACGCGATTGAGTGGGAATTTGTTGCCTCAGATGGATCAACCATTGGGAGTCCGGTGTTTCATGTATTGAGTGAGACTGAGGTTGGGGCAATAACTACGGCGGTTCTTAGCACAGAAGGCACACTGTATCAACTGCAGGTTACCTTAGACACCATTCCTGTGCAAGCGCGTATGCTTCAAGTCAGGCTATTTGATCGGGCTGGTAATTCGCAAGCTATAGAACCAATTCAACTAACTAATACCTCACACACCGTACACATTCCTTTCGTCGGACGATAGGTATTTCCCTGACAGGAGAACAGGCACTCATCAGGTGACGCTAGAGGCGTCGCCTTGGGTGAGTGCATGTCCGAAAACAAGGTAAGGAGACGCAGCATGGGTTTTCGTGCGCCTGTACCCGTACTCTCACGTTGGCTGGCAGTATTGGTAATCCTCAGTATCCTCCTGATCGGGCTATCTGTTTTGGTACCAATTCCGGTATTAGCACAGAGTGGGTCATACGGTTTTGCCAGTGCTGTTCCATGTCTCAACGGTGATCTTTCGCTGGCAACCACCTGTTTTGCCGACACGATGTATAAGCCAGTTGCTGCTAACGATCCGGCACTGGTGCGGGTGACAATTAGTAGCACAAAGCAGACGCTGGCACCTATTGGTACAACCAGTGGTGGTTATCGGCAGCGAATGGCCGTTAACAGCGGTATCGGCTCTGTCTATGGCCTGGCCTACGATGATGGGTCAGTTAGCGGTATTCGTCGTTTATTCGCAGGTGCATTTACCCGTCGATTCACCAGTTTTGGCCCACTCGGTTCCGGCGGTGTGTATGAATATCGTTTCGACAACGGACAATGGCTCCCATCGTTTACCGTACCTAACACTGGTTTGGATCGCCTATCGAATGACGCGAATGATACAGCGATTCTTAATGCGGTTGGAAAAACCGGCCTCGGCGACATGGAGATCAGCCCCGATGGTACGACACTCTATATCGTTAATCTGTACACTCGTCAGTTAGAACGATACGATATTACAAAGGAAATACCACAAAGCCTGGCGCCAATTGCCATCCCGTTGCATCTCATCAGTCAAAATCAAAGGACACTGGCAAATCTGCGGCCTTTTGCGCTGGAATTTGCGCCAAATACCGACGCGACAAATGGTGGCCCGCGTTTAGTGGTTGGCGTTACGGATACAGCCGCACCCAATGGTGAACCACAGGTGTTCGTGCTGGAATGGAA
>NZ_DAOTZQ010000052.1:0-44045 GCF_034434295.1 Chloroflexus sp.
ACCCCAACAACCACCCACGTTGCCAGTTGCCCAGCCGCTGCTGTACGTCGCCGGCGGGTACCCAGTACCAGGGCAGGGCAACGAAGTTCGGGTCGGCGTGTTGGGCAGCGTCAGGGGTAGGCAGGTGCGTGCTGCTACGGTCGCTCACCCCCTCGTAGGTGCCGAAGCGGTGGTCGTAGTGCCAGATCATCTTCGCTTCGTAGAGCGGCAGGTAGCAGGAGCGGGGAGTGGGAATGTCCCCGTCCCCCACGCCCTTCACAAAAACATTCCCCACCAGCCGATAGCCCTCCCCCTCCAGCTCGGTACGGGTGCAGAAGAGGTGGGAGTCGTTGGACATATGGAACATTGCCAAAAAACGCACACCCCAGGGGTTGCGGGATGCGTGTCGGGGGTCGACGTTCCCCCCTCCCCATTCCCCTCGCTCACCAGCACCGGCACCCGCTCGTAGATCGCTCTGGTCAGTTCGGCGTCCTGGCGGGTGCGGAAGACGGGCAGGGTGTGCGTGTTGGGGTTGATACGGGTGATGTCGGTGCTCGTCAGGCTGAAGACCCGGCGCGGGTCGCGGAGGTGGTCGGTGCGAGTGGCAAAGAAGGCAAAGCGCATGTCCTCGTCTCTGCTCGCGCCGCCGTCGGTCTGGCCGTGGATGGTGAGCAGGCAGAATTTGTAACTACGATGGACGTGAGGGAAGATGGCTTCCCGGTTCTCGAAGTCGAACAGGCTGACCAGGGTCTCGCTCGTGACCAGCTCGGCGAAGAAGTGCTGGTTGGTTGCATCGGTGGCGATACCGGTGGGCAGAATGACGCCGGCCCGTCCGCCGGGGGCCAGCAGGGTGCGGATACGTTCGGCAAAGACCGAGTAGGTGTTGATGTCGCCGCGTCCGGTGAGCGGGTAGAAGCCACTCCCGCGCAGGAAGCGGCTGGCACTCTCGGCAGCGTGCAGGGAGTGCTGATACGCCTGCCAGAGGTCGGGATTGGTCTGCGGCAGGGCGGCGATCAGGCGTTTGCGGGCCGCAGCGTTGGGCGCAGCGGCGATGCTGGCGTCGCGGCTGGCGAAGAATTCCTGTTCTTGCAGTTTGATGCGCTCCCACGGCGGGTTGCCGAGGACGACGTCGAAACCGCCGGCCCTCACCCCTGGCCCTCCTCCCGCTGGGAGGGCGAACACGTCGGGGAACTCCAGCGGCCAGTGGAAGAAGTGCTGTTCGGCAGCGATGGTTTCAGCGACGGCGCTGAGCCTGTGATCAACGACTTCCTCACCGGTCAGCGCGGCGCGCACGACTCTGGTGGTGATGTGGTCGGTGGTCTGGGTTTTGCTAAACTGCTGAAAGAAGGCTGCCGTCCACAGATCGCATGCCTGCTTCCAGCGCTGGAAGTTGGGATCGTGCGCACGCTCATCGTAGCGCTGACGCTTGCGGCGCACATTCGCCGGTGAGTCGTCGGGGATGGCATCAACCTCGGTCATCAAGCGAGCCAGGGAGCCGAGATCGGGGTCGAGCTGCTGATCGAACAACCCCAGATCGATCTGCCCGGCCTGTTCGTGGCGGTTGCGTTTGCGGATACCGCCAGCGATCTGTTTGTCATCGGTCGAGAGCGGTTGAAAGGCGGCGTCGGGAACGCCGGCGCCGATCACGCTCAGATCGCTCACCCCCACCAGCGAGTCGCCGCACTTGATGCGATGGTCGAGGAAGGTGAGCGGGCGGGCGACATCGTGCGACTCAATCCACAACGCGACGCGGGCCAGCTCGACCGCCAGCGGGTTTTTGTCGACGCCGTAGATGCAGTGGCCGATCACCTCGCGCACGCTCTGGCGCACGGCGTCGGGCGATGGTTCACTCTCGCTGTGGCGCAGGCGGGCCAGTTCACGGCCCAGGTAGCGGGCAGCAGCCAGCAGGAAGTGACCGGAACCGCACGCCGGATCGAGTACCTTGAGCCTGAGCAGTGCGGCAATTTTGGCGTCGGTGGTACGGGCAGCCTTGAGCCGGGTTGCCAGCACCGGCTGCAACGCACTTTCGACCAGTTCGTGAACGAGTTGCGGTGGGGTGTAGTAGGAACCGGTGGTTTTGCGTTCCGAACCACTCGACAGGCTAAATGACCACGGCTCGCTATCCTTGCTGATCAGCGGGTGGTAATCGAGCAAACTCTCGTACACCGACCCCAGCTCTTCGGTATCGAGCGCGGCGTAATTCACCCGCCGGGGCTGGTCGCGCTCTTCTGGCCGGTACCAGCCCAATTGCCAGATCGCTTGCAAGAGCACGCTGTTGCGCAACCGACACTCATCGAGGGGCAAGGGTTCAAACAACTCACCATTGAGCGGCGCGACCCCCAACGCCGCGGCGAAGCGCTCGTCACGCAGTGCCCGCCAGAGCGCTCGCAGGCTGTGCCAGAGGTCGAAGTCGTCAGTATGGGCAGCGCGTTCGGCACTCAACCGCACCAGGCGGCTGAGGCTGTAGTGATCGCGGTAGAGGTCAGAGGCACTCATCAGGCCGCGATTCTCGGCCACCAGCAGAAAGAGCATCCGATACACCAGGCGCAGCAGGTCACCGTAGAACTGAAGCGGATTGGTGGGGCGATAGCCGTCGGCCAGAAAGCCGTTGGCGAGAGTCGTCAGCGCCTGCTCAACCCCTTCGCGCAACCGCTCACGCACCCGCCCACCCTGTTCGAGCGCGGTACGGTAATAGCCCTCCAGCCAGCAGCGCTCGGCATCGTCGTACCCCTGCGGCAACCGAGAGCGATGCAACAACCGATAGGCACGCACAAAGTCGTCGAAGCGGTGATCGGCAAAGATCATGCCGAAATCAACTTCGAGGTACGACTGCCGGCTCGTCAGGGTTGCCTTGCGCAGCAGACGAACCACGCTGCCGTTGGCAACGATCCCCCAGAGCGCATCGCTCTGATTGAGGTATTGCTGCATCAGCGTGTGGGGTGACCAGCGTGGACGGCTGTTTGGATCGATGGTGCCTAACGGTTGGTCAACCGCGACGAGATGCATGGGCGGGGATTCGGCGGCTGGGGCAGCCCGATGCGAGATCGGAAACGAGAGTGTACCTGCCTGATACGAAGTATCATTTCGTTGCACATCATAGCCGAGCAAGCTGAAGAACGGAACGTGCCACTGATTGCGGGTGATGCGGGTGATCTGCCCGGATGAAGCGTGATCACCGAGGCGCTGCACCTGCTGTTGAAACAACTCCCACTGTGCCCGGGCAGCGGCAAACACGGCAGCCACCTCATCAGAGAGGGTTCCGCTCAGGCCGAAATCGGCGGCCCGCTGACCGGGCAGGTCATTGCGGTCGAGTTGTTCAAGCAGGTCGGGCGAAAACAGCCCACCTTCAATCCGAATCGCGGATGTCATCGCCATCTCTTTAGCTTCAGATCAGCGGCTTCGCACCATTGGCTGCAACACCAGCAGACCGATCAGATCAGGGGGAAAGATCGGCTCAACCGCCACCCCCCGCACTTGTTCCTGCATCACCCGTCGGACATCGCGGTAGGCTTGCTTGAGATCGGCAGCCCGCCGCTCGATTTGCCGGTGCAGCTCCTGCCAGATTGGGCGGTCACGGGTCACTTGACCGAGGTCGTTCAGCACCAGCTCGGCCAGTTCCCGCTTTTCGTCCGATGGTAGATTCGCAGCGGGTTGGGCCGTCGTCAACAGGTGCAGCGCCTCGTCGGCAGGCAGCCAGTGCCGCTCTGTACCGCTGGCAAAGACAAACCCGCTGACCAGTGCCTCTTCGGCCAGCAGCGGGCGCTGCTGTGCGGGCAGCGTTACCAGGTAGCGCGAGCGGGTGAGGAGTAAGACGGTCAGCCGATTCACTGCTGTCGTGCGAATCACGCCTACCCGCGCCACCACGGCTGGGGTGCCGTCGCCACGCCGGCTCTGGGCAAGAGCAGCTTCAAACAGGTAACTGCTCAGGGTGCTGACCAGTCGGTGATTACGCCCGACGTACTCAGCGCCGGGTGGGGTGGGCGAGACGAAACTGATGGCCCATGGGTCGGTCTGACGGGGCAAGGCGTCACGCACTGCTGCCGGCGTATAGGGTCCGGCTTCCACGAGCAGCACATCGGGCTGGCGCGGATGCGGGCGTAACCGCAGATCGAGCCGGCTGGCCGCCGTGACCACAAAATCACGCACCTCAGCCGGCTTGCCGAGCACGCGGTCGGTAGCGTCCAGAATGGGCTGCACATCGGCCAGCTTCAAGGCATGCTGGGCAAAGCGGGTGCGCGTCCGCCGCTCCCGTTCGGCGGCCTCATCCCAGCGTCGGTGAAAGTCCTGGGTTGCCGGTGCCACCAGATCAAGTGTCAACTGTTGCGCGTTCGGGCTACGGCGCAAGAACAGGGCCTGGGTCAGCGCTTCAACCACACTCTCGGAAGGAACCGGCACGTGGGCACCGAGGGCACGGCGAATTTCGCGCGCCTTGCGCAACAAGACATCAATCACGACACCATCAACCTCGTTGTTAAGGCCGTAGTAGCGAACCGTCACCACTTTGGGCGCCTGCTGGCCGTAGCGATCAACCCGCCCTTCGCGCTGCTCCAGACGGTTCGGATTCCATGGCAGATCGTAGTGGATCGCGGCATTGTATCGCTCGTGCAGGTTGATCCCCTCTGAAATACAATCGGTGGCGACCAGCACCCGTGGTCGGTCGAGCGGAGCCGCTGCAATCACCGCCCGTCGCTCCTCTTCCCCCATCCGACCGGTGACCAGGGTGACGTGGCCGTCGGTAAGCTGTTGCCGCAACGCCTGCGCCACATAGTCAGCCGTGGCCACATAACGACACCAGATAATCGGCGAAAAGCCATCGTCGATCAGGCGGCGCGTCAGATCGATCACTCCGTGCAGTTTGGCGTCCTGCCCCTGACGGGCAATCTGTTCGGCGCGGGCGGCAAACGCGGCCAGGCGGCGTTGTTCACTCTCGTTGAAGGTGGTCTCGGCCTGCTCAATCACCGCCGTTGGCGGCTCATCATCCGGTTCCGCCACCTCCGTCTCAAAGACAATCCCCTGCCACAGCGCATCATCGAGCGGTTCATCGTCGTCAGCGTACAGGCGGGTGGCCCGCTTCCGCAATGCCATCACTGCCGCTGCCGGACTGGACATCACACAGCGCAACAGTGAGAGTGCCGCCCAATAGCGGACACGGCGTTGTGGTTCGCGCAGGCCATCGCCGCTCCTGACCAGACCGGTGCAGAAGGTATAGACATCGCGAAACAGATCGTAGTAGGCGGGTGTAAGCGTATAGTGCTCATCGCGCAACTCGCGTTGGGGAAAACCAGGCAGGCCATCGGCCCATCCCTGCTCGATGTCGGCGCGGGTACGCTGGACAAAATGGTGCGCAAGGCGTGCCCGTTGCGCTTCGTTGAGGTTGCTGACATCCCACTCTGCGAAGGCTGGATCGAGCAACCCAATCAGGGTGCGAAATGTGGTTGGGGCGCCACTGTGGGGGGTGGCCGTCAGCAAGATGAGATGGCGGTCAGCCCTGGCCGCAAGCTCGCGCACCAGATCGTGCCGCAACTGCCCAGCGGTTTCCGCTGCTGGCGCCACCCCGTGCGCCTCATCGACAATCACCAGCTCCGGGCAGAACAGCAGAAAGCGGGTGCGATTGCGGGCCGTCTTCACCCAATCAATACTGATCACCTGAACCGGAAAATGCTCATACATATCCCGACCGGCGGGGGTCTGGCGTTCGAGCTGAGCAATAGTACCGGGACGGATGACTACCGCGTCGAGGTGAAACTTCTGCTGCAACTCCTGCTGCCACTGGTCGCAGAGGTAGGGCGGGCAAAGCACGGCCAGGCGGCGAATCTCACCCCGATCCCACAATTCACGAGCGATCAACAGTGCCTCAATCGTCTTTCCCACCCCAACATCATCAGCGATCAGCATGCGCACCGGCTGAAGGCGCAGGGCCATCAGCAAGGGCACAAACTGGTACAGACGGGGACGGATCGAAATCCGTCCCGGCGAGCGCAGCGGCGTGGCGCCGTCGCGCAAGGCCATACGTGCCGCCAGCCAGAGCAGCCTGGTCGCCTGCGCATCCTGCACCTCGGCGGCGGTCGGCAGCGGAAACTGCGCCTCACGCACCCGTTCGGTCGGTAGATCATAGGCCAGCACCTCGCTCAACACCCGCGAGATCGCCACCACCTCATCGCTCCGTCCGGTCAGTGGCCGCAGCAGGATGCGGTCATCATCGCTACCGGGCAAGAGCACCCAATCGCGTTCGCGACAACGGACAATCGAACCGGGCGTCGGCATGGATGAGCCTCCTCGGACAGCTTACCAGGCGCGCAGGTATTGCGGAGGTGGAGCGAGGTCGTGGCCCAGCGCACGGGCAGCGCGGAGCGGCCAGTGCGGATCGCGCAACAGCTCACGCCCCAACAGCACCAGATCGGCCTCGCCATTCCGCACAATCGCATCGGCGTGTTCAGGGCGGGTAATCATCCCCACTGCAGCAGTCGCGATCTGCGCTTCACGGCGTATCTGTGCGGCAAACGGCACCTGATACCCCTCACCGACCGGGATACTGATACCGGGAGCAATCCCACCGGAACTACAGTCAATCAGATCAACCCCGTGTTCGCGCAGCATCCGGGCCACCTCAACCGTATCGGCAATCGTCAACCCTTCCGGCGTCCAATCGCTACACGACAGCCGGACAGCAAGCGGCAACTGTGCCGGCCAGGCGGTGCGCACAGCATCGGTCACTTCGAGCAGCAGACGGGCCCGACCGCGCAAATCACCTCCATACGCATCGGTGCGGTCATTGCCGAGCGGCGAAAGAAAATTGTGCAGCAGATAGCCATGCGCGGCGTGAATCTCGACCCAGCGAAAACCGGCGGTGAGTGCTCGCCGGGTGGCAGCGGCAAAATCGGCCACCACCTTCGCAATCCCCTGCGCATCGAGCGGCGTCGGTTGCGGATAACCGGGCGCAAACGGTTCGGCCGTCGGCCCCACCACCGGCCAGCCACCGGCTTCTGGCGGCACCAGCTTACTGCCCTCCCAGGGCCGACCCATACTCGCCTTCCGCCCGGCGTGCGCCAGTTGAATACCGGGCACCGCGCCCAGACTCTCGATCAGACGAACCAGTCTGGCCAGCGCATCGACATGATCGTCGCTCCAGATACCCAGATCGAAGGGTGAAATGCGGCCCTCTGGTGAGACGGCGGTCGCCTCTAAGATCACCAGTCCGACACCACCGGCAGCGCGGACGCCCAAATGCATCAGATGCCAATCGCCGGGGAAGCCATCATGGGCACTATACTGGCACATCGGCGACATCCCGATCCGGTTACGCAGCGTCACTGCGCCAATTGTCAATGGTGTAAAGAGATGTGGTTGCATAGTCTCATCTTCCTATACTGGCAGCTATCCTCTTGCCAGTATACCCGTATTCAGGGAGAGCAGGCAAATGGGAGGGAAGCCCCTCACCACACCCCCCAGCCCCCGCTCCTCTCCCTTGTCGGGCGAGGAGCGGGGGAGTGGTGATGGGCGTGCTCGGTAAGGGTTGCCGGTCACCGCAATCCCGGCCCCCCTCCTGGCCTCCCCCCGCTGGGGGGAGGAATGGTAAGGTGATTCCCCGCTGGGGGGAGGCAAACTCCCGCCCCCAGCGGGGGCGGGCTGGGGTGGGGGTGCTACCAGGACAGCAAACAGGACAGCGGAAAGCAGCCTATCGCCCCCCTGGGAGCGTGCACCTCCGGTGCGCTCACCACCTGCCTGCGCCGATGGCTCCCGCCCCCAGCGGGGGCGGGCTGGGGTGGGGGTGTTCTCTCCACGCCCTGCAAAGACAGACGGATTGGATGCGACACAGGCAGGCTACCGTCGCATACCGAATCGTGCTTAACAAGGTGTATGGTGCGGGTGTCATCCTCGTGTAGAAGCGTTACCGGATGTGCCACTGACAAGTTGCTTGTGACCAGTCGTCGGCGTTGTAGGGGCGACACATGCGTCGCTCCTACCCGGCGTCTAGCGGTGCATCGTTCACGTGCAGCAGGGAAAGAGGTGGCGGTCATGGCCTATGCTGCCAGATGTCCTATCAGGACGCCCCAATACATCTAAACGCTCCCCTCGCCCGCGCAAGCGGGAGAGGGGCCGGGGGTGAGGGCGTTCTCCCCCGGCTATCCCCAACCCGTTCGCTTGATAACGCCGTTCACCACATGCAGTAGATACCGTATAATACAGCCATCGTTTCCCGATGAACCATAGCCGATGCAATGCAGTCGAGACAGCCATGCATACCTTCCATCCCCAAAACCCCGATTGGGAACCGCGTGTCCGGGCCAGTTTTGCCCGTCAGGGGCTGATGCAGGCGCTGCATGCCGTGATTGAACACCTCAAACCCGGTGAAGTGGCAATCACTATGCCTGCCGATCCGACCTACAGCCAGCAGCATGGCTACATCCACGGCGGTGCGATCGCCAGCATTCTGGATAGCGCCTGTGGCTATGCAGCACTGACATTGATGCCCGTCGGATGGGAAGTGCTGACCGTGGAATTCAAAGTCAACTTTCTCAGCCCGGCCCGTGGTCAGCGCTTTCTGGCGGTGGGGCGCGTGATGCGTGCCGGCAAAACAGTGACCGTCTGCACCGGCGAGGCGTTTACCGTCGATGGTGAACGGCGCATTCCGATTGCCCTGATGCAGGCGACGATGATGGCTGTGACAGAGATGCCTGAGCGCTAGCAGCTATAATGATTGACAGACCTCGTAATCGTGATGAGCGCATACAGTATCCCGTGACCGGCAGGGAACCCGCTCCGCCCCGCGCCGGTTCGCGAGCACGGTTGGTGCGGCAGCGTGGCTGGAGCACGCCACACGACACGCACAGGTCGCGGCAAATGTGTGTTTGCTGTTCAGCCGGTGCGTAGTAAGACCGGTTGCCTGATGCTACCTACCGTACTACCCCATACTCCAGCCCGTGCCTCCACAACCTCCACTCACCAGTCATCACCTACCCACCAGCCGACGCCTGCGCAATCAACCGATCCATCATCTCAACCAGGTGTGTCATCTCAAGCACCGCAAACACCGCCCGCGCCCGTTGCAGGTAGGGCAAGGCTTGCGCATTGCGCCCGCGTTGCAGAAGGGCAATGCCGTAGTTGCCGAGATCAGCGCCTTCGCTGTACCGGTCATTAATCATTCGTCGCAGCGTCAGTGCCTGTTCGAGCAACTGTTGGGACGTTGTCGGGTCGGTATCGAGGTGCAGACGGCTCAACGCAGCCAGCGTGTTGGCTTCGTCGAGGCGGGCGCCGAGGGCGCGGTAGGGACGGAAGGGATGTATAACTTTTGGAGATGGTGGTATTGAATGAGACGCTACAGTGCATACTGCTACAAGGTAAGAATAGCTCTTGATAAATTTCGCATTTTGTGGTATTCTCTTGCTACAAAATAACGGTTTTGCCAAGACATGTTTTGTTTAGATATCATGTGAGTCAAGTCACAGCGTTTAAATATAGACTCTTCTCACGTGTGTAGGTGTCTACAGACAATATCACGAGACGTGTGAAGAGATAAATTAGTAGTGTTGGGAGAACTGTGGAAAGTTCTTGCAGCCTCATCTGGTTATTCGTGATGCATGTTGTAGCGTAATTTAGTGTTGGTCGTCTTTGAAATAAGAGAAAATAATACTAAGTTGATGTAACATGTTTATTAGAAGAAAGACAACAGGTGTGCAATTGAAAACGTTTATTTACAAACTGCGTCCAACACCTATTCAATTGGCACGTCTAAGTGAGACGTTAGAAATTTGTCGCTGTCTGTACAATCATGCACTTGCCGAACGAAAGAGAGCATGGTTAGAGGATGGTAAGTCGATAAGTTTCGCTCACCAGTCGGCCAAGCTGCCCACTTTGAAGCAGCAATGGCTTGCGTTGCAACATGTCCATTCACAAGTACTGAGCAATACGCTGCGTCGTGTGGACTGTGCATTTCGAGCATTTTTCCGGCGAGTTAAAGCCGGGAAGAAGCCGGGCTATCCTAGATTTAAAGGTAGAGGCTGGTACGACAGTTTCACGTATCCGCAATGGGGCAATGGTGTCAAGTTGGAGGGAAGACGACTGATACTCTCCAAGATTGGTGCTATCCGATTGCACAATGATCGCCCACTTGCCGGAACGCCGAAACAGTGCACCATTGTACGTAAAGCCGATGGTTGGTATGCCCACGTGGTTTGTCAAACTGATCCGTTACCTCTTCCGCCTACTGGGAAGGCTGTCGGAATTGATGTTGGCCTGGAGTCGTTCGCCACTCTGTCGAATGGGAAGCAAATTCCCAATCCAAGATTTTATCGTGTTGCCGAACGAAAGTTAAAAAAGGCACACCGTCGTCTCTCCCGACGGATGAGAGGCAGTAACCGTTATCGGAAAGCGCGTGATCTATTGTCCAGAGCTTACCTCAAGGTTAAACGAGCGCGTCTTGATTTTACCCATAAAACAGCTCGTGCATTAGTGAATGAGTATGATCGTATTGTCACCGAGAGGCTGAATATTCAGGGGATGCTGCGCAATCATCCTCTTGCCAAATCAATTGTTGATGCCGGATGGGGATTATTTCTGAAGATTCTTCGCGCCAAGGCTGAGAGTGCCGGGCGTATCGTCGTAGAAGTAAACCCCGGTGGGACATCGCAAAACTGTTCTCAGTGTGGCGAATATGTTCCTAAACGGCTTGCCACTCGCTGGCATTCCTGTCCCTACTGCGGCTGTGAGATGCACCGCGATCAGAATGCCGCACTTAATATTTTGCAGAAGGGCGGGGGCACCGCCTTCGGGGAGGCTCTACCGCTGGGTGAGCCGAAGAACCGAGAATCTCGTACTCAGTAGAGGCGGGAATGTCAGGGAACTGCTGCACGTCGCCGATGGCCTGGAGCGTGTTGGCTTCGCCGAGGCGGGCGCCGAGGGCGCGGTAGAGGGTCAGCGCCGCCTCATAGCTGCGCAGGGCCGCGTCGCGGTCGTCCTGAAACTGCTGCACGTCGCCGATGGCCTGGAGCGTGTTGGCTTCGCCGAGGCGGTCGTTGCTGCGGCGGGCGGCGGCCAGGGCGCGTTCCAGACGCGCCAGAACCTCTGGCCGGCCTCGTTCATCTCTGAGCATCCAGTAGTGCCCCAGCCGGGCCGTGGCCCGCACTGCACGGTTGACCCCGTTGCTGTCCGTGTCGTGGTCGTAGCCCCAGTCCAGGTAGCGGGTCAGATTGGGTTGTTCGAGGGTCAGGATGGTGATCGCGGTGCGTTCGTTCCCGATTATTGCTTCGTCAGTAACCTCGATCAGGTCGGCGAAGTATGCCAGGGCAGCAGGGGCGTATGTCGCAAATGCGTCCGGGATGTGCTGCGCGAGTCGGGCTTCGGCGTAGCGCCGGGCCGGTTCCGGTAAGGCACACTGGGTGTAGTCGGGGTGACCGCGCCATTCGGCCATGCCGTAGCGCACAACGGTCTCCAGCGTCTCGTCGGCCAGGTGGAGGATGGCCTGGGCGGCATTGCGCGTCAATCCGGCCGGGAAGAGCGCCAGAAACATAAAGGTGCGTTGGGCATCGGCAGGGAGGATGGTGTACGAGAGATCGAGGGTGGCAGCCAGACTGGTCTCGCGATCCTCGTCATCCCCCGGATAACGCAAGGTGCCCTGGGGATTGGCCTGCAACCGGCGGCGCAGGTCGCGCAGGCTGAGGCGGGCCTGGCGCATCGCCGTCGCTGCCAGCCGGATCGGGAAGGGATAGCCGTCCAGAAACTGCATCAGGTCGCGCCAGTCATCCAGAGTCCAGGTGCCCCACGCTGTCAGGGGTGGCGCGTAGGTGTAGAATGCGGTTTTGGCTTCTTCCGCCGTAAACCGGGTCAGTTCGACCGCCTGATGATGCACCTGTCCCGGCAGAGCGATCCGCGCTGTGGTGATCAGGCGCAGGGAACGGGTGCCGAGCAGCGCCCGCAGCAGGTCGATCAGGCCCTGGCGGTCGTGGAGCAGCAGCGCGTCGAGGTCGTCGAGGACGAGCAGACTCTGGCGGTCGGCCAGTGCTCTGTCCAGGGTGGTATTACTTTCGGCATTCCTGGAGTCTAACCTCAATTCGAGCGCAATCCGGCTGCGCGCCTCATAAGCGCTGTTCACGTTTCGCAGCGCAACCAGCCAGACGCCGTCCCGCCAGCGGGCGCGTTCGTGTTGCCAGCGGGCCGCTGCCTCGGCCAGAGCGGTCTTGCCCATACCACCCATGCCGTGGATCGCCACGCAGCGATTGTCGCGCAGCGCCTGAGCAATGATGTGCAGTTCACGGCTGCGGCCAACGAAGGGATCGGCGCTCTCCGGGCTGAGGTTGGTCTGCTGCCATGGCGGTCGCCGGAATACCAGGTTGCCGGGTGGTGGTGCCGGTACAAGTGGTTGCGCGTGGCGCGGGTCACCCTCTGGCAAGAGGCGAAACTTCACCTCTTCCTGCACATTCAAGGGCTGGAGCGTCTCCGGATCGTACACCTGACGTAGCTCGTCGTCGGTAAACACCGCTGCCCGTCCGGCAGCGAACGCTTCACTCACCGGACGGCCCGCGAACAGCGCGGCGTAGAAACGGACGGCGAAGACACGAGCAGCGCGATCAAGCACCGGATCGGCGGCATTGATTGCAATCACGTGCTGGACACCGGCGGCGATCAGTGCCTCGGCCAGACCGGCAGAATGGCAGGCGCTAAGGAAGGCCAGCCGGCACGGCTGAGTACCGATCAGACGGCGGAACTCGTCTGCGTGGAGATCGCGCAGAACACCAGTCTCATCTTCTAGCGCCAGCACACTCGAACCGTCGAGGTAGCGGCTACCGTGCCCGCTGAAATGCAGGACAGCGAACGGCTGGTGGGCGGTGGCGAAGAGATGCCCCAGCCGTTCGGTAGTGGCGATGGCGGTCTCGATCTCAATCGCCACACCCAGGTCGCGGCAGACCTCTGCCAGACTCTCAATCTCCTGCTGCACCGGCAGCATGGGAATCGGTGTCAGCTCGCCTTTGTGCCGCACGACCAGCGGCGCGGCGAAGAGCAGTAACATCCGCACCGGCATCACGCCTGCGGCGGTGTCTTGAGCAGCCATTCCAGCACCTCCTGGTCGGTAGCGTGGGCCAGATTGAGCGGCGGTTGTCCGGCGCGACGCAGCGTGCCCTGCGGCGTCTTCCCCTGGTCGCGCCTGGATTGACGGTAGGCGTTGATCTTCTCGGCGAGGGTCATGATCGCGGCGACACTGCCGGCGATCTCATCCAGGTCGCGGATCACCACCACGATGGTCTGCCAGTCGAGGTCGCGGTGCTGCACCGGGCGGGTGGTGAAGCCCGCCTGCTGCAACACGAGGGCAAGGGTCTCGGCCTCGCTGGGTGGGAGATCGATTGCAATGCGGAGTTCGTGGCTTATAGGCGGTAGTTAAGGGTATCGAATGCTCTCGTCAATTATAGCAAGGAAATCGCTCACGTGCGATGGCAATTGACCCACCATCGAGGGCGGGAAGGTTCTTTGATGGCATGGGGGTCATTGCAGGCAGTGAATCTTCGTTGATAGTGTACATCGCTGTTGATGCCTGGTGTTTGGGTTGCCGTGCCCGGCGGGGCATTCGCTCTGCCCCGCACCGGATCGCAAGCACGGTTGGTGCGGCAGCCACGCTGCCGCACGCCACACGACGCGCCACGGGAACTCCGGTCGGGCAACGCTATCCTTTCTGCAACGTGATCCTGCTGTTTGCGGAGCGACAACGCTGGTTCTGCTCATGCGTGCTCAGAGGGGAGGGTGGTCGGCGGAACGCGGGTGATGAACGCTGTAGCACTGGATGTGAGAGGGGCTGTCCGGTGGTGCGCTACACCCCCCCGCTGGGGCTATGTGGTTTGTTTTGGTGCTGTCTGGCTTGATGTTGTGTGCGACATGCCCCCACCCTAACCCGCCCCCGCTGGCGGCGGGAATGTCTTGTGCGGGATAGCATTCGTTGTCGTGAGTTGGTGCAGGGGTGTGGCTGGGTGCGCCGGAGGCGGGCGCTTCCGGCTGCGGATGGAAGGATTTTGTACGGCTATCACCACTCTCAACATAACAAAGCGCACCGTCGGATGACGACGCGCCTATAGCGGGTTTATTGCTGCGCTGGGGGATTATTCTTCGTTAACATAACCCTGCAATTGTGGGTTCAGGGATGGATCGCGCAGCTTGCGGAGCGCCTCGTGTTCCAACTGGCGCACGCGCTCGCGGGTTAGGCGGAGGCGTTGTCCGATCTGTTCAAGAGTGTGCATCGGCTCACCGTCCAGGCCATAGCGCAGGCGCAGAATGCTGCGTTCGCGTGGCGAGAGCTGTTGCAGAGCGTGTTGGACATCGGCTTGCAGCATGCTTTCGCTCACTTCGTCGAAGGGGGTGGGCTGAAGCGGATCGGTCAGAATCTCGGCCAGTGCGCCACCGCCATCTTCGGTATGCGGTTCATCGAGTGAGGTTGGTGCCAGACCAGCCTGTTCGGCCCGTTCGACTTGCTCTACGCTCAGGCCGGCAGCCTGGGCCAGCTCTTCCAGGGTTGGTTCGCGGTCGAGTTGTTGCGCGAGTTCCTGGCGTAGACGCGAAAGTCGGCTGAGCCGTTCGCCAAGATGAACGGGTAGGCGCACGGTGCGGCTATGGTCGGCAATAGCTCGTCCAATGCTCTGCCGAATCCAGTACGTGGCGTAGGTGGAAAACTTCAGCCCACGACTGGCGTCAAACTTATCAACGGCGCGCATCAGGCCAACACTCCCCTCCTGAATCAGATCAAGCAGGCTCAGGCCGTGACCCTGATAACGGCGGGCAATGCTTACAACCAGACGCAGGTTTGAGTTGATCAGTTGGGCACGGGCCTGTTCCCCGGCATTGACCTGGGCCATGAGCCGTTGTTTTTCTGCCAGCGGAAGCAGCGGTTCGTTTTGCAAACGTTCGGCCGCTCGCCGACCCTGGCTCAGGGTGTGGGCCAGGTGCTGTTCCTGCTCAAAGGTCAACAACGGCTCGGCACCAATCTCGTTCAGGTAGAGCACTATTGGGTCAGATGCACTGCGGCCAATCGTGGTAGGGTTTCTCATTCTACCTCCTTAAACATCGGTGAATACTGCCGATGTTTGTCATGTGAACCGTGAGTGGTACGTATGAGACGTCATCAGGTGCCTCGGTGGTTCCCCACGGCCCGAAGGTGTCTACGGGGTGACGGCGTAGCGCGGTCACGCATGCTCAGGCGCCGTCGGTTGTATGTCAGGTGCAAGTGACGAGGCGTGCAGTGCGAGGGATGGTTGCCGGGAACGGGTACAATCAATCAATTGCAATGCAAGTGCACGCTGCCCGTCGCTCAATAGTATCAACGGGCAGCATAAAGAGAAGGTTAAAGAAAAATGAGAAAAGGATGAGTGTTTTAGCGTTCGCTGAGTGCCAGTTCACGCCGCTTCTTCTCGCGCCGCCGATCATCGGAGCTGAGCAGGCGTTTGCGAATCCGCCAGCCTTTGGGCGTCACCTCGACCAGCTCATCGTCGCTGATGTACTCGATGGCATCGTCGAGCGAGAGCTGGCGCGGCGCATCAAGCCGGATCGTTTCGGCACCACGGTTGTTGCGCATGTTGGTGAGATGCTTCTCCTTGCAGACGTTGACTTCCAGGTCGTTGTCGCGGATGTGTTGCCCGACGACCATGCCCTCGTACACCTCTTGACCGGGTGTGATGAAGAAGACGCCGCGATCTTGTAGGGCATGGATGGCGTAGGTGGTGGCGACACCGCTCTCTGCGGCGATCAGGCTGCCGTTGGTGCGCATTTCGATCTCGCCGGCATACGGTTCGTAACCGAAGAAGATGCTGTGCATAATGCCGGCGCCGCGCGTCGCCGTCAGGAAGAGCTGACGAAAACCGAGCAGGCCACGGGTCGGTACGAGATAGACATAATGCACAGAACCATCTTCTAAAATCCGCATATCGCGCATCTGTCCCTGGCGTTTGCCGAGCAGTTCGACCACCACCCCCTGATAGTCACTTGCCACTTCAATCTCGACCAGCTCCATCGGTTCGAGGCGGGTTCCATCCGGTGCTTCGCGGAAGATCACTTCGGGTTTCGAGACCTGAAATTCGTAACCCTCGCGGCGCATGGTCTCGATCAAGATGCCAAGATGCAACTCACCCCGTCCGGCGACAATAAAGACATCGGGACTGTCAGTCTCCTCAACGCGCAGCGCTACATCGCGCTCCATCTCCTGGAAGAGGCGCTCGCGCAGCTTGCGCGAGGTTACGTAAGTACCTTCGCGTCCGGCGAAGGGGCTGGTGTTGACGCCGAAGGTCATGCGCACGGTCGGCTCTTCGACTTTGATCGGCGGGAGGGCTTCGGGGGCCAGGGCATCGGCAATGGTGTCGCCGATAGCCGCATCGCTGATCCCAGCAATGGCGATGATGTCGCCGGCCTCGGCCTGTTCCACTTCCTGGCGCTCAAGGCCGTTATAGACGAAAATCTGGCTGACCTTGACCGGCGAGATGGAGCCATCGCGAGCAATCCGCACGAGTGGCTGGCCTTTGCGGATCGTCCCTCGCACCAGCCGTCCGGTCAGAATCTTGCCCTTGTATTCGTCGTAGCTGCTGGTGGTGACGAGAAACTGTACCGGCCCTTCAACGTCAACCGTCGGTGGTGGGATGCGGTCGAGAATGCACTCGAAGAGCGGTTCCAGCGAGTCGTGTAGCTTGAGCGGCGAACGACCGGCGTGACCGAGGAGGGCGTTGGTGTAGATGGTGGCAAATTCGGCCTGTTCGTCGGTGGCGCCGAGATCGACGAAGAGATCGAACGTCTCGTTGACGACGTGGTTGGGGCGGGCCTGGGGCCGATCAATCTTGTTAACAACAACAATGGCCTGGTGGCCGGCCTGCAACGCTTTGCGCAGCACAAACTTGGTTTGCGGCATTGGGCCATCGACCGCGTCGACCAGCAGGAGCACGCCGTCAACCATATTCATTACCCGTTCCACCTCGCCGCCGAAGTCGGCGTGGCCGGGTGTGTCGACGATGTTGATCTTCACGCCGCGGTAGTTCACCGCAGTGTTCTTCGCCAGAATGGTGATACCTCGTTCGCGTTCAAGCGCATTGCTGTCAAGCACCCGCTCTTCCACCTGCTGGTTCTGGCGGAAGATTCGGCTCTGCTTTAACATCGCATCGACCAGGGTGGTCTTGCCGTGGTCAACGTGCGCAATAATCGCGATATTCCGTAAATCAGTTCGCTGGATCATACCTGTTCCGTTACTGTTGGCCGTTAGGTGGCGCAAAAAACGCTCAGGTTCAACCTGAGCGCGACGATGCTACATACATTATACCATAACGTTAGGGTGGGGTAAGGGTAGAACGTTTATCCGAGTTGCAACCTTTATCACCACAGAGACACGGAGAACACAGAGGATGTGGATACGTCGGGCTGCTTCGGTGAGGCTTGACGTAGCACGTCCATAAGGCACTGGGATGCTCCCCATATCGTTCGTGCGTTTACGCGATACAGTGTTGCGTGCAACGCCGTGCTGTTCATTCTGGCAGTCAGCCTCCGTGGCTTGTTCACTGTATAGGTGGCAAATTGGGTTATAATACCGGTATCAATGCTCTTTCAGCTTCAGAGGAGACGAGACCGTGACTGTCGGCCGCCGTCGAGTGACGTTTTTTGCCACATGTATCGTTGATCAACTGTACCCAACTGTTGGACTGGCTGCGGCCAGTTTACTGGAACAGCAGGGGGTAACGGTTGAGGTACCGGATGACCTGCTTTGCTGTGGGCAGATGGCGTTTAATGCCGGTTTCCGTGATGATGCGTATGCGGTTGCCGGGCGCACGCTCGAAGTATTGCGCGGTAAAGGCGATGTGGTCTTGCCGTCGGGATCGTGTGCGGCGATGATCCGCCATCTCTACCACGAATTGTTTGCCCATACACCGTTTGCTGCTGCTGCCGATGAACTGGCTCACCGCACGTATGAGTTGAGTGAATATCTGGTCGATGTGCTGGGTGTGACCGATGTTGGCGCCCGCTTTCCAGGCCGGCTAACGTACCACGACGCCTGCCACGGCTTGCGTTTTTTGGGTCTGGGCACGCAAGCGCGGACGTTGCTGAGCCAGGTGGAAGGGGCTGAGGTGGTTCCGCTGCCCGGTTGTGATCAGTGTTGCGGGTTTGGTGGGCTGTTCGCTCTGAAGCAGGCCAGTATTTCGACCGCGATGCTCGAACGCAAGCTGGAAGCAATTCAGTCTACTCAGGCCAATGTGCTCGTTACCGGTGATGTGTCGTGTATGACCCAGATTGCGGGTGGGCTTTCCCGGCGACAGAGTCCTATTCGTGCCCGCCATCTGGCAGAGGTTCTGGCGAATATGGTTGATGCACGCCAGGGATGACGACGGGTCGAGGTGATCTCTGATCGTTGTTGATCGCTGGTGTGCCTGAGAGAAGATCGTATGGTACAAACCATTGCTTTCTATGATCGCGTTGATCATGCGCTGCACGATGAGTCGTTACGGACAGCATTGACTCGCGCTACAACACGCTTTATCGGTAATCGTGCCGGCGCAATTGGCTCGTTGAGTGATGCTGACCGGCTGCGCGATCAGGCGCGGGCGATCCGTGCGCATGCGCTCGCCCATCTTGATGAATTGCTGCTGCAACTGGCGGCCAATGTTGAAGCGCGGGGTGGGTATGTGTGCTGGGCCGCTGATGGTGAAGAAGCTCGTCGCTATATCATCGATCTGGCGCGTGCGCGTGGGGTAAAGAGTATTGTTAAGTCGAAATCAATGGCCTCGGAAGAGATTCATCTTAACGAGGCGCTGGAGCACGCTGGTTTTGAGGTCGTCGAGACCGATCTGGGTGAGTATATCATCCAACTGGCTGGTGAGACACCGTCGCATATTATTGCTCCTGCCATTCACAAGACGCGCGAGCAGGTCAGTGAGCTGTTTGTGCAGCATCTCGGCATGCAGCCGACAACCGAAGTACCGCCGATGATCCGCACTGCCCGCCAGACGTTGCGCCAGCGCTTTTTGCGGGCCGATATGGGGATCAGCGGGGTCAATTTTGGTGTGGCCGATAGTGGTGCGATTGTGATTGTCGAGAACGAGGGGAATGCACGCCTCTCGACGACGGTGCCCCGGATTCACGTGGCGATTATGGGTATCGAGCGCATTGTTGCCCGTCTCGCCGATCTAGGGGTGATGTTGCAGGTACTGGCGCGCTCGGCAACCGGCCAGAAGTTGAGTGTCTATACCAGTTTGATCAGCGGCCCGGCTCGTCCCGGTGAAGAGGATGGCCCTGAAGAGTTTCACCTGGTCTTGCTCGACAATGGTCGCTCGCGGATTTTGGGTGGTCAATACGCCGAGTCGCTGCTCTGTATTCGCTGTGGCGCCTGCCTCAACGCCTGCCCGGTTTACCAGGCGATTGGCGGTCACGCCTACGGTGGGGTCTACTCCGGCCCGATTGGGGCCATTCTGACGCCGCTGCTGCAACCCGATCTTCCCGACGCCTATCTGTTGCCACAGGCTAGCTCGCTCTGTGGGGCGTGCCAGGAGGTTTGTCCGGTGCGGATCGCTATTCCTGATATGCTGCTTCGCCATCGGGCCGATGCTGTGAAGGCGGGGAAGGCGCATCCGATTGAAAAAGCAGCGATGAGTGGCTACACCCTGACGATGACCCATCCGGCGCTGTATCGTGCTAGCGGCAAGGCGGCGCGTTTCTTTAGCCGGATTCTGGCGCGGAAAGGTCGTTTTCGTCGTTTGCCACCCCCCTTGCACTTGTGGACGCAGCAACGCGATTTTCCCGCACCTCCACCGAAAACGTTTCGTGAATTGTGGGCCGAACGCCAGAAGCAGCGCCGGAATGAGGAACAAGCCTGATATGCGTATGGAGATCTCCATTCAGGCCGAGCGACCTGATTGCAGCGATGCCCTGGCTCTGATCGGTGAACTGGAAGCGGAGCTGGAACCCCTCTACCCGCCAGAAAGCCAGCACGGGTATAGCGTTGAGCAGTTGATCGCCGCAGGCGTTGCCTTTTTCGTCGTGCGGGTTAACGGTGAAGCCGCCGGGTGTGGGGGGATTCAGTTCTACCCGGATTACGGCGAACTGAAACGGATGTATGTGCGACCGGCTTTTCGGGGGATGGGACTGGCCGGTCGGCTGATCGATCATCTAATCAGCTTTGCAGCGGAACGCCAGTGCCGCCTGCTCCGGCTTGAGACCGGTATTTTGCAAGATGCAGCTATCCGGTGTTACGAAAAGGCCGGTTTTTACCGGATTGGCCCCTTTGGCCCGTACACCGATGATCCGCTGTCGTTGTTTTACGAACGTCCGATTGGAGCACAGGCATGAGCCGAGATCAGATTCTTGCCAATATTCGCACCAGTTTGCATGCGAACCGGCCACAGCTTCTGGCCGAAGCCACTCGTGTGCCACATGAACCGCCACCGTTCGTCTTGCCGCCACAAGATGATCTGGCCGAACAGTTTGTCACTGAGCTAACCAGGCTTGAGGGAAGAGCCTACCGGGTCGCTACCGCTGAAGATGCGCTGGAAATCATCGAGCGGTTACTGGGAGAGACTCAGGCTGACCAGGTGATTGGCTGGGACCTCGACCAGATCGGTCTGCCCGGTTTATCGGCATTACTGAGCGCACGTGGTGTGGTACCCGCCGTCACGAACATCCGGGGCGATGCCCGGCAGTCGCGCCTGCAAGAGCTGGAGCCGGTACCGGTCTGTCTTTCCGGAGTCGAGCTGGCGATTGCCGAGAGCGGGACAATGTTGCTCCGTCACGGCCCTGGTCGGCCCCGGCTGGCATCGTTGCTCGCCCCCTGCCATATCGCGATAGTGTTTGAATACCAACTGGTACGCGGTCTCGGTGAAGCGCTGGCCTTGCTGGCACAGCGCTATGGTGATGAGATTTTTGGCCCTACCAGCAACCTGACCTTCATTACCGGCCCGTCGCGTACCGCCGACATTGAGATGACTCTCTCGCTGGGCATTCACGGGCCACCCCAGGTTCACGCCATTCTGGTCGGTAAAGGGTGATCAATCAATGGAGCGTACAGCCAAACCTCGTGTCTTTGTTACCCGGCGGCTGCCTGAGCCGGCGATGGCTATTCTTCACGAACACTGTACCGTATCGCTGTGGGATCAGGTGGAAACTCCGATCCCTCGCGGTGAATTGTTGCAGGGTATTGCCACGGTTGAAGGGCTGCTTTGCCTGATTACTGATCGGATTGATAGCGAGGTTGTGGCTGCCGCTCCGCACTTGCGGGCGGTGTCGATTATGGCGGTCGGCTACGACAATATCGACCGGGCTGCGCTGGCCGCACGAGGGATTACGCTCACCAACACGCCCGATGTGTTGACCGAGACAACCGCCGATCTGGCCTGGGCGTTGCTACTGGCCGCGGCGCGGCGGGTTGTTGAAGGCCAGAAGATGATCGAACGGGGAGAATGGGGTCCCTGGTATCCGCTTCAGATGGTCGGCCAGGATATCTATGGCCGGGTGTTGGGTGTGGTTGGCGCCGGACGGATCGGGCAGGCGGTGCTGCGGCGCGGGCGCGGGTTTGCGATGCAGTTGCGCTATCATAATCGTCGGCGTAATCCGGTACTTGAAGCCGAGATCGGGGCGGAGTACCGCACGCTGGACGATCTGCTGACCGAGAGTGATGTAGTCGTGGTAACGGCACCGCTCACTGTCGAGACACGGGGGATGTTCGGGGCCGCGCAGTTTGCCCGCATGAAGCCAACCGCTATCTTCGTCAATGTGGCGCGTGGGCCGCTGGTGCGTGAAGATGAACTGGTGGCTGCGTTACGCGCCGGCAGGCCATGGGCCGCCGGGCTTGATGTCTTTGAACGTGAGCCAATTGGCCCAGACCATCTACTGCTTACCGTCCCCAACGTGGTGTTGACCCCCCATGTCGGCAGTGCTACGGTGACTACGCGATTGCGCATGGCAACACTGGCCGCCGAAAACCTGGTTGCGGTATTGTACGGGCACCCAACACCGAATATTGTGCGTCCTGAGTGATCGTGCATTTGGTGTAACAAAAATCAGGGCACGCCAGTTCGAGTTCACCTTGATGTTGCGCCGCTCTCACTATGAGCGAGGCGAGGGAGACACCCCCTCCCAACCTCCCCCAAGCGGGGGGAGGAGTCTCCCGCCCCCAGTGCATACGTAGACGAACAGAATATCAGCACCAACCCAACGTTTCTGAGATTGCCTCAGAAAGGCCCAACGTCGTTCGCTGCGCTCCCCGCTCCCGCAGTGCGGGAGCGGGGCCGGGGGTGAGGGCCTTCCCCCCCAAGCCCTGCAAAGACAGACGGAATATAGAATGTCTACCGTCGCATACCGAATCGTGCGCAACAATGTGCATGGTTCGGGTGGCATCCTTGTGCAGAAGCGTTACCGGAATGGGCCAATGGCGAGCCGCTCGTGGCTGGGTGTCAGCGTCGTAGGGGCGACGCATGCGTCGCCCCTACTGGGCAGCGGGGCATCGTTCAGGGGCAATGTCAGGGAAATAGGTGGCTGGTCTGGCCGATTCTGCCAGATGTCTTATCAGAAAGATAATACAGCTAAACTCCCCTCTCCCGCAGCGTGGGAGAGGGGCCGGGGGTGAGGGCCGGCGAGCCAGCGGGTCAAAACCCTACCTCACGTCGTGGAAGCCCTTGCGGGGCTGGGAGGACGACACGATCAGAACGCCCCAGGCAGGCTTCTGCGCTCCCCTCTCCCGCACGGCGGGAGAGGGGGCGGGGGTGAGGGCGTGTCTGACATCATCTCAGGCAGCTTCGCTATAATGGTGGAATGCCAGACATCATTGACACCGGACGTGCGGGCAGAGAGTCGTTTGCCGACCTGAACCGCACTTCAAACAAGCGATACATCTATGCAGCAGCTTGACGGCACCCTCGAACGGATCACCTTTCAGAGTGACAACGATGGCTACACTGTGGCCCAACTTCGTCCGGTTGGTAAACGCCACACGGTGACAATTGTCGGCAACCTGCCGGGCGTACAGCCCGGTGAACAGCTCAGTCTCGAAGGTGAATGGCGTGATCACCCAAACCATGGCCGGCAGTTTCACGTCCAGCGCTACCGCAGCCGTCTGCCGGCCACGGTTGACGGTATTCGCCGCTATCTGGGTAGCGGCTTGATCAAGGGTGTTGGGCCGGTGCTCGCCAAACGGATCACTGAAACCTTCGGCACATACACCCTAGAGGTGCTGGATCGCGAACCGGAACGCCTAAGCGAAGTACCCGGTCTGGGGCGGAAGAAGGCCGTGCTAATCGCCGAGGCATGGCGGGCGCAGCAGCGTATCAAAGACCTGATGTTACTCCTCCAGGACCTGGGTCTGCCTAACGGGGTTGCCGTTCGTATCTACCGGCATTACGGCGATGACGCTTTGCGAGTGGTGCAACAGGAACCGTACCGTCTGGCCGATGAAGTTGATGGTGTTGGCTTTCGTACCGCTGACGCCATTGCCGCCGGTCTCGGCATTGCCCGCGATGATCCGCAGCGGATCGCTGCCGGGCTGCGTTATACGCTGGCACAGGCTTCCGACGAAGGGCATTGTTACCTGCCCGCCGGTGAACTGATCAGACGCGCCGCCAGTCTCCTTACGGTGACGACTTCTGCGGTGGCGGATGTGTTTACGCAGATGGTGGCGACCAACCAGCTTTGGCGTGATCCAATTGTGGCCGACCCCGACCCTGATCGTTACCCGATCTACCTGCCGCCGCTGGCGTTTGCCGAGATTGGAGTGGCCAACGCCATTCGCCGCCTGCTTCAGCAACGTTCGCCCCTGGCTGTGCGCTATGCCCCTAGCCGCTGGAATCTCGTGTTTGCCCATCTTGCCGAACGGCGTGGGATCAATCTCAGCGATCAACAGCGCCGTGCGGTACAGACGGCGCTGACCACACCGATTATGTTGCTTACCGGTGGGCCGGGGACCGGCAAAACCACCAGTTTGCGTGCCCTGGTCATGCTCTTGCGGGCTAGAGGCTACCGCCCGCTGCTGGCAGCACCGACCGGACGGGCAGCCCGGCGCTTGAGCGAGGCGACCGGCCTGGAAGCGCGTACCATTCACCGTCTGCTTGAATATGGCCCTGATGGAACATTTCGCCGCAACGCCGACTATCCCCTCGAATGTGATCTCCTGGTGATCGATGAAGCCAGTATGCTCGATATTGTGCTGGCCAATCAGCTCCTGAAGGCGATCCCAGCCGGTGCGCATCTGGTCATCGTGGGTGATGCCGATCAATTGCCGAGTGTTGGTCCTGGCCGCGTGCTTGGTGATGTGATCGAGAGTGGTGTTGTGCCGCGGGTGCATCTCGATGCAATCTTTCGCCAGGCCGCCGGCAGTGGGATTGCCGCCAATGCACGACGGATCAACGAAGGACACCTTCCCGCATGGGGTGAGCACGATGATTTCTACTTCTTCGCAGCCGCAACGCCCGAACGGTGTGCAGCGCTGACCGTAGAGCTGGTGGTAGAACGCATCCCACGCCGGTTTGGGTTTGATCCTCGTCGTGATATTCAGGTGCTCAGTCCGACCCACAAAGGGGTGGCCGGAGTTGCGGCCCTCAATGCAGCGTTGCAAGCAGCGCTGAACCCACCGCGCCCCGGTGTCGCCGAATACCACAGCGGGGCAACCATCTTTCGGGTAGGAGATCGCGTCATCCAGCAACGGAACGATTATGATCGGGATGTCTACAACGGTGATGTTGGTGAGATTGTCGCGGTTGATCCCTCCGGGCCAACGGTTATAGTGCGCTTCGAGGATGGTCGAACCATCCGTTACAACGGTCTCGATCTCGATGATCTCGCACTCGCTTACGCACTCAGCGTCCACAAAAGCCAGGGAAGTGAATATCCGGTTGTTGTCCTTCCACTTCTGCTGTCCCATCAGCCACTGCTGCAACGTAATCTACTCTATACCGCAGTGACCCGTGCGCGCCAGCTTGTCGTGATCGTTGGTGATCGGCGAGCGGTTGAGGTGGCCATTGCCGCGGCCAATGTTGAACGCCGCTACACCGGCCTGAACCTTCGGCTAGGTAGAACCTGACTCCTCTGGCCGTGACGCAAAACACCGGTACATCGTTATCTTTTTTGATTGACCGATCAATCAATATGTGATATACTCCTTACAATTCGATCAAGTGAGAAGGGCCTATGATCAGTCCTCGTTGGCACAAAATCTGGCGCGACCTGCGGGCAACCCCCACCCGCACCATGCTGGTCGTCCTTTCCATTGCGGTAGGCGTCTTCGCCTTCGGCGTCATTCTCACCACGCGCACAGTCATCGAGCGCGAGTTGCGGCGGAGTTTTCTGGCTATCGACCCGGCGAGTGCGATTATTACCACAACTACCTTCGATGACGATCTGGTCGCAGCCGTTGCTCGTTTGCCCGGTGTGGCGATAGCCGAAGGTCGGCGAGTAGTACCGGCTCGAATCCAGATCGGTGCCGGGCGTTGGGAAGACGCCCTGATCACCGTCTTGCCCGATGATGGTCAGCGCCGGATTGGCATTGTCCGTCCCCAGGCCGGATCATGGCCACCGCCTGATCAGGCGCTGCTCTTTGAGCGTGCTTCGCTATCCCGCATCGGTGCCACCATTGACGCAGAGGTGGTTGTTGAACTGCCGGGAATTGGTGAACGGACAATGCCGATTGCCGGTACGATCCACGATCTGAGTACGCCGCTGGCCGTTTTGACGGCGCAGTCGTTTATCTACATGAACGAAGAGACGCTGCGCTGGCTGGGTGGCCCGGCTGGATACAACCAGTTGTACCTGGTGGTCAACGGTGATCGGCGTGATCTGGCGACAATTCGCGACATGACCCAGGCTGTTGAACGTCTGCTTGAGCGCAGCGGGCATCCGGTGTTGCAAACCTATGTGCCACCACCGTTACAGCATCCGGCAGAGGCGCTCTTGCCGGTGATTACCGTCCTGATGACCATTGTCGGCCTGCTAGCGCTGGTTGCCAGTAGTTTTCTTAGCATCAACACGATCAGTGCCATTCTCAATCAGCAGACGCGCCAGCTTGGGGTGATGGCTGCCATTGGCGCCGGGCCGCGCACACTGGCGCTCATGTACACGGCAACCGCAGCCCTGTTCGGCCTGCTGGCACTTGTATTGGCAGTTCCGACCGGTTTGCTGGCGACGCAGGGCTTTGCCACGTTTCTAGGCGGTCAGTTGAATATCGATCTGCCCTGGCCTTTGGTGAGTGCTGACATCTTGCTGCTTCAGATTGTGGCGGGGCTGGCAGTGCCGGTACTGACCTCACTCTGGCCGATTCGTAGTGCTTTGCGTCGCCCGGTCCGCGTGTTGTTGAGCGGTGAAACAGCACCGCCACCACCACCGCGGGTGGTTACTGTGATCACTCGCGCCTTTGGCACCTCCCTTCGCCGGCCAACGCTCCTGGCACTGCGCAATGCATTTCGGCAACGGGCCAGGCTGTTCCGCACCCTGATTGCGCTGGCGCTGGGTGGCAGTGTCTTGATTACAGTGATGACCCAGCGTACCTCGCTCTTCACCACGCTCGAAGCAAGCCTGACGAGTCTGAATTACGATCTTGAAGTACAACTGGCGCATCCGTACCGGATCGAGCGTGTCAGGCCGCTGATCGCCGCTATCCCGGCGGCGACCAGAGTGGAGAGTACCCAACGCGCACAAGCCTTTCCTGTTCGTCCCGATGGCACCGATGGCGAGGAACTGGCGTTGCGGGCGCTGCCAGCGGATACCGATTTCTTCCGTCCCCGCTTGAGCGAAGGGCGCTGGCTGGCCGGGCCAGGGGGGCGCGAAGTGGTCTTCTCAACCAACATCCTGATGAAAGAACCGTATCTACAAGTCGGTGATTTGGTCACGCTCTCGATCAACGGTCACGAATCGCAATGGCGTCTGGTTGGCTTGATCGAAGTTTTTACACCACCAACCATGCCTGCCCAGGCCTACGTCGATCTCGATGCCTTTACGACCGAATATGGTGGGGTAGGACGCACCGATACCTTGCGAGTTGCCACCATCGGGCATGATCCCCTCAGCCACGCTGCCGCTGCCAGGGCGATTGAGCAACTATTGACAGCGTATGATATTCGTTTGCGTCTGATTCGCACCATGAGCGATGAGCGGCGTATTCTGGAAGAGCGCTTTAATCTGGCAACCGGTGCCATCTCGATCATGGCCTTGATTATCGGCACGGTTGGGGTGTTGGGGTTGACTGGTACGCTGAGCATCAATGTGCTTGAACGTACCCGCGAGATTGGTATTTTGCGCACCATCGGTGCTGATGACGATGCCATCCGCGAACTGGTAATCACGGAGAGTTTGACGATGGCGCTGCTGGCGTGGCTGGCCGGGGTTTTACTCTCCATCCCAATGAGCTATGCGCTGGCCTACAATTTCGGTAAAGCGCTGCTGAATGTTCCCCTGATCTGGAGTTATTCACTCCCGGCAATCTGGATGTGGCTGGGGGTGGTGATGATCTTTGCCCTGATAGCCAGTGTGTTGCCGGCCCGCGCAGCGACCCGAATGTCGGTGCGTGAGGCGCTGGCTTACGAATAACGTTGTTGTCACGAGAAGGCGTGCCGGTATGGAGACGAAGACGCCATTAATTACGCTTACCGCTGTAACCAAAGCCTACGCCACGGCTGCCGGTGACTATCTGGCCCTGCGTGGTATCGATCTGGACATCGACCCCGGCGAATTCGTTGCGATTGTCGGTAAGTCGGGCAGTGGCAAATCAACGCTGCTCAATATCATCACCGGCATTGATCGGGCGAGCAGTGGCGAGGTGCGGGTCGCCGGTGCCGATCTGATGCAGATGCCGGAATCGCGGATGGCGAGCTGGCGTGGGCGCACGGTCGGGATTGTGTTTCAGTTCTTTCAATTGTTACCAACCCTGACGACGCTGGAAAATGTGATGTTGCCGATGGACTTTTGCCATATCGGTACACTGCGCGAACGGCGCGAGCGGGCTATGGCCTTGTTAGAGCGGGTTGGTCTGGCCGATCAGGCCGATAAATTGCCCATGGCACTCTCTGGTGGTCAGCAGCAGCGGGTCGCGATTGCCCGTGCCCTGGCCAATAATCCACCGCTCCTAGTCGCCGATGAGCCAACCGGTAATCTCGACTCGCAGACTGCTGAGGCGGTGTTTCAGCTCTTCATCGAGCTGGCCGGTCAGGGCACAACGATTGTGATGGTTACGCACGACAGCGATCTTGCCCGGCGGGCTGGTCGGGTGGTACTGGTATCAGATGGCCGGATTGTGCATTGAAAGTGAGGCGGTTATGCGCAAGTTGATCATTCCGCTCCTTGCCGTACTCTTGATAGCTGGTGGCGCATACGCTATCTTCGGGCCGAATGGTCCGGGTGCGCAATCGGCTCCGCCGCCGGTTCCGACGGGCGAACCTGTTCTCCCTCCGCTGAGTGTCGAAGGGCGCGTCGTGCCAGCGCAAGAGGCATGGCTGCGCTTTGAACGCAGCGGTATCGTCACCGCAATCCTGGTTGACGAAGGCGAGGCAGTGACCGCGGGTCAGGCATTGATCCAGCTTGATGATCGGCTTCAGCGCGCTGCCGTGCAACAAGCGGAAGCGAATCTGGCCCGCGCCCAGGCGCGCTATGATCTGTTGCTGGCCGGGGCATCTGCCGAAGCACGAGCGGCTGCGGAAGCCGCTCTGCGGGTGGCCGCCGCACAGGCGACGCAGGTGGCGCTGGCGGTTGTTCCTGCCGATGAGCAGGCGATTGCAGCCCAACTCGCCGAAGCCCAGGCCGCACGAACCAGTCTGCTGGCCGGGGCCGATCCAGAACTGATTGCGCAGGCGCAGGCGGTACGTGATCAGGCGGCAGCGAATCTGGCTGCCCAGCAGAGTGCGCTGGCGGCAGCGAAGGTGAATGCGCAACTAGCGGTTGAGCAGGCGGCGAATGTGCTCCGTGACCGGCAGGCCGATTACAGCCGAATCTACTGGGAAAACGAAGAACTGCGCCAAAAGCTGGGTGAGGATGAACTTCCCCAGACCAGAATCGATGCAGAAGCGGCAGCATTACGCGCCGTACAGAGCGCCGAGGTGGCACTGGCCCAGGCCAGAGTGGCCGCCGAACAGGCAGTGCAGGCCGAGAAAGAGGGGCTTGCCGCCGCCCAAGCCCGTCTACGTGAAGCAGAGGCGCGGCTGGCTGCGCTCCTCAGCCCACCCGATGCCGATCAACTGGCGGCGATTGATGCCCGGATTGCGTCTGCCGAAGCCAGTCTAGCCCGATTACGGGGTGATCCGCGGCAGGCGCAACTGGCTGTCGCTCAGGCCCAGGTCGCCCAGGCCCAGGCTCAGCTTGCCCAAATCAATGCTGCACCGCGGGAAGAAGAGCTGGCTATCGCCCAGGCCGACATTACCGCTGCCGAAGCTGCGTTAGCCCAGACCAGACTCGAACTCGCCAACATGGTATTGCGGGCACCGTTTGCGGGTGTTGTCTCGCGCATTGAACTGCATCCCGGCGAGCTGGCATCACCTGCCATGCCGGCTCTGCTGCTGGGCGATCTGCGTACATGGCATATCGAAACTACCGATCTCAGCGAAATTGATGCAGCCCGGATCACGCCGGGGGCGGAAGTAACCATCACCTTTGATGCCTTACCCGGTGTAACGTTACCGGGTCGGGTACGTGCCATCCAGCCCTACGGTGTCGAGCGTCTGGGTGAAATTGTGTATACTGCTCTTGTTGATTTACAGGCGTATGATCAGCGTTTGCGCTGGAATATGACAGCAATCGTAACCTTGACCGACACGAATCGCTAAGGTTGCGTGGCTATGCCCGGAGAGACACCATGGCCCCGCGTGATGAAGCCGAACTTCGGCGGCAGCAGATTATTGATGGTGCGCTCAGCGCTTTTTCCCAGTTGGGCTTTGAGCGTGCCACCAATCGTGATATTGCCCGTGCAGCCGGGATTGGATCACCCGGT
This sequence comes from Chloroflexus sp., assembly GCF_034434295.1. Lineage (GTDB taxonomy): Bacteria > Chloroflexota > Chloroflexia > Chloroflexales > Chloroflexaceae > Chloroflexus. The sequence continues at coordinate 29,870 of NZ_DAOTZQ010000052.1, forward strand.
CTGATCTACCACTACTTCAAAGACAAGACCGACCTGCTCTACCAGGTGGTGCGCGAGCGCATGCCTTTGATCCAGCTCATTGACTCAATGAAGGAGTTAGATGACACTCCGCCGGAGGTAGCGTTGCCGCAGCTTGCCGGTCGTCTGGCCTACCTCATTAATCAACCGCTGACTATTGCGATTGGGAAGATCATTATCGGCGAGGTGCTGCGCCATCCTCAGCTTGCGCAGGTGATCAACGAGATCGGGCCAGGGCGAGCAATGAACTTGCTGGCAGCCTACCTTGAGCGGCAAATGGCGCTGGGCAGATTACGTCGCACCGATCCCCAAATCGCCGTCCGTCTCCTGATAGGACCCCTCTACGCCTATTTCTTATCGCGATATGTACTCAACCAGCCTGAAGCGCATGCTATCTCTCCACACGCAATGGCAACCGAAGCGGTTGATCTCTTCTTGCGGGCAATGCAACCGGAAGCGAATCAGAACCCCTCTTCCTGAACAGCGCGTTTTCGCGGATGTTCCTTGTTCACTGTGCTCACGATCCGGTGCGTGGTATAGCGGTACTCCTGATGATACGGTAGTTCAGCAGCACATCAGCACATCACCACAACGACACAGCGATTCCATCCCGCACACCGGCAGGAATACCGCTTCCCGACCGGATTGCCCTCGTATGGCGTGCGGCAGCCATGCTGCCGTGCCAAGCGTGCTCACGATTCGGGGCGTGGGGGAGCGGTGCCTCTGATGGTAATAGTAATAACGAAGAGCTGTATCTTATGGGGAATCTTCGTGACAGTATGTCCGGCGAACGCAGCCAGCTTGCCAAACCGCAACGCCACGACCCGCCGGAACGTCCGCTTCTGGCGAAACGCCGGTCGGTGCGCTGCGATAAGCGTCATCATGTTTACGAACAACGTGGGGACGGCGGCTGGGGGTATCCTTAATCATAGCGAGTATCCTGGATGGTGGTGGCCTCTTAATGTAGTCCGGCACACCACGTGCGAGTAGGGGCGGGTTCAGAACCCGTCTCTACGGAGTCCGTCCATGAGTATCAAGCATCATGCAAGTGATTACCACGGATCGTCGTTAATGAAACGGGATAGTCACGGCTCACCGTATATTCGGTGCCGGTCAGTGTGCACAGTATCACTCAAGATTAGATGTCATCCGCGGCTTCCCTGTTCATGAACCTGTTTCAAAAAACATCTCCCAGAAGCTATCTCATTCATTTTGACTGTCTCTATGATCGTGACGAGTACAAACCGCATCCTCGCGACCAGTAGAGTCAACGGTGTGACCTGCGCTGGATCGTGAGTACGGCTGCTGCGGCAGCATGGCTGCCGCACTCCAAACGTCGCGACACGTGCATGACGAGCAGGCAAGGCAACCCATCCAGCGCGTGATGGCTCAACTGGAGCTGCACTCTGCCAACGGGCCAGGAGCAGGGTAAGCTGTCGTTGGCGGTCGGCAAGCGTTCATTCGCCTGTGCAACAGCCTGGTAGCAGGATAGCATAGCTTAATAAATTCGTATTTGGGATACGTTCTCCTACCTACCGCAACCCCCTCACTCAGCGCCTATCCGCAAAAAACACAACGGGTAGGCAAAGGTGTCCCCTTCACCTACCCGTCGCCGGTCTTGGGGCGTGATCAGTACGATCCGCCCGGTACAAACTCATTCGTGAACACCTGTCGCACATCAACCGGCGCAGACAGCAATCCTGCCGCGCGCATAAACTCCTCGGTGCGCGTCCAGAGCTGGCCGTCGGTGTAGCCCAGGCCGTATTGCGCAGTCAATTCATTTTGCCAGAAGGGGAGACTCTCTTGCAATACCTGGCGTTGTAATGCGAGATCGCCCAGTTGGGCTTCGGGAATGAATTGCAGGCTCAGATCAAACGCCTCATCAGGATTGGCCAGCGTATCGGCCAGCCCGCGCAAGCTGGCCCGCACAAATTTCCGTACCAGCTCAGGATTCTGTGCGATCAGCGCCTCGCTCACGGCGATACCATTGGCGGCCAGGTTAAAGACATCGGCTGCCAGTAAAACATTCACTTCCACCCCCTGACCGCGCAACTGAACCGGCTCGTTCATCGCGTAGCCAATCGCGACCGGCACTTTATCTTCCATCACCGCAGCGGTCTGGGTGAAGCCGATCTCTTGCACGGTCACATCGGCTTCACTCATACCACCGGCGTAGAGCGCAGCCAGCAGCGCATAAAAACTCTCGCCAAAACGGCCAGGAATACCAATCGTCTGCCCGCGCAGGTCATTCACACTTGCCAGCGGCACAGTGCTCTTGGCGAAGAAGGCAATCGGGAAGCGCTGATAGAGCGTCATGACCGTCTTGACCGGTAACCCTTGCTGGCGAGCCAGCAGCACCGAGGTGCCACTGGTGGTGGCAAACGCAACGCCGCTGGTCGGCCAGGTTGCAGCCCGCTGCAGGACATCATTCTCGAAGTTGTAATCGAAGACGACCTCAATCCCTTCGGCAGCGTAATAGCCTTTGGCAGCCGCGACATAGTAGGGCGCGAACTGAATGTTCGGAATGTAGGACATCGCCAGCGTGACTTGTTGCAAGGCCGGTTGAGCGTCAGGTGCCGGCGCAGTCGTCGGTGCCGCAGCAGGCGTTGTCGGTGTTGGCGCACCGCACGCGGTGATGAGGAAGATGATCAGGATACCCAGGGTAAGTACACGGAATTTCATCATTGTCGTGCTCCTGAATTGAAGTTTGTAAGCGCTATGATGCGTCCCAGCGAACCAGTAGTCTTTCAAGCAAACCGGCCAGCACGTAGAGCGTCAACGTGATCAAGGCCAGTGTTACCAGGGCAACAAAGATCAACGGCGTATCGAACAGCCCGCGAGCAATGTTGATCAACGCTCCTAGGCCAACCCGCCCAGCGACAAACTCACCGACTACGGCACCGGTTGTGGCGAGCGCCAGTCCGGTGCGCACACCGCCAAACAGTACCGGTAGCGCCAGCGGGACTTCGACGTAAGACAGGAGCTGCCAGCGGTTGGCGCCACTGATGTATGCCATCTCGATCAGTTCGCGAGGAATACTGCGAATCGCGACCACCGTATTGATAAGAATCGGCAGGAAGGTGATCAGGGCAGCCACCAGAACTTTCGAGGTCAGGCCGGCGCCAAACCACAGGATAATGAGTGGCGCAACAGCCACCACCGGGATCGCCTGACTTGCAGCCAGCACCGGGGCCAGGGCCTGTTCGAGCCAGCGGATGTGCGCCAGGGTGTAGCCCAGAATAAGCGCGATGATCAGGGCCAGCGTGAACCCGCCTAAAGCCGCGCTCAGGGTGGCGAGGGTGTGCTGCCAGAGCAAACCACTATTCAGCGCCTGCCAGAAACGTCCGGCAACCAGGGCCGGTGAAGGCAGAATAAAGGCCGGGTAGCCGCTCAATGTTACTCCTGCCTGCCAGAATACGAGCAGGAGCATCAGGGTAACTGGTAAACCGAGAGCTGGCCACTCGAAGCGTCGTAGTGATCTGACCCGCGGCGAGACCCTTGTTACAGGCAACGTTTGCTGCATCGTTCCAACTCCTTTCGCGGCGGGCATAGAAAAACCCCGCCGAGCGAACGCTCTTCGGGGTACAGATACGGAAGCACGACGGGAGATGATCCCGCCAGCAATGGTAACGCCATAAAGGTGCGCACTATGTGCGCTACCTGCGTCTTTGCCCATATCTGGATCTTCTTTACATCCGGACTGTAACCGTCGGCCCCGGAGTTGCACCGGATCATGCGTGCCTCTCAACACGCTCGTGGGCTATACCACCGATCGGGAATTTCACCCTGCCCCGAAGATCGTTTGTCGTTGTTGATGATAGCATCAATCGGGGATTGATGTCAAGGATAGACGTGAGGGGTGCGGTGTAGAATCCGTTATGGATCGGCAACCTGATTGTAATTCGCAGGTAGCTCGTTCATCCAGCCTGCGTGCAGCTCTGCCAAACACCGTCTTCGGTGTAGCGCGTTTTGGTGTGTGGGAGCCATGTTGCTGCACTAACCGCTCTCTGTACCGGATATGATTGGCTTCTGCCACCCCGACGCGATGGTTTGCTTGAGACGGACTTTTCCGTATGCTACACTTCACTTCGGGAAAGGCAACACGGTGAAGGAGGAAGTGAATGCCCTATCAGAAGATGATACGTCACTGGTGTATGTTGCTGTTGCTCCCGGTATGTGTTACTTTCACTGCCCTCGCCTTCGATTCCACCGTGCAAACCCCTTCGTTGCTATTGGACGAAGCGTTGACGGTATACTACGGCAACCTGGCCCGCCGTGAGGTCGGGCAGCCGCCACTCCGCTGGAACCGACAACTGACCTATGCGTCGCGCTGGTTTGCCTGGGACTCAGTGGAGAATCGGTCTGCGCCATATTGTGGACATCAGGATACCAACGGCCAGTGGCCGAGTGACGGGCACCACTGTTTGGTTATCTGGGCAGTAGTGGTGCTGAAAATGCGTATTGTGGCTACATGATGCCGCAGGATGCGATCAATGGCTGGTTGAATAGTCCTGGCCATCGGGCTAACTTGCTGAGCGCTGGTCATCGTGAGATTGGGTTAGGCTATTATCGTCGTACCAGTGATGGGAGAGGCTACATTGCGCAAATGTTCGGGAATGACTCAACGTATGCTCCGGTTATTATCGAGCACGAAGCCCCGCAAACGCTGAACCCTTCGGTATCGCTGTATCTCTATCAGCGACAGACTCAATCTGGTTTCGCTGGCCTCAGACCAGCAAATGCATTGATGGTGGCCAACGAACCATGCTTTGTCGATGCGCAATGGCAACCCTTCGCCAATGAGTTTCGCCATGTGCTACCCGCTGGCGAAGGCTGGCGAACGGTTTATGTGCGAACCCGTGATGATGTCGGCTATACGCAGACGGTGAGCGATACGATCTATCTTGGGGCGAACCTGCCGGTTGCTGAGCTTGCTAATACGATGAGTGATCGACAAGAGACAGTGACGCTCGCCGGTTTGAGTCATCCCTCTTTCACCCAGGTACAGTTCAGTTTGGGCTGGCTGGTCGATGAAACCTACGCAGGATTTCAACTGCTCTGGGGGGCAGGGGAGCGAGTCGCCGATCCGGCGGCCTGGGGTGGTGGTGCGTTTCGCCTCGCGCCGACATCCGGCGAAAGTTCGGCGTGGGTTTGGGATTACCGGCCACTCCTGTTCAAGGATAGATCTCTGGTAGCTTACGTGCGCCTGAAAGTCAGTGACAACACCTCTCCCTCCGAAGTAGTGCGCTTCGCAGTGGAAGATGGCGATCAGCAGTATGGCCCACTTGTGCTGCGCGGAATTGATTTTGCCGCTGCCGGTCAGTATCAGGAATTCGCGCTCCCCTTTCGCTATACCGGTACCGACTTTCTCACCTTCCAGTTCTGGCGCAGTGGCAATACCGAGGTCTTCATTGATGCAGTGACTATCTTCACTGCGCCGCAGCCATTGGTGTCGCCGCTCACATTGACTGTTCCCGGCAACAACTACCGTGGTCAGAGTGTGTGGGTGCGTTACACCGATGGACAGGCATTTACCGAGTGGAGTGAAGTTCCTGTACTGCCGGCCCAGCCGATCACCGTTTCGCCACGGGTGTTGATGGTGCAGCGCGATAGCCCGCCGCCCGCCCCGGTCGTGCTCTCAACGCCGTGCGCCCAGCCATCCTGGCAGGTTATGCCGGCTGATCCCTGGATAGATGGTAGTGCTGAGCAGGGAGTGCTGCGTTTGTGGGTCGATCCAAGTGGACTGACCACCGGTATCCACCAGGGCAGCATCACATTTGCGGCGCCCGGTACAACCTTTCGGCTGACGGTACCGGTAAGCCTGATGGTTGCCGATCAACTGTTTTCAGTGTATACACCGCTTGTTGTGAGGTGATATATGCGGCGGTTCCTACTCATCTGCTGGATAGTGATGATCAGCCTGCTCGCCTGTCAGTACATCGAGCACGACAACCGCAACCATCATCGATCCCCCAACCGTGCTGAGTGATTTTCAGTTGCCGGCCAGTACCGGTCATGATCTGCGGCTAAGTGATTTGCGTGGTCAGCCGGTGTTACTCTATTTCGGGTATACCCGTTGTCCCGACTATTGTCCGATCACGCTCAGTGAATTTCGGCGCGCCCGCGAACAACTCGGTGCTGATGGTGAAAAGGTGCATTTCGTGTTGATCAGCGTTGATCCGGGACACGATACACCAGAGGTGCTTGCTGCATACCTGCGTGGCTTTGGTGAGGGTTTTATCGGCTTGCAGGGTGATGATGCAACCCTGCGCCGTATCAGTAAAGAGTACGGTCTGACCTATCGTCATGGTGGAGACCATCAGCATCATGATCATGGCGACGCCGGTGTCGAACACAGTACGGCGAGTTATTTAATCGATCAGAATGGCCGGCTACGGATCGTTTATCAATATGGAACCGCTGCGAATGTGTATGTGCAAGACATTCGTGATCTGCTCAAAGAAGCTCAATGAACTATCGTTTAAGCCGCCGTTCACTGCTGACATTAGGTGTGATTGCTCTCAGCCAGACGGTCGTCCGTGCGCAAACGCCGGCAACGCAACAGATTTATCTGCCAATGATTATGCGTGCGCCACTGCCGGGTACATTACTCGGCCCTCCTGGCGGTACCGCAGAAGCGGCGATTGCCTGGCTGGCTCCACGCAGCACGGCCTATGTTCCCTACGATGTTGCTGTCATCGTCAATGGCTACGCCGAGATTGGTCAGGCGGCTGAAATTGATTGGTTTCTGGCCATTGCGCAATGTGCGCATGAAACCGGTCATCTGACCTCGTGGTGGTGTCAACGACCACGCCGTAATCCCGCCGGTATTGGCGTGACCGGCGAAATCCGCGAAGCACCGCCCGATCAGCCACCAGGCCCCGATTGGGCGTGGGACGAGAGTATTCAACGCTGGCGAGCCGGGTTAAGTTTTGCGTCGTGGGTTGGCGAGTCGATCCCGGCCCATTTGGGTAGGTTGTTAGCCTATGCACTCCCGCCGGGTGCTGGCACATCCTATCAGCAGCAACTGATCGACTATGCCCTTTGGCGTCGCCCATTACCTGACCATCTACGCGGTGTAGCAGTAACGATCACCGACCTGAATGGACGATGGGCAGTGCCGGGTACGGAATATGGTCAGCGCATCCTGGCTCTGGCCGAGCGGATGCGGAGTGAAAGTTATTGAATCACAACTCGCCGTGTGCGGGTAGATTACCTTTTTATCGCGTTAGAGCGCCGTGGCATCTGGTTCGAGCAAATGTTGACCTATCCCTTGACGCGAGGGTCATGCGGGTCGTATAATAAGGTTGTGTTAAGAACGGCAAAACTCCCATGAAGGAGGCCGGCTATGAAAACATGTGTGACAACGTGGTTGAGGGGTGTATAGGGCGGTACAGGCCGATGCCTGTAGCCGCCCTTGATGTTTTCCGGGCACGAGACGAAGGAGGTCTCCCTATGCACTCGGACTTAATCGGTAAGATCGAAAAGGCTCGGCGTTATGCCGCCGAACCAGAGCGAATCAAGTTTAGCGATCTGCGGGCAACATTTCACGGTGGCAATAGTGATCACGAAATTTCGCTTCACGATGGGCAATGGTCGTGCAATTGCTCGTTCTTCCGCATGTGGGGCACCTGTGCTCACGTCATGGCAATGCAGCGTATTCTCCATCCGATGCTAACCGAAGAAGCCCGGCAAGCCGATCTGGCGATTGCGCAGCCAGATCTGAATGACTGATCATGGGCAACGCATCTTAACAGTGAGATTGACGCCTGAAGGTGGCGCGGTGATACTGATAGCGGGGCGAGTGGCGCCCCGCTATCGGCATTGTTATGACGAGGTTCTATGACGCCATTGATCATTGCGCATCGTGGAGCATCGGCTGATGCTCCGGAGAACACGCTGGCCGCCTTTGAACTGGCCCGCCACCAACAGGCTGATATGATCGAGCTGGACTTGCAATTAACGGTAGATGGCGAGATCGTGGTCTTTCACGACGATACAACGGCGCGTTGGAACGGTCGGGATGAGCCGGTGGCCCGGCTGACGCTGGCCGAACTGCGGCACCTCGACATTGGCGGCGAGCGGGTGCCGACGCTGGCCGAGACGTTGGATTGGGCACGAAGTGCGGCGATGCCGCTTAATCTTGAGCTAAAGCGGCCCGGTATGGCCGCACGTTGTGTGCAACTTGTGCGTGAATTCGGAATGGTTGATCAGGTGATCGTTTCGTCATTTTATGAACAGGCACTGCATGAATTGCGTGCGACCGATCCGGTGATTGCCCGTGGCTATCTTATGGGGATTCGCACGTATCGCCCCGATATCCGGCTGCGCGAGTTCTGGCCATTTCTGGCGCTGCGGCGGGTTGAGGCTACGGCCTGGCATCCGTACCACGGCTTGCCCGGCCTCGATTGGATCTTGCCGAAAGTCCAACGTGTCGGGTATAAGGTGAATGTGTGGACGGTAGACGACCCGGTGCGTCTCCGTGATCTGGCCGCTCTTGGTGTGAGTGGTCTGATTACCAACAGGCCGGCTATGGCACGGGCTGTGCTCAGTAAAGGATAATCGATTGAAACGGCGCATCTGGCTCGTTGTGCGGGGAATAGGGCCACTGCTGGCGGTGCTGGCTGCACTGATCGGTGTGCCGGCACTGCTAGCCTGGCTTATCACCGGGGGGCCGTTGAGTTGGTACCATTTCCTGATCGGGGTAGGAGTTGCTGTTTTACTGATTCTGGGTGCCGGTCTGATGTTGGGGTGGGCGTTGGGCAAACGCCTGAAAGGTGACTAAGCACCATCAATCGTGCGCTCGAAGGCAATCAGTCGCGGCACGATAGCGCGGCGGATTTCGACGTACTGCTGCGACAACCAATGCCCGATACCGCGAATATGCGGCAATGGCGCCTTGCGGAGCCAGCGTAGCCCAAAACGGGCAACAAGATGGATTCGGCGCAGGAGACGATCACGCCGCCCCAACAAGATAATTGCCAACACATAGCCGGGCCAGCCGGGAATGATCGGGAAGAGTGAACCGATCAGGCCCAGCACCAGAAACGTAATACCGAGCACACGGCGCACGGTCGGATTGAAGCGTAAGAAGCGAATAACTGTTATCATCATCATATCCTGCAACGAGGTGCCCTCGACGATTTGCCTACCCGTAAATTATTGTACCTGATTGGTGCTACCATGGAATAGCAAACGAAATTAACAATCTGCTGAATCTTTGCTGATATTCTGTCATTTTGGTAAGAGGAAAAATCCCTCTTCTTGCAGTGAGGTGCAGCTATGGCCGAACAATCGTGGTGGCAACGTCTGGTGGCGGCGGTTGAACGAGAGTATGAGCGGCGGATTCGGCGGGCCAGCCTGCTGGGTGAGTTTAAGCCGGCTGACGACCATCACCATGCTCAGGTATCGGCGGCGTCTACACCCGATCATGCCGCTGATGAAGAGGAAGCGGTTGTCGTCAATGTGCCACGCGGGACGAAGATCAGTCGGCGTGATGCGAATGTTGAGGAATAGGTTGGTAGGAGAGAGGAAGTAGAAGATAGGAGAGGAAGTAGGAGGGAGGGGCAAGGAAACAGGAACGAGGGGAGAGGGCGCCCGGATGGAGAAAAGGGGTTAAGGAGGGAGGCATCCCGCTCTTGTCGAGCGTGATGTGGGGTGTGTTTCGCTCACCCTATCCCCTGCCCCGCCATATGGAGTGCGGCAGCCATGCTGCCGCGTTAGGAGTGCATTGTTTCCAGCCACCGGGCGGTGCCGGTCTATCGGTCGATGGGGCGCGGGGCATCCCCGGCCCTCGCTTTTCTCCCGCTGGGGAGCAGTGCAGGTTGCTCTCAGCAATACATCCGCCCCCAGCGAGTTTAGAGACGTACAGCATGTAGGAGCTAACACAACGTCTACTGTGTTGGGAAGTCGCAGCGCAGCTCGCTGCTCTCCCCTCTCCCGCGGCACGCGGGAGAGGGGCCAGGGGTGAGGGTGTTCTCCCCCTTCATCATTCACTACAAATTGCCACGCCGGGCCTGTTCGCGTTCAATGGCCTCGAAGAGCGCCTTGAAATTACCCTTGCCGAAACCCCGGCTGCCTTTGCGCTGGATGATCTCGATGAAGAGCGTTGGCCGATCCTGAAGTGGCTGACTGAAGATCTGGAGCAGATACCCCTCTTCGTCGCGGTCAACTAGAATTCCTCGCTCCTGGAGTGCCTGCCGGCTCTCGTCGATTTTGCTAACCCGCTCTTCGAGATCATCGTAGTAGGCGTCGGGTACGTGGATAAACGGAATACCGGCAGCCCGCAGAGCATCAACGGTTGCACAGATGTCACCGGTTGCCAGAGCGATGTGCTGAACACCGGTGCCGCCGTAGTACTCAAGAAACTCTTCGATCTGGCTCTTGCGGCGCCCCTCAGCCGGCTCGTTGATAGGGAACTTGATCCGACCGGTACCGTTTTGCATCACCTTCGACATGAGGGCACTGTACTCGGTGCTGATGTCGTGATCGTCGAAGTGTACCAACTGGCTGAAGCCGAGCACATCACGGTAGTAGTTGACCCAACGATTCATTGCCCCTAGTTCCACGTTGCCGACGATGTGGTCAATGGCGGCAATCCCGGTTTCCGGTACCGGTAGTGGTGTGGTGATCGGCTGGAAGCCGGGCATAAATGTTCCCTGGTAGTTTTCGCGCTCGATGAATGAGTGGACGGTGTCGCCATAGGTGGCAATGGTCGCCTTGATAATCCGGCCATGTTCGTCCACATATTCGGTCGGCGCCTGCACTGGAATCCCGCCACGGGCAACCGCTGTTTCATACGCAGTCACTGCATCACGGACGCGCAGCGCAATGTCTTTGACCCCATCGCCGTGGTGGGCAATATGTTGCGCAATCGGGTGATCGGGTAGGAGGGGGGCAGTCAGGACAAAGCGTACATTGCGCCGTTCAAGCACATAACTGGCCCGGTCGCGCACTCCGGTTTCGAGACCGGCGTAGGCAACCGGACGCAGGCCGAGTGTGGTGCGGTAGAAATGGGCAGCCTGGCGGGCATTGCTGACGTAAAACTCGACATAATCAATACCAAGTAGCTCAAGCGGATCGGCGGAGCACATACAGCACCTCCACGTTCAGGGTGATGCGTCCACCCTGGGATTGGTTTGGTTACCCGACACGCCCTGAGCGTGGACGCATCACACTCAGTGGCGTGTAACCCTAGGTGAGCTGGAACGGTTCGGCATCACTCCAGAGTTGCTCGAACGCACCCTGCAGGAATACGCTGAAGTTGGGATGGGTAACGCAGAGTGCGGTGAGACTCAGTGCACCGGTAACGGGGTCCTGGAGCGAGAGCAAGGCGATTCGACGGTCGTAGAGATTCACCTTGAGCGGCAGGGTCTCGACCATCCGTGCCTGTTGCCCCCATTCAACAAACTGCGTCACCCAGGCCCGCAGGTCAGGGTTTGCCAGGGTTGACCGTTCGTAGAGTGCGCGATAGCGCACACCGCGACGGAGTGGTTCGGCTACCTCGGCGAAATTGCTTTCCCGATCACCCAGTAACGGGAGCTTGAAACAGACGCTGATCTCGCGTTCAGCACTCTGCGCCAGGGCCAGGGCGCGCTCGACGACGAGCCGGCGGTCGAGCAGAACATCAACATAATCGAGGGGATCGATCTGTTCATGACCAGCCGTATAAGCAGGTGTCAGGGTGGTGAGGAGCGTTTGGACGTGTTCGGTCAGTGCGGCCTGTTCGTGCTCGAATTGCCGACGGCGCTGCTCGATCAGGGCCGGCAGGGCGATGGCCGGATCGATGGCGACGTAGTGGCGTTGACCGTCGCTGTGACGTTCGATGGCGAGGCCACGCGCACACAATGCGGCCAGTACGTCGTAGATGCGCTGGCGGGGAATGCCGGCACGTACCGCTACCTGCGCCGGGGTGTAGCTCCGCCGTTCGAGGAGCGCCAGGTAGGTGGCCGCTTCGTAGCGGTTGAGACCTGACGCCATCAGTTGTTCCTGGATGCGATCAACCATTGATCTGTATGTTATTGTCACCACTTATCAGTGGTGTCTATTATACTATACATGGTTTCGGATTGGTTGGCAAGTCATGGTATGGTATGCCGTATATTGCGTTTATAATCGTGAATAATCGCATCAACAACACCTGTGCTTATGTGGTATTTCACACCCTACATCTTCTTGCCACTTGCTGCGGTGCTCCTGGCGCTAGGGGCAATGCGTCTGGCCTGGCCATACCGGCGATTACCGGTGGCAAAGGTCTTCCTTGGCATGATGTTCAGCACGATCTGGTGGTCGCTGTGTCATGTCCTGGAATTGTCGAATGCGACCACTGCCGGTAAGGTGCTGTTGAGCAATATTCAATACATCAGTGTGGTGAGTGTGCCATTACTGTGGCTGTTGTTTGCACTGTGTTACACAGATCGCGCTCATCTGTTGCCGCGTAGCGTGGTATACAGTTTGATCCTGCTCCAAAGCGGATTTCTGATCGGTGCCTGGACAAATGGCTGGCATCGGTTGATGTGGCCGACGGTGGAATTGACCTATACTGCCGGTGGTCTTTGGGTGCTGACCGGGCCGCGTGGGCCGCTGTGGTACGCCAGTGTTCTGAGCGCCTATACAATGGTGTTTGCCGGTACGGTGTTGATGATCAATCAGGCGATCCGCAGTCAATCCCTTTACCGTGCCCAGGCGATCAGCCTGTTGGTTGGAGCGCTCCTTCCCTGGGCAGCGAGTATGCTCTTTGTGACCGGACTCAGTCCGATCCCCTTTGTTGACCCAACGCCGGTCGCGTTCGCCCTGAGTGGTCTAGCGTTTACCGTTGCGATGCAGCGCTACCGCGCACTTGACCTTTTGCCGGCGGCGCGTGAGCGAATCGTTGATCAGATGTCTGATGCGATTATTGTGCTTGATACGCATGATCGGATCATTGATCTGAATCCGGCAGCACAGGCGGTTTTGTTGGTGACGACAGATGTTCTTGGTAAGTCGTTGGCACGTGTTGCACCGCCCTGGCTGATTGAGCAGGTACGTGATCGTGACGAGGATCAGTTTGAGGTGCAACATACCGGTGAAACAGGGACAACAACCTACGATTTACGCTGTACCACGTTGCGAGATCGTCATGGCAGGCCGGCGGGGCGGATTTTTGTGTTGCGCGACATCACTCTCTTCAAGCGGGCAGCGCAGGCTTTGCAAGAAGCAAAGGATGCGGCTGAAGCAGCCAGCCAGGCGAAGAGTGCCTTTCTGTCCATGATGAGTCACGAATTGCGGACACCACTGACGGCTATTTTGGGTTACGGTGAGTTTTTACGTGAGGATTTGTTGAACCGGGACCTGCATACGCTGACATCCGACCTTGACCGGATCATGACGGCGGGACGGCATTTGTTGACGCTGATTAACGATATTCTTGATTACGCTCGCCTGGAAGCGAATGCCGTGACAATTCACCCAGAGCCGGTTCACATGGCTTCGCTGATCAATGAGGTGGTGATGACGTTGCAGGGATTGGCGAAGCAGGGGCAAAATACTATCACCGTTACCGTGGAACCAGACCTGCCACCGGTGTTGACCGATCCGGTACGTTTACGTCAGGTGTTGTTGAATCTGGTCGGTAATGCCTGTAAGTTTACCGCGCAGGGTGAGATTCGGGTTCACTGCTACCGTTCAACCACAGATGAGATTCAGATTGATGTCAGCGATACGGGGATCGGGATTGCTACCGAGCAGCTTCAGCACCTGTTCAAGCCATTTGTGCAGGTAGATAGTGGTCCGACCAGACGCTACGGTGGCACCGGGCTGGGACTGGCTATCAGCCAGCGCTTGTGTCAGGTGATGGGAGGCGCGATCTCGGTCACGAGTGAACCGGGCCGTGGTTCGACCTTTAGCGTGCGTTTGCCGATCACAAGTGTGACGTCTGCACCATGTGAAGTTTCACAAGAGGAGGGCTAAGGATGCGTCGCTGACACAGATGCGCTCCGGTGCGATGGGTAGTATAACCCAAGTTGCTACCTTATATCACCACAGAGACACAGAGGACACAGAGGATGGGTAGAATCTGGGTTGCTACCGTGAGACGTGACGTAGTATGTCCATAGGAACTGGCTGCTCCTCACATCGTTCATGCGAACATACCACACGGTGTTGCGTGTAACGTCGTGCT
>NZ_DAOTZQ010000053.1:0-4775 GCF_034434295.1 Chloroflexus sp.
CTCCCCTCGCCCGCCGTGCGGGAGAGGGGTTGGGGGTGAGGGCGCTCCCCCTCGCCCGCCGTGCGGGAGCGGGGGCGGGGGTGAGGGCGCTCCCCCCTCACCTCACCCCCCAGCCCCCGCTCCTCTCCCCGGTGGGAGAGGAGCGGGGGCGGATGAAGGGCGTGCTCTCTATTAGGGGAAGTGTTGAGCGCATGCTCCCCTCGCCCGCCGTGCGGGAGAGGGATTGGGGGTGAGGGCGCTCCCCCCCGCCCGCCGTTCGGGAGAGGGGCCGGGGGTGAGGGCGCTCCCCCTCGCCCGCCGTGCGGGAGAGGGGTTGGGGGTGAGGGCGACTACCTCATCGCCATCACTGCACCGGCAACTACGACCTGACCGAGCGCCAGGCCGCCGTCGTTTGGCGGTGCCAGGCGGGGGATCAGGACGGTGAAGCCATCGGCGGTGAGCAGTGCGGTGAGGGTTTCCAGCAGGAACACGTTCTGGAAGACACCCCCACTTACCGCGACGGTTGTGAGGCCATGCTCATCACGCACGCGCCGGCAGGCCATCAATAAACCATGGGCTACTCCCTGGTGTACGCGCCCGGCGATGGCTGCCGGCGCTACCCCTCGCTGCATGTCATCAACCAGTGCCGCTAGCAGCGCGAGACCATCCAGCACAAAAGGCTCCTGGGCGGACGCCGCTTCACGGATCGGCAGCGGATAGGGCGGCTGGTCGTGATCGGCAATCTGTTCCAGGAGAATGGCCAGCTCCCCTTCGTAGTGCGCTGTTTGCCCGATCCCCACCAGCACCGCCGCTGCATCGAACAAGCGTCCCAGGCTCGATGTCCGTGGCGTGTTGAGCGAGCGTTCTATCATGCGGGCCAGTACTGTCCAGGCAGAACGATCAAGCTGTTGGACGAGTGGTAATGAAAGCTGCCAGAAGTCGGTGCCGTAGATCGTTGATAATGCCGCCGCTGCCACCCGCCACGGCTGGCGTACCGCCTGTTCACCGCCGGGCAGCAGCAGATGTCCCAGATGCCCGACCCGCCGGTAATCGGCACAGGTCGCGATGAATATCTCACCACCCCAGACCGTGCTATCAGGCCCGTACCCGCTGCCATCCGCCGCCAGACCAATCACCGGCCCATCCATGCCATATTCGGCCAATACCGCAGCAATGTGTGCGTGGTGATGCTGTACGCCGATCTTGTGCGGAATCGCCATCGCCAGGGCAGCCTGCGTGGCCAGGTAGCCGGGATGGAGATCGTAGGCAACCACTTCCGGCTGGATGTCAAACAGGCGCTGAAAGTGGGCAATGCCTTCGTGGAAGGAACGCAGGGTCGGGAGATTCTCCAGATCGCCGATGTGATGGCTCAGGAAGACCTCTCGTCCACGACCGAGAGCAAAGGTATTTTTGAGGTGACCACCGCAAGCGAGGATCGGGCAGGGGAGTGCGCTCGCCAGGGTGATCGGTGCCGGGGCGTAGCCCCGTGAACGCCGGATCAGCAATGGCCCACCGGCGGCCACTCGCACGACGCTGTCGTCACAACGCATGTGGATCGGGCGATTGTGACTCAGCATCGCATCGGCAATTGGGCTTAAGCGTTGTACGGCATCGTCGTCTTCATACGCAATCGGTTCATCACTCAGATTACCGCTGGTCAACACGATTGCCGACGGGCGGGTTGAGCCGGCTACACTGGCGTATTCAGCCAGTAGCAGATGGTGCAGCGGCGTGTACGGGAGCATAATCCCCAGCGTCTGCATCCCCGGCGCAACCGAAGGGGCAACCGGTGCGTCTGGACGGCGGGGTAACAGCACAATCGGACGCACGGGACTGGTCAGGATGGTATGTGCTACTGGATCGATGAAGCAAAGGTGGGCGGCGACGGCTTCATCGCGCACCATCAGCGCCAGTGGCCGTGCTTCGCGCTGCTTGCGCTGGCGGAGACGGCTTACCGCCGTTTCATCATCAGCAGCACAGGCCAGATGGTAACCACCCAATCCCTTCACAGCCACGATGTCGCCGTTTGCCAGAGCTGTGGCTGCCGCGATCAGCGGATCGGTTGCTTCACCCGACCAGCGCAGGTGCGGCCCACACGCCGGGCATGCCGTCGGCTGAGCGTGAAACCGCCGGTTACGCGGGTCTTCATACTCTGCCCGGCACTGGGCGCAGAGGGGGAAGGTTCGCATCGTGGTGTTGACACGGTCGTAGGGCACATCGAGCACAATCGTAAAGCGGGGGCCACAATTCGTGCAGTTGGTGAACGCATACCGATAGCGGCGGTCGGCAGGATCGTTGATCTCGCGCAAACAATCGGCACAGGTGGCAGTATCGGGAGCGATCAGGGTGCGTCGCTGCGGTTGAGCCTGGCTGGTCGCAATCACAAAGCTGCGCTCACCAACCAGTGCTAGCGGCTCAACACTCACCTGATCGATCCGGGCCAGCGGAGGAGCCTCTGTGCGCAGGGCATGCACGAACGTATGCAGGGCATGCTCATCGCCCTCGACTTCTATCGTAACCCCGTTGCTATCGTTGCGCACAAAACCGGCTAAACGCCAGCGGTCGGCCAGACCAAACACAAATGGCCGAAAGCCGACCCCCTGCACAATACCGCGCACACTGATCCGCCAGCGCCGCTGCTGAGGATTGTTCGCTTCGCCTGTCATGAGTGATGCCCATCATCTTCGTGCTACCGACTGCTGGTACTACTGTAGCACAACCCAACCCGCAGAACGACTAACGACAACCGACGGTTGTGAAGTTGTAACTTGAGTTATACATCAGTAATTCTTATGCTTCGTTCAAGCAGTCACTTTTTTCGCTTGTATTACCGCGATTCGTGTTCGCTACCACTATTGAGCGAGGAGCGCAATGACCAGCAATGGCGCTACGACCACGGCTCACGCCGACCGTCCGTTAAACGCACATGCGTTACTCGAACGACTCAACGAACCGCAGACGGCTGCCGCCCTGCACCGGCTGCTAGATCACGCCGAACTGCTGGCTTTTTCGGTCGGCGCAGTGGATAGCCTCTTACAACGGGGTGACGTCATCGCCGACAACGTTGCTGCCGGCGTTCACGAATTGCGTACCGCTTTCCCCGATGATGGCGGCGCCCTGGCTGCCCAACTGATGCGACTGTCACGGACGCTCCCGCAATTGACTACGACTGTTGAGCAGTTGGCAGCGTTGACGGCACAGCCGGCATTTCAGCGCCTGCTCGCAACCGTAAGCAAACCTGATACGCTGGCCGCGCTTGATCGTCTGCTGGCGCAGAGTGAACTGCTGGCTTTCCTGGTCAGTGCGCTCGATCACCTGCTGGTGCGCGGTGATGAGCTGACCGAAAATATCCGAGTGGCGGTCGAAGAGCTGCGCACAACAATGAATGATCGCACGATCACGGCTGATAAGCTGATCGATGCCTTCATCGCGTTCCTGCCCTACTTCCCCCGCCTGGTGGCTGTCGCGCCCAACTTCATCGAGGTAATCGAGCGGATCGAGCCGTTTATCGCCTCGGCAGAGTTCGACGCACTGCTCGATTCGGGCGTGTTCCATCCCGATACGGTACGGCTGGTTGGGGAAGCGGGTGATGCCTTTGTCGCCAGTCACGAGGCGGTGCGCCAGGAGCCGAAACCAATTGGCCTGTTTGGTCTGCTCCGGGCGTTGCGCGATCCCGATGTACAACGCGCTGCCGGGCTGATTGTTGAATTCGGTCGTCGTTTTGGTCGTTCGCTGAAATAGGCTGATGCACGAACTATCGATTGCGCACAACATCGTGACGATTGCCAGCAATGCTGCGGCAGAAGCGGGAGCAGAGCGAATTAGCGCCGTTCACCTGCGGATCGGAGCCCTCGCCGGGGTGGTCGCCGATGCGCTTCGCTTCAGCTTCGCCATCGCCGCCGAAGGCACACCGCTGGCCGGGGCTGACCTGATTATCGAAGAGGTGCCGGTGGTCGTCTTTTGCCCGGATTGCAACGCCGAAGTGACCCTGGCCAATCCGCGACTATTCCGCTGTCCGCAGTGTAATCGCCCCTGCGGTCAGATTATCCATGGACGCGAGTTAGAACTGGTTGCACTGGAGACACCATGACCTACGAGACAAAACGGCTGATCGAAATTCGCCAGGGCGTGTTGAACAAGAACGATCAACTCGCTGCCGCGTTGCGACACCGCTTTCACGCCGCCGGCGTGACGGTTGTCAATCTGCTGTCCAGTCCTGGCGCCGGCAAAACCAGCCTGCTCGAAGCGACGATGCGCATGATGCTGGCCGAATGCCGGGTCGCGGCGCTGGTCGGCGATCTGGCTACCGACAACGATGCCCGTCGGCTGGCACGCAGTGGTGGGCTGGTACGACAGATTCAGACCGGCGATATGTGCCATCTTGAAGCCGACATCGTTGCCCGCCATCTCGCCGATTGGGACCTCAACCAGATCGATCTTCTCTTTATCGAGAACGTTGGGAATCTGGTTTGTCCCGCCGGCTACGATCTCGGCGAAGCGGTGCGCGTGGTCCTGCTCTCTACAACTGAAGGTGAAGATAAACCGTTGAAGTATCCGGCGACCTTTGCCACCGCCGATGCGGTCATCCTGACCAAGATGGATCTGGCAGAACCGGTGGGGTTTGATCGGGTGAGTGCCGAGAATAATATTCGCGCTGTTAATCCTCTCGCCCCGATCATTGCCACCTCTGCCCGTAGCGAGGCCGGCCTGCAAGAGTGGTTAAACTGGCTACGAGACCAGATGCGAACACGATCATCAAACGCAAAAACCCCATCGGCGTAGAGCTGTTTTTGATA
>NZ_DAOTZQ010000054.1:0-40239 GCF_034434295.1 Chloroflexus sp.
TCAGTTGCTTTCTGCGCCGTAATATCAATCTGAAGACCATACATTCCCTGAACGGAGCCGTCCGATTGCACTAACGGCTGACCAATTCCCCGTAACCAGTGAACAGAGCCATCCGGCCAGATCACCCGAAACTCTACAGCAAACTCCTGCCGACCATGGATAGCGCGGTCGATAGCTTCCTGTAAGGCTTGCCGGTCGTCGGGATGCACCCGCTCAATCCAGGTGCGAAAGCTCAATCTATCCTGATCTGGATTCATCCCAAGCAGTGGATAGTTTTCTGGCGACCACTGGATAGTGCGTGCAACAGCGTCCCACTCCCAGGCACCTGCGTGCGCTGACAGTAATGCCTGGCGAAGTTGTTGTTCAGCACGTTCACGTTCAATGCTCTTGGCACGAGTTACCTTAATTGCAGTGACCAGTTGTATATCAGCAACCGACAGAATAGTACCGGCAAGCAGAAGAATAACTAGCATCGTTACTGCATACGCCAGTGGTGCCTCTAAAAGCGGGGTTATTGTCGGCAGACGATTGGTGATCGTCAAGAATAACATTGCACTAATGGCTGTCCCGCTTGCCAGCACAGCGCTAATAATACCTCTCCAACCAAATCCCACCCCGGCTAATAAAACAACTATCACGTAGTTCAAAAGTACAGAACTCTGTAAACCGCCGGTGAAAAACACAATGAAGGTAACAATCAGCCAGATCGCACTACACACCAATCCGCTTGCGACGTAGATAGCACCACGTTGTACCAGCCACGCACCGGTAGCAAAAACGATGATCATGATCACAGAATCTATCAAAGGGATGGCAGGTTCACTGTAGATCCAGGGTGTGATGATACTATATAGGGCTGTGATAACGGTAAAAACAGCAAAGATCGGGAATAAAAGAAATGCCACTCGCTGTCGCTCATTGCCAGACAGCAACTCAAGATGTCGGTCAGCCGGCCAGATCGTTGATAGAAACCGGTGCAGATTCATATATTTTGAAGCGACCTAAAATACATGATATTCCAGATAGAAAGTATTATAACCTGTCCAGACCATCCTCAATGCAAAATCTGAAATGATGTATATTATGCATATCAGGGTAGCGCACAGAAGCGATGCTGAATGGCTTCGATAGTACATCGTGTACCAGCATATCCGATAGCTATTACCAGCACGTATGAGATATGACCTGACATATGGCATCCACCGCTTAAAAAACGCCTCAATCACGCCAGAGATGGCATAGTTCTCATGCTACCAGTAATGAGGCTACCCGATATGAAAGCACGATGTGCGCCCCCAGACAATTCTCGATGAGTACCGCACATGCGCAGAGCGTGGAGAATGATCCTTTCATCTGTGAAGAATAGAACTTATTTGATAAAAGCTGTACTATCGCACTCCCAGACTATCGCACAAGTGCATGAACGCTTACCAATCACCCCAAAGACAGCCTATCCTGCTCCTGGCCTGTTGGCCGGGAGTAGTTCTGGTTGTGCCGGCATACACTGGACTGGATTGGTTGCCTTGCCCGCCTGTCATGCCCGTGTCGCGCCGTTTAGAGCGCGGCAGCATAGCATGGCTGCCGCAGCAGACGTGCTCACGATCCGACTCTTCATGCGCCGTTGACTCTGATGGTTACGCGGATGCTGGATGTGCTCGTCACGAGCATAGAGCTCGCTCAGGAATGAATGAGATCACCTCTAGCAGACGTTTTTGAAATAGGCCCTGGTAATCATCTTGCTCGTATCGACTAAACGATCATCTGGCATCTGGCTGTATATATACCAGGATTAACAAGTACCATACTATGCAAGCTTAAGACCCAAGATGGCATCTCATTGATGTGATGTCGCCACATCAGTAATTGTGAAGTGTTGCCATTGAGGTTTTTATGAAATTCAAGCTACAATGCGCATATCATTCTTTATGTGTACAGGGAGAATTTTCAATGGATGTATGAAACACCTCACTATCTGGCGTAGGGTTTTGTTATTGATACACGAAGCAAGTTCCAGTTCAACTAGTAATTCCCAGTTCTCCATGAAATGTGAAATCGCTATGCGCTATCTCTTCTGTTTGACACTGCTCATTCTCAGTCTTGTCGCCTGTAGCACTCCTCTCCCATCACCAACACCATCGCCGCTACCGGCGGTCGTGCAACCAACTCCGGGCCTGCGCGTCTTACCCGCGCCACTCTACGTCCTCGACCGTGGCCAGATTGCCCGGATCGAAAGCGATGGCGCAACCCGCCGTCAGATCACACGCGAACGGATTGAGCAAACCGGTATTCCCCCAATTAGCGATATGGATGTACACCCTACTGCGGGTCTGATTTATGTCGTAGGTGCAGCTACCGGAGATCGGCTGGTGCGTGCTGCCCTCGACGGTAGCAATCCACAAGTCATCTATGACGAGACCGGACATCAGCTCAGCGCCGTGCGCTGGTCACCTGACGGAAACGCCATCTATCTTCGCTTCCAAAACAACCGCGAGCCACGCGATCTTCCCGATGGTCTCTACCGTCTACCCGCTACCGGCGGTACCCTCGAATTACTACTCGCCGACGATCCGGTTGACGACCCGCTGAATCCCAGCCGGTCAGTACGCAGTTACGCCCCATTTCTCTGGGATCCGACCGGCACCACACTTCTCATCGAATCATTCGCCACCTTCTACGATGATTGTGAACTGGTTTTCTGGCACCTACAGAACAAAACCCTCCGCCGGCCTGTTACGCCTGAAGGCACACACAGCTTCTGCGGCGAGGCCATCTGGCGCGTTGATGGCAGCGCCGCCATCTTGTTGATTGGGCCAGACACCGGCCCAGGCGTCTGGCAGGTAGATGCGCAGACCGGCCAGGCCACAGCGCTGAGCAATGACGGCGTCCTCGCCCGTGCCCCCTTTCTAATTGGCAACGACCTGCTATTTGTTGCTGTAGAGCGGGTCAACGACGGCTTCAGCTTCACCCTAACCCGCCAATCACCCGATGGCACCCGCACCCCACTACGGTCGCCATTCCGCGAAATACCGCTGCTCATCCGCTGGGCACCCGATGGCAGCGGCATTGTCGCCGTTGTCCAAACCAACAGCGGCACCGCATTGCGCTGGTACCCCATCGGCAATCAACCACCCGTTGCCCTGCCACAAACCGACGAAGGAGTTTCATGGCTGGTTTGGGGTGTGATACCGGAGCGGGGGTAGGGGGTTGGGGGTGTGGTAACTCGCCACATGATCTATCAGCCAATGCTAACAATGGTACAGAGGAGCAGAGCAGGTACGTTTACCTGCACGTATGCAATCCCGGTTTTGCTTAGTAGAAAGCCTGACGAACCGGGTAGCACATTAAACACTCACCCTCCCCACCCACCCCACCAACCAGTCGCGCAATACTGTCAGCGGTTCACCTGGCAACAAGGGCAAGAGAGTTACGCCACTGGGGTAGGTAACCGGGGCACCGGTAGATGGGAAGATCAGGGCGATGGCCGTCACCACCCGCCGCCCGTGGCCATCGCCGATACCGGCCAGGTAGCTGTAACCCTCATCGAGTGCGCTTGCCGGTAATTCGTCAGCGTCGCTGCGGTATTTGGCATCGAGCAAGATCAGCGAGGGTTGACCCTGTACTGGTATGATCTCAAGTGCCAGATCAGGAATACGTACCCGATGGTCGAGTGAGCAGAATGGCCGGCTGTCAGGTGCGTACCGTGGCTGGTAGCGAAGTTGCACGGTTGCCCCGGAGGTGCTGGTGAATGACAGCAGTGGGCGTTGGGTTGGCAGGCGAAGATAGAGATCATCCTCGCACAATGATTGTGCGTTGAGTTGCCAGTTTGGGTGTTGTGCCAAACACAGCACAACCTGAGCAGCACACCATACTTCGTACAACCTGGCAACCTCACGCACCGGGATGGTTAGCAGGTCGGGTTCCCATCCGGCACCCAGACGACGATGTATGAGTCGCCGGTAAGCCATGATGATCCGCTCTTCACGAGTACGTGGAACCCAGGACACCAATACTGACGGAGAGGATTGAGGAACAGGGATGTCGGCACGCAAGGTGCGCAAGCGTCCACTGATTGCCACGAGGCGGGTGCGGGTGTCAGATGGCATGTCGGCGAGTAAGAGCCATTGTACAGCGACGATCAGTCGATCCAGCACGGCAACCGCTACATGCAGACCTCGTTCAGCAGGATCAGATCGCGGGCGGAGGGGGCGAATTCGATTTGGCCAGTTGGTCTTTGGGATGGGATGGGCATCGGCAGGAATCCGCCAGCGGGCCGGATCGGGTCGCTCACGCCAGGCTCCCAGCTCGTGCGGTCGATCTGGTTGGAGACGGTGCTTCGGCGGACGGCGCAGATATTGTTCGAGCACGGTGATAAAACGTTGCGTCGCCGATCCGGTCAAGAGCGCCAGTAGTGCCGCCGGGTCTGAATGTCCGGGGCCTATTATCCCAGCCGCCTGCCTTCCGCCACGCAGCGTATGCACAAGCGCCGGTGCTATGCGGGTTAGATCGCTGAGCAACATGGCATATCGGCGAGCATCGAGGAGCGACGGTGCCACCCGGATAAGGTCACGCCATTCACTATACGTCGTCGCTGAGGTGATAGTGAGATGAGCTTCATACTCACCGGCACCTGCCGGTACCTGCCAGCGCCAGCGCCAGATAGTCTCGCCCGGTCGCAGAAACGGTTCGAGAACAACCCCATCAATCGTTAAACGGGCCGTTGCCCCGCCAGGCACCTCGCACGACCACTCAACCACCTGACGCTCGGTGAGGATTGCATTTCCCGGCGGCACGCCGTCAAGAAGTAGCAATGGCGTCTCTACCACCACCGCCTCCGCTTGAACGAGATGGCTAAGACGACGGTAATTGTTGCCATTAAACCAAGCGCAAATGGATATCCCCACGGCTGTTCGAGTTCGGGCATAAGCGCAAAATTCATCCCGTAGATGCCGGCCACCAGTGAACAGGCCATTAGAATAATTGACCAGAGGGTTAAGACCTTTACCAACTGATTGAGCTGATTGCCTTGCAGTGAAAGATAGCTGTCCAGCGCACTTGAAAGCAGGTCGCGGTAGAGATCAATCGACTCGGTGATCCGCACCAGATGATCGTAGACATCGCGAACGTAGGTTAACTCACGGGGCTGGAAGATGCGTACTTCCTGGCGCAGTAAGACATTCAGAATGTCACGCTCAGGCGCGACAATGCGCCGTAGCATCAGAAGGTCTTTTTTAAGCGTGAAAATGTCACCGGCTACTTCCTGGCGACCGCGTTGAAAAATCTCGTCTTCGATGTCGTCAATCTGTTCACCGAGGGCATCCAACACAACGAAGTAATCGTCAACAATCGCATCGATCAGCGCGTAGAGCACACTGCTCACCTGATAGCCCGGCATATAGCCATTGCTCTGCCAGCGCACCAGTGTTTCTTGCACCTGGCGCACCGGGTCGCTACGGATACTGACCAGATAATTTGCCCCGACGAAGAGCGCCACTGGTAGAAACTGGAGTGTTCGCTGCTCAGCAGCGTATTCAACGCTGTAGTAGTAACCGGGGTAGGTTTCAATCTTCGGTCGTTCGTGCATCTGGAGCGCATCTTCAATCGCGAGTGGGTGAAAACCGAACTCTTCACGCAACAGTGCCATCTCTACGTCTGTCGGTCGTTCAAGATCGAGCCAGATCATGGTACGCGGTTGGAGAAGGAGTTCGCTGATCTGATCGAAATCGGTACGCTGTTGCACCTGTTGCCGTTGAAAGGTATGCAGTGTTACCATCGGTTTGTGGTCTTTCTTTGATAAAAAGATTTTCGCATCCCTGAAAGATGCGTGGTGAACGGGGAGATGAACGTTTGTATTAGCGAGAAATGATTACATGACAAGTATAATATCAAATCTTTACTGATACGATGCATTTGCCTGGCACCAAATATGCGGTAAATCGTGACTATTTATCTTCCGCGCAACGATCTGTCATGTCACCCGCATAATACAGATTGGCGGGTTTTGTAGGGGCGGGTTTAGAACCCGCCCCTACGGCTATGCATTACCCACATGTCGCGCTGCATTAGGCCGGGCTGCAAGTGCTCCCCGTTGCGCAGGCTTCCAGCCTGCGTGGAGGCATCATCGCCACCGCCGGCAGGTGCTGGCCGTGGCCGCTGGTGCGCAGGCACGAACCTGGTGCAACCAAACATCTACGCACAGGTAGCGCATGCATGCCGGACCGACTCGATGATCGGCACGATCCCATCCAGCACCCCCGTGACCAGGATGGGTAACGATGTACCACGCGCCGGATCGTGAGCGCGGCTGCTGCGGCAGCATGGCTGCCGCACGCCAAACCGCACGACACGCGTATGACGAGCGGGTAAGGCAATTCATCCAGCACGTGCTGGCACGCCTGGAACGGCGCAATGCCACCGGGCCAGTCGCCCACACCAGCACCGATGGCGATCATACCCGCTGATACGCACGTGGTTGACACCAGTTGTGGGTAATGCGTAGAGCGGGGGATGCCAGGATGGGGGCCGGGATTGCGGTGAACGGGAAGCAGTATGGATCACGCCCGTCATCACTCGCCCGCTCCTCTCCAGCAACGGGAGAGGAGCGGGGGCTGGGGGGGGTGGTAAGGGGGTAACCCCCACCCCGGCCTGCCTCCGCTGGGGACGGGAGAATGCCCCCCAAACCCGATCCCACAGCGCGAGCAATGCAGTATCCGAGTTGTGGGTAATGCGTAGCCTACGGACGGGCGGGTGGTTTTTGTAGAACAGGTTCAAAACCTGCCCCTACGAATGGACAGCGCATGTGTCTGTTCATATTGCCAATGAGAGATGCGACGAATGAGGGGGTAGCGGCAGGGTTCGTCTTGAATGGCCTCATGGTTGTTCATCAGTCAGGTAATGGGGGTGTCTCTATCACACGGCTGCTGTGGCAGGGTGGCTGCTGCACGCCACACCTCGTGATACGGATAATCCTGTCTGGCAACGGTATCCACGCTGAGACGTGAGAGCAATACGTGCAGAGTGGAAGTACGATTCTATGCAACGCATCATCCATTCCGATTACGCCAGAGCACCCTTTCGGATGCCCTGGCGCAGATACCCTCTCAACGAGGTCTCATGCTCATTGCCCACCGTACCGCCAGCGCAGGTAGTGTTGTCCGACATTGCCCATCTCAACCCGCCAGTTGGGATCGTTGTCAGGGGTGTAGGTGAGTACACGCCGTTCAAAGGCCTGGATCAGGACATCTTTTTCGACCCCGCCAACTTTTACCCTGGCCCAGTATGGTTCGCTGATCGGTAAGCCCATCACGAAGACCCAGTCGATGATCTGGCGATTAACGTAGCGGCCATTTTCAAACACGACCCCTTGCTGGGCAAAGTAGTCGAGGAAGACCTGGGGAATGTTGTGGCCGAGGGTTGATTCGTAGCTACCAATGCGAACATCGTACCGCCCCAGATCAGGACGTTCGCTCACGCTTCCGTCGCGGTTGAGGAAGGCGGTCACTACCTGCCCGCTCCGATCTGGTGCACGGCTCGTCTGTACCGGGAAGGCTACACTGCGCAGGGTAGCGTAGGTCGGCGCGTTGGGGTTCACTGCTGCCGGATCGCCGGCAACAGCTTCATCTGCCGGGGTGCGTTCTTCAAATTGGGCATCGCCAAGCTGTGCCCGTCCGGTAAGCATTTCAACCACGAGCAGACCGTTCGTGACATACCACTGATTGCGTGGCGCATTTGGGTTGTTGATCTCCATCCGACTCTTGTCGAAGTACTGTACCAGTCGACTACCTCCAGGACTTTGGGCATACGGTTCGCGCATCGCGCCGCTGATCGGCTGCGGCCCCCAGATCCACGAGCGTGGTCGCAAGCCGGGCGCACCGCCGGCCACCGGCTGATCGGTGCGCTGCCAGACATTGCGCATCGCGTCGTCGGCGAAGGCGCCGTTGGGTGGTACGAATCCGCTGCTAGCTGGTGGTTGCGATGGTGCTACCGGCTGTTCAGATCCTGGGCGATAGATCAGGTAGACCGGTCGCGGCCCAACATCGAGTGTCAAGACGCCTCCTGACGTAGCCTGCCGTCGCTTTGCACCATCACGGTCAATAACCGTCACCTCGGCATCGGCACTGGGAATCCGTACCCGACCACCATCGACTGCCCAGACAACCTCGACCACGCCATTGTCGCCAGCAAAACGAGCTGCGTAGGCTTCTGGCCCGCTGTAGCCGGTCAGATCATCGAGGTAGATTACCCCTTCGCCGGTACGGCTGTCTGGATCATCGTCGATTACGATTGCCTGCAAGGTAATCTCGCCATCGAGCTTGCCATCAACGAAACGGATGCGGTTCCCCGGTTCAACCGGGCCATTGATAGCGGCAACAAGCTGTTGCCAGCCGGTTGGCCCGATCTTCCCCAACCGGTACTGGAGAATCTCGCCTTGCGTGTCGCGCAGTTGCACCTTGAGATCGAAACTACTCCCGTCACCGTACACCCAAACGCCAATCTGGGTTGTGCCGGCGGGAAAACTGATAGCTTCACGAGGCGTAAAGCTTACATAGTCATTCCCTCCGGTTGTAAAGCGATAGCGCACCTCGGCTGCACCGCTCCCATTACGTACCTGTACGCTGCTCTGTCCAATCGAACCATTGCCAACCGGGAAGGTCTGCCAGTTTATCGACCGTTCAAAATCGAATGCAATCCGTGCCTCGCTCAATCTGCGCACACCGAGTGGCTGGCGTCCACCTACCTGCTGGTTGAGCGTGCGAAATGCGTTGAAAGCCGGTTTGAACTGACTGTAGTCGGCCTGACCATTGCCGTAGCGAAGCAAACCGTAAGCGTTGTACGGCACCCCATTGCGCAGTTGCATGTCCTTAAAGCGAAACATGATGACCCGTTCGACGCCGGCCTGGCGCAGCAGCGCCATCGCCCGGATCAGATAATTGGCCTGTGTCTCGCCATCGACAGACTGTGCACCGGTACGATCACTCTCGCTATCGGCCCAGCCGAACTCAGTGACCCAGATCGGCTTTGGTCCCAGGCGGGCAGCCAGGGTCTGGATCGCACCAATGCCAACACTATCAATCGAACCGGCTTCAGGACCGAGTGGATCGGTGTAGGGGTGGAGGGCAATGATGTCGAACGAATTCCAGGCCCCGTTATCGGCCAGTGCCTGTAAGAACGATCCGGCAGGTTCGGGGGAGACGATCCCGGCTGCCAGCACAGTTGCACCGGGATCGGCGGCTTTGATTGCAGGGTAAACCGCACGGAGCAGCGCAGCATACGCAGCCGGATCGGGTGCCGGACGCCAGTAGACCGGATTGTCAGGTTCATTCCAGACCTGCCAGTAGCGTATCCGATCCTTGTAGCGATTCACGACCGTCGCCACAAAACTGGCAAAGAGTTGCGGGTCTGGCGGGTAGAAACTGCCCTGCTCTGGTGGAATACCGTCATCTGCCGGGCTTGGCGTACCCCAACCCACCGCCGGATTAAACAGACCGACAATATTAATTCCGCGCCGCGTCAGCTCGTTGACCGCCCGGTCGGCGAACGTCCAGTCATACTGGCCGGGACGCGGTTCGATGCGTCCCCATTGAAACTCCTCACGCGCCCAGCCCAGCGCACTTTGGGCGATCACGTCCGCCGGTTGGTGGAGGGAGTCGGGGAATGGGTAGGTCGTGGCGATATGCGTATTAGCGCCAAAGGCTGAGGGGTTGGCCGATTGCACGGCTGTTGGTGCAGAGGGCCAGCCCGCCAGGAGAAGGCTCATTAACAGCAGAAGGTGGAGATAACGGGCATGACGCATATAGAGACTCTCCCTTTTAAGCAAAACACACCTGACGAAGACAGTATACATGGCTGACGAACCCAAAATGGTAAAAAAATATCACCATTTTTGCGCCGATCTGGGGATGTGTTCAGGGCAACTTGCCCATACAAATCGGGAGAGGGAAGGTCGTGTTCCCTCTCCCAGTATTTAACCCGGCGGAGAGTTTGCTTTCTGTTCAGCGCAATACCAGCGGTACCATCACCAGATGATAGGACGGTGACGGTATCTCGATGGGGAGAGTGTAAGTCAGCGAGAGGCGACCGGCACTATCAAGAAAACGTACATACATGGTTGGCGTAGTTGTTGTTGTCGTCACTGTCATGAGTGACAATTCGCTGCTTAGCGGGAGTATCAGGGTTGGTTGATACGGTAATCGGAGTGCATTGTGAAAATCACGTCCAATGCTCAATTCAATGGCCTGAGTGTCCGCCGGTGCTTGCAATTGGATCATCAGCGTTGTATCATCAAGTTGAGCGGGAGCCGGAATGTGATAGTCGGGCATCGGCCCCAATCCGCTGACGGTGAAGGTCTGCGTGATCGGAGTTGAGGCATTGCCCACAGCATTGAACGCACGAAACTCAACCACATGCGTCCCATCGTATAACGGCAACTCGATCTGCGCTGTTTCGCGGCGGCTGTTGAAGCTCCCGTCGGTCGGCAATACCAACTGCCACTCACCATCGCCAACCCGATACTCGATGGCCGTAATCAGATTAACGCTTGCATCAGGTTGAACCGGTGAAGGGTACGGCAGATCACGGGCTGTCAATTCAACAACCGGTCGCTGGCTGACCGCCTGGAGATTGACCGTCAGCGAGAGCGCAGGTGTCGTATCAAGCACATCAATCACACCATCGTCGTCACTGTCGCGATAACCGAGTTGATGCCGGGCCGAGGTGTCAACTGCACCTGTGATAAAGCTGTTGATCAATTCGCGCATGATGCTTGGCTCATTGGTGCCACAATTGTTGAACATACTGTTCGTGGTTGGGGTAAACAGGTAACCACTGCGTTGATCACAGCTAACCACGGCAATACTGTACTGATCGAGCGCCCCGAAGAGATGGGCAAATTCATGCGCGATAACCGAGCGGAGCCACTGTGTTTGATACGGCCCTCCATCGGAGGTGATGACGCTAAACGGGCCGTTCAGGTAGGCATAGGCAAAGCGGCCATCGGCAAAGTAGCCATCGTCGTTCGCGCTGTTGACGATGAAGAAGATCGTTGCCCAATCAGTGCCACGCTGTTCACGCAAATCGAACAAGGCCATGTATGCCTGCTCAAAATAGTTTGCGCTGATATAACCCAATTCACCTAGGACATCACTAATCCAGCGTCCCTCCTGTGCCAGCCCATAGCGAATTGGCTCGTATCGAGTCGGGACAACCTGCACAGAGAGGTCAAACTCCAACCGGGCAGCCGGCAATCGTTCGCGCCACCAATCGAGCGCACTCTGGGCATCGCTCACGATCTGTTCAATCTGGGCATCGCTCCAGTCTTCAGTGGAAGGATCGAGGGCACTGGTGCTTTCCGGCAAGATAAGCTGGACAGCTACTCGTCCGGCCAGATACTGGCTTGGCAAATGGGGCGAGAGTTGGTCATCGTCCACAGCAAATGATAGGGTGACCGGTGGCGGAGCGATCAGCGCATCACCTACGGGTAATGGTAGTTCTGGCTGAGGACCAGGAGCCGCGTAAAGTGCAGTTATTGGCGCTACCAACAGGCAGAATAGAAGACTGAGTAGAAACCTGGTACGCATAGCGGCCTCGCCTGGCTATGATGAGAATGAAGAGCAAAGCCGTTCTCTCAATGTCAAGGTACATCCGAAAGTGGTACATGCCCAGAGGCGAAAGAGTCCCGTTGTGGCGAGACCGGTATAACTAGATGGAAACTATGATGAGTAGGAACGTTGTACTAAGAGCTTTTACGGGTAACTCTTATAGAGTTTGACGGGCAGGCGAAAGGTAGTAGGAGATAGGGGGTTAGAAGATAGGAGATACGAGGTAGGAGATAGAAAGTAGGAGTATAGAATGCAGAGCTTATTTCATGAAAGCCGTGCTATCGTGCATCCAGGCTGTTGTACAGACGCATGAACGCCTACCTATCGCCAACGACAGCATATCCTGCTTCCAGGCTGCCGACAGGCAGCGAGGAGAGCTAATAACTACCTCCAGTGCCATCACGCACTGGATTGGTTGCCTTACCCGCTCGTCACGCACGTGGCGCAGAGTGTGGAGTGCGGCAGCCATGCTGCCGCGCCAGCCGTGCTTACGATCCGGTGCGTGGCACGCTGTTGAGCCGGCTGGTCATGCGGATACGGTGTGTGCCTGTCACGCTCCTGAAGACGGTCGGCAATGAAATGAGATAACTTTCGGTAGATGTTTTTGGAAACAGGTTCTAGTGGGTTTAGAACAGAAACCAGACGGAGGATGGGATTATGCGCGGTCTTTTAACATGGCTATTGCACATTCCCCACGTTGATGAAGATGAGCAGCGACGTGGGCAGGTGATTATAGTGCTGGCATTACTCATAAATATCATCACCATATTATCAATGCCGCTGGTACTCATCGTCACTCCCCAATCTGCGTTACCGCTCGTATTCATCAACATAGCTGGATTCGTTATCTATACCGCTGTCATTGTTCTCAGCAGAGTCGGTCAGGTCTACTGGAGTGGAGCGCTTTTTGTTCTTACCATTACCAGTCTGATTCTTACAATCCCCTTTGGCATCCAAACGGACAGAATCACTTCTTATACTTCCCCCTTCTTTCTCATTTTTACGCTTCTCGTTGCCGGCATGGTATTACGACCGATCTGGGTCTGGGCGGTATTGATCTTCAACATAAGCGGTCTTTTGGTTAGCTGGCGGCTGGCGGGTCTACCATTATTTAGTGGTGAGCTTGAACAGACACTTCAGACTGCGGCCATCTTCCTGCAGATTGGAGCAGCGCTCTTCACGTTTGTTGGTGGACAGATTACCGCAACTGCCTTGCACGAGGCACGACAACGCCGTGAAGAAGCCCGTCAAAGCGCAAGTCAACTGGTAACCCTGAATGCCACCCTCGAAACACAGGTTGCCCAACGCACCGCTGCCTTACAACAAGCCCTGCACGAGCTGGAGCAACGGGCTGCCGAACAGGCCCGGTTGCTGGCTGAAAACGAGCAACAACGGCAGGCCATCCGTGACTTGAGTGTACCGGTACTGCCCATCCGCGAGACGACACTGGTGATGCCGCTGGTCGGTGCCCTCGATACCGCTCACCTGGCCGATATGCAACAGCAGGCCCTCGCACAGATCGCCCGCACCAATGCCCGTGACCTGTTCATCGATGTGACCGGGGTACCGGTGATTGATACGCAGGTAGCGAAGGGGCTGATCCAGGTGGTCGAAGCTGCCCGCTTGATGGGCGCACGGGTTACCCTGGTCGGAATCAGACCAGAAGTCGCCCAAACCCTGGTCACGCTGGGCATTGACCTGCACTCAGTTCGTACTTTTAGTACCTTGCAGGCTGCGTTGGGGGGAGATAGAAGATAGAAAATAGGAGATAGGAAAGTAGGAAATGGGGGAAGAGAGAAGATGGGAATGAGAAAAGTAGGAAATAGAAGAAAGAAAATAGGAGATAGGAAAGTAGGAAATAGGGAGGATGTAGAAATATAGAAAGAAAAATTGATGAGCAGAAGATAGAGAGAGGGAGAGAACAGGAAATAGGCAGGTAGGAAATAGACCCAGTTCTTCATCTCTTACTTCATTTACCCTCTCCTCTCCTACCTTCTATTTCCTACCTCCTCTCCCCTATCTCCTAAATCCTATTTTCTATCTCCTATTTCCTCACTCCTCCATCCTCATCATCCGGCGGAGCAAATTGCGGTAACACACCACTCTCGCCGAGGAGACCTGTGCGTAAGTAGACCATCAGCTTCTTGCGCGTGTCGGCAATGTCGTTGTTGCGCATGTGCAACTGCCCAATCCGATCCTGTGGGGTGAAGCTGGCTTCTCCCTTCTCCATCGTCAGCCGGGCCGGGTCATAGGTTAAATTGGGTGAAGTCGTATCCAGGATTGAATAATCGTTACCACGCCGCAGACCAATTGTCACCTCACCGGTAATCAGGCGGGCAACCCAACGCTGCAACGACTCACGGAGCATCATTGCCTGTGGATCGAACCAGCGCCCGGCATAGAGCAGCCGACCTAGCTTTCTCCCGTACTCACGGTATTGATCAATCGTATCTTCGTTGTGAATACCGGTTACCAGCCGCTCGTAGGCAATGTAGAGCAACGCCATGCCAGGGGCTTCGTAGATACCCCGGCTCTTGGCTTCGATGATCCGATTCTCGATTTGATCGCTCATGCCGAGGCCGTGCCGTCCACCAATGCGGTTCGCTTCGGCCATGAGGGCGACGTGGTCGGGGAAGGTCATGCCATTGATCGCAACCGGAAAGCCCTCTTCAAAGGTGATGCGCACCTCTTCGTATTCGATATGCACATCCGGCTGCCAGAAGGCTACTCCCATAATCGGCTTGACAATTGTGATGTTGCGGTCGAGAAACTCCAGGTCTTTCGCTTCGTGGGTAGCACCCAGCATGTTGGAATCGGTTGAATAGGCCTTTTCCGCCGGCATGCGATACTCAAAACCGGCCCGACTCAGGTAGGCAGACATTTCGGCCCGACCACCTAATTCATCGATAAACGCCTGATCCAGCCACGGTTTGTAAATGCGCAGATCGGGATTGACCAGCAAGCCGTAGCGGTAAAACCGCTCGATATCGTTCCCTTTGTAGGTACTACCGTCCCCCCAGATATGAACTCCATCTTCGCGCATGGCTGCGACTAGCATGGTACCGGTTACTGCACGTCCGAGCGGGGTGGTATTGAAGTAGGGTAAACCGGCGGTTGAGATGTGAAATGCACCGCACTGTAGGGCAGCCAGTCCCTCGGCGACCAACTGCTGGCGACAATCGATCAGTCGGGCTGCTTCGGCGCCGTACATCAGCGCCCGGCGGGGAATATCCTCATAATCAGGTTCATCGGGCTGACCGAGATTGGCTGTATATGCATAGGGAATGGCACCTTTGGCACGCATCCAATGGATTGCAGCACTGGTGTCCAGACCACCGGAAAAAGCGATCCCGATCTTTTCGCCAACCGGCAGGTGTTGCAGAATTTTAGCCATAGTACTCCTCTTCAGTAAGGAAGGGTTTCTGTCGCCGTTGTATTATACGATGAGTAGAATCTATTTCAAAAAACATTTACCAGATGTTATCTCAGTTATTACTGACAGACTCTATGATCGGGACGAGCACACACCGCATCCCATGACCAGCAGGGTCAACAGTATGACATGCGCCTGGAACAAAGCACGGCTGGCGCGGCAGCATGGCTGCCGCACTCCAAACGTCACGACACGCGCATGACAAGCGGGCAAGGCCATCAATCCAGCCGTAATGACACAAACGATGGTCGTCAAGCCCTCTTCGCTGCCATACCAGCAGCCTGCGAGCAGGATATGCTGTTGTGGGCGATAGGTAAGCGTGCATCAACCTGCGCGATAGTCTGGCAGGACGACCGTATAGCTTTATGAAATAAGTTCTGGTCACGAACATTGCAGGATCGCTCAATTCGCCAATCTGCGAGTCTTGCGGTAATATGTAAGCAGGAATGTAGCATAGTTCTCTCATACGCCTATGGATTTGCGCACTCGTCTCATTCTTGCACTCTCGCCACTGATTATCGCGCTCCTGCTCTTCGGTCTGCTGGCTTTCTTCAACCGACAGCGTGTGACTCATGCTGTCGATGAGGTGGAACGTGCATCCAAAGACCTGGTAGAAGTTGCGCAGAGCGAGTCGCTCATTTTGCTCGAACTGTACAATGTGAGCGAAATTATTGCCGGCCACCAGACGGATCGGAGTATGATAGAGCCTCAGAGGGCCATGCTCCGTTCTTTTCTGTCTGAGTATACCGATCAGGGAAACAGAAGTTTTGCTGAGCTTGAGCTGGCCGCCCGTTTTGAGGTGATGGTTGCCCAGCATGATGCGGCACTGACCTTTTTTGATCGTGGTGATCGTGAAGAAGCGCTGGCAATGATTAGAAGCAACGATCACCACCGTAATATCCGGGCGATTCATAGCCTGGTCATCGGGGCGCAACGTGAGTATGAGATACAGTATCTACAAGCGATCAGGCAGCTTGAGCAGATTGTTAACGAGGGATTTTGGCTTGGGGCAACAGTAACCGGCGTGGCAACAGTCATCGCGATCACCCTCGCTGTAGCGCTCGTCTGGCAGATTGGCAGGCATGTTGATAGCCTGACCGCGGATGCTGAGCGATTGACCCAAACCGAAACCGGCGGTCAACTCAGCCCGGTCGGCTCGATTAACCAGTTGCGCCGGCTACGTGATGCGTTTCAGCATTTGCTCGATGTTAACCGTCAGCGACAGCAGCAGCTTACCAATGCGCTACAAGCACAACAGGCGCAACTGGCGCGTGAGCTGGAATTACAGGCAACGATTAGATCACTGAGTCTGCCGGTGACGTCATTGGGTGCGAACACGATCTTTCTGCCACTGGTCGGTCGTCTTGACGCTGAACGTGGCAAACAACTTGAACAGACTCTGCTCGATGCTATTCAGCAACGGCGCGCACGCAAGGTGGTCATCGATGTCAGCGGTCTGGCTACTTTTGAAGAGGAGACTCTGCAAACCCTGATCCGGGTTGGTCAGGGTACCCGTCTGCTCGGTGCCCAGAGTATTCTGGTTGGCGTTCGCGCCGATCAAGCGTTGCACTTCACACATCTGCCCTCCAGCTTGTTCACCTATGCGCGCGATATTCCGGCGGCCCTCTCAATGAACACATGAGCACGAACAGTCTGTTATAATGCAGTGCGTTACCGCTTTATGGTACGAAGGAGGCCATATGCACATTGTTGTGTGTCTGAAGCAAGTCCCTCGCGATAATTCGGTCAAGATTCGACCGGATTTAACGATTGACGCCGAGGGCATTGAGCGAATTATTAACCTTTTCGATGAGTATGCCCTTGAAGAGGGTATTCGCTGGAACGAACAACACGGCGGGAAGGTGACGGCGCTTTCTATCGGCACGTCAGAGTGGGTCGAGCAACTGCGTCGGGCACTGGCAATGGGCGCAACTGATGCCTTGTTACTGAGTGATCCTGCATTTGCGCAGCTCGATACGATTGCCGCAGCGCGAGTAGCAGCAGCGGCGATCCGTAAGCTCGGCGATGTTGATCTGGTGATTACCGGTCGTAATAGCACCGACGATGAAACCGGTGCATTTGCGCCGGCCCTGGCTCGCCTGCTCGGTTGGCCCCAGGTGACCTACGTCGGGAAAGTGCTGGAACTGCAACCCGGTGGAACGCTGCGGGTTGAGCGCCACCTCGAAAGTGTGATTGAGACAGTCTCGTGCCGCTTACCGGCAGTGATGTCGGTGATTAAGGATATTAACGAGCCACGCTATCCATCCCTCTTGAAGATCAAGCGGGTTGCCAAAGTGGAGCCGCCGGTCTGGACGACTGCCGATCTGGGTTTGAATGCCGCAGATTTGACTCCCACCGCTCAACTGGCCGAACGGGTACCACCACCACCCCGGCCCAAGGGTGAGATGATTGATGGCCCGGATGCAGCCACAAAAGTTCGCAAACTGGTTGATAAGCTGATGGAGTATCAGGTGATTTAAGCGCGGAAAGGAGCAGATCATGAACGGCGTACTGGTTATTCTGGAAGCAGTTGGTGATGATCTGGCCGCTATTTCGCGCGAATTGCTCGGCAAGGGGCGGCAGTTGGCCGACGCACTGGGAGGCTCTCTGGCTGCACTGGCCATCGGGCCGACCACAGCCGTGGCTAACCGCGCCGCTCATTTTGGAGCCGACCAGATTTTTACGGTCGAAGCCCCAGCGTTAAGCCAGTATACGACCGATGGGTATGTGGCAGCAGCGACGACAGCAGTCAAGACGTTCAACCCGGCTTTGATCATGGCCGGTACGAGTTTCCAGATGCGCGATTTTGGGGCGGCACTGGCAACCGATCTCAATGCCGGGCTGGCAGTTGACGTGACCGATCTTAAGGTAGTTGATGGTGCGATTCAGGCGACCCGGCCATCGCACGGTGGGAATGTTATCAATACCTATCGCTTTGCCACCGGGAAGCCAGTTGTCGCGTTGGTACGCAAGCAGAGCTTCCCCGAAGCGGCAGCGCAGCCGGATCGCAGTGCCCCGGTAACGGCATTGTCGGTAGCCGAACTCAATCCACGCACCACCGTGGAAGAGGTAAAACCGAAGGCGGGAGCTGTCAACCTGACCGACGCCGCGATTATTGTGACCGGTGGCCGTGGGTTGGGTAACAAGGACAACTACTACCGGCTCATCCCACCGCTGGCCGAGGCGCTCGGTGGCGCATACGGCGCTTCACGGGCGATTGTTGATGATGGTTGGGTGCCTTACGAGCATCAGGTCGGCCAGACCGGGAAGACGGTTAGCCCGAAGCTGTACATTGCCGCCGGGGTGAGTGGCGCTATCCAACACTTGGCCGGCATGCGCACCAGCCGCACGATTGTCGCCATTAACAAAGACCCGGAAGCACCTATTTTCCGCATCGCGACCCTCGGTGTGGTTGGTGATGTGAACGAGATTTTGCCACTGCTTACCGAAGAGATTAAGGCTCGTCTCAATCGGTAGGCTATCACGAACACGTGCGGGGAGGGCAATAGCATTGCTCTCCCCCGCCCACTAATTACGGATTCGTGATTGCATCTGGCTTATAAACTACCCCTGCGACTAAGCTTTTACCGCATTCCTGCACCGTCAGACTATGCTCAGTCACCGCGTTAGAGGTTATCTCATTATAGAGATCGTGACGAGCACACCCGGCATCCCCGTGACCAGCAGGGGATCAACCGCGTGACACGCGCCGGGCACGAAGCACGGCTGGTGCGGCAGCATGGCTACCGCACGCCAAACACCGCGATACGCGCTTGATGATCGGGCAAGACAACCAATCCAGCACGTGATGGCGATGCGGATAGTCGTTGGTTCTCCGCCATGCTGGTATACTGGAAGCAAGATAGGCTGTCGTTGGTGATTGGCAGGTGTGTATTAACCTGTGTGCCAGTCTGTTAGCAGACCGCACAGCTTTATGATATAAGTTCTAAGCATGGCATCATTATGAACAAACGTGTCTGGTTCCTGGCTCTGATGGCACTTGTCATTGTCACCATTGGGTTCGCTCAGATCACATATCGCCTGTTCCTGTCGGTCGTCCAGCACGGACTGGCTATTCCGCCGGACGACGAGGTCAGTGCCCGGTTGCAGGTGGCAGCAGGCTATACGGTACGTCTTTACGCAAGTGGTCTCAACCGGCCACGGCTCATGGCTATTGGTCCCGATGGCATCCTTTACGTGGCAGAACGTAGTGCCAACCGAATAGTTCGTCTACCCGATCTGGACGGTGATGGGAAGGCAGATCGGGTAATCGCTGTCGCCACCAATCTGCCCGGCGTGCATAGCCTGGAGTGGTACGGCTCCGATCTCTACGCCGCCGGCAATGCCACGGTCTGGCGGCTGCGGGATAGCGATGAAGATGGTCAGTTCAGCGGTTATGAAATAGCGATTGTGGTTGACGGACTGCCGAACGATGGCGGTCATTCAACCCGCACAGCCCGCATTGGCCCGGATGGGATGCTCTACGTTGCCGTTGGCTCGAAGTGCAATATCACCGTTGGCTGTAGCGAAGGCGATCCGCGACGGGCAGCGATTCTCCGTTATACGTTAGACGGCGGTATTCCCGCCGACAATCCCTTCGCCAATGATCCCGATCCACGTCGGCGTGCTGTCTGGGCTGAAGGCTTACGCAATAGTGTTGATTTCATCTTCTTACCCGATGGCCGGCTGTGGGCAACGCACAACGGCAGCGATGGGCTGGGGAACGATCTACCACCTGAAGAGGTGATCATCGAGGTTGAGCCGGGCAGACATTACGGCTGGCCCTATTGCTATACGGCTGCAATAGGTGCGGTGCCTACCGACGCGCAGGAGGTTCGCGATGAGCGGGTACCGCTCGACACCACCTTCTCCAGTTGTGCTCAGGCTACACCGGCCCGCTTTACCGACCTGGCTCATTACGCACCACTCGGTATCGCCCAACTGTCCGATGGTGATGTGTTGATCGCCTACCACGGCTCGTGGAATGCAGACCAGACGCCACGCGACTGCCGGGTGCAACGCATTCATGTCAGTGACGGCAACCCGATCAGTGCCCAGCCATTTTTAACCGGATTCCGCGACAATCCCCAGCAGGAGTGTGGTGGTGCCTGGGGCCGACCGGCTGGAGTCACAATAGCCGCCAATGGTACCATCTTTGTCTCGGACGACCGCAACGGAAACATCTACCGCATCGTGCCATCGTCGAGATAGGCAGGCGATCTCTCACAAAAGAAGAGCGTACCTGCGGTGATGCAGACCGGTACAGCGAGAAGATTAAGGAACGGCACACTCACCAGTCCCAGACAGATCAAACCGAAGCCGGCACTGGCTGGAAGATGGTGGCGAATATAGCCGAGTTTTGTTCGAAACGACAGTCGGCGTCGTTCGAGTGGTGGATCGAAAAAGTCGAGACACGAAATGGTGACACCGATGGCAATTCCGGCTACTGTTGCCAGCATCGCGCCGATGCCGGGCAGCACATTCAGCAGCAGCGTAGGCGTACCAAGCGCCAGCAAGAAGAGCAATTTCTTCAGCTCAAACAGTAAGGCGCGGAAGAAATCGTGTGCGATGGAGGCAGGGGACGTCGGTGACGTTGTTCTGGCGACCCCGTGCAGCCGTTCTTCGATCAATTCCGACAGGCGGCTGTAAAAAGGCGAGCCGATGACAACGCCAAATCGTACCAGCATGTAGCCGAGTCCGATGAAGAGGATAACGATCAGTAAAAGCCGGACGAACCTCGCGATCAACTCTGGCCAATCGGCGAGCAGCGCCTCGATTGTCTGAACACCGGCCCATAACAGGGTAGCGTAGAGCACAAACCCTATCAGAATATTCAGCACAATCGGGATGACAATGTAGCGCCAGAGCATTGGCTGGCTAACGATGAACCCTAGGGCGCGCAGTGGAAAACTCAAGCCGTGCAGAAATGTGTGCATACCATTGAAGATGTCTGTTTGTGCAGATGTCTACATTTGGATTGCTGCTTCCAGCCGTGGTGCGATCTGTGACCAATCATACCCGGCACAGACGAATAGACGACCGTTACGCCCCAGGTGTTGCGCCAGCGTCCTATCGGTGACCAGGCGTGAGACGGCGTGAGCAAATGCGGACGGGCTATCGGCCAGCAAGAGATGTTCCTCATTGCGCAGACCGGGAATCCCTTCCGCTCCGAGTGAGGTACTGACAATCGGAGTAGCCATCGCCAGCGCTTCCAGGAGTTTCAGCCGCGAACCACCGCCGATCCGCATCGGAATAACAACCGCCGCAGCTTCCGCCAGCACCGGACGGGTATCGGCAACTTCACCGATTATCACGATATGCCGGTCGTCGTGCAGGGAGAGCAGACTCCGATGAGGACGGCGCCCGATGAGACGCAGGCGTAGTGCGGGATGCATCCGCTTGACAAGCGGAAATACCTCGTGCACAAACCAGAGCACCGCATCAACATTGGGCCGATAGTCAAGTGTCCCGACAAAGACCAGATCATTGGTTGGGTGCGGTGCTTCAGCAGGCGGCGCGAAATACGTACAATCTACCCCGTTTGGGACAAGATACAGGCAGGCATGAGGCGCCAACCGACGCAGGGCAGTTTCATCTTCTGCCGAGACAACCAGCACGCCATCCACGGTCTGGAGGATGTGCCGCTCAAAGGCTGTCAGTTTCAGCCACTGAATGAGTGAGTAGACGCCGCCAACGAGCGCTTTGGGGCGGAACACGTGTCGCAAATCATTGATGGCTGCGCGCCGTTGCAGCAAGTATTCGGCGTTAAACTCGTCGAGGATGGTGCGTAGACCATGCCGTTTCGCCTGCATCAGATATGGCGCCATCTCGATACTTTCGGCCAGCACGACATCGAACTGCCCACTGACTAACAGGTTGTTCAGGGTGGTGGCATACGCCGGACTGGCATTCCGCAGCGCCATGTCGGGGAGTGGACTAACCAGCGTCGTGAATGCACGCTGACGCAACGAGCGGTGTGGCGGCCCCATGACAATGTGCAGCTCTAGCCAATCCCGTAGTGGAGATAGCGCCTGAGCTGCAGCAGCATCAGGGGCAAAGGTGAGAAGCGTCACCCGATGATGTTCGGCCAGGATGCGCAGCAGATGAAAGATGCGCAGTGCGCCGCCACCCCGTGGCGGATAGGGCGGGTATGGAGCCAGGACAAGAATCTGCATGTCACACCCATGCATCAGTTGGGCCAGGTTCTGGACGAGGCCAATCGGGCGGGTAGATCAGATACACGGTACCGGCGGAATTGGCCTGCCACGCTGCTGCCAGTTGGGATTGCGGATATGCGCGCAGTAGCCGTTCGCTCCCGGCAGGTTCGGCAATCAGCGCGTGGGTGTCGGTAAAACCGCGGACAATCGTCAGATGGCCGCTGGTGCGACCGGGGGCATCATAAATCTGACCAGTCTCCCAGGCTACGCTTATAATCACCGGCACACCAGCAGCCGTCCAACGACCAACCTGTTCCAGGGTGTCGAAGCGAGTCACATACGCCCGCAAACCAAATTGAGCTGCAAACGCCGTATTGAATGACCAGTTCCCGGTGCCGTCCCATCCTGGATCAAAGATACCGGCCACCGTCAGATCGGGTAATGTCGTGCGTTCGGCAAACGGTGCGAGACGTGGATCAGCCAACTGAGCATGCCAGTATGCCAGCACCATATGTACGGTTGTGGGGCTGCACCATCCTTCGCCACCAGGATAATCGTACTGACACAGCAGCAGCGGCAGATTAATTGCCGACAGGGATGGCTGCGTAGAAGAAGTCTCCGGCTGCGCAGTCGTGGTGATGCAAAGAAACAGCTCACTCATTGCCGGCATATCAGCACCGGGGAGACCACAGAGCAACACACGCACCTGAACAGCCTGTGCTGGCGTGTGCATTTGCAGCGTATCGGTAGCAACAGTGCCGGCCTCATTCCGTTGGTCGAAAAAACTGGTGCGGTGAGTACCGTCACTATCCCAGGCAGCCAACCGAAACCAGGTACTCCAGATGCCATGTTGTTGTACGCGGAGCTGAACCTCAATCCAGCTTGCCGAAGGTGTATCAGCAATCCAACTCGGAATGATCGAGAGCGCATTGTGCGTCACGAGTGGTGGGCTAACCATCGCAATGCGGGCGTGCAGATCATCCGCAGATAAAGGTGCTGCCCGTTCCCAGGTGTCAATTGCCGCCTCGTCCCAATGGTACAGGAGATGGTGGGGTGTCATGAAGCTATCCTTCAACGTAATCCAGAACCCATTCGGCGGGACCGAGTAACTCAAGATTGGGGTGGGTTGTAACCTCCGACAAGAGTGCTTCACTGACCAGCAATTCTTCCAGATGAAGCGTATCGGGAATGCGTACCAGCCGAACTGCTGCCGGATCAGGCTGACCACACGTCTTGATCGCCATCGCCACCGCATCACGTTCGGTAGGCAAGGTTATCGGCAATCCACCTTTGCACAGACCAACCAAACCAGCCGTCAACACATTCACGTAGGTGGCGTGAAAATCGATCTTCGCGGCAAGACGTGCCGTCGTAATATCGGCAAGGCCAATCCCATTCGCATTCCCGTGTGTTTCGGGGGTAAGATCAAGCACCACAATAACATTAATCACCGGACGATCAGGTGGTGGCTCGCCGGGAATAGGTAAACGCCCGATCACATTCGTGTCCATACCGGTGCCACTGATGTTCTTACCGATGCGATCAACCACCAGCACATCCAGACGGTCGAAGGGCAAGCGGGCCATCATCTCTTTGCTGCGCAGCAGCAACTCAGCTTCACCGGTGCCACCAATCTCTGCCGGTGGCAGAGCCACAATTGCCGCCGTCTGGTCACGGGCATCTTCCAGAATTGCCAGCCCGGCCAACACTCGTCCCCGTTCAACTACCATCCGCGCCATCGGCACCAACTGCTCTTTCAGGCCGTAGACCGCAGTACGATGCACGATCTCGGCGCCCTGGCGTTTTCCCAGACCGACGGCACACATTTTCGCCAGACCACTCTCAATCGGTGCCTTAAACGACGTGTGGGTCTTGATGCGGTTAATCACCAACACTCCATCGGCTTCGGCTGCGAACCGATCCATATACACCGGCGTACCGTCGGCGATCCGCCCCAGTTCGACAACATCCATCGTTGCCCGAATCGGGCAACCAACCGACTGTTCGGTGATACCGAGCGAAGCAAGGAGAGCAACCTGACCTTCCGCCGTTGCGCCACCGTGACTCCCCATCGCCGGCACGATAAAGGGTTCGGCACCGCGGGCGCGCAGCCAGGCCACCGCCGCTGCCGTAATTGCCACGATATTGCTAATCCCGCGACTACCGGCAGTCACAGCAATCCGCATACCGGGCTGGATGTGGCCGGCCAGCCCAATTCGGTCAAGTTCAGCATGAACGACTGCTACGACATCGGCTATTGGCGATGTCTGCCAGCGCTGACGAACACGAAAGAGTGGGGGAAGTGGCGTATCGGCCCGAATGTGCTCAATGTTGAGCGTGATCTGCATCGTTTAGCCTCGCTGTGAAGTATCCTATCACGGCATGCTGGATTGTACCATAAGCCGGCAATGGGTTGTCATATCAAATCTGGTGTCATAGAACTTATTTCATAAAGAGCCGTGCGCTCGTCCTCCCAGACTGCCGCACAGACGACTGAACACTTGCCAATCCCAAAGTCTGCCTATCCTGCTCCTGGCACGTCGTATGGTAGTGAGAAGGGCTAGTGACCAATATGGTGCCATCACCCGCTTGATTGATTGCCTTCCCGCATCCTGCACGTATCGCGACGTTTGGAGTGCGGCAGCCATGCTGCCGCGCCAGCCGTGCTTCAGGTCAGTCGTGTGTCACCCCGTTCACCCTCCTGGTCACAGCGATGCCGGGTGTGCTCGTCACATCCACGA
This sequence comes from Chloroflexus sp., assembly GCF_034434295.1. GTDB lineage: Bacteria > Chloroflexota > Chloroflexia > Chloroflexales > Chloroflexaceae > Chloroflexus. Next base: position 24,926 of record NZ_DAOTZQ010000054.1, read on the forward strand.
CACCAGCGTTACCGCGACGTATGAGGAGAGGAACCATTTCAGACAGAGTTGACGGTGTCGCATCGTGTGGAGTACGGCGGCATGGCTGCCGCACCAGCCGCACTCACGATCAGGCACGGGGCACAACGATTTCCCTACCAGTGATAAGGACGAGGTGCGTACAGAGCAGGTTCGTCTGGTTTGACCATCCGTGATGAGCGATATGCACTACTTTCGCCTGGAACGCACCCCAATCCGGTGAGATAATTGCCGGATAAATTAATGAAACAGGCTCCAAAACGAAACACGTTGACACGCGGACGATATTTAAGACAGCTCCTGGAAAAGCCTCAACTGTTCTTCTCGTTTTGGATGAAACGTTCCAATGATAACGAAGGGATTAGGAGCCTTTTTGTGGTACTGCATTGTAGTAACTAAAAAGAAATACAAATCCTTTGTTCTGGCAAAATTATCAAGATGTTTTTTACGCACATCCTCAATTGCTTTTTGCTCGTCACCCTTATGGCGTTCAAAACAATTCCAGAACAGTTGACCTGTCTCCCAATCTTCTATCATAAGATTACTTTCCCTACCGGCACTGTCTACAAAGCGATACTTGAATTGATAGGGGAGTTTTCTTACAATTCCGAACTCTTTGCCCAAATCTTCTTCATCGTCGGGAAAAAGTTTCAGTTGCCGCCGTTTTGCCTGAATCTGCATCACTTTGCGAAAATCCCACTTTCTTTCATTTGCTTCTGCATAGAAGTCGAGAATTGCGGTAGGGTTGAAAGTAGCAAGAGATGTACAAATATTTGGATTCTTAGCCTCGGCAATCAACTCATCAAGATTATCATACACTTTTCTCAAACAAACTTTCTTGCGTTCTTTCCAGTTATTTTCTGTACCAATACTCCCAACAACCGTTATCTTCGTTCCAGGAACTGGTCTATAATTCTCTGGACGAAAATCTTGTTGACTTTTTCAAGTTCTATTTCAATCCAATCATATTTTCGGTATCGCTCTTCATAGGTCTTTTTACGAAAGGGGATAGGGTAAATCCTGATCCATGAGCCATCCTCACGAAAACCGGCAGTACAAACCAGTTCGTCGTACTTAACCGAAATGGTGGGATAGGTTTTAACGGTAACCAACACCTTCATCAGCATTGTCATCACCTCAAAGATGTACTACTTCGTAGGAAAATTCGGGCAATTTGCTGATTGCATCGGCCAGATGACTGCGATGACAGCGCTGGCTCTCAGCTTCAAAACAGGTAAGGGCGATACGGTGATAGCGCAGAAGAATGTTCAAAATGCGTTGTTGAAACGATACGGTCGTGGGTAGAATCTCTCGATGATACGCAGCAAATAGTTCTTCATAATCCTCCTGCGATTTCAAATTCTTTCTCAGTTCAGAGACAATCCCAACTTCTGGAATATGAATATACCCGATACCCAGATTCTCGCAATACGTTCGTAGCTGACCTTTGCTAAAGCCCGGCTTCATGCTCATTGGATTATTTCGGACATCTACCAGGGTTTGAACACTATTTCTAATTAATGCATTAAGATAGTTTTCCAGCGAGCGGCCTTCATAACCGATGGTAAATAATACAATCCTTGATCCTTCATTCTGATATTGTTTTATTCGCTGTTTTGCTTCGTCATCCAAAATCTCATCGAGAAGTTTACTCTGTTGAGCATAGTAAGGATACTGCTCGTATAACTCTCTAAGCAGATCATTTCTGGCTTTATATCGGTATCGCTGACAAAGTTCATGCAGAAACCACATATCATGCTCAGTAACACTATCTAATAACTGAGGAGGTTGCTGTACGAGTGTTACTGTATGTTTATCTACCGCTAGAAAACCCTTTCTAAATAATGCATTGATGTCCCACTGAGCAGTAAATGAAAAGCTACCATAATAGTAAGGAACAAACTCGTAGACAGGCTTTTCCTGGTGCTGGCTAAGCAAAAAGAGCATTTTTTGCAGGTATAGCCTGTCTATTGTTCCACCAAATACGTGTATTAAGGCGAGCAGTACTTTTTGACGATATAGCATCATTTACACCTGAAAGCGACTTCAGTTTCTCGATGGAGACGTATCTGGTCTGCGCTCCCGTTGCATTGGGGTTGTTCTACGGTATCTCTTGCGATTGCACTCTTCAGAACGTTTTTTCTATTATATTACATACGGACAAGAACTTATTTCACAAAAGCTGTGCTGTCGTGATCTCAGACGGTCGCGCAGGCGCACGAACGCTTGCCAATCGCCAACGCCAGCATATCCTACCCCCAGGCTACCGGTATGGCACACCGTTAACCCTGCTGGTCACGAGCGCTAATTTTTAGAACCTATTTCAAAAAACATCTACGAGAAGGTATCTTAATTCACTGCCAACCAGTTCCATGATCGTGACAAGCACACACCATCCCCGTGACCAGCCGGGTCAACGGCGTGACACGCGCCGGGTCGTGTGTATGGCTGCGCGGCAGCATGGCTGCCGCACTCCAAACGCTGCGCCACGCGTATACCAGGCGGATAATGAGAGTTTCTCTCTTACAGATGACCACCATACCTTAGCTATGGTACACTATGCACAGGTAAAGGTGAGGAATACAGAGCAACATATGCTGGCAGTCATCATTGTATCCTGGAATGTGCGCGATCTGCTGCGACGCTGTCTGAGCGCTGTGCAGGCAGCGCTAGCCTCAGACAATCTCGCTGCTGAGATCATTGTGGTTGACAATGACAGCCGTGATGGCACAGCGACCATGATCCGGCATGAATTTCCCGCCGTGCATTTGATCGAAGCCGGTGCCAATCTCGGTTTTACCGCCGCCAACAATCTGGCCCTGTGTACATTGCTGGCGCGACCGGATGGTGGGCCGGAATTTATCTTGTTCCTCAACCCGGATACCGAACCACAGACTGACGCGATTCCGCGATTGGTCAGTTTTCTGCAAGAGCATCCGGCAGCTATCGCCGTCGGCCCTCGTTTGCTGTACAGTGATGGAAGTCAACAATCCTCGCGCCGTCGCTTTCCAACGCCACTGACCATGATCTGGGAGAGTACCCCGTGGGAGCGCCTCTGGCCACATAATCCATGGTCCCGCGCCTACCACTGCGCCGACCGGCCTGCCAACCGGGTGCAACGGGTGGGCTGGCTGGTTGGCGCAGCGTTGCTAGTACGGACAACGGCCATCCGTCAGGCAGGCTTGCTTGACGAGCGATTTTTTATGTACAGCGAGGAACTCGAATGGCAGTGGCGTTTGCAGTGGCAAAACCCGGTCGCGCCAGCACCTGATCGATTCCGGCGCGAGCACGTGGAAGTGTGCAGTCAAATCTGGTACCTGCCTGACGCGGTGATTATCCATCACGAAGGAAAAAGTAGCGAACAGGTGCCACTCGTTCGCCATCGCTACTTTCAGCAGAGCCGCCTCTTGCTGGCTCGCATGTGGTATGGTTGGGTTACCGCAGCGCTCTTACGGCATCTGATTTGTCTGGGGTACCAGTATGAATTGATCATCGAGGCCCTCAAACTGGCGATCGGTCATCGGCCAGAGCTGCGCCGGCAGCGGATTGCGCTCTATCAGCAGGTGTTGTATACCTTGAATAATAGCCGGTAGTCATTGCCGAATCAGCATATGTATCTCGTTACCCTGCAAGATAACTGGCAGATTCGCCCTCTGAATGAATTTTCTCACGGCATCTACCCGCGTCACGATAGCGAATGGCTGCCAGCCATCGTTCCCGCCCACTGGCAACAATTACCAGGACTGGAAACTCACAGCGGCAAGGTGGTCTACCGCTGTCGTTTTCCCAATTCGTCTGATGCGAATCATCTCCCTAATGAACGGCGTTGGTTGCGGATTAACGGCGCATTCTATTATCGACACACCTATCTTAATGGGGTCGATCTAGGTGCCCACGAAGGCTACTTCGAGCCGACTGAGCACGACATCACCACCTTGCTGCGGGCACAAAACACCCTAATCATCGAACTCGATTGCCCTGATGAACACAACAAAATCGGCAAACGGATGATCACGGGGGTCTTTTCGCATTGGGATTGTTTCGACCCCCAGGCCAATCCGGGGGGTATCTGGTTGCCGGTCGAGATACACTACAGTGGCCCTGTGCGCCTCCACCAGGCTCGTCTGCGCACTGAACATTGCGACGCCCGGCTGGCGCAGTTGCGTTTTGCCCTTGACCTTGACGCTGCCCAACCCGCGACCATCCGCAGCGAGTTGATCTTTGCACCGCTGACATTCCACGGTGAAACACAGGTCTTTACCGTTCAGCGTCGCTTGCGTGGCGGCAAACAAACCGTGCAGGGTCTCTTGAAACTGCGCGAACCGCGTCGTTGGTGGACGCATGATCTGGGCCGTCCCGATCTCTATCAGGTAACCGTGCGTATCTGGCTTGATGACGGCCTGAGTGATGAGCAATCATTTGCGTATGGTGTGCGCACCTTTGAATTACGCAACTGGATTCCCCATCTGAATGGTGAGCGGTTTCTGGCCAAAGGAAACAACTACCCGCCCGGCGATATGCGGATTGCGACGATGAATCGCGAGCGTGCCGAGCGCGATCTGGCCCTGGCACGCGATTGCCACATGAACATGCTCCGCGTTCATGCCCACATCGACCACCCGGCCTTCTACGATGCGGCTGATGCCGCCGGGATACTGCTCTGGCAGGATTTTCCGCTTCAGTGGCTGTATCGACCAGACGTGCTACCGGCAGCCCGTCACCAGGCCCGGGCTATGGTGCGCTTACTCGGCAATCATCCCAGCATTGCGATCTGGTGTATGCACAACGAAGCGATTCACCTCGAAGATACTGCCGATGAATCACTACCGGCACGGCTGCGCACCTATCAATCGGCATTTATCTTTAGCTGGAACCGTGACGTGATGGATGTGCAGTTGAAGCAGATCGTCGAAGAAGAAGACCCAACTCGACCGGTAGTGCGTTCGTCGGGTGAGCCAGATGTTCCCTACGTGCGCACCGGCACCGACGCTCATGCCTATTTTGGCTGGTACCGCACCTACGGTTCGCTGGCCGATGGAGAAGCGGTACGGGCGCGTTTTCCGGGCAACCTGCGCTTCGTGACCGAGTTCGGTGCGCAGAGTTTTCCCAACCTTGAGAGCAGCCTGCGCTTTATGTCCGATCCGCTCGATGATGCTGCGATCACTCGCCTGATAGAACGGCATGGTCTACAGGCTGAGATTATGGCGGCCTGGTATCCCTGGCGGCAAGCAACATCACTGGCCGAGGTGATTGAGATGTCACAGAACTATCAGGCCGAACTGAATCGTTTCTATATTGATCGCCTTCGCTACCATAAATATCGTCCAACCGGTGGTATCATCGCCTTTCTCTTTGTCGATCCGTACCCTGCTGTTTTGTGGAGCGTGATCGACTACTGGCGTGTACCCAAACGCTCGTACTACGCTCTGCGCGACTGTTTTCGCCCACAGTATGTCTTTACCCTGATTGAGCCGCGCACATTTACCATCGGCGAAGCGATTGATCTTCCGATCTACGCTGTCAACGATGCCCGTGAGCCGCTGGTTGGTGTACAACTGACGATTAGCCTGTACGACCCAACCGATACCGAACTGACTACCGTTGTTCGCTACCTCGATCTGCCTGCCGACTCACTGGCAACCGAAGTTGATCGCCTGCGCCTCACACCAATCCGTGCCGGCGAGTACACCATTGTGCTTCGCCTGATCGGAGCCGGGCCGGAGTTTACCAATCGCTATCGGTTAACTGCGGAAGAGAACACGCCCAAGACGTGATCTGGACATTGAAGTCTACACGCCCTTGCAGCTCCATATGTGGGGACGCGGATCGACGCGGATTGAGCGGATGAACGCGGTTTGTTCAGAGCGGGTGATCTGCGGGCACTCATCACATCCACAAGCAGCCGCGAGCATCATTTTTTCGGGGACGCGGATCGACGCGGATTGAGCAGATGAACGCGGTTTGTTCGTCAGCAGAGGAAACGGCAAGGGCTGAAGGATGGGCATTGAATTGTCTGCCATGCATTACCTCTTACCAGGTTGGATCATTGGCGTGCAGAAATGATGCGAGACTCGAGAACTTATTTCATAAAAGCTGTGCTATCGTGCTGCAAGACCGTCGTCCAGGAGTAAGAACGCTTGCCAATCACCAACGACCGCCAACCCGGCTCCTTGCTCGTTGGCAGAGCACAGCTCAGGCCGTGCCATCACGCCCTGGACTAGTTATCTTACCGCTCGTCATGCGCGTGTCGCGACGTTTGGAGTGCGGCAGCATGGCTGCCGCAGCAGCCGTGCTCACGATTCAGCGCGTGGTACGCCGTTGAGCTTACTGGTCACGGAGATGCCGGGCATGTTCGTTACCATTATAGAGTCGGTCAGGAATGAATCAGATAACTTCATAGTAAACGTTTTTTGAACCAGGTTCTAACCTGCAAACACTCGCAACCCGAGGATAGCAGCGCGTTTCCCTCTCTAAATTGCGCTCGGCGAAACTTGATCATGATGATGATATTTTGTGTTATAATTATTACGCAGTGCGTCATACACTTGTTATCTCAGGAGGCGAACAATGACGATCGCAAGCGAGCGCGGTATCGATCTCTTCCACTTCGACGAACTCCTCACCCCGCGCGAGCGCGCGCTTCGCGATAAGGTGCGCGCATTTTGTAACGAGCACGTGTTGCCGATCATCAACGATTACTGGGAGCGAGCCGAATTTCCCTTCGAGCTGATTCCCCGGATCGCCGAGTTAGGTATTATCGGTGGCACAATCCAGGGTTACGGTTGTCCGGGATTCTCCAGTGTTGAAGTTGGGCTGATCGCTGCCGAGCTGGCCCGCGGTGATGGCAGTGTCGGCACATTTGTCGGCGTAACCAGTGGCCTGGCAATGGGTGCCATCGCTGCCTGTGGTTCAGAGGAGCAGAAGCAACGCTGGCTACCGGCCATGGCCCGGCTGGAGAAGATTGGTGCGTTTGCCCTCACCGAGCCTTACGTCGGTTCCGACGCTGCCCACATCCGCACCACTGCCAAACGCGTGAGTGGCGGCTACCTGCTCAACGGCGCCAAGCGTTGGATCGGGAACGCTACCTTTGCCGACGTGATTGTGGTGTGGGCCCAGGATGAAGAGACCGGTCGGATCGGCGGATTTTTGGTCGAGAAGGGTACCCCCGGCTATCGGGCAACCAAGATCGAAGGTAAGATTGCCAAGCGTTCGGTCATCAATGCCGACATTACCCTGGAGAATGTCTTCGTGCCGGAAGAGAATCGCTTACCGTTGGCCCGCTCGTTCCGCGATACGGCGAATATCTTGAAGAACACTCGCTATGGGGTCGCCTGGGAAGCTGTTGGTCACGCTCAGGCTGCCTACGAACTGGCACTTGAGTACACCCTCCAGCGCGAGCAGTTTGGCCGTCCGATTGCCGGCTTCCAGTTGGTGCAGCAGAAGCTGGTTCACATGCTCGGTGATCTCACTGCGATCCAGTTGATGGCCTGGCGGCTGAGCAAGCTCCGCGACGAGGACGAAAGCCAGATCACCGAGGGTATGGCGTCGCTTGCCAAGCAATACTGTGCAGCAAAGGCACGCCAGATTGTTGCCCTGGGACGTGAGGTGCTCGGCGGCAACGGGATTTTGCTTGACCGGCATATTGCGCGCCACTTTGCCGATATTGAAGCTGTCTATACCTACGAGGGCACCAACGAGATTAATACCCTGGTCGTCGGGCGCGAGATTACCGGGATTGCCGCATTTGTATAACGTCCGCTAACTAACCCTCAACCTCGCTCCTCTCTTCAACCACGAGGAGCGAGGTGATGCCCGCCACCACAGAAAAGTTATGTCAAATTATGTTTCATAGCGGTCATAGCATCTGGGTTCCCCTACACGCCACGCTGCGGTGCGCAGGTGCCGGTAGACCCTGGGAGCGCGTGCCGCCGGCTCGCTGGGAGACATCCGGCACCGCACCACCACACTCGCCATCCATTACGCCAGCGCGTTGCCAGGCGTGACAGGTCAAGATGTGATGTGAGTGCCTATTCTATGTCCGTCGCAGCTTGAGTCACCGCTCGAACGACATAAGCCTCTCTCTCAACTATCCTGCGCGTAGGGCGGGCAACGGCCTTACCCATGCGTACAGGATGCCGGAAGTGGACGTTATGCATTCGCCCTCACCGCGGCACCATAACGGGCGCATACTTGCGATGAAGCGTATGTCGCTCCTGCTCGTGCCTCCAATGTCTCTGTTGAAACAGGTGCTCCTCAAAACGAGAACAGGGCGATCAGAAACACCAGCGATCCGCTTAACAATGAAACCACCAAAACTACTCCAACCACTACTGCTACAATCGTGCCGGCGGTGACTGCACGTTTGGGGCGCAATGTCTCACCGGCCAGTACCTGACGCACAGCATCTGCCAGTTGACGGGCAATCTCAGTCCCCGTCATCGGCTCCACTCCTACCCACGTCCAGTTCGTATCGGCAAGCGGCACCAGCAATTTACGTGCCGGATAGCGATTCAGCCACTGTGGATTGTCAGTCTGGCGCCACGTGCCAACGATCAGGTTAGCGTTCGCTAGTTGCTGTTCAGCTTCGGCAGACTGATCCCTGACGTAGATGACCAGTTGTGGAAATTGTGCGCGCAATTCAGTGGCAATCTGATTGGCCAGACCATCATCGGAGACTACCGCGACCCGCATCTGGGCCTGTTTCGCCAGTGCTGCTTCCTCACGCACCCGCGTATCGGCTCGTAGCGCAAGCCCGTGCGTTATCAGCACACCACCGGCAATCAGTGCGAAAGCCAACGCCTGGGCAATGTCGGCCAGCAGCGAACCGGCAAACGGCTCACCGAGTGCGATGCTGATGATGCGGAAGAGAATGTACAGCATCGCCAGCAAAAGCGTCAATGAGGCGACGAACAAGAAGCCGAAGAGGTAGATACGGCGTGTGAGTGCGCTACGCTCGGCCACACCTGCCTCACCCGTAGCGCTGGATATACGCTGTATCCGACGCCAGCACACTGCCCAGACTGCCAGGCCGACAATCAGCATCGCCCCGAACCAGGACAGTGGCTCGCGGAGATCGGACGTTGTCTCGGCTCCGGCCACACCTCGAATGATCACACTCAACATCCCACCCAGACCACCAACCAGAGCCAGTTGCCCGACGGCTGCCACCAGGTACCATGCCACACGCCGCACCCCGGCCTGACGGGGAGCTTCGGGAATGACCGCTGCGTCGGCCCGCAAGACCTGACTGTGATACAGGGCGATGACAACGAAAACAACCGATGAGATCAGCACATCTAGCGGGCTACCGGTTACCATCAATCCTACCATCTGGCGAAACACGCCGGCCAGCAGGATGGTTGCATTTGTCACTGCTGCCAGACTGCTCACCACAATCACCAGGTAGAGGTAAACCTTGCGCAACACCGATGCCCGTTCATCTTCTTCCGCACTGGCAAAAAGCTGTTGCGCACGCCACCAGTGACCGTACCAGACGACCAGACCAATGATTGTGGATGCGATGAGTTCGGGCAAGATCGGCAGCGAAAGAACACCGCCGAAGGCATTGGCTATTTGCTGCGCCGACGTCGTAATACTACTTGCCCAGACAGTCAGACCAACCCCGGCGGCAAACAACAGGTAGAGACGCCTCACCAAGGCGCCACCACCAGTCAACGGCGCCTGATGGAGATCGTTACGGGCAACGACACTGTGGTAGGCAAAGAGCACACCAAGGATCAATGACGCAATGATCCCGTATTCAAACTGCCCAACGCGGTCGCCGCCCGGGATGCGCAAGACAAACCGCAGTATTGCTGTCAGCAGATCGAAAACACTCCCAATCAGTGCAATCAAAAACAGGGTCAGGTTGCCGTAGAGATAGAGTTTCCGTATCGCCGAAGCTCGCTCGTCCTGATCACGTCGCGCCAGCCGTTCCCCCCACAACCAATGCCCCAACCAGAGCGGCAAACAGACCAGCAAGGCCGCTAGTTGCAGCGCTGTCGCCTCGATAACCGGCTGTTCATCAGTAACCAGAATTCCGTAGAGCAACCAGATCAACGACCATGTGAAGCCCTGGAGACCAATAGTGGCACTCACAAACAGATACCAGCGCCTCACCGCAATCATGAGCACCCTCCCTCTTGCCCCCAGCACCAATGCCACGTGCGCCAGCGCCAATCGTCATTCGCAATTAATTTCCAGCTACCCTCGTGTTGCAGAAGCTCAACGGCAAATGTATAACTCGACGTGCTACTGCCAAAGAAACCGGTACGGAAGAACGTCGTCGCCTGTACCGTTACTGTTGCCCGATCACCATTCTGCCGGCTATCGATCACCGCATAGCTAATCTCTTCCTGCGTGATAGCGAGATCTCTGAGCTGGGAACGCATCACCTGTGCATCGCGCGGATAGCCCGGCAGGGTAGGCGAGAGCAGACTATGCGCCCGTTCGTAATCACTGCGCTGCAGGGCCAACAGATAATTGAAGACGACATCACCTGGTTCAGTACCGCTACGATAGGTCGGCTCAGCACGGCTTAGCACTATCACCACGGCCACAAGAATTAAGAGGATTGAACCGCCAACAATCGCGAGCAAAAATCGATCACTTGATTGCAGACGCATAGAGCACCCTGTTCTCTGGTATCGTATTGCCATTCAAGGGACATGTCATAGCCTGTGTTGTGTACCAGCATGAAAGACGTTTGACAGGTGCGAAAAGTTTCCGGTCATTGCCGCAAACGCTCTCGCCGTGGGAGCCACTGGTCATGATTGCGATAGCGCCGTCGTAACCGACGACCATACCCTCCTAGCAGCCAGTTCCCCTTCGTCACCAACCAATCGGCAATAGTGTGGGCTGCACTGCCGGTGCAACAGCCGATGATAAATGCCCACGTCTCGCGAGGATAGGTCTCGATCAGAATGTTCACCTGTGTTGCCAATTCACGGTGATAAGCCGGTGGCGCAAAACCGAGCTGGCCGAGGCTCCACCCGATACCGAGCAATAAGCCGTACACAACAGCCGCAAAGTAACCAAGCCGCAAGAGCGGGGAAATGATCAGACTATGACTCCAGAAGGCGCGATGCGGGATCAACCACATGTAGGGACGCCAGATCCAGAAGAAGATACCCCAGCGGTTATCAATTGCCGAGTCGATGTCAAGATCGGGCGAAAACATAATGCCCGATACCAGATGTGCACCACCAAACCAGAGACTACAGGCAAGTGCCGTTGGCGGGTTGAATTGGGCATACTCAAGACAGGCATGGTATACCCCTGGTGTCAATACAATACCACTGACAACCGTTATCAGATCATGGGTGCGCACAGATGGCATAGAGAACCTGTATTCGACAAAGAATGTACTCGCTGCTGAAGGATCATAGTATTATCCCGCATTCTACCAGCCTTTTCTTCCCGATGCAAGGTGGCGAACGCATGCCTCCGATGCTCACTTAGCAACGCTCACTCTCGTCCCAACCCACAACCAAAACCGCACAGCACTTCTGGTATAATAGCACGTGTGTTCGTGCCAAGGCGGAGGTTTGTATGGACATGCCATTCCTCACCGGATTCCCTGGTCAACCAGCCGGGCCGCGGCTCGCGTATGCCGGCGAGCGTCAGAGCATTACCGAGCTTGCTGAAACCCTGGCCGCCCTGGCCAACGCTCATGGCGGTACCCTTATCGTCAGTGGTGGACGTGGCACAACGCTGGCGGCTCTCCACAATCCAACCGCAGCGATTGAACAGGTGCTGGCGGCTGCCCTCTCGTGTACGCCACCACTCATTATTCCCCTCCCCCGGATCATCGAACATCAGGGAATGTCACTGCTCGCCGTTGACGTGCCGAGCGGCCTGCCCTACGTTTACGCCGTGCAGGGGCGGTATCTCCGCCGTGAGGGAGCAAATAACGTACCGCTGTCACCAGCGGCGCTGCATCGTCTGTTTAGCGAACGGGCTGATGTCGGTTGGGAACGGCAGACGCCACCCGGTGCTTCGTTACAAGAACTGGACTCCGATCTCATCAGCGCTTATGCCCGGCGGGTTGGTCCACCGGCAGGCGACGATCCGCTGGCTTTACTCACCCGTCGCGGCTGCCTGATCGATGGCATTCCGACCAATGCCGGCCTGCTGCTGTTTGGCCGCGATGTCGCCGCCCGCTTTCCCCAGGCCGAACTAACCCTGGTGAGTTATCGTGGTCGCGAACCGGCAGACACCTTCGAGCGCGAAGATATTTGCGCTCCTCTCCCAGAGGCAATCCGCCGCGCCGAACGCTGGCTCAACGAGCATATGCGTAAAGGTTCACGCATGATCGGTCTCGAACGCGAAGACTGGACGCAGTTTCCTCCCGCTGCGGTACGTGAGGCCCTGGTCAATGCAGTGGCTCACCGTGACTATGCCACACGGGGTGAAGGAATCCGGATCACTATGTTCAGTGACCGGCTTGAAGTCTATTCGCCGGGCCGGTTGCCCGGTCACGTCACCCTCGACAATATCCGGGCCGAACGCTTTTCACGCAACCCGGCAATCGTGCAGGTACTGGCTGACCTCGGCCTGGTCGAACGGCTTGGCTACGGCATCGACCGCATGCTCCGCCAGTTAGCCGCTGCTGGCTTGCCACCGGCTACATTCCGCGAGACTGCTGCCGGCTTTCTGGTCATCTTACCAGGGCAGCCAATGGCGGAAGCTGTTCCCGGTGGTGTCGATACCGCAGCCTGGCGCCGGATGGGGCTTAATGATCGTCAGATCGATGCCCTGCTGTTCGTGGTCGAACACGAGCGTATCACCAACCGTGACTTGCAAGAAATGCATCCCGATGTCAGTGCCGAAACTATTCGTCGCGATCTCTCCGATCTGGTCAGCCGTGGCTTACTGTTGAAAGTCGGCGATAAACGGGCCACTTACTACATTCTCAAATGAACGACATTGTTGTCATTCTCCATCAGCCGCGTGATCCGCGCAACATCGGCGCAGTGGTACGGGCAATGCTCAACACCGGCTTCCACCACCTGCGCCTGGTCGATCCCTGTCCGTTCGATCCCGCAACAATTACCGCAGTTGCCCATCGACCCGATCCTGTGCTGGCGAATCTCACCGTACACTCAAATCTATCAGAAGCCATCGCCGATATTCGCCATCTGGTCGGTACCAGCGACCGCCCCCACCCTGGTCTGCCGTGGCGCAACGATGTCCGGCAATGGGCACATGAAACCCGTCAACGCACAGTCAATGCCGGCACGGTCGCCATTCTTTTCGGTAGCGAAGGGAATGGCTTGCGTCGGGATGAATTAGTATTATGTCAAGAAATTCTCAGCCTGCCGATGGCACCTGACTATCCCGTCCTCAACCTGGCGCAGGCTGTTTTGATTGTCTTGTATGAACTACAACAGGTGACGACTCCACTTGCGCTGCATACCCCGCCTGGTGAACCCCCGGCTACCCTGGCCGCCCGTGAGAGTCTCTATACCGCTGTCGCAGATCTGATCAGCGCCACCAACTTTATTAAAAGCGGCAGTGGACAGGCGCTACGTCAGCGCTTGCGCACCATCATTGCCCGCGCCAACCTCAGCGAGCGTGATGCTGCCGTGCTGACGGCACTGCTACGCGAGGCGCTGAGGAAGTTGGAGAGGAGATAGGGTGGAGAAGATGGGAAATAGAAGATAGGAAATAGGAAAGAGGGGGTGATACATATCGCAGGAGTCGCCACGTGAACGGTTTGGAGTGCAGAAGCCACACGTTTGCACTCGCCGTACTTTGTACCGGGTATGTGCAACGCTTGCCTTCACCGATCACAGATGGGGCGCCAGGGGATTATCGTCGGTGTGATTGTAAGGACACGAATGCCGTACCCCTACAACTCCTGTCATACCAGTAGGGGCGACGTATGCGTCGCCCCTACTGACGTCCAACGGTACATCGTTCAGATGTAGTGTCAGGGTCATCGTCGGCTAATGCGAGCACACATTTTCGCTTTCTGGTATTATTGTATTATCAAATATGTACTCGACCAATTTTTGATAGGATTCCCGCTTGTATGACCACCACCATTCCGTTTGCTGCATTTCGTTCACGTGACTTTCGCCTGCTCTGGTTTGGCAACTTTGTATCGCTCACCGGCACCGAAATGACGCGGGCCGCAGTAAGCTGGCACATTCTCGAACTGTCAGGCGGTGATCCACTCGCTCTGGGGGCTATCGGGGCGGCACGTCTGGTTCCGCTGGTGCTGCTGGCGCTCGGCAGCGGTGTCCTGGCCGATGCCATTGATCGACGGCGGTTAATGATCGGTGCGCAGATTGCCATGATGCTCTGCTCGTTAGTCCTGGCCCTCACGGCGAATCTTGGTCTGGCAGCGCTCTGGACAATCTACACGGTTACTGCGCTGGCGGCAGCCGCCAACACCCTCGGTATCCCGGCCCGTCAAGCCCTCATTCCATCGCTGGTACCGCGTGAACACCTGGCCGGTGCGCTCAGCCTCAACATCGTCTCCTGGCAACTGGCAACCATTGTTGGCCCAACGATTGGTGGTCTGCTGATCGAATACGGTGGCGTAGGGCTGGTTTACTGGGTTGATGTCGTCAGCTTCACCGCTATCTTGCTGGCGCTCCTGCTCATGCGTCCACGTCCAATTGCTGCCGAGAAGCGCGATATTAGCCTACAGGCGGCAATCGAAGGATTGCGCTTTGTCTGGCGCACACCACTCATCTGGAGCACAATGCTGCTTGATTTTCTCGCCACCTTTTTCAGCGCCGCTACGACCCTGCTGCCCATTTACGCCCAATCCATTCTGAACGTTGGACCGCAGGGGATGGGAATGCTCTACGCTGCACCATCAGTGGGTGCCGTCATCGCCAGTGTCATTTGTTCTGTCTGGGGTGCCGGTAATCGCCAGGGACCACTGCTACTCTGGGCAGTGGCAATTTACGGTCTTAGCACTGTTATCTTCGGCCTGAGCACCAATTTTGCCCTATCGCTCCTTATGCTGGCTATCAACGGCGCTGCCGACACGGTGAGCATGGTGGTGCGGGGCAACATTCGCAACCTGGAAACCCCAGACGAGTTGCGAGGTCGAATGGTCGCAGTGAACATGCTCTTCTTCGCCGGAGGACCACAACTGGGAGAGATCGAAGCCGGTATTGCCGCTCGCTTACTCGGCACCCAACTCTCAGTAGCCCTCGGCGGCCTGGCGTGTGTGATCATGACCGGGATTGTAGCGGCAAAAGTACCGGTGTTACGCAACTACACCGACGGACGGCGCTCGCTGGCAGAGTCAACCTCGGTTGCGGCAGCTTCGTAAC
>NZ_DAOTZQ010000055.1:0-133633 GCF_034434295.1 Chloroflexus sp.
AGCGGTGGCTATGCATTACCCATATGTCACGCTGCGGTAGGCTGGGCTGCACGCGCTCCCCGTGGCGCAGGCTTTCGGCCTGCGTGGAGGCATCATCGCCACCGCCGGCAGGTGCTGGCCGTGGCCGCTGGTGCACAGGCACGAACCTGGTATGACCAAATATCTACGCACAGGTAGCGCCTGCATGCCGGACCGACGCGATGATCGGCAGGATCCCATCCAGCACCCCCGTGACCAGGATGGGGAACGATGCACCACACGCCGGATCGTGAGCGCGGCTAGCGCGGCAGCATGGCTGCCGAACTCCAAACTACGCGACATGCGCATGACGTGCGGGTACGGCAATCCATCCCGCACGTTCCGGCACGGCTGGAGCGGCACACTGCCACCGGGTCAGTCGCCCACAACAGCACTCATGGCGATCATCCCCGCTGATGCGCACGTGGTTGACACCAGTTGTGGGTAATGCATAGCGCTAAGGGTGGGAGAGGGGGGAACAGAAGTTTGATCCAAGGCTTCCTGATAGGGTAGACGTTATGTTAGATCATCTCTCATGTCCTTGCTTGAACTCCGCTCGAAACGGGAACAGGCTCTGATCTCCTCCCCCCAGCGGGGGAGGCTGGGAGGGGGGCCGGAATTGAGGTGATCGGGAACCATGATGGTGCACGCCCTTCCTCACTCCCCTGCTCCTCGCCTGCAATGGGAGCGGAGTGGGGCGGGGAAAGGCTTGCACCCCCGGCCCCGCTCCCGCTGCGTGGGCGAGGGGAAATTAGACGTGCGCTCTCGGTCTCTACACCGCATCACACCGTGAACGAAATGGTAAACGCTTCACCGCGATTGGCAAATGTCGTTCGGCCATTCACAAGCGCCTGGGGCGTCCCATTCACCACCGCCATCGCCGGATTCGCCCCGTGAATGACAAGCGTGAAGGATGTACGGTTACATTCAGCAAAACCATCACCGCCCGTCGAACCGCTGATTGTGAGTTCGTGACCACGGCGTTCGACCCGGAATAGGGTACGGTAATACGCACCCTGTTGAAATGCCAGGGTCAACCCATCGTCCTCGTGTAACTCTGAGGTGTAGACACCATCGTGCGTTGGGATGAAGAGATGTAACTCGATGGTATCCGGGTAGTAGCCCATTGTTGAAGCCGGTACATCCGGCCAGAGCGGAACAATGGCCCCGCCACGTGCGAAGAGGGGCAGGCGGTCGAGCGGTGCAGGCACCACCACAAATTGTTCACCGGCGTACCGCGTGTCGGTGTGCCAGTCGTACCACTCACCAGCAGGCAGATAGAGCTGTCGGGTTGTTGTGCCTGGCGTATACACCGGCGCAGCCAGCAGGTCGCGCCCCACCAGAAATTGATCGTCTATCTCGCGGGTTAAGCGGTCGTATTGATAGGCGAAGACGAGCGGTTGCTGTACTGGTTCACCGGTTTCCACAGTATGCATGAAGGCCGTGACCAGATAGGGCATAAGGCGATAGCGTAATTCAATCGCGTTGCGGGCAATCTGCTCGATAGCCGGCCCAAATGACCAGGGGTACTGATCGACATGGCCGTAGGCGCTGTGATTGCGACAGAATGGCGTCAACGCGGCACACTGCATCCAGCGGGCAAAGAGTTCGGGTTGGGTATCACCGGCAAACCCGCCAATATCAGCGCCGATAAACGCCTGCCCGGACAGCGCTGTTCCCATTGCCATCGGCATACTCATCCAGAGATGATCCCAACGCGCACAATCGTCGCCCATCCAGTTAGCGGCGTACCGCTGAATGCCAGCGAAACCAGCCCGTGACAGCACAAACGTGCGCTGGTTGGGGAACGCGGTGTGTAATCCTGCCACCGTCGCCATCGCCATCAGCAATGCGTACTGATTGTGATAGCGTTCGTGCGGTTCGCGGCCACCGTTGAAGCGCATCGCATACGGTGGAATATCACCGGTTGCTGGCTCGTTCATATCATTCCAGATACCGGCAATACCCAACTGCGCGTGACGCGCATTCTGCTCGCCCCACCAGGTACGTGCTTCCGGTTTCACAAAATCAGGGAACGCCGTGCGGCCGGGCCAGACCTGCCCAATGTACAACTCACCACTGGCCGCTCGACAGAACAGATCGTTTGCCACTCCCTCACGGAACAAGGCAAAATCGGGATCGACCTTCACGCCGGGATCGACAATCGTGATCAGGCGAAAGCCCTGCTGGTGCAACTGGCGAGCAAGGGCTGCCGGATCAGGAAACAATTCGTGATTCCAGGTGAAGACACGATAGCCGTCCATATGCTCGATATCGAGCCAGAGCGTATCGCACGGGATGTGTCGTTCACGATACTGTGCAGCGAGGGCCAGGATGTCAGCCTGACTGTAGCGATGCCAGCGACATTGATGGTAGCCAAGCGCCCAGATTGGTGGCGGTGCCAGCCGACCGGTCAACCAGGTGAATCCTTCGAGAATATCGGCAATCCGTGGCCCGGCCAGCACATACTCTGTGTATTGACCACCCAACGCACAGATGCCGTAGGTTTCGGCAGGCGAAAAATCGACATGCACCCGGTATGGATTGTCAAGAAAAAAACCGGCAGCATTCCCGGTCTGATCGAGATGGTAGAAAAACGGAATAGAGATGTAGTAGGGATCGAACTCGGTGCTGGTATTCTTTGTGCGCGGATCGGCGGGATCGCGACCGACAGCGAATTCGGCTTCACCTTGCGGACTCAACACATCATTATTCCACAAGATAAAATCTCGCCCCTTCCGATTCAGGCGCCCGGTCTTCTCACCCAAACCGAGAAAGGCATCATCACGGGCACAAACTCGATGCAACGCGAAGGCATCATTGAGCGTTGCATACGCCCATGGTCGTCCATCAGGACCAATCGCGGTGCTCATCACTAAACTACCATCGCTCCGTAGGATAGTGATCGTAAACGGATCACGACTGATGATCACCTCCAGACGCGCACTGCGCAACACCAGCGACGTCGTTGTTTCGGCGACGGTAAATGGCGGAATCGGTGTGTGATTTAGATCAACACAAACGGCATACGACGGATGCTCATCAAAATGACCGCCGCGACTGATCTTCAAGCGCACAATATCTTCGCGAATCCATTCCACCCGTAGCCACTCTTGGTCGAGTGCGGCAAGAACACCTCGTTCAATGGACTGGACGTTACCAAGCCGGGATAACGGCATGAAATAGCGGGTATCGGTCAGGCCTACCCGTGCCGGGGCTTGCGACATGGCGAACTCCTCAAGGTGCAAGAAGCGGTATCGAGGGATGATTGTAGCATAATGAGGTGAGTGAGATGGAGAGAGCTATCTTTTGCCAGAGCAATTGCTGAAGAGAGCTACGGCTGTCTGTGTTCGTAGATGGGGCTGAAATCTTGATCGTTCCGCACACTTGACGAGGATGGTCAGACTCAGGTATTCACACCTTCTGGCAGGATGTAGAATGCCCTTTCGACATAGCTGGCCAGATAGTTGACCCTCCTGGCAAACTGTGCTACAAACCATTACAATACTTCATACATCACGTTTAGGGACCTGTGAGGCACAATGACGACGCCAATCAATACCGATCATCTGCAAAATACATTGCGTGCGCTGGAGGCGGCATATGCCATGTATCAGCGTGCCGTCGTGGATCGTGAACCGACGACGCAGGAAGTCTTGCGGATGGCGATCATCAAGGGTTTTGAACTGGCTCAGGAGGTCTCGTTCCGGCTGATCCGGCGCCGCCTGCGCGATTTCGGCTATGGTATTCGCCGACTTGAAGCAACGCCGGTGCGAGAGCTGCTCCGCCTCGCTGCCCAGCATTCTCTGCTCTCTATCCCTGAAGTTGAGCGTTGGTTTACCTATCGCGATAATCGCAACAGCACGGCTCACGATTACGGTGATGCCTTCGTTCAGCAAACGTTGAAACTGTTGCCTGATTTCATCCGCGATGCGTATGCACTGGCAGAACGTCTCCGTACCGGCACAACTATTATCGAAGATGACCTATGACCACGCCACACCTTGATCTACCCGCCGAATATCTCACCCAGGTGCGCACAATTTTGCAAACATACGTCCCCGAATACGAGGTCTGGGCTTATGGCAGTCGGGTGCGGGGTGAGGCATTTGCCGCCAGTGATCTCGATCTGGTGGTGCGAAACCCTCGTCATTTGTCGCAGCCGTGTGACCGTATCGTTGCGCTGCGGGAAGCATTTGTTGCCAGTGATCTCCCGATTCGGGTTGATGTGGTGGATTGGGCACAGATTCCACCGTCATTCCATCATGAGATTGAACGTGGATATGTGGTGGTGCAATCGGCGACGAGTGCCGACGACGTCCGGGAAGATTGAGACGCGGAATGTGGTGATGCTGATGGCTACTCAACTGGTCGGGCGCGTTGGGCAACCTCCAGAATGGCGTTAAGAACCTGCACAATTTCGGCATCGATTGCTGGAAGGGGAACGTGCTGCGCCAAACCGTGAACATTGGTCTTGCTCATCAGATTGGGCCGCTGGAGAATGGCGTAAAACCGTTGGAATAGTGGTGTGAGGAACTCATCACTGGCTTTACTATCGTCAGACCATGGGTCTTTGCCTAACATACGTAGGGCCTGTTCGACATCATTGATCGCCTGTTCCATGGCATAACGCTATGCCTGAGCGAAGAGCGGTCCTGCTGCCCGTTCGCCTTCGGCTAACGCATACGCCAGAAGTGTTTCACGCTGACACACATAATTCTCTAGCTCGCGTTTCCGCCAGGTGTATTGTTGTAGCGACGGGTCTGACGACAACTGTTTCTCAAGACGGTCGTAGATCGCAATCCCTACCAGAGCGGGTTTTGCTTCACGCAAGCCGTAAAAGTGTTCAAGTGCTTTACGTGGCTGATTGGCAACATCATGCACAAATGGCCGGGCCAGATATTCCTGAGTCTGATGGTTGAGTCGTTGGGCAAATGCACTCAGCAGGGCCAGGTCGGTTGAACCTTCCAGATACAGCACCCAGCCAGTCTGCTCGGCCAGATAATAGTGATCGAAACCAATTTCCCGGAGCGCTTTTAAAACCTGCGCACCACGGTCATTGATACGGTGTGGTTTGCCGACGAAGGCAACAACGACATCGCGGTCGGCTGCTTCGGCGAGTAGTACTTCTGAATGACTGGCGGCGATGATCTGACTCCCCATCTTTTCTGCCTGGTCTGACAACACCGTGTAGATCTGCCGTTGACGCAAAAGCTCAAGATGTGCATCAGGCTCGTCCAACAGAAGGATGGCACCCGGATGCACAGCCATATGCGCCAGGAGGAGCAATGTTTGTTGCTGTCCCCGACCACTGGAAGAGATGTCCAGGGTTGTCCCTGAGCGTGCGGAATACTCCATCACAATTTCGCCCCGTTCAGGAATGTATTTTGGTTTATGCAGCGTCGCCCCAAACAAACGACGAATGGAATCGCAAATTTCCTGCCATTTGCTCTCGCCATCGTTACTCTGCAACACCTGCCAGCACAGATTACGCATCACTTCAGCGGTGCGACCCTCTCTTACACGGACGCGAATGGAGCCTATTTCCGGCCGATCTTCGCGGGCAGCCAGGCCGGACATTGGTGGCAGGTAGGCGATCTGAAGATGTTTAAGATTCTCTGGTACGTTCATCCAGACCTTTTCCTGATCTGACAGGGGTGGTCGGCAGTAAAATGACTCTTCGTTTGCGTAGTAAAACTCCAGGCGGCACTACCAGGGAACGTCATTGACGCCTTCAACGCCAATTTCAATCAGCATATTGCGGATCGCTGCTTTATGGTCTTGCCTGACGCTTTCACGAACGTGCAAATCACGCCAGAGGAGATTCGCAGCCGGGGTTGGAATTGCAATCAAATCCTGGCGACTAATGGTAACTCCAGGGCGTTTGGTTGGAACGGTACCACCGCCACGCCGTTCCAGTCAGCGTTTGACGCCAATATCCCACAGTGCCAGCGCCTGTAATGCTGATGTTTTACCAGAGTTGTTGGGACCAATGAAAATAACTCGTTCACTCAGTTCTATCTCAGCATCTGTGAAGAGTTTGAAATTACGAATGGTCAGTTTTGTTAGCATTGTAGATCACCAAAACGGGTTGATGTCGTTTTTATCGGGATGTAAGGGTGTGAGGTATATGCAGTCTATCTCATGCTTACTAACCAAAATGCCGCCCCTCGTTTTACCCGCATATTGACCGGTGCTATGTTCAGGATTCCAGTATCGTTACTGTGCGACACTGTTGCTTGATGAAGATTGTACCATACTGATTTCATCTCAAGCATCTCTCACAATGATGACGAAGAAGCCGTAGCTCATGCCACGTTCCCTGCACCGGCTATGACATTTTCTTCACTACAATCCATTGCAAATCGCGCTATGGTACCATGAGAAATGGATCATTGGTCTGGATACGTTATCGGTATTGCTCGCTATGACACGGCGTCCGCGTCCACGTCTACCACGCTTTCGGCGGCGAAAGCCACTACCACCACCATGGCCGGTTCGGGGCCTGATCTTTGTTGGGCGTTGGCTCAATCGGCTCTTTTTTACGCTGCTGGTGCTGGCATTGATGGGAATGATGGGGCTGATTGGCCTGTATTTCTACTACGGTCGCGATTTGCCGCCACCGGCGCTGATCGATCAGTACCGTAGCTTCGAGAACACGCGCATCTACGCCCGCGATGGCGTTACGCTGTTATACGAGGTGATTGGGCCAGGAGTACGGATGCCGGTAACGCTGGAGCGCATCCCCTGGATTTTACGCGATGCCACAGTGGCAATTGAAGATGCGAATTTCTATACCAATCCTGGGGTGGATTTGCCGAGTATTGTGCGGGCTTTCTGGCAAAATGTGAACGCCGGTGAGACCGTTTCAGGCGCCAGTACGATTACTATGCAGTTGGTGCGGGCGATTTTACTGACGCCTGAAGAAGCTCAGCAACAGACAATTGAACGTAAAATTCGCGAAGCAATTCTGGCGATTCGGGTTGGTCAGGAGTACAGCAAGGAACAGATTCTCGCGCTCTATCTGAACGAAGTATATTACGGTGCGCAAGCATATGGGGTTGAGGCAGCAGCCCAACGCTACTTTGGCAAGCACGTCTGGGAGCTGAGTCGCGGTGAGGCGACCCTGCTGGCCGGTTTGCCGCAGTCACCCTCGAACTACAATCCGTTTGAAAACCTGCCATTGGCCCGTGCCCGTCAGCGCATCGTGCTGAATCAGATGGTTACTGCCGGTTTTATCAGCCCCGCCGAAGCCGAGTCGATCTTTGCCGAGCCGATTCGGTTAGTGCGCCCCACCGTCTCTATCCAGTCGCCCCATTTTGTCTTTTACGTCTACGACCTGCTCGTCGCGCAATTCGGCGAGGAGATGGTGAATCGTGGCGGTCTGCGCGTGATCACCACGCTTGACCCGTTCTGGCAGGCGCAGGCCGAACAGGTCGCCGCTGAACAGATCGCAACCCTGCGCGCCCGCAATGCCAGTAATGCCGGTGTGGTCGTGCTTGCTCCTGATGGTCAGATTCTGGCGATGGTGGGAAGTGTCGATTACAACGCGCCTGATGGTCAGGTGAATGTGACTCTGGCCCTCCGTCAGCCCGGATCGACACTGAAGCCGTTTATTTATGCTGCTGCCTTGCAACGTGGGTGGACAGCGGCAACCGTGCTTTGGGATGTGCCGACGCGCTGGCAGATGAATGGGGTGGTGTACGAGCCACGCAATTATGATGGCCGCTTCCGTGGGCCGGTACGTTTGCGACTGGCACTGGCGAACTCGCTCAATATCCCGGCGGTGAAGGCGCTGGAGTTTGTCGGCGTAGAAACGTTTGTCGATTTGATGAGCCAGTTTGGGGTGAGCAGTTTTACCGATCCCGGCCGCTACGGCCTGGCAATGGCGTTAGGGAGTAACGAAGTTCGCTTGCTGGAGCTGACCGGTGCCTATGCCGGGCTACAGGCAGGTGGGCGTCAGGTGCGACCGGTAGCTCTTTTGCGCGTGACAAATAGTCGGGGTGAGATATTGCATACCTGGCAGTCACCCCCTGCCAAGCCATTACTCGGCCCGCAGAGCGAACAAATTGCGTTTCTGATCAGTGATATTCTGAGCGACAATGCGGCGCGCTGGCTGGTCTTTGGGCGCAATAATGTGATGGAATTGCCCGGCATTCAGGCCGCAGTGAAAACCGGTACCAGTAATGATTATCGCGACTCCTGGGCAATTGGCTATACCAGTGCTGTGGTGATCGGGGTGTGGGTGGGGAATAACGATAATCAGCCCATGGCGGAAGTGGCTGGCGCCAACGGTGCCGGTCTGATCTGGCGCGAGTTGATGTTACGCTACCACGCCAATCGGGAGGCGAAGCCCTTCGTACCGCCTGCCGGGATCGTCGAACAGCCGGTGTGTGCCGAGACTGGTGGCCCTCCTACTCCGGAGTGTCCCCAGGTCATTACCGAACGTTTCGTTGCCGGTACCGGGCCGGTGAGCAATATCACCTATCAAACGGTGCGTGTAGCCGGTGATGGCTCATGTCTGGCAACGACATATACCCCACCCGAAGAGGTGCGCCTGGTGACGTTTCCCATCTATCCAACCGAAGTCGCCGATTGGGCACGCCGCAATGGCCGGACAGCGCCGACCGGGTACTGTCCGCCACCCCGCGAGCCAGATCGCGCCGTTGCCATGCTCGACCTCGCCGCAAATAGCGTGATTACCAATACTCTGGTCTTTATCCAGGGTACCGCTCGCGGCCCCTTTATTCTTGATATTGGCAGCGGTAGCGCTCCAACCGACTGGCAGGTGCTGGGGCAGAGCAGCCAGCCGGTTGAGCAGGGGTTGCTTGGAATGTGGAATGCCGGTGCCTGGCCAACCGGTACATACACTGTTCGGCTACGAGTGACCCTGGCCGATGGGGTTGTGATCGAAGATCGCCGACAGGTGACTTATGCGCCGTGACTGGCGACCAACGCCTGTTGCCAGGCCGCTTCAACCTGAGCACGTGTACGCGCCTGCGAACCGCTGTTGTCGATGATGACATGGGCGCGGCTGAAGCGACTCTCTTGCGGGGGTTGAGCGGTGATCCGGGCCTGCGCTTCAGCCAGCGACATTCCCCGTGTCGTCATCAGGCGCTCAATCTGTTGTTCAGGCGGGCAGGTGACGACCCAGACCTGATCGCACTCGTCGGCCCAACCTGACTCGATGAGCTTGATGGCGTCAATCACCACAATCGGACGTTCGACAGGTCGCAGGCGGGTGGCATACCCACCCGCATTGGCGACCTCGGCCAGAAAACGTTGTATTTCGGCGCGTACTGCCGGATGGACGATAGACTCTAACCGCTTCAGTGCCACCGGGTCGTTAAACACGATGTTACCTAACTTGCGGCGATCAATTGCACCGCCGGGTGCGGTCAAAATCTGGGGGCCGAACGCTGCGATAATGGCCTGATACACCGGTGTCCCCGGTTGTTGCAGACGGTGGGTTACCCGGTCAGCATCAATAGTGCGTGCACCGAGGGCGGCCAGCATCGCCAGGACGGTGCTCTTGCCACAGGCGATGCCGCCGGTCAGGCCGATCAGAAAGATGCCGGGATGTTTCATGCCACCAGCTCCACATATTCCTGCAACACCAGGGCGTCATCGCTGATACCGATCAGTTCCAGCAATTCACTGATCAGTTCTGCTCGTCGCTCGGCATCACGGCGGCTCCAGGTGCGGCTCTTGATTTCGAGGAATGGGCCTCGATCTGCCTGACCGATGAGCGTATCGAGATTGATCGCGAAATCATGATCGCGGTAGAGAATGCGCCAGCGCCGACGCTGTTTCTCAAGCTCCTCGATCCGGTCGGGCTGAAAGTATTCGCGGTAGAAGCGCACCGTGTGATCGGCAGGCGCGGTATACCGCGCCCGTGAGAGCATCATTGCCTTGGGGTGCTCAAAACGATGGGCCTCGGCCATGAGGGTGAGCGTGTACTTGGGCTGGGGGCGGGCACCCGGATCGGTACGGTGATCCTCACGAATTCGAATGCGCTCACCATTGGTGAAGATGAAATAGGTGTCGTACTGGGTGCGTTCACTGGTTTTCGCGACGGTGATTGCCGGATGGTTGAGGACGGCCAGTACTCGCTCGACGTCCGCCGGATGCAGCCGGGCTTTCACCTGTATCTCGAAGATTTCCGCCTGCTGCACACCGCCGAGAGCCAGAATCTTGGCCAACAGATTCCGTTCGCGAGTGGCAAGAAATTCGTTGATGCGTGTCGCAATTGCCTGTGCGCGAGCAATAATTGCCGTCTCGTCAATGGTCTGTAACTGACGATCACGGAGCAGGATGTTGCCATCTACCAGCACATCACGCACATCGGCAGCCCGACTACTGTAGACGAGGTGGGAGTAGATGGCATCGGGAGCGTAGGTGTAGCGGGGTGCGCTGTGCAACCGGTGCAGCTCAACAACGGCAATATCGGCGCGTTTCCCTGCTTCCAGTGAGCCGATCAGATGGTCAAGGTGAATCGCACGAGCACCCCAGCAGGTGGCCAGCGCGAAGGCTTCACGTGCAGGAACCGCCGTTGGATCGCCGCTTAAGCCTTTCGGAAGAAGCGCCGCCAGTTGAATCTCGGTAAACATATCCTGGTCGTCATTGCTCGCCGGGCCATCAGTACCGAGACCAACCCTCACCCCGGTTTCGATCATTCGACGGAAAGGTGCCACGCCACTCGCCAGTTTGAGGTTACTGGTTGGGCAAGGCACGGCTCCGGCCTGAGCTTCGCGCAACAGGCGCAGATCATCTTCGGTGGCGTGAACACAGTGGGCTGCAATGCAGGGTACATCGAACGCGCCCACCCGCTTGGCATATCGAATTGGAGTCACTTCACGATCACGGATGCTCTCTTCAACCTCGCGTGCGGTTTCAGAAAGATGCGTAATCAGTGGTGCACCAAACTCAGCACACAACGCTGCCGCCTGGCGGTAAATCTCATCGGTGCAGGTGTACGGCGCGTGGGGGGCAATAGTCGCAATAATACGGGGATGACCGCGCCACTCGGCCATAAAGCGCCGCGCCCGCTCGATCCCGGCGTCGAACGAATCGGCATCAGGGGTGGGTAGACGCATCACCGTCTGACCACAAATCGCTCGCATCCCGGCCTGATCGGCAGCCCGGGCGACCTCTTCTTCAAAATAGTACATATCGACAAAGGTCGTCGTCCCGCCACGGATCATCTCGGCGCAGCTCAAGAGGGTACCGGTGAAGCTAAACTCGGCGTCAACAAACTGACTCTCGACCGGAAACATATAGCCGAAGAGCCAGACATCGAGCTGCTGGTCGGCAACCAGGCCGCGTAAAAGGCTCATCGGCACATGGGCGTGACCATTGATCAGCCCCGGAATGATCGCACAATCGCGGCAATCAATCGTCTCAGTAGCCGTATACCGTTGGTTTAGTTCAGCGGCTGGCCCCACCTCTACAATAACCCCATCACGAATAGCGACGGCACCATCGGAAAAGATACGCCAAGCTGCGTCCATCGTAACGACTGTGCCGCCGGTGAGTAGGGTGTCAACATGCTCCATGAAAATGCCTCCTTTGTCACTCACCTTATTCCTTTCATTGTACGAGAAATCGGGCAAAGGTGCGATCCACCAAAGTACCGATGTCGGGTATACTGACGGAGATGCAACCAGACATGCTTTCAATCGAAAACGAAGAGACCACAATCCATCATGCCCCGTCGCACCCCCAACTGGAGAAGCGCGTCTTACGGCTGGCATGGCCGGTCATTGGCGAAAACCTGCTCCAGACCATGCTCGGTGTCGTTGACACGATCCTGGTCGCCTCGTTAGGGGCCGTTGCTTTGGCCGGGGTCGGCGCGGCATTGCAGGTCATCTATGTCACGACAGGCGCACTGAGCGCGTTATCGGTTGGCGTGGCGGTGCTGGTCGCGCAGGCATACGGCGGCGGGCGTCTGAAAGATGCCAGCTTCCTGGTGCGCCAGGGATTGCTCTGGAGTGTACTCATTGGCTTACCGGTGACCGCCATCGGATTGCCGCTTACCCCCACGCTGATTGGCCTCTTCGGCCTGGCTCCCGATGTCAGTCAGGTTGGGATTGATTATCTGGCAGTGACCATGAGCACCATCACCACACTGACGATGATGTTCCTCATCGGCGGTGTCTTACGCGGAGTCGGTGACACACGTACCCCCATGATCATCACTGCGTTTGCCAACGTGATCAATGTTATTGCCAGTGCAGCGTTGATCTTCGGCTGGCTGGGCTTACCGGCGTTGGGGGCGGTTGGTAGTGCCTGGGGATCGGTCATTGCCCGCTTTGCCGGTGCCATCCTCCTGGTCGGTGTGCTATGGCGGGGACGCAATGGTGTGCGGGCCGGTGGACGTGGTGGGTGGTGGCCACGCATGCATGTGTTGCGCAATATGTTGCGCATCGGAATGCCGGCAGCACTGGAAGAGGTGCTAATCATCGGTGCGATTGCCACATTGACGCCGGTGGTAGCCACGCTGGGCACGGTGCCACTCGCGGCCCATCGCGTGGCAATCAATGTGCTTTCGCTCTCCTTCCTGCCCGGCATCGGCTTTGGCCTGGCCGCGACGGCGCTGGTTGGCCAGGCGATTGGTGCGCAACATCCGGCAGAAGCCCGTCGCATTGCCCACATCGCAATGCGCTGGGCCTTGATCTGGATGGGTGGACTGGGCGTCTTATTCATCATCTTCGCCGAGGGGCTGGTACGGCTGTTCAACAGCGATCCGCAGTTGGTTGCCGAGGGAGCTGCTGCGGTGCGCGTGGTCGCCCTGACGCAGCCGGCGTGGGCGATTACCTTTGCCCTCGGTGGTGCCCTGCGTGGTCTGGGTGATACCCTCTCGCCACTGGTGATCAGCGGTTCGGCGATCTGGATTTGTGTCGGGCTGGCACTGGTGATTGTGTTGTGGTGGCTGCCGGCGTTGTGGGGCATCTGGCTGGCCTTCCTGATCGTCGGGCCATTCGAGGCGATGGTCTTCTGGCGGCAATGGCAGCAGCGGATCGCATCCTGGCGGCCAGGGTCGGCCTGACCTGCCTGCAGTGCGCACGGTGATTGCGAGAGCGTCGTAACCGGGGAGACCTGGCTGAGCTTCCGGGTCATGAACCATTCGAGGCGATGGTTTTCTGGTGGAGATCGCAGCAGCGGATCGCATTCAACCTGGGAGCGCGAGCCTCCGGCTCGCTTATCATCTGCCACAGCCCGCCATGTCTGCGTCTTGCAGGGCATTCCCACCCTGAAGCAGGGTGCACAAGCGGGAGCCATACTATACTGCCGGTTCCCGCCCCCAGCGGGGGCGGGTGAGGGTGGGTGCGTGTCGCCGTGCATTGCTGGACGTAGTACCACCGTCACGTGCTCACCCCATTACGCTGGCACTGCTCCTGCTACCAACCGCATTTGTTCGTCTGTGCTGGCCCATCAGCGCCTCACCGGTGGCACGCATAGTAGTGCGCCGGTAAGGTTCTGATAACCTGAATGGCACACAATCTAAGCCGGGATTCGCTATAAGGTGTATCATCTGGCAGCGTGCGATCCCGCATTTCGTGCTATGAGTGTATACGTAAATCAGAGTCGCAACGGACGTTTACTCATCAGAAAGCGTTATACACCAGGTTTGTTACACCTGCTCTGCTGACGTATGGCGAGGAGCTTGTCTGAAACTGGATAGATCTCGCCCTATTATTGCCATATAATGGGGCGCCACTTGCCCGCCGGGCAGCATGGTTCTCTGTTCACGGCCAAGGCAATCTTGTTTGGATGCACACAATCGGTGCTTTGAAGTTTGAAGTCAGGGAATACAGACTATGGATCATTTTGTTATTGAAGGCGGTCATCGTTTAGCGGGTTCAATTCGACCGGCTGGCAACAAGAATGCTGCACTACCATTGCTTGCAGCCAGTCTATTGACCAGTGAGCCTGTAACGTTGCGGAATATTCCTGATATTGGCGATGTTCGTACCAAACTGGCACTCCTGGCACATCTCGGTGTATATGTTGATCGACCAGAGGCAAATGTTGTTCATCTGCGCGCCGATCAACTGGTGGCGGGTGAACCGGATACCACGTTGGCCAGGCGCATCCGCACCTCGCCGCTGCTCGCCGGCCCACTCCTGGCCCGGCGAGGGTATGTCACCCTGCCGCGTCCTGGTGGCGATGCCATTGGCAGACGCCGGCTCGACACACATCTGTTAGCACTTCAGGCGCTGGGAGTGCAGGTAGAGGTTACGCCCGCCAGTTATATCCTGACTGCTAAAAGGTTGCGTGGGGCCGACATCTTTCTTGACGAGATGAGTGTCACCGGTACCGAACAGGCAATTATTGCAGCCTGCGTTGCCGAAGGCCATACTACAATTGCGAATGCCGCATCTGAACCACACGTCCAGGATTTGTGCCACTTTTTGAATCGTATGGGCGCACGGATCAGCGGTATCGGCACCAATCTGCTTGAGATTGAGGGGGTGACCAGCCTGCACGGTGCCGATTACACGATTGGTCCTGATTTCATGGAGGTAGGTTCGTTGATTGGCCTGGCCGCCGTGACCCGTAGTGAATTGCGGATTGTTGGTGCCCGTCCACGCGAGCATCGCATGACCAAAATTATGTTTGGCCGGTTAGGAGTTACCTGGCACGAGGAAGGTGATGACATTTTTGTTCCGGCTGATCAAGAGCTGGTGGTGCGCCATGATCTGCACGGTGCAATCCCCAAGATTGACTCGGCGCCGTGGCCTGGTTTCAACCCGGATTTGATCAGTACGGCGATTGTAGTAGCAACGCAGGCGCGTGGTACAGTGCTCATTCACGAGAAGATGTTTGAAAGTCGGCTCTTCTTTGTTGACCGGTTAATCGGCATGGGAGCGCGCATTGTGCTCTGCGATCCGCATCGAGCAGTGGTGGTCGGGCCATCGCAACTGTACGGCGAACCCGATGGCTTGCCCAGCCCTGATATTCGGGCTGGTATGGCGTTGGTGACGGCGGCGTTGTGTGCAAAAGGGCGTAGCGTCATCTACAACATCGGGCAGATTGATCGTGGCTACGAGCGCATTGAAGAGCGGTTAGCAGCACTAGGTGCACGGATCGAGCGGGTGCGGGCTTCGTAGCGGTTTCCAGCTACCGACTCACAAAAGATCCTCCTGACAGCGTATAAGCCCCTGTGGAGCAGTGATCATGGACGAGCGGGAAGTAAGTGCTACCGGAGTCTGATCAGTCTCGCAGGGTCTTACTGTCTCTGACGGGCACCTTGCCTGACCAGCATACACGCCCCACCGGGATGTATATCAAATCTTGCGCGATACAGTGCATCACGGCCTGTTACCAGATATGCGGTGCACCGTGACCATTTGTCTCCGCCTCGACGGTAGGGGCGGGTTCAAAACCCGCCCCTACCAGTTCACATTGCCATACGAGAGATACGACAGAGGGAGCGAAAGGGTACGTTTTGGATCGCCTGCCGGGCATTGGTCATAGTCGGATTCACGGCATCGATGGTGATATGATCGTGATGTCAGGCATGTGCGTTGTCCTGGCGGACATTAGAAATCGGACAAACCGATACGAGTCACCCAATTCATTGCCCCTTCCTGGCGATCACTTATATTGTGCTTCTTCCTGTATTTATTGCCGCAACGAAGAGCCTTATCCCAAAGTGACGCTACTGTACGGCTGAATTAACGCCTCGCTATCGTTACGCACTTGATTCACAGCCGGACTAACCGGATAGCAGTGGAGAGCAACCGGCGGTGGTG
Organism: Chloroflexus sp.; assembly: GCF_034434295.1. Classification (GTDB taxonomy): domain Bacteria; phylum Chloroflexota; class Chloroflexia; order Chloroflexales; family Chloroflexaceae; genus Chloroflexus. The sequence continues at coordinate 15,777 of NZ_DAOTZQ010000055.1, forward strand.
TGCGACAGAGATCATAAAGCTGACCGATATCCGCTGCCGGATCGAGCCAGAGTGCATCGAGATCGGGAGGGAGAATCACCGGCATCCGTTCGTGAATGGGCGCAACGATCTCGTTCGCTGCCGTTGTCAGGATGGTACAACTCTCCACCACCGTGCCATCAGGCGAGCGCCACTGTTCCCACAGACCGGCAAATGCCATCAGATCGTCATCGCGTAACGTGAAGTAAAACGGCTGCTTCCCGGTCGGTAACGACTGCCATTCATAGAACCCGGAAGCGGGGATCAGGCAGCGGCGCTGCCGAAAAGCAGTCCGAAATGAAGGTTTCTCCAGCACCGTCTCGCTGCGAGCGTTGATCATTCGGCTACCGATGCTAGCATCTTTCGCCCAGGACGGGATCAAGCCCCACCGCAGCGTAGCTAACTGGCGTCCCTCTATTGTCTCATGTACAGCAATGACTGACTGCGTTGGCGCAATGTTATAGCGTGGTTGGAGATCGAGTGGCGGGGTTACGGAAAAACGGGTCGCCAGTCTGGCCGGATTCACAGTCAGGGTATACCGTCCGCACATAGCTGCTCCCTGCCGGTGCAGCGTTGGGTATGGGGCGATAACATGAATACCCGACGCTGCCGGCGCTTGTTAAGACTCGTCCTTGTCGAGTCGAGTGGTTTCGCCGGTAGCGGGAGGCGGTGACTGCATCCGCTTGATGAGTTCGGCAAGTTGTTCATTAAGCTGAGCAATTCCCCTGGCCAGGGTTTGTTGCAGGTCGTGGGCAGCCTGACTCTGCTGAAGCTGATGCAGCGCCTGTTGACCACGTTCGGCCAGCTCTTGCACCCGTGGATTTTCGGCAATCATTTTGGTGGCTGTTCGTACCTGCTCATTGACTGCCCGCAGTCCATTCAGCAATTCCTGCTGTAACTGTCGTGCCCGCTCACTTTCGAGTGCGCTCCGCAGGGCAGCCTCGATCTGTTGCCCCAGTTCGCGCAGTTCTGCTGCCAGGTCGGGTGTTTGATCGGGTTTTTGTTCCGGTTGACTCATCGTCTTCCTCCTTACAGGTTATGGATATACACTGCCAGCATTCGACAGTGATAAGACGACCATTGGCGGGAGAATGTTGTAGATCGAGGCCACGAAGCTGGTGATGGAAGATAGCAACCTGTTTTCGGGGTGCTGCCGTTGTACTTATCGTAAGAGCTGATATGACTACCGACAGTGGCAGATCAGCCAGAGATGGGCGGTTCCGCGGTATAACCACCTCTCGACATTACCGTACCGTTTCATCAGTGCCTACCGTCGGCGGCGGAGAAGTAGCCAGAGACTACCGATAACGGCCAGGACACCAAGCGTAGGACGTGCGCCACGGGCCGGACCTTGCCCGATGAGGGCTGCCAGATCGGCGAGACTGGTACGATGGGCAGCAGTACTCTGCGCAGGCAATGCGATCTGATTGATCACATACCTGCGCCGGCGAGCAGCGGCATACAGGTGCGCCAGCGGTGGAGCCAGTTCACCGTCGCCGGGAAGCAAATCGATCAACTCGCTGCGAAAGAGAGCTAATGGCAAGAGTGGATCGCTCTGGTCACTACCCAGCACCTGCCGGAGGAGGGCCGTGTGCACCTGTTGGAGCATATCGGTCGGGACAGGTGTACGTACTCCCACCAGCATATCTTGATTGTTGTACGCGGCCAGCAATCGTTCAAGCGCTAACGCTGACATTGGACTGGTTGCGTCTAACGCCAAAACCAGATCGCCGCTTACCAGCGTACAGGCATCGCGGAGCAGATAGGACGTGCGGCGGGGTTGGGAGTGGTAGGTGGCGCAGACCAACGGGCGGGTTGCGGCAAGACGGGCAGCACTATTTGTGGCAGCAGGGCCGGCAGCGATGATGATCTCATAACTGGGGCTATAACGTGTTGCTGCGATCTGAGCAGCGTTGAGTGCCTGTTCAAGGTGGTTGTCGTTAGGAGCGCAAATAACGACTGATAAGGTATTGATTGTAGACACTGGAATCCTCCACCGTGAGTGATACTGTACATAGTATAGCATAGAGTAGATCCCAGCACCGAACCACATCGTTTAGAAGAGGTACAGCTCCGGATAACGTACCGCTAAAGGGGGTAATATGAGAAGTTTTTCATCTGGCGGTTTAAAAATATAAATGTTTTGTAACCTGCTGCCTGCGATAATTTGCTTGACAGATTCGTTTAGTCGGCTTAATCTTTTGCTCGCAAGCTTCCCGACAACCTCAGCTCATCCTACCAGCATCGTCGCTGCTGAGAAACAACGCACCTGACACGCTTCAATGCGTAAGTGTTCGCCTTGTTCCCATCACTCTGCCTGCGCACCGATGTTGTGGGAAGCCTGATCGTGTTTGAGCGGAAAGGAGGAGTGTCTGGTCTGAAGATTGTCGTGACGGAATAAGGTGCTAACTCTTTGTTCAGTCACAGTACCGACATAGTGTATTATGAGCTGAGGAGTCTATGAGTTTACCAACAAAACGTCACTTCCTTGCTGTTATCATCAGCATCGGTCTTACGATTGCCTTGATTGCGCCATCGGCTGCGCAACCTCCACGTCCACTTCCGAACCTGGAATCGCTGCGCCTTGCGGAACCGGTAACGCTAACAAGTGCTCCTTCTGCCCTCTCACCCAGTTTGATGGGAGTGAGTGGCCGGCAACAAGTCGTGATTCGGCTGAGCGAGAATCCGACGGCACGGGTACCTGAAGGTGTTGCCCAGGTAGCCCAACTGCAACGGATTACTCAGCAACAGGATCGGGTGTTGAGTCGGTTGCGGGCTATTGATCCAACCCTGGTTGAAGTTGCCCGCTTGCGGGTCGCTTTGAACGCGGTGATCGCTGAGGTTGATGGCACTGCATTACCTGCCCTGGCCCGCGATGCTGAAGTGGTGCGGATCAACCCGGTTGTGAATTACGAACGAGCAACCCAACCACCGATGGAGACGGTACCGTACATCGGTGCGACCCCCGATGTGCAGGCCGCCGGCTACCGGGGGAAAGATGTTCGGGTTGCGGTGCTTGACAGCGGGATCGATTATACCCACGCTGCGTTTGGTGGACCTGGCACGCTGGAAGCATATCAGGCAGCTTACGGAACAAGCACCTCCGATCCGCGTAATACGACCCTCGATGGTCTGTTCCCGACTGATCGGGTGAAGGGTGGCTACGACTTTGTAGGTGAGGTCTGGCCCAACGGCCCGCTGGCACCTGATCCAGACCCAATCGACTGTGGTGCACCTGGCTTGAGCAGTGGTACCTGTGCCGGTGGTCACGGCACGCACGTCGCTGACATCATTGGTGGCGAGCAGGGTGTGGCACCAGAAGTCGATCTGTTTGCGGTGAAAGTTTGTTCGGCGGTGTCGTCGTCGTGCAGCGGTGTGGCAATCCTCCAGGGGCTGGATTGGGTTGCCGATCCGAACGGTGACGGGATGACCGATGATCGGATGCATATCGTCAATATGTCGTTGGGCGCATCGTATGGCCAAAACTACGATGACGACTCGGCAATTGCCGTAGATAACCTCCAGCCGCTGGGTATTCTGGTGGTAGCTTCGGCAGGTAATAGCGCTGATCGGCCTTACATTACCGGCACGCCAGCCGGTGCCCGCACCGCGCTTTCAGTTGCCCAGACGGCTGTGCCTAGTGATGCCTCGTATCCGATCACGGTACTAAGCACCACGGTGTACGGTGTTGCCCAACCCTGGGCACCAATTCCCAATACCCCAGTAAGTGGAACGCTGGTCTATGGTGCGTCGTTGGGTAATGCGCTTGGATGCACAGCGTACTCGGCTGGCTCATTGACCGGGCAAATCCTGCTGGTTGATCGTGGTACCTGCGCAATCAGTATCAAAGGCTCGAACGGTGCTGCTGCCGGCGCAGTAGCGGTGATTGTTGCCAACAACGTGGCTGGTGCGGTACCACCTACCTTTAGCTTCGGTGGCGGGACTCCCACTGTGCCGGTGCTGTCAATTACGCAGGCGGCCGGTAATGCGCTGAAGGCGCTGGTTGGCAATGCCACGACCATCGGTTTCGATACGCCAGCGACAAACGCCGGTAGTGTGGTAGGTACGTCATCACGTGGGCCGACGCTGGGGCAGATGACCTACGGCAACCAGATTATGTACGGGCAGATTATCAAGCCCGAAATCGGTGCACCGGGTGCCTCACTGTCTGCGGTGGCCGGTAGTGGTACCGGCGTTGAGCCGTTCGGTGGCACGTCAGGCGCTGCGCCGATGGTGGCCGGTGCTGCAGCCCTGCTCTACAATGCGGTTGACTGGAGCTTTGCACCGTGGGAATTGAAAGCGCGTCTGATCAATACCGCCGAGACCAATATTTTCAACGGGCCACCGGTATTCGTTGGGCCGGCATTGGCTCCGATCACACGGATCGGTGGCGGTGAAGTACGCATTAATCGGGCGATTGCTGCACAGGCCAGTGCCTGGGAACTTTCGAACGGTACGGCCACGATCTCGTTTGGCCTGGTTGAGGCGACCCGTAATCCGACTACGCTTCGCCGCACAATCGTGATTCGGAACTATGGAAATTCGCCACTCACCTACACGATTACGCCTACCTTCCGCTTCGCCAATGATGCAGCTACCGGCGCGATCACTCCCAGCACCTCGGTGACAACGATCACGGTGCCACCACGCAGCCGACGTACCTTCACACTGACGCTGCGCATCGATCCGACGAAGTTGCCGGCCTGGGTATTGAATTCAGGGCCAAATGGCGGGAATGGAGCAGCACTGACGGCGGTTGAATTTGATGGCTATCTGGTGCTTGATGCACCCGGTACCACCAACGACCTGACGATGCCGTGGCATGTGTTGCCGCGAGCGTCGGGCAATGTGCGGGCACCAGCCTCGGTACGAGCGACGACCAGCACTCCGGCAACAGCCCGTCTGACGAATAACGGTGCCAACCCGGTTTCGGTTGATCCATTTACACTGATCGGTGAGAACCCGTTTGTCTCCGCCTCGCCAGGTGCCGGTATGCAGATGCCGCCAATGGATCTTAAGTACGTTGGTGTGCGTGCCTTTGATGGAACCGGTTTCTGCCCGGCTAATAGCCCTGTCATTCAATTCGCTATCACGACCCATCAGCAGATCACCCATTCCAACTATCCGGTCGAGATCGATCTGCTGTTTGACACTAACCGTGATGGTACGCCTGACTATGTCGGCTTTACGGCTGAGCTGAGTCTGCCGTCGGGTGCATTCGCGGCTGATGGTCGAAACGCTTTCTTTGTTGGCCCGCTGAGTGGCCCGTACAGTGCCTTCTTCTTTACCGGCCATGCTACCAATAGTGCCAACACGGTAGTGACTATGTGTGGTAGCCAGATCGGGGTTAACACCATCGGTCAGCAAATCAATGTCGATGCGTATACCTACGATAACTACTTCACTGGCTTCGAGCTGAGCAAGATCGAAGGTATGAGCACCGTGTTGGGTGCGCCACGCTTCGATATTGACGTTGGCAGTGGTGTGGTACCGGCAAATGGATCGCTCAACACGACGATCTACCGCTTCAATGCACCGGCTGACGTGACCGACTTCGGCATTCTGCTGCAATACTCCTTTGCGCCGGGTGGTCGCGAGGCCAGTGCGATTATCGTCCGCTAATCGGTTGTCTGTTGCATAACTGCCATAACCGGTTGACGGCAGGCAACAGATTGCCTGCCGTCAAGAGTTTTGGTGAGGCTGTGTCTTTGTATATGATGTCAAAACAGTAGGGGCGACGCATGCGTCGCCCCTATACCGACGGCTACCTAGCGACTTTTGATGTCAAAACAGTAGGGGCACGGCATGCCGTGCCCCTACCGCCTTGCCGGTGGCAAACCCGAACAATCCACATTCTCGAAGATACAGTATTACTCCGGCCAGCGGTAACGCACTCCCGGCGGTAGGCGAAGCGTCTCATCACCCAACCGCCCCAGGCTAAAGGTTGTTCCGTCAGGGCTGCGTTCGAGACGGGCAAATTCCGTCCATTGTACAATCCAACCGTTGCGCCGGATTTCGCCGCTGAGTGCCTGGCCCAGTGTCGCGCCAAACGCTTCCGGTACGATAAAATCGGTACAGATAGTATACGCCGGGGAACCTCCCTGACACTGCGTGCTGCGTAGGGTTTCCGCCAGGTATAATTCAGTACCGAGCGGTCGCATATGGACGCTCCCGTCCCGCCATTCCAGGCATGTCCGTTCAAAGCATTGAAACCAGCCCCAGGCGAAGGGTACCGCAGGTGTAAGCGGGAACCCACTCCGTTCGAGTGCACCTGTCTCGGCCCAAAAACGCATAAAGGTTGCCGGGACGAAATAGCCGGTTTCGGTGAAGAACATGCCTCCCTGGGGTTCGACATACAGGCCGGCAACCGGTTGGGGTGGGAGTACCTCATTGCCGTTCTGGTCGCGCAGTCCCACGGCGATCTGATAGTTGCCGGGCAACAGTTCTACCGGTAGTTCGATTGGTTGCAGGTGGTCGATAGGGTTGACCGCCGGCCAGCGCGATGGCGGCAGGGCGCCGTAGATCAGACGACGCTCACTCTCGATTGCCACCCGATCACCGGCAAAGCGTAGTTGCACCACCACACTGAGATCGTCAGTAGGACGGGGATCGAACCGTGCCCATCGCAGATTGATCACCACCAGGTCGCCCGGCTCGTACTGCGCACCGGGTGGTGGAGTAAGTTGCACGCCAACCAGTTGGATACCACCCCCGCTCAACGGCTGCAACGGCGGATGGGTGGGGCCGGTGGCAATTGGGCGGTAGCGGTCAATGATCCCAATCGAGCCGTCCTGGGCATAGCGATGGCGAATAATGGCGATCATCTCCGGCGTCAGCCAGTTGCCGAGATAGTCGAGCAGGATGAGCGGCGGATTACCGTTGGCTAGCTCGTACAGAATGGGTGTCTGATCGGCTAAACCCTGGTCGAGTAGCTGCCGAAATTCAAACACCGGGATGCGGGCCAGCCTCCCCGCCCCGCTGGCCAGGCCGGGCAGATCGGTAAAGATGACGTCGCCCGCGGCCTGGGCTTCAGCAGCCAGCACCGAGTTGGTTCGACTCAATGCTGCCAGCACCGCAGTCTCACGTTGGGCATCGTCCCACAGCCCGTAGCGCCCTATCGCCAGGCGCGGTGGGGATGGTTCGAGTAATCCCGCCGGTCGCAGGCGATTGGCATCCCAGCGTGGTGGATAGTAGAGGAGACTGATGATCATCAGGACGGGCAGACTAAGCTGGAGCAAAGGTTGTTGCGTAGAGCGGGTGGATACGACTGACCAGCTCAGGCCGCTTAACCAGATCAGCCCCGCATACCACTCGAAGAAGTAATTGGCATAGGCACCAACCTTACCGACGCCGATAGCGCCGACGGTGCCGGCGAGGAGGTAGGCCAGCGCCGGCAACACCTGTCCCCGTTGGTTGCTGTGCCATGCCACACCACCACCGATGAGCGCAGTGATGAGGAGCGGCCAGCGTAGCGTCAATTGCTGACGCCAGAAATCGGTAGCCAGGGTTGGTTCCCAGCGGTTAGCATTCGCGGCAATAACGTGCAGGAAGAACCAGCCATGGGTTAGCCACAACAAACCGACAACGATACCGCCGCCAGCTATCAGCACCGTCGCGAAAAAGGTGATTGCTGCTCGAACGGTGGGTGCTGTTGGTTGGGAACGATGCCGAATCCATTCAGCGACGAAATAGACCCCGGCAGCGGTCGGCCCGGCGATCAGCGATGGTTTGGTCAAGAGGCATCCAACTACCAGTAAGCCGGCTCCTATTCCACGTGCTACTGCCGGAAGGCGCTCGTGACGGGCCACCCACACTGCCCACAAGCCTAGCGCCACCCCAGGCAAATCGACCCGCATAAATGGCATCCATTCAATCACCACCGGAATAGTCAACCAGATCAGAGCCATCCATGCGCCGCGGCGCCCGATCAACGCAGCCAGCGCAGCCGTGCCAGCCAGGGCACCGCCGAGCGCAACGAGACGCCCGGCCAGCAACGGGTCGTTGGTGACCCATGCCAGCATAGTGCTGAGGATCAGGAAGAGTGGTGGATAATTGACAATCAAAAATGGTTCCTGGCCCGGATCGGCGTACAACTGCCAGATCGGTCTGCCGGCTAGAAGCTGATCGATCTGGGCCAGCAATGGCCCCTCGCCGTAGTCGATAGGGAAGGGAAAGCCAAACAGCAGGCGTACATGATCGAACGCATACCAGAGGTACACCACGACCAAACCGATCAAGATTATCATCAAAAGCCGGCGACCAATGAGCAACGTAGAGCGCATATGGTAAGATTAAACACGCTGAGCAATGGCGCTCAGACATGTCACAAAAGGAGAACTATTATGATCAGCCAACGCATTGCTCGCCGCATTCGCGCCGTCCCACCATCAGGCATTCGCCGTTTCTTCGATATTGCCGCCACCATGCCCGATGTCATTTCGCTCGGCGTTGGCGAGCCTGATTTTATCACGCCTGACCAGATTCGTGCTGCCGGTCAGGCATCGATTGACCGTACAACGGCTTACACCTCAAATTCTGGTCTGCTGGAGTTGCGGATTGCCCTGGCTGAACATCTGGCCCGCCGCTATGGTGTGCAGTACGATCCCGAAACCGAACTGCTGATTACCGTCGGTGTCAGCGAAGCGATGCTAGGGGCGGCTCTGGCGCTTCTCGACCCTGATGATGAAGTGTTGGTGCCTGAACCTTGCTTTGTGGCGTATCCGGCCTGTGTCACCTTTGCCGATGCGCATGTCGTCTATGTACCGACGAATGTAGCCGATGGCTTTCAGGTGAGTGGATCAGCACTGGAAGCGGCAGTGACACCACGCACCAAAGCTATTCTGATCGGCTATCCCAACAATCCAACCGGTGCTGTGCTCAGTCGTGAACGGTTGCTGGAAGTCGCTGCGGTTGCCGAGCGGCACGATCTGATCGTCATCTCCGATGAAATCTACGACCGGTTAGTGTACGGCGTCGAACACACCTGCTTTGCCGCCTTGCCGGGTATGCGTGAACGGACGGTCTTGCTAGGCGGCTTCTCGAAGGCATACGCCATGACCGGTTGGCGACTGGGTTGGCTGGCGGCGCCGGCTGAGATCACCGCTGCCGTGCGCAAATTCCATCAATATGCGATTATGTCAGCCCCGACAATGAGCCAATATGCCGGGCTGGAAGCATTACTGCACGGTGAAGAAGCGGTGCAGGCCATGGTACGCGAATATGATCGGCGGCGAAAAGTTATCGTCTCCGGCTTAAACAGCATTGGTCTGCCGACATTTGAGCCACAGGGAGCATTCTACGCCTTTCCCCAGGTTGGGCATCTTGGGCTAAGTAGTGAAGCCTTCTGTGAACAATTGCTGCACAGTGAACAGGTTGCTGTTGTACCGGGTGATGCCTTTGGGCCGAGCGGCGCCGGCTTTGTACGTGCCTGTTATGCTACTGCACTCAACAAGATTGAAGAGGCACTCGAACGCATCGAGCGCTTTGTGCGTCGTATTGCCTGAGGAGACAGGTTATGTCATTGCACGAGAATGAATCAACAACTGAGCTGCGCTGTGCACTGACCGGACGCCCACTAACACCCGAAGAGGCGTACTGGGCACCGCCGTTGATCACGGCGCGTCAACTGATTACTGCGTTCTTCAAGACCCTGTTTACCAATCCCGCCGCATTGGGTGCTATCTTCCTGAGTGAATTGCCCAACGTGCCCTACGCTCCTGAAGCCCGGCCACTGCTTGCCCGGCGTCGTTCGGTTGAGCAGGCAAAACTGCTCGGTCTCCTGCTGGTGATTGCGGTGGTCGTCGTTGGTTTAATCTTCTGGCTGGTGGGTTAGGTTGCGAGAGGCTTCGGCAGGGAGATGAGCAGGTAATCAGTAAAGCGCCAGCGTCATACGGATGCTCAGAACGCTTCAACTGAATCAGGGAGATGCGCGTCGCGTCTTACGAAGTGCGGAAGCCATCCTTCCGCACTTCCCTTGCCTGGCACTGCCGGTATGAAGGAGCAACAGTCTATTCATCACTGGCGGGTAGTGTGTACTCATACCACATCTGGTAAGATGCAATGAATAGCACCTGATTCTCCGTTTCCTGTGCTTATGAAAAATCCGCGTTTATCCGTGTCCCGTATGTGATGACCACGGATACGTGCGGATGCGGCGGATGCACCCGGATGACCTCATACCCGGTGATATGCTGTAATGCACCGTATTGTTCAAGAACAGAAGCCAGGTTTCTACCTATAGTCTGATTCGAGCTAGCCACATGGTTCACCAGGAATAGCTATGCGGATAAGTATCACCTCACCCGCCAGTCTGCTTGCCCGCTGTTCAACCGGCCAACTCTGGTTGATCGGTATGTTGAGCGCAGCGTTGATAGCAGGCTTTTTTCCAACCGGTAGGGTGATACTGGCAACCGGCTTTTGGTTGATGGTTACGGGGTATCTGCTTGAACGTCGGATGCCTGGAGAGCGTCCGCACTGGCTTCTGCGTATCGCTATCTGGAATGGCCTGGGCTTGAGCCTTGTGCCGCTGCTCTATCTGTGGGTAACGGCGCTCGGGTCGGCGATACCGGTATGGCTGCTGATATGTGTGGGGATACTGCTGGCCGTTGTTGCGCTGTACGATGCCTGGCGTGATCTGGCCCCCGTTCAGGTGCATCCATCGGTCACAGTCTGGTTGTTGCTGAGTGTCCTGGCGATCAGTGCCTGGCTGCGGGCTATGCAGATTGCCGATCTGGTATTTCCGGCCTGGGTTGATTCGGTTCACCACGCCCTAATGGTGCGGGTTGCCGCCGAAACCGGACGGGTACCCTGGACGCTGACTCCATATTTGCCGGTTACCGAAATGCCATATCACTGGGGCTACCACGTACTGATCGCGGCAGCATGGCATCTCGGCGGGAGTGACTTACTGGCAATGATGTTGTGGAGCGGGCAATTACTCAACTGGGTACAAGGGTTGTCTGCTGCGGCACTGGCTTTCCTGGTTTGGCGGCGACCGCTGGCAGCAGTGATCGCCGCCGCAATCGTGGGCTGTATTTCGTGGATGCCGGCATACTACGTCTCGTGGGGGCGGTATACACAGTTAAGTGGGTTATTACAGATTGTCGCGCTGGCAATAGGCTGGCAGCAATGGTTGGATGCCAATACGCGCCGTGAACGTTTGGGCTGGCTTTTCCTGAACATGCTGATCATCACCGGGTTAAGTCTAGTGCATATGCGCATGTTTGTGTTTGGCGGTGCGCTCATTGCTGTGCAGTTCACAGTTTGGGCATCACACCAGGCACGCCCGGCAATTGTTAGCCGCATGGTCGAGGCGATGGGAACCGGTATGGTCGCCCTGATCCTCGCCGGGCCGTGGTGGCTCGTGCTGGCGCGGCGGATCTTGCTACCGGCAGCAACCGGTGCGCACAGTCTAACGAGTGGTGGCTCGTATGTTCAACTGAGCGACAGTCTGATGTGGATCGGCCCGAACGAATGGCTGGTGGCGCTGGCGTTATTTGGTGGCGCGATAGGGGTGCTGTATCGGCAACGGGCTGCTACAGTGATAGTGCTTTGGGTGGGGTTGTTGGTTGTGCTGTCAAACCCCTGGTTGATCAGCTATCTGGCGCCACCTGTCGGTCTGGTGTTGATCTTATACGCCGTTGTGCAGCGCACGTGGTTTGCAGGTGGCGTGGGTATGCTATTGCTGGCTGTAAACCCATTGACAGTACGCCTGCCCTTTCTCTGGCTACTACCGGTTGATATTACAGCGATAAGCCTGTTTTTGCCACTCAGCAATCTGATCGGTGGTAGCGTTGCCCTAATCTGGCCGCGGCCTCGTTGGTCGCAGATGGCCGCTATCGCGGTGCTGCTGGGGTGTACGCTGTGGGGGGCGTATCAACAGCGCACAATTGTGAACCCGGTAACCGTCCTGGCAACCGCAGCCGACCGGGTTGCCCTGGAGTGGATTGCCGAACAGACACCTCCTACGGCCCGGTTTTTGATCAATGCTGCGCCCTGGTTGCCCGGTGTGGCGCGGGGAACAGATGGGGGGTGGTGGATTTTGCCCCTGACCGGACGCTGGACAAGTACGCCGCCGGTACTCTTTGTTCATGGTGAGGCGGAATATGTCCAGGCTACACAACAACGCAGTCAGCGCATCATTGACTTCGGTAACGGGCAAGCAGTTGATATAGCGAGTCTGATTGCTGCCGAGCGGATTGATTATATCTACACCTCACCAAAGGGGCCATTGCGTCCTGAACAGTTTGCCGGACAGCCAGGTTATGAAGCGGCTTTTGCCCACGATGGTATTGTTATTTATCGGGTAATCCGATGATCAGATGCCGGGTGAGGGTAGCCAGGCGATCCGCCAGGGAATATACTTCTGAGTAATTGTCGCCTCTCTCCTGTAATACAAGAAGCGATGTTATGGGTGGAGTAGAGCGAATTGCGAGTCCGTCTTCTCGACGGGATAATATCAAATCTGAAACATACAAAATGTATGGTACGCGATCCGGGACGTGTCCTTTCGCCATACCCTCCTTTACTACATCCTTCGTATGGCAGGGTGAATCGGCACATGCACCGTTCGTAGGGGCGGGTTCCAAACCCGCCCCTACACACACATCTGCCTAGCTCCTCTCTCCTACCCCCTATTTTCTCCCTTCTAACCGTTCAACGTAACGCTGCACTCCACCATTCACGTTCCGAAAACATCACCATCAGATAAACCACCAGTCCAATCAACCAGAACGTATCAAAGCGTTGCCAGCGGCGGGGCAAGGGACGGGCAAGAAAGCTGGTCAGACCAAAGATTAGCCATCCCACAAGACCGCTGCCGGCCAGGTAAGGTTGGTGCAGCGGTACAGTTCGCTCGATAGCGCCGTGGGTGATCTGGAGCAGCATATCCAGGTTATCTGCAATCGGTCCATCGAGCGGGAAGGCTGGCGCCAACGGTGCGACCAGGGCAGTCAACGGGTTGAAGGCTGCGATCACCCGTGCCGAAGCAGGGGGGACAGCGTTAGTGGCAATGAGCAGAATCGGCACGATCAACCATACCAGAGTCGTACCGTATGTTGCAAACAAACCTGCCGGTGGTGTTCGGGCCAGGGTAAGCCAACAGATGCATATCGTACAAAGCAAGAGATTCGTTACTACGATCACGATCAGCACCCAGATCATCTCGGCCAGACTCAGACTCCCAAAGAGAGGTAGGATGCTGAGGAAAGGCATGGCAATGATGATGATGATCAACATCATTCCCCATAACGCCAGTACGTGAGCCAACAGTTGCACCGGTGATACAGGTATCGGTTGCGCAAATACCGGATACAGCCGTAATGCAAGCGATGGGGTGATCGTGAGCAACCAACCCTGTAAAACCAGACAGAGACTGGTAGCGAGGAGCCGACCAACTTGCGCGTTGCGCAGGGGTAACTCAATGTTGATGCCGATATTCGTGAGTTGGATAGAACTGAGCATTGCTAACCACATCACGAATACGGTACCCATCACGCATACGCCCACTCGTCGGCTTTGCACGAGCTGCTGCCATGCATTCTGGAATGCTGCTATCACGGCACAACCCCCTGCACCCCACCGGTGACAACAATGCACGTTGGTTGATCAAAAGAATTGCTGAAACGTAAGCGCAATTCACCATTGCGCAGGTAGGCAGCCGCCGACTCGATAGTAAAACGAGTCGGGTCGGTAGCCATTACCGGGTTCCAGTTCGCAGTCTGCCAGTTATAGGCCTGAATAACAAGTTGGCGATCTGCAAGAGACTCAACCGTTTTCACTTGTACCTGAATCGTTTCTGCCTGTAATTGAGCCAGATTGGCGGGTAGCCGAAGATGCACATCATCATCAGCACTGCTTATCAGGATGCCATTATCATTCAAACAACCGGTGGTTTGTGTACTCTTCGGATCAATGCGCAGCCAGCCCACAGGTAAAATCAATTGTCCCTGACCGACAATGCGGGGGCGCATTACCAACAAGGTTTCACTCCAACCATCTGGTATGGTTGATGTAGTCGGATCACGATCAAGCCACGCGATAAGAAAAGGTCCTGGATCAAACTGTTCCGACACCGGTCTGACTGCGGCATCGATGAACGTTGTGCGCAGAAAGGCAAGCTGTTCGATGTTGCGATTCGGGAGTAATCCGTTTTCGCGTAAATCATTGATGATAAGCTGGCCGGGTGAAGTATTTACCGGTACTTCGGCGAAAACGTCCGGCCAACGGGCTACCGAACGGGCACCAGGCCGAAGAGTACCGAAGAAGATTAATTGGTCTCCATACATAATGTAGGAGTCGCGCAGTGTCACTGAACTGTCATTCTGCAGATCGACCCGCAAGCGCTCTTGATCAATGACCAGCGTTGCCTGGACTGGCAGCGCTGGGATTTCCATAGACGCCAGCAGGCTTTGCCGCTCCCACGGTGACAGTTGCACCGCAATCTGCGTTGTCTCCTGAAACAGTGGATTATTCAGTACCATTGCATCCCCGTTCGGTTCAGCATCGGTACTCAGTGGCCGCAGAAAAGCCGGACTGGTAAATGACAACGTCTCAGCCCGTGGCATTGCCGATAGCATCACCAGTGCAGTACTGGCAATCGCCTGTCGATTATCAATTTGTTCGATTAGAGTCAGGCGTAACGATGTATAGGCTGGCGCAGCGTTGGCATTAGCCCACCAGAGGCCACTCCCACTGCTTATCACCGCTACTAGAAACAGGATTGTCACCGGTAGAACGCGATGACGCCACCACCATATGCCGACCAGAAATGGGATAACAACCAGAGCGTAGATGGTGAGGGCCAGGAAACTCTGCCCGAAAACCGGGAGGTCGATAGCCGGCAGGATGCTTAATGCCGGACGCAACACCTCAAGCTGGCGGCTGGTAAGCTGAGCACTACTGCCAATAGTTGTTTGTGCCAGCAGTACCGGTTGGGCTAAGGCCGACCAGAACAGGTCACGTCCGGCCCAGGTGTTCAGGCTATCTGGGGAAAATGCGAGTTGGGTGACCCGTCCGTGACCGACTGGATGCTCGATCCAGGGTGGTTTTATCGGGTCACCAATCGGGTAAGCGCCATTAACCGGTTGTAGTTTGAGGCCGATCAAGGGGTTGGGCAGTTCCACTTCAGCAAGTTCTGCCAGTGGTTGCTGACCAAGGGCAACCACTCCGGCAATCTGTGCCGCCTGCAATGTCGATGGGAGACTGGTTTGCAGCGTAATGGCATCTGGGCCACCGCCGATAATTAGGTGCCCACCATCGTATACCCATCCCAGCAATGCCGCCTGTTGCGAGGGTGACAATGGTTCACTCAATGTAAAAAGAGCCAAGACGCTGAGATTGCTCAGACCGAGCGCGTGATCGGGAAGATCGGCTACTTGCAGGCTACCGGTAGCAAAAAGGTCGCCACTGACCGGCGATTCTCCTACCACAGCCCGCATACGATCAGTTGGCCGTAAGAGAAGCGGTAGCTCCTGCTGGGCCAGGATTACATTATTGGCAGTCACCGTGATAGTGACGGCGCGAGTCGGTTGACGGATCCAGACGTAGAGCCAGATCGTTTCCTGTCCACCAGTTGGGATGCGGATAACACGAGCGTACTGCGCCGGATCGTCTGCCGGGCTAACGGTGATTGTTGCCGTGATCGTGGCACCGGCGTTGCGCACAGTTGCTCGTACCGGTAGCCATTCACCAACGACATACTGACCTGCGAATGGCGTAAACACTTCAAGTGAAACACCTGATTGGGCATATATTGGAGATGACCAGACCCACTGAATTATGTGCAAACTCAGTGTGGCACACAAGACGAGGATAGCAAGTCGCAATCGGCCAATCATCATAGAAGCTGTTACAACGCAGGGATAACTATCAATATATTATACGGGAACCTCCCGGTTGCTGTCACAGATCATTCGTATCATGAACGAAAGCAGGCAGAAAATAATGATTTATGGGTAGAAGCTCTTTTGCACATGTATCGCACAATCACGCGCCGGACAGGAAACCGTTCATGTCCGGTAATGCCCATGTGGTATTGTCTGGAGCGCGGAGGCCATGCTTCCGCATCGTCCGTGCTCTGTTTCGTAGCTCAATCTACCGATCAAAGGTACAACGTGCGTTCACGTCGCGATTACCTGGCTTTTCAATGATCACAAGTTGAACATTGTTACCTACCTCTTCCGTGAGCATAACCGTTACATGACGCTTTCGGGCATGTGTTATGATCAACGTGAAGCAGTTACGATCTGGTATATCGCCATATGACGAATGAGTCTCAGATCAGTGAGCGCGAGCGCGAGATCCTACGTCTCGTTGCCACGGGTGCCACAAATCAGCAGATTGCGATTGCGTTGAACATTAGCGTCAACACGGTCAAAGTTCATCTGCGCAATATCTTCGCGAAGATCGGCGTTGAGTCGCGCACCGAGGCAACCGTTTATGCTATTCGCAACGGGATTGTGACCGTTGGCGAGACTGGTCAGAATGCTATCGACGAATCAAAAGCAACAGCACAAAGCGATGAGTTAACAGCGGTAACGTCTCCTCCTGTATCTGATGTGGCAGCATCAAATGTGGAGTCGACTGAACCGCTTGTTCTCCATACCGAACCGCCAACCGGATCAGAATCAGCAGATACTGTGTCCGCTACTCTGGTTGAGGAACCTGTTGCCAGTACAGCACCCTTGCCCGTCCCATCGGCGGCAAAACCGGTTTGGCTGCAATTACTCCTGTGGCTAATCGGTGGGATTGTGGTTATCGCTATTGCAGTAGCAACTCTGGTTATCAATGCACGATCCGGCACGACACCGGTGACTGCTGCGCCAACCTCGTCGCCGATTATCAATGCTCAGCAGCGCTGGTTTCTTCGTCAGCCACTGAGCGAACCTCGCGATCATTTCGCGCTGACCGGTTATGACCTTGAACGCAGATTGTACGTCATTGGAGGACAGCGCAACGGCGTTGTTAGCGCTGCCGTTGATCGCTACGACCCTGAGATTAATCGCTGGGTGCGACTGACCGATAAGCCGACCGCTGTGAGTCATGCACGAGCTGTTACGCTCCGTGGCCTGATTTACGTGCCTGGAGGTGAAGATAGTAATGGTACCGTGCTTGATCGGCTCGAGATCTACGATCCCCGTGAACAGCGCTGGTACTCCGGGCCTTCCCTGCCAGCTCCGCGCAGTCGCTATGCACTCACAGCCTGGGAAGGTCAGCTCTACCTGATCGGTGGCTGGGATGGCACCTCAGTACGGAGCGATGTCTTTGTCTACGATCCGGTACGTGAGCGTTGGGAGTCGGCACCCGCACTCCCGCAACCACGGCGTGATGCAGGGGTTGCGGTTGCCGGTGGTCGCCTCTTCGTTATTGGTGGCGAAGGTGAACAGGGGCCGCTGCGCGATAGTCATCGTCTCGAACCGGGGAATGATCCTAACCGCCGCTGGGCGGCAATAGCTCCACTCCCACAGGCGATTGCCCGTCCCGCAGTGGTTGGACTAGCCAGTACGTTGCTGATCTTTGATAGCGAGCGGCGTGAGGGGTTGACTTACGACATTGTGGCCGATGCCTGGAGCAGTACTCCACTGCCGGCGGAAGCGAATATCGCTACCGATGCTGTCCTCCTCGATTCCAACATCTACTTCGTCGGTGATAGTCGTACACAAGGTATGTTGAGCGAGTATCGGGCGCTGTACGTCATCTTTATTCCGGGGCAGTAGTGACCTCTTCCAGTATTCGCTGCACCGATCCCTCTCACCCCAATGATAATAACCCAAGTTGCTACCTATGCTATGAGCAGGCCACGTGAGGCTGACTGTCAGGATGAACAGCAAGACGCTACACGCAACATCGTGCGATATACCTGTATGAACGATGTGCGTAGCAGCCAGTTCCGTAGCCGCACTCCGTCACGCACGCCGCAAGGTAGCAACTCGGGTTACACCCATCCTCTATGTCCTCCGTGCCTCTGTGGTGACAGAGGGAGCAACTTGGGTTAATATTATAGTTCTGGCTACGGGGTGCGTGATACCAGGTCATAGATCGTTGCCCAACGTTTAGACAGCAGCTCCCAATCGTACCGTCTTGCCTGTTCCAAAGCTGCGGCAGCCATTGCTGCCCGGCGCCCTGGGTCGGCCAGTAGTTCGGTGATGCCTTTAGCCAGTGCTGTGACATCACCCGGTGGTACCACGATCCCGGCTGCACCGTAGCCCAGGATTTCGGCTCGATCCCCAACATCACCGGTCACTACCGGTACACCCAAGGCCAGACTTTCCGCGATCTTGAGTGGCCAGCGAGCACGCGCAACGGCATTATCGTACACGGGATCAACACTGAGATCGGCTAATGCCAGTAAAGCGCGTACCGTCCGATGCGAAACATGACCGGTAAAAAGAACCTGTTTGCACCAGGGTTGTTGTGATACGAAGTGTTGAATTACCGGCAAATCCTCACCGCCACCGATGATCAATAATCGTGCCGTTGGATACTGGACGATGATCTGAGCAAATGCCTGCAATAGAAGATCAACTGGATGGTTGTGGAGGGCAAGGGTTCCTGCATAGGCAATCACCGGCCCTGCGGGTAATTCCAAGGCGTGTTTGAGTGCTATACGGATTGGTTGTGGTGGCGGGGCAAAATCACGAGCCACACCGTTGGGCACAATGACGCAGGGACGTTGCAGTTGGGCCATTTGATCTGCCAGATAGCGGGTATTGACGGTAATGCCGGCGGCTAGCCGCGGTAACAGCCATTGCCAGAAGGCAAAAACGGCTCGTTGCCAGTGTGCAGTAAAACGGTTGGCCGTTACCTCATCATCGTCGCAATCGACAAGAAATCGCTGGCGCCGCCAGAGACACACTGCAAGTAGCGCCGCCAGGCCATTAATCGGTTGTGGTTTTCCCAGATGATACCACTCTGCTGGCGAGCACAGCACCCCCCACATCATGCCGAGTGTTGAGGAGAGCAGCACAAAGAGTAGTCCAAGAGGAGTAAATCGCACCGGTGTACTGCCGACCTTACGTGCGTGCATCTGGCCAACATACCAGACCTCAACACCATCGATTACAAACCGGCGTTGGGTACAACTGGCGAGATCGGGATGGAGGGCCAGGATGCGCACCTGAAACCCTTGCTGAACCAGACCATGCGCAATATTGAAATAGCGCCTCCCGGAAGGACGTTCAATGCCCATTGGTAAGAGAAAAACGATTCGTCGTTTGTTGAAGAATTCTTTCTGCTGAAGGCAAGAATGTGCGAATAGTGTCATAACAGGCACTTGTTCTGCATTTATCTCTGGTTCAGTTCACGTGCCAGATCGGTAATGATTGATATCAATCGAGACCAGGACTCGGCCCGTTCGCTGGCCGATGCCCGTACATTAGCTGTGAGGCACGATACCAGATCTTCTTGAAAATAGCGCACAATGGCTTGAGCAAGCGCATTCGCATCCTGTGGCGGCACAATCAGTCCGGTAACGCCATCCTGCACGACTTCTGGTAGCCCACCGACATTGGTGGTAATCACCGGTTTGCCAAAACCAAACGCAAGCTGGACTACTGCACTTTGCGTGGCCGAGACGTAAGGTAATACAACAACATCGGCCATACCGAAGATTGCCGGTAATTCTTCATTTGACACATAGCGATCAACGAATGTTATTGCCTCGGTCACCCCAAACTCGGCTGCGTAGCGCTGATAGTATGCCGGTGCCCCCCAGATTTCACCCACGACGAGTAAATGAACGTCAAGCTGTTGCCGAACCTGAGCCAGGGCCTGAATCAGATATTCTAACCCTTTGTAGGGACGAACAAATCCGAAAAAGAGCAATATCCGACGCTGATCAGGCACTTGCCACTGGTGGCGCAGTGTGGCATTGACAGAAGATGCTGCATTGATCAAGATAGGCTCATACGTGGGCAGGAATGCCTTCACGATCCGGGCATGAGGGAGCAACGCCCGCGCCCGGTAGCGATCTGGTTCACTGTGTACGATGAGGGCATCAGCCCGACGCAGCACTGTCATCGCCAGCCGTCGATCAATCACGCCGCCGCCGTCGTGTGGTAGGACGTTGTGACAGATCATGGCAATCTTCGTTGCTGGTGGTCGTTTAAGCAGACTCGAAATAACGGTCAAGCTGGGCGTCCAGTACGGAACCCACCACTGTAATAAAAGGAGGTCAGATTGATCGGCACGTACCCGGCGCACCAAACGCCACCAGGTAAAGGGATTTATCGGATCAAGCAAGTACTCGCACTCAACCCGCAGCGGTGCAGCACTTGGATCGCGATCACTACGGCCTGGAAAGAGCCAGGTCGGGTATTGGCGAGTGAAGGAGTAGAAAAATGTGGTATGCCCGGCTGCCCGAAGGTGGTGAACCAGCATGGTGCTGTAATGGGCAATACCACCGCGAAAAGGATAGGTTGGTCCTACAACTGCAATACGCACTAGCGAATCCTCCAAATACTTACTCCGTCCCGACGGTAAATAAGCTCGTAATAGGGAGATTGATCGATTTGGCTCGGATCAAGGTATTCGTTCGCCGGATTGGCGGCTGGTCCATTGTAGAGAAACGTGAAGCCATTTGCACGGAGTGCCGCCGCAGCCTCAGCACTATCAATTGGATATTGTTGGATCGATTGGTTCAGTTGGGCGATATTGCGTAGGGTGTCAGGTGGATCGACGGCTTCAAACCCTACCGCCATCGGCAACAGATTAGTGCGACGACCGGTGAGAAAACTCAACCACCAACCGCCATCATTGCCGGCATAGACATATCCACCGTAAGCCGGGAAGCCGTTCACATAAATTGCCGCATCCTCTGGCAGGTTGGTTTTAATCCATTGCGCTGCCGCCAGATCAGCCGGTGTCGCCAGTTGGTATGCCGGATCAAGGATGGTTGCCTGCAGGTGTGTACCCCAGCCGAGGATTGCCAGACCTGTGGCAAGCTGCACAGTTATGATCGTACCAACGCTATGCCGCCAGTTCACCGGCAGTAACCGGGCCAGACTACGCAGCAGACTAACCCAACCGGCACCGGCAGCCGGAGCGATCGCCAGGTATGCGCCGATTAACACAGCAAATGCCGTAATCATCCCCTGCCCGTTTAGTCCAAGCAGTTGCGGGTTGGCTACCAGCCATACCAGGACGGCCCATACCGCCAGGACGATGCCACTACTCTGCCGACGCCAGAGCAAACTCCCCAGTCCCAGTGCGGCGAATGGAAAGAGGCCGGCATGAAATGCAGCGCCAATCGTCTCGAATGCGATAGGGTTACTGGTTTCAGCGTTAGTATTGAGGAGCGCAGAAGCCAGGCGCGTGATCTGGCCCTGCTGCACACGCCATAGCCAGGGAGCGGCCAGTAACACCGATCCCAGCGCACCAATTGCCCCCACAGCACCCAGACGGAACAATATCTGCCATCGCAGCGAGGTGTGCAACCCAACACTAACAATCGCATAGGCGATAACGAAGCAGATTGCCAGCACCGCCACCCGATAATGACTCAATGCCAGTCCGGCACTCGTTAGCCAGACCAGCAACAATGACGTGCGTAGGTCGCGCCACGAACGATGTGGCTGCAATGTCCGGTCAACCAACGTCATCCAGGCGATGGCCGCTGCTGGCAAGACGGTCTGTCCGGCCAGTTGGGTGTAGCGCCCCCAATTGACATAATATGCCGGGTAAAAGCTGAGGAAGCCAACGACCAGGGCAGCCCATACACCGGTCAGGCGCGAATGGGTCAGACGGGCCGTCAATAGATACAGCAATGGCACCGCCAGACCGTTCATCACCTGCCCCACCAGAATAACCCCCTGCGCGGCTGAGATACCGGTGAGCCAGTGCCACCATGCGGCCATGGCGTGAAAGGCATAGTGGTAAGTGAAGGTTGTCGCCGGTGCGTATGGTTGCCATGAGTGAAACAGACCACCGTGATCAATGAATAGCTGGGTGATGACAGTATGATGGTATGAGTCGCCGAATAATCCCACCGGGATCGTGCGGACGACAAAGAGGCGCACTGCCAGTGCAGCGACAGTGAGCGACACCACAATCCATCCGATCAGATGTCGGTGCGAATACGTTGCTAATCGGTAGGGTTGCGGTGGCCAGCACACTACAACAGCCAGTACAGCCAGCAGCACCCAGGCCGATCCACTGTGCCAGCGCCAGCCGATCAGTTCACTGAACAGTAGCAGGACAGGCATGACCACACAACTGAGGCTGGTGGCAAGTGCTAACCGTTCAAACCAGAGGAGTGGTACAGGATACAGCCAGCGTAATACTGCCAGTCCTGGAATGATGAAGAGCAGCAACCCGCCACCGATGGTCAACGGTACCTGGAGCAATGACTCTGTCATCCACCAGAGCAATCCTGGCGCTGCCATGCTGATAACCGCCGCCAACCAGATGATCGGTAACCAGATTTCCAGGCGGGAAAAGATATATGTGCGAGTGGTTATCACAGGTAGACTCTACACCCATAGTGCAACATTGCCGAAAGGCGTGCTTATTGTAGCACGCCTTAGTGTATGATTTGCGGCGGCTATGTTGCAATCTATCGCCAAGCAGAGGGGGTGATGTCTTCTCTACGCTGACAGTGTTCAATGCTTGTTGGACGAAAGCGACATTTCCTTTCTACGTGCCACGCAGCACTGCTCACTGTAAACCTAAACGATCAGATAAGAAGTCTGTCGATGCACTCCGTATCGCGCAATGCTTGAAAGGCTCTGCCTCCAGGATATTAGAACCTATTTCAAAAAACATTTACTAGAGCGTTTCTCATTCAGGACCGACAGACTCCATGATCGTCACAAGAACACCCATCACCCCCGTGACCAGCAGGGTGGCTGGCGTGATCCGCGCCCGATCGTGAGTACGGCCGGTGCGGGCGTGGTTACCGCCAAACGCTGCGACGCACGCATGCCGGGCGGGTAAGATAACCAATCCAGTGCGTAATTGCACCGGAGATGGTCGGCAGCCCTCCTCGCTGTCATACCGGCAGACTGGAATCAGAATATGCTATCGTTGGCGATTGGCAAGCGTTCATGTGTCTGGG
Source organism: Chloroflexus sp. (assembly GCF_034434295.1). Taxonomy (GTDB): domain Bacteria; phylum Chloroflexota; class Chloroflexia; order Chloroflexales; family Chloroflexaceae; genus Chloroflexus. The sequence goes on from NZ_DAOTZQ010000055.1 coordinate 38,845, forward strand.
CGACGGTCTAACAGCACAGCTTTCATGAAATCAGTTCTAAGCTACGTATTAAATTGCCGCCAGAAGAGTTGCTCATACTCTCGAGCCGCTTTCTCAACAGCTTCCTTCGACATCAGATGCATCTGCACAAGAAGCTGACCCAGGCTATAACGCTTGCCTTGCTGATCCAGGCGAATCTGTTCGGTGAGCACTGCTTCCAGTTGGGCAGCAGTGATATATCCCTTCTCAACCAGATATTCACCTAACACCTGGGGTGCTGTGCGTGCCCGACTCCGTTCTTGCTGCTGAATGATCAAGGCTTTGGCGAGTTTGGCAGGTGTGATCATGCCGCGCCGTAAAAGCAATTGCCCGATCCGCCGATCCGATACCAGCAGACTACCACGACGTTGCTCAGCCAGCACTTCATTGAGTTCCGCTTCGCTAATCGCTCCTATCGAGACCAGGATGTCACCGATTAATCGCGGCTTTGGTGCTTCGTGAAAATAAGGTGTCTTTACGTCTGAAAGCAATCGCATGGTGCGGATTTCGTTCAGCCGTTGCTGGGCAAACATGTCAGCAGGATCAACAGTCAATCGTGCTTCCAGATACGCAATCTGTAGCTCCTCATCGTCAGGCGCCAGAATTGAGGCCCGTTCCAGGCAATCCTTGCGCTGGCGTGCATCTTGTACTAGCGTGCTCAGGGCTACCCATGCGTCACGACACTGGTGACCTTCAAGTAAGTGTTTGCGAATACTTGTCATATCCTGGCTGTGTAGTGCGATGAACGGGCACGGAACCTGACACTGCTTCATTTGGTAGACCCCGTCGTATACCCTTTGCATAGTTGCTGCGACGCACATGTTGATTTGCTTAACTGCTATGTGTGAATTTATATTATACACGCTCAAGTCCTGATTGTATAGGAGTACTTAAGTACTATGGAAACCGTTTCTGTTCTTCTTACCGGTCTAGGGAACATTGGTCGCACCTTCCTTGAGCTGTTAATCGCCGATCCTGAGCGTTTACCGCGTCGCTATGGCTTCCGTCTCACCATTATTGGTGTTGCCGACTCTACGGGTGTCGCCCTCGATCCATCTGGGCTTGATCTGGCGGCGATTGTTGATCTCAAGCGACGTCGGCTCGGAGTACGAGAGTTGCCGACATTTCGGCCTGATCTCGATCCGGTTACGCTGGCACAGACGGCCGCATATGACCTCTTGTTAGAAGCAACACCAACCAATCTTCGCGATGGTCAACCTGGCCTCGACATCGTTCGCGCAGCGCTCCAACGCGGCAGAGCTGCGGTTCTGGCCAGCAAAGGCCCGCTGGTGCTGGCATTTCAAGAGCTGGCGACGCTGAGCGATTGGGCTGATGATCTTTCGCCCCATAGCCGGCGTCCGCCGCTGCGCTTTTCTGGTGCGGTTGGTGGTGCGTTACCGACGATTAATTTTGGCCGACGTGATCTGGCTGGTGCCCAGATCGAACGTGCAGAACTGGTGGTGAATGGCACGACCCAGGTCATTCTCGAACAGATGGCTGCCGGTGCCGATTTCGCTACTGCCCTGGCTGAGGCACAGCGGCAGGGCATCGTCGAACCTGATCCCTCACTCGATGTTGACGGCTGGGATGCAGCGAATAAACTGGTTATCTTCGCCAATGCGGTGCTCAATCAGCCGACGACACTGGCCGATGTACAGGTGCGCGGTATCCGTGAGGTGAGCACCGACGATCTGGCAGCGGCCTGGCGGGTTGGTGGACGCATCTCGTTGGTTGCCTCTGCCGTGCGTCAAACGGATGGAACGTATACACTCTCGGTTGCGCCAACAGTGTTGACAGCCAACCATCCGCTATCCCGATTAGCACACGGTGAAATGGGTTTTGTCATCTACAGCGATAGTGCTGGTCGTTCAACTGTCAGTAGTCTCGAAGATGGTCCCCTGGGTACCTGCCAGGCTATGCTCCGTGATGTGATTGATATTCGTCATCGCCTGAAGCGTCGTTAAGGAATCAGACCGAGCCGTCGCCCGCGTGCTACCGCTTGCGTGCGCGAGGCGACACCCAGTTTACTAAAGATGTTGTTAATATGCGATTTTACCGTGCTGATGGCAATGATCAGGTGACCGGCAATCTCCTGGTTGCTGCGCCCTTCGGCCATCAGCCGTAGGACCTCAATTTCACGCTGGCTGAGCGGTTCGGTCAGCGCATCAGATGAGGGTGTGCTTAGAACAGCAATCGGCGAAGGTTCGTAATCGTCAAGGAGCGAGAGCAGGTATTCGCCAAATGGTGGCAGTCGTTGCCGACTCAAAAGCTGGTTGAGAACTCGGTGTAGCGATTCACCTGCTTGTTGAAAAGGGGCAACAATCCGTTCACTGGTCGCCAGATCGAGCGCGGTCAGGATGGCCTCGGTGGCATCGTCACCGGCTGACGCCAGAGCTAATCCGCGCAGCAATGCTGCATCGAGTGGTGAGAGGCTTTGCCAGAGTTCTGTATCTGATGGTGTGCTCAATTCCATTACCATCTCGCGCAGCGCCTGACAGTCGCCGGTGGCCTGATAGCGAGCTAGCCGCCATTCATAGTGAGCACGGGTTATATGTTCACGAGCATAGAAAGCCGCTGTTGGCAGATATTGAAACTCACTTGACGTGGTCACGATGTTGGTGATGAGTTGGCCGGCTGCTTCCAAATCACCTTGCTCGACCATAATTTGAGCCTCTAAACCATCCAGTACAGCGCGTACCCAGCCGACTCGCCGCTGGCGTGCCATAAAGCGGGCCTGCCGGATGATCCGTAGTGCCCCGACGAGATCATTGCGGGCGCGAGCTACCCGCGCCATGACGATCAGTAGACAGAGATAACTGGTGGTATGTCCTGACTTGATCGCACTTTCTGCTTCGGCCAGGGCCGGTAAGGCACCGGCAAATTCGTGGCGGATCGTATGCAGGTCGGCCAGGGCCAGGAAGGGTAGACCAATACCAGGAACGGTTCGATTACGCTGGTGATGCATCATTTGCTCGATGGTGTCGCGGCAGGCATTAATTGCGTTCGTGTATACGCCACGCAGCATGAGCGCATAGGCGTAATCAATGGTTGCCATCGCTGAAATGTATGGTAGGCCAACGTGAAAACCGTTAACCATGGCTTCGCTGAACGCCTGCTCTGCCCGTACCAGATCGCGCTGGGCAATACAGGCGTAACCCAGGTCTTTAGCGATTCGCATGCGTAGTGATTGGTAATCGTTCTGCAACCAGTTCAGCGCTTGCTTACCTTCTGCTATCACCTGATCGGTATCACCCTGTAAAGCCGCCAGACGCACCCGAACTGCACTCAATTCACCGCGCAAATTCGCAATTGGTCCGATGGGTGTTGCTGCGCCACTGGCGACGCCGGCCAGGGCGTGTTCGGCAACCGCAATCCAATGGGCAGCCTCGTCAACCTGATAATCTGCCGTCGCCAGCCAGGCTCGTAAGAGGGCCAGTCGTGGATGACGCTCAAAAGCCTCTGTAGGTAGAGATGGTAACCATCGCCGGAGCGTTACCTCGCCGACCTGCGAAATGACCGCTAAACCAATTGGTTCCAGCATGGCAACGACATCGTCAAATGCCTGGGCCTGCAACGCATGATTGACAGCTTGCGTCAACATACCATGCGCTGCGTACCAAGCCCCGGCCCGACGATGCAGGATCGCCACCTGTTCCAGTGAGTAACTTGCCATCAGCCGATCCCGTAAAACCTCGGCGAATAGATGATGATACCGGTACCAGACCCGCTCACTACCGAGCGGAAAGAGAAAGAGATTGTTACGCTCAAGTTCGGTCAGGATTTGTTGACTTGATTGAACTGGCGTTCGTACCTCTGTTTTATCATGGACACCGATAACTGCATCGCATAGCGCTCCACATAACTGATCGAGGATGGATGTCTGAAGGAGAAATTGTTGTAACTGGTGTGGTAAATGGTTAAAGACATCTTCAATTAAATAATCTGCAACGTAGCGATTACCACTGATCAATTCATCAATCAATTCACCACGGTTCACCCGATCACGGATCGCCAGTGCAATCAGTTGTAAGCCGGCCGGCCAGCCCTCAGTACTTTCCAGTAATGCCACGATTTGATCACGACTCAAGGGCAATTCCATCGTTTCAAGCAGAAAGGCTGCCGTCTCTTCAGGGTTAAAGGCCAGATCAAAACTACGCAACTCGGTGAGGTGGCCACGGGCGCGCCAGCGTGCGAGAGGCAGTGGTGGATCGCGACGACTGGCGATCAGTAAACGACAACGGGGTGGCAGATGATCAACGAGAAAAGTAATCGCGTTATGAATGAGTGGATCGTTGATTAGATGATAGTCATCGAGCACAATGACTGTCGGCCCGGCTGTCTCGGCCAGATCGTTCAGCAATTCGGCACACCATTGTGTCGTATCAATCTCAGAGTCTTCGCTTAACAGTGCCTGCAACTGTGCACGTCGCTCAGGCGGTAAATTACTCAACGCCTCCAGCAAGTAGGCCAGTAAACGGCGAATATCATTGTCGGTCTCGTCAAGACTCAACCAGGCAATGTGTGACCATTCTTTGTGAGCCTGAGCAATCCATTCGGCCAGCAACGATGTTTTACCGTAGCCGGCCGGGGCCGCAATCAATACCAATCGACTGTGCAGGGCAAGCCGTAGCTGTTCGTACAAGCGGGGACGTGAAAGCAACGAAGGCCGCACTTCCGGCGGCTGCAATTTGGTGCGCACAAGTGGCATCATATGCCGTCTCCGTGCAATGATGGAATGTTGGTAGTTGGTTTGGAACACCGTTGCACTATCTAGTCTACCACGGCTGATGCCCGAATGGTAGGTCGGTGTTATGCAAGATAGCTTGCGCTTATCGGCATACGCTCTACTCTATGTGTACATAAAGTTATGCAGGGAGTATGTTGCGGAAAGCTTCCTGCCACACGCGAACATACACGTATCACGTTGTGCGAAGGATGTCTGTTCCAGGAGCGTGCCGTCTGCATATATGAGATAGCTTCCGCCGGCAGCCCCCTTTTCCTGCTAGTCTCCTACTACGTCCAAAGACAAATAAGCCTGACCGACTCTAGGGGTTTTCCCCTAATGGGCGACTAGGGGTGATCCCCCACCGTTTTTCAGGGTGAGGCGACTGGGCAATCCGGTGCCGTTATGTTTCAATAGCGGTATCTGGATACTGCATCGTTATGCGCACAAGGAGGTGTACCAGCAGTAAATGATTTCTGCGTGTTGTGATCAGTGTTGTTCGCAATGAGTTGGGATGTTTGTATTCAAGGAGGACTTTCATGTCGAAGAAGACTCTTGGGTTGTTGCTGTCTCTGTTGACAGCCATCGCGTTCCTGTTGTCTGCATGTGGTAGCAGTGGCAGCACCGGTGGCAACACTGGTGGGAGTACAGGCGGTAGCACCGGTGGTAGCACCAGCAATACGCAGCAGCTTGCGGTTGGGATTGTCCTGCCTACTAAAGATGAACCCCGCTGGATCCAGGATGAGACCCGCTTCCGCGAAGCATTGCAGCAGGCCGGTTATCAGGTTGAGATTCTCTTCAGCCAGGGCTCGTCGGCTAAGGAGAAGGAGAACGTTGAGGCATTGATCGCCAAGGGCATTAAGGTCCTGATCATCTGCCCTCACGATGGCACGGCGGCGGCAGCGGCGGCTGAAGCGGCGCGGGCGGCTGGTGTGAAGGTGATCTCCTACGACCGCCTGATCCGCGAGACTGATGCGGTTGATTACTACGTTACCTTCGATAGCATTGCCGTGGGTGCCCAGCAGGCGCAGTATCTGGTTGATCACGCCAGCGGTACCGGTAATCCGCTCTACCTGTACGCCGGTGCAGCCTCAGACAACAATGCCTTCCTCTTCTTCGAGGGTGCCTGGAAAGTCTTGCAGCCCAAGATTGCCGATGGCACGTTCGTGATCAAGAATTCGAGTGAGGCGGTTGCTCTTCAGAACAAGCTCGATCTCACCCGCGACGAAATGGCGAAGATTATCGGTCAGGTGACCACCAACTGGGATTTCAACACTGCCAAGAATCTGGCCGAGGCAAACCTGACTGCGGCGACCGCTGCTGACAAGGGCAAAGTCTACATCCTTGCCCCGAACGATGGTACCGCCCGTGCAATCGCCGATGCCTTCGCGGCTGATAAGGATGTCACCGAGTACTTTGTCACCGGTCAGGACGCTGAGAAGGCTTCTGTGCAATACATCATCGATGGACGCCAGTCGATGACCGTCTTCAAGGACGTGCGCACGCTGGTGCAAGACGCAATCAAGGCAGCGGTTGCACTGCTTCAAGATCAGCAGCCTGAAGCTCGTGGTGCTTACAACAACGGCAAGAAGGACGTCCCCGCCATTCAATCGCCGGTAGTGACGGTCAGTCGTGACAATGTGCGCGCAGCCCTGATTGACTCCGGCTACTACAGCGCCAGCGACTTCACCAATCTGCCCTAAACGAATTTCTCTTCACGAAGACCGGGGTTGCCCGTTGCAATCCCGGTCTGTTAAATGATGCCAAAATTGCGGTAAACTTATGAAACACACTACGGCAAAAAGAACACACAAGGCGGTGTAGCATGCAGACCCCGATCCTGGAGATGCGTCAGATTACCAAAGAGTTCCCCGGTGTGCGCGCACTTGATAACGTCACTTTCAGCGTGAAACGGGGTGAAATCCATTGTCTGGTAGGTGAAAATGGGGCCGGGAAATCGACGTTGATGAAGATTTTGAGCGGTGTCTATCCGTATGGCTCGTACAGTGGCGACATTCTGATCGATGGTCAACCACAGCGCTTTTTCAGCATTGCTGACAGTGAGCGGGTTGGGATCGGCATCATTTACCAGGAACTGGCCCTGGTACCAGAAATGACCGTCTACGAAAATATCTTTCTCGGCCACGAAATTAGACGTAACGGGATTATCGACTGGAACGAGACGATCCGTCGGGCCGATGAGATGTTGCGAAAGGTGCGCCTCTCGGTGAATCCGGCTGCCAAAATCCGGGATTTGGGTGTCGGTAAACAGCAACTGGTCGAAATTGCCAAGGCGCTGAGCCGTGAAGTAAGAATTTTGATCCTTGATGAGCCGACGGCGGCGCTGAATGAAGATGATAGCGAGAACCTGTTAAACCTTTTACGCGAATTACGCGATCAGGGCGTGACCTGCATTCTGATTTCACACAAGCTGAAAGAGGTGTTATCAGTTGCCGATACAGTGACCGTTCTCCGTGATGGGAAGACCGTCTGTACCCTCGATGCTCGCAAGGGCGAAGTGAGCGAGCAGGCACTGATCCGCAATATGGTTGGGCGTGAAATTACGAATATCTATCCGCCACGCAATCATCAGGCTGGTGACGAGGTGGTGCTTGAGTTACGCAACTGGACGGTCTATTCCGCAGAAGCAGGTCGTTATCTGTTGCGCGATGTCAATTTACAGGTACGACGCGGTGAAATTGTTGGCCTGGCCGGTTTGATGGGGGCCGGTCGTACCGAGTTGGCGCTTAGCCTGTTTGGCAATGCACCGGGCTATCGCGTGAGTGGAGAATTGTGGCTTAAAGGTCGTAAACGTGAGTTCAGGCATCCCCGTGAGGCGATTGCTGCCGGGATGGCTTATGTCTCGGAAGACCGCAAAGCAAAAGGCCTGATCCTCATCCAGGACGTGCGCCAGAATATCACGCTGGCGAACCTGCGTGCGCTGGCGAACAAGGGCGTTATTGATCGAAACGCTGAGATTCAGGTTGCTGAAGAATACCGTAAATCGTTGAATATCAAAACTCCTACCATCGAGCAACAGGTTGTCAATCTGAGTGGTGGTAATCAGCAGAAGGTATGTCTCGGTAAATGGCTCTTCGTTCGTCCTGATGTCTTGATTCTCGATGAACCGACTCGTGGCATCGATGTGGGGGCCAAGTATGAAATCTATCAACTTATGAATCGGTTGGTCGAAGATGGCATGAGCATCATCATGATCTCATCGGAATTGCCTGAAGTCCTCGGTATGAGTGACCGGGTCTACGTCGTTTCCGGTGGTCGGATCAAGGGCGAGCTACCAATTGCCGTGGCAACCCAGGAAAAGATTATGGCCCTGGCCGTCGATTATTAACGGTATATCCTCAACGAGGAGTGATGATAGGTGTTACATCGAGGTAAGGAGTTGGCATGGCTACCAGAACCCAAGTGAAACAGGCAACGTTTCTGGCTAACTTACAATATGTGCTGGGGCAGAATATCCGTCAATATGGTATGTTCATCGCCCTGTTCGTCATCATGATCATCTTTTCAATCACGACGAACGGTATCTTTATTTCGTCGCGTAATCTGAGCAATCTGATCAACCAGACCGGTTATATTGCGGTGCTGGCGGTCGGTATGACGCTGGTGATCGTCATTCGCCATATCGATCTGTCGGTCGGTTTTCTGGCCGGTTTTCTCGGTGCCGTCGCCGCAATTGCTTTGCGCTTCTGGGAATTACCCACCATCGTGGTCGTGCCGATGGTGCTGGTGATGGGCGCACTTGCCGGTTTGCTGACCGCTCTTCCGGTAGCCGAATTGAAGATTCCGTCCTTCGTTGCCTCGCTGGCCGGCTGGCTGATCTACCGTGGTGCCTTGCAATTGGTGACTGCCGGTACCGGTACGATTATCATCGAAGACGAAACATTTAATGCGATTGGTAACGGTTTTATTCCTGATGTGCCTTTCAGTCTGATCCCCGGTTATCATACGCTGACCTTACTGCTGGGTGTGGTGGCAATTGTGGCTTACGTTTTGAGTGAGATACGCACCCGGAGCAAAAAGCTGGCGTATAACTTCGAGGTGTTGCCCCTCGATATGTTTGTGCTCAAGCTGGTCTTCATCTCGACGCTGATCGGCTTACTGGCCTGGATCATGGCCGGCTACAATGGTCTGTCGTGGACGATGGTTATTGTGCTGCTGGTAGTGGCAGTTTATCACTTTGTGACGACCCAGACAGTGCTGGGACGGCATATCTATGCGGTTGGGGGTAACCCTGAAGCAGCCGAGTTGAGCGGGATCAGTGTCAAGCGCATTACCTATATTGTGTTTGCTTCGATGGGGATGCTCTCAGCCCTATCGGGAGTGCTGTTTGCCTCACGGTTGCGATCGGCGACCACAACTGCCGGTACGCTGTTTGAGCTGGACGCGATTGCCGCCGCCTATATCGGTGGTGTCTCGGCTGCCGGTGGGGTCGGGAATGTAATCGGCTCAATCATCGGTGCCCTGGTGTATGTTTCGTTGACCAGCGGTATGAACCTGATGGGTATTGATATTGCATATCAATACATCGTGCGCGGTCTGGTGCTGGTGGCAGCAGTGATCTTCGACGTCACCACGCGCCGACGCGGTCGTTCGGCGTGATGGACGGTGATTATTTCCACTGGGTGATGGTTCAGGGGGCGGGTTCGCAACCCGCCCCGCTCTTTGTGTAACGGTGTCTGCTGCGCAACCTTCCGCATTTGTGATCAGTGCAACGCAGTACAGTCCTCATCTTTTCACCTACACCGGCTATGAGCAGGATGTTGGTTTTCCTGGCTCGCAGTGTTTGCATGGTGTACCCGGTGCCGGTGATGCAACATTGCTCCGAGCTACCCCTGTTTGCCTCACAATCCTTTTTCGGGGATAATATCCCTTATCTCAATGAACAACTTCTGGCAATGAAGCAGGAATAATCGGGGATTGTAGTGAGGCATTGGCAATGGGAACAACGCGCGTTGTGGTGGCCGATGATCACGCGGTAGTGCGTGCCGGATTGCGGAGCGCGCTGACCAGTCTACCGGAGTGTGAGGTGGTTGGCGAGGCGGCTGATGGGCCGCAATTACTGGCCGTGCTGGCGCAGCACCAGCCTGATTTGCTGGTCGTTGATGTCGCTATGCCTGATTTTGAGCCGATTGCCACAATTCGCCAGATTCACGCCACCTATCCAGCAATGAAGATTCTGGTTGTCAGTGCCTACGATGATCAGTCCTATGTGGTCGGTCTGCTGACGGCTGGTGTGAATGGTTATCACCTCAAGGATCAGCCCCTCAGTGATCTGCAACTGGCGGTACAGCGCATTATGGCCGGTGGGAATTGGATTTCCAGCCCCCTCTTGAACCGTATTATCCAGGCCGCTCCTCAGCTCAACCGCTCGCCGCATGTCACGCTGACCAGGCGCCAACGCGAACTCTTGCGCCTGATTGCCCAGGGCTACGACAACCGGCGGATGGCGCAAGAAATGGATTTGAGTATCAAGACTATTGAGAACCATCTGACAGCACTCTACCGTGCTATTCGTGTGAGCAGTCGGCTTGAGGCGTATCAATTCGCTATTCATCACCCTGAACTGCTGGCTGAAACCGGTTACGAAGCGGCCCAAAACCGTGAGTCCGCAGGTAGCGGTGCCTCACCGTTAACCGTTCTGGTCGTTGACGATAACGAACGGTATCGTGCCCAATTGAAGCGGATGATCGGCAAAGCCTGTGGCGAAGCTCAGCTTTACGAGGCCGAAGATTGCCATCAGGCGATTCGATTGCTTAAGCAGATCACGCCCGATCTGGTGTTTGTTGATGTTATTTTGAATGACGGTGACGGGATTCAATGTCTGCGCCGTATCAAAACGACCCTGGCCGACGTGCGCGTGATCCTGATCAGTGCCTACCCTGATCGCGAGTTTCGCCGCCTGGGACTGGAGGCGGGCGCTCTTGCATTTCTCGACAAAAAAGATCTCGACGCCGCCACGGTACGTCAGGTGGTTGAGGATACGCTGCGCCGTAAGCGGAAAGTGACCTAGAAGTTACCTCATTAATTACTGACAGGCTACCTGATCGTGACGAGAGCACACACGATACCCGTGACCAGCAGGGTGAACGGTGTGATACGCGCATGGCACGAAGCACGGCTGGCGCGGCAGCATGGCTGCCGCACGCCAAACTCCGCGACACGCACATGACAGGCGTGCAACGTAACCAATCCAGCGCATGATTGCACGACCGGAGCTGTGCTCTTTCCCACCAACGGCTTGGGAGCAGGATAGGCCGTCTTTGGTGACTGGCAAGCGTGCATGAGTTCTGTGCAATGGTTGGGGAGCACGACGGCACAGCTTGATGAGATAGGTTCTAAACCACCCCAATCCCTTCGGTTGTCGGGAAGGGTGCTGGATTGGGGATTTCAACCTGTAACTCTAATCCTCCCCATGCTGAGGGGCCGATCCGCAGGGTGCCGCGTAAAAGGGAAACTCGTTCGCTAATGCTGATCAGGCCAAAGTGTTTTTGCTCTGAAAGGCTGCGCAGATCGGGTGGGGTAGCCATCCCTTTGCCATTGTCAGCTAAGCGAACCATAATCCCCGCTGCTGATGTCCGGCGCACCTCAAGCACAACCTGCGTCGCACGGGCGTGTTTGCGCACATTGTTCAGGCCCTCTTGCACAATCCGAAAGACGGTGAGTTCGATGGTCTCTGACCAGCGTTCTAACGGTTCAGCGATTTTCAGCTCGACGCGAATACCGGTCTGTTCACTCCACTGACTCACCAGGGAGCGGAGGGCAGCCGCCAGACCATGACTATCCAGGGTAGGAGGACGCAGATCGCTGCACATCTGGCGCAGCATGGCGACAACTTCTCGAATGCCCCGCCGGATATGCTGCAATTCTTCCAGGATGCTTTCCTGGTCAATCTCCTCTTCGACGTGCTCAAGCTGATAATTGAAGCTGAGCAGGTCTTGAATGACCTGATCGTGCAGTTCACGGGCCAGGGCTTTCCGTTCGGCTTCACGTTCGTCAATCAGGCGATGATTTGCCTCTTGCAAAGCCCGATTGAGCTGATCCAGAGCGATCATTTGGGTTTGTAATTGCCGTACCAGTTCTCGATTCAGCGAGTCTTGTTCGTCCAGGTTGTGTTGCAATTGTTGCTGGCGCTGACGCAGTGTTTCGGCCTGTTGCTGAGCCTGATAGTAATTTTCAAAGGCCCAAATCAGCGGTGTGACTCGTTCCTGGCGTACCGAACCGACCATCAGCTCGACAATATCGCGCGGGGTCGTATCACCGGTCGTTCGCAGTGCGGCCTGACGCCCCTGATACAAGACCAGGATGCGGTTGGTGATGCTGAAAATGAGATTAAGGTCGTCACTACTGAAGATAATAGCGACGCCGGTTGCCGCCAGTTCGCGCAGATATTGCAAGACGGCTTGCTGGCGCATGAAGCTCAGTGTCGAAAAGGCTTCATCGAGGATCAACAGCCGGACAGGCCGCACGAAAGCCCGGATAAGCGCGATCAGTTGCCGCTCCTCTTCGGTCAGGTCAGCCGTTTGCTGATGGGCCAGTCCTGGCGGTAAACCAAACCGGTCAAGCCACTGATACGCAAGGGTTGCCATCGTAGCCTGATCGAGCCGACGATTACCTCGCTCGCGCCCGAGGAAGATGTTGTTCAGCACCGGCATGATCTCGACTAATGGCGGGGTTTGCGGGACGAACTCAATTCCCAAACGTTGCGCAGATTGGGACTTCCAGGCCAGTGGTATACCATCAATCTGAACTTCACCGGTGGTTGGCGGGTAGATACCGGCCAGGACTTGTAAGAGAACTGACTTACCGGCGCTGCGCAAGCCGACCACGCCCAAAATCTCACCTGGCCGTAAATCAAACGTGATCCCGCTCAAGATCGGTTTGGCGGCGAAGACCACATGTAATTCGCGCACGCTCAGCAGCGGCAACATAACTCGACTCCGGTACCTGTACTCTCTACCGGTGCGTGGCTGTCTGGCAGAGAGCGAGCATTGGCTTGCGCCATCGATTCATCCGCTGATACCAAATACGTCAGGATATGATCGAATCTGTTCCTCCAAATCGCGATCATACCGGATAACGATGACCCGATAACCGTGTGCGCGGAGATCGCGTCGAATCTGACTATCAAGCGCCTGTTGGGTTGGTTCGTCGTGAACGCTGCCATCGCAAAAGATGCAGATGTTTGGGTCGTAAAAGAAATCGGCAACGCAATTCAGTTCAGCGATCCGTTCTTGTGCATTGTCAGGAAGACGGGCGTTGTGTGCCTTGAGTGTCTTTAAGAAGCGGCGCTCCAGGTCGGATTGCGGATCGATGCGCGATAGTAAAAACTCCAGATGTTCACCATACGAACGCCGGTTGCTTTCGCGCCGCAGTTCGGCCTGACTCAAGGCCACCAGGAGATCACGAATAGCATGCCGGTTGATCTGTAAAATCTCGTGTTGGTTCGAGAAACTGAGCAGGCAGTCGTAGCACGCCGCCGTGCATTCCGGTTTCGTATCCTGACCGTCTACCGTAAAGTGGCACAGCTCCAGGGCAGCACGAATCATCCGTTGAAAAGCGTCTGATTCTTCGATCAGCCGTCGTAGCACGCCAACGCCACCTTCACTCTTCTCGATGAACAGGAGCGATTGCCATTGGTCGCGGCCAACGACTTCGATCCCAATTTCGTCAGCATCGAGTTGGAATGTCTCGACCAGGCCAAAGCGTAACGCATGCTTCAGGCTAATCCAATCGGGCGTGGCGATACCTGTCTGCTGACCGATAAACCGCATCATCAGAATGTTTTGCGTTTCCTGGGCGCTGATAAAGACTCGCTCACCCGGTGGTTTCGCACGCGGCGGCCCATTATCGTCCATCAGGTCTTGCTCGCTGACGATGTCGCCGGTGTCGAGATTGACGAGGAAGCCAGACTCTTTGCCGGCTAACCAGCCCCGATTGATGGTGAGGATGGTTGCTGCCGGGGCATACGTCAGCTCAAACAGATGATCGGTGGCGTTGACAATATGCGCCTTCATCTGCTGGGCATTGTTGGGCGCAAAACGGAAGGTGGTCAGAATATCAAAGCCGCGCCGTCGCCGCTCTTCCTCTTCAGACGTGATACGCTCACGGCGCCGGGTTGTCACATTCGGCATATCGAGTAGAGTTGCCAGGTAGCTGTTCTCGCCATCAAACAGCGTTTCACACACCGGACAGCGATCATCACCGGGATCGGTAAACGTTCCGCACGTGTAACAGAGTTTGCGTGCTGAGCGGCGATTGTGCAGGCCATCAGCCGTGGTGCGAAAACTGACCACTTCCCATTTGGCGCCTTCGTGGTAGATGTAGTTGTGCGGCGCGAATTCGCGTAGTCCGAGCACCCGTGGGCGCGGGATGAATTCACCATCACCACGTTTGATCCACGCACGTACCGGTAGAGCCGGGAAGTTGTAGCCGGGCAGGAAGCCTTCGGTAGCCAGGTAGCGGTAGGGGTAGAAATCGCTTTCCTCGCTGGCAACATTGTCTTGCAGGAGCAGATTGCGCTGGCGCAGCGCTTCATCCAGGAGCCGTTTGCCTTGATCCTGCACTTTTTTATCGCGGCTGTACAAGAGATTGTTCGCTTCATTTGATTGCCGCAGGGCGATACGGTACAATTCGCGCCAGCGATCAAACGCCCGATCAAACCGCTCTGGTGCTTCGTTGAGGGCATCTTCCAGCCAGCGTTCACTGTACCACGGTGCGATACGTCTGAGGTCATCGCTCAACAGCGCCGACTCAATCTGTTCGCGCACGTCACGCAGGCGTGCCGGTGATAGCTGAATCTGGTGGAGCGTGTTCGGGGTGAGGGGCAGGTCTTGCTGGTCGAGATCGATTATATCGCCAATCGAATGCCCCAGCGGTAGACGGACTGCGGCCAGCCAGATTGCGTGCAGATGGGCACGTACCAATGCCTCACTCGTCAGATCAATGCGCGGTGCCTGGACACTACCGGCTACCATCTCGTGACGGCGACGAAAGAAGTACTGGTCGTGGGGACGGTTGGCACGACAGTAGGTGATAATCAATCCTGGCTGGCCCTGGCGTCCGGCCCGTCCACTACGCTGGGCGTAGTTGGCCGGGGTTGGTGGCACATTGCGCAGATGTACCAGTTCCAGGTCGGCGATGTCGATGCCCAGTTCCATCGTTGGTGAACAGACCAGGAAGGGGAGAGGCCGATTGATGCCTGGATCGTTTCGTTCCGCTTCCGTCCAGCGGAAGCGCTTCTCACGACGCTCGCGTTCACCCGGCGCCACGACCTGCGCCGTATGCTCGCGAGCTTCCAATGAGGCCAGTGATTGCGCCTTTTGCAGGTAGAACTGACGGAAGAAACGATTGGATCGCTCTCTTTGCTGACCGCTCTGATCTGAGGATGGGTGATCTGCCGGCATTTGTTGCAGACTATCACCCTGGCACCAGCGTAGACAGGCTGCGTTGAGCTGAAAGCGCTCGTGATCGGCGATTGGCTCCAGGCGAACGACTAGTCCATACCCTGCCAGCTCATTAAGGAGTGCTTTTATCAACGTGATGTATTCATCTGGTTGCAGATTGAGCTTCTTGCGCATGTCCCGCCCGAGGCGGCTACGAGGGCCGAGCGAGATGCCATTGACTGGCTTGCTGGACTGTCCGCGTACTACGGCACAGGTTGCAGGCTGGAGACCGCTCGCATCGTCAGCATCAAATCCCCAAAATTCATTCAGGTGATTCGTTATCCGTCTGGTCAGCTCACGCTGATTCTCTTCTTGCAACCAGTGCGCATGGATCGCCCGCCGCTGACGCATAGTATCAAGCACCATGTTCACAATCGTCGTCCGTTGATCCTCTGGCACGCGCTGCAACACACCCTGCCAGATTGCGTTGTCGGTGCAAAATTCATCAAGGCCGTTGTAAGCAATCTTGAGCAGCTTGAGTTGCTCAAGATTGGGTTGAACGATGCTGCGCCAGCCGCGTTGCAGGTCTTCGTATAGCCAGTATTCCACCAGATCAGTGAAGGTCTTCCATACCTCCTTTGCCATTGGCGTATTATTACGCAGCTCACTATTCCTGGCAATATCGGAGAGCTTTAGAGTGGTGTATTTGACAACCTCTTCCGCAACCTTGCTGTCTCTCAGTTCACCACGGGTTTGCAACGCTTCAACCAGTGCTGCCCTGATCACAGCAATATGGATAAGGTCGTTAAAGTGACCGGCCTGCAACGCGGCGTCCTGACGGTTGTCAACAAACGAGAGCAAGCGGTCGCTGGCGGCTCCGGTACGTTGCGCGTTCTGCAACAGCGAAATGGCGAGGATTGAGGTTGCACTCGATACATTCTCGCTGGAGAGGGTGCTGAGTTTGGTATACTCTGTCGCCCGTCCGTCATACCATTCACCGCAATTCAGGCAAATGGTAAAGGGCCGCTCTTGAAACCACATGGGCTGGCCGTTGGGAAGTGGATGCTCGCTACAATTACCATCAGGTTGCACCCACATCTTTCTCGGCGCCCGCGATTTCCATTTCTTGTCCAACTGGCCCCTGGCATTGAACCACTCGTCAGGTAGTTTTTCCTCGCTCCAGTCATCAGATTCGCGAGCCAGCATCACATATCCTGGACGGGCGCTGCGGTCGTCCTCATACGTCCGTAAGTCAAGGAGTGGGACTACCTGCCGTTTCTCTTTCAACACAATATCGTAATACTCCTGACCACAATGACGGCAGAAGACGAGTGGGAATAGGAGCTGGCCCTGTTGATTGCGCAGTACACCTTCGAGCTGAATCTGGCGGGTTTGGCGATCTTCCAGGCTGGCATAAACCCGGTGACTTTGGGCGATAAACTGGTGTAACTTAAAGGCAAACGCCCGGCGACCGTCAGGGCGCTGAATGGCACTCCCCTCCTCTAGCATGTGCTGGATCGCCTTGCGGCTCTCTTCGGGAGTGCAACCAGTCATTGCAGTCAGTTCACTGGCCGCGTCGCTCAAGGTACGCGGCGGGCGACGTACCAGCCGGCCATCGGTATCGGTCTGGATACCCAGTGCGTATTCGAGCCAGCGGGCAAGCGGATGGCGGCGCAACGCTTCCCAGCGCAGCAGATTATCGCCTGCCGGGAGTGGTTCGGTCAAGGCTGTGCGTAACTCGGCTTCCGTCGGTTGACCACCAATCGTCAGTGGCTCAAGGGTCTCTTCAATCACCTGATCGGCGCTGATCGGATGGGCAAAGAAACGGGAAGCGAATTCGGCCACCACTCGCCGTCGCTCTTCGGCAGATGCCTCTGGGCCGGCTACCATCGTTGCCGATGTCCCGATATGGCGAATGTCGGGGGCGGCGCAGCGCTGTTTGAGGCGACGGATCAGCATCGCAACATCGGCACCCTGGCGGCCACGGTAGGTGTGCAGTTCGTCGAAGACCAGGAAGCGTAACCCCTTCATCGTCTCGCCGATCAGCTTCTGGTCGTCAGGGCGCACCAGCATCAACTCTGCCATGACATAGTTCGTCAGCAGAATGTGGGGTGGGTTACGGCGTAGTTCTTGTCGCAGTTCTTCGCTGGTTTCACCGGTATAACGGGCAAAGCGGATCGGGAATTCACGTCCGTACTGCACGCGATACTGGTCGGTAAGGCGGCGCAGGGCTTGCTCTTGCGAGTTGACCAGTGCGTTCATCGGATAGATGATCAGCGCCTGCACGCCGCTGACAGGTTTGGTCTGGCACAGCAGATCATCAATAATGGGCAGAAAGTAGCAGGTACTTTTGCCGGAACCGGTGCCGCTAGTCACCACAAAACTCTCGCCGCGAGCAGCGCGTTCAACCGCCTCGTACTGGTGCTGATAGAGACGAAACGGTGCATTCGAGGCTGTACGAAAGAAATGGGCAGTTTCTGGTCTGATAATCCCCGTCCGCGCCAGATCATCGACGGTCTGCGCCATCTTGTAGGTTGGGCTAAGCTGAACAAGCGGCTCTGGCCAGAGTTCCTGTCGGGCAAGTTTCTCCTCAACAGAAGTCCGAATCCGATCATCAGCAATGCGGATAAACGACTCGACAAATGTACGATAGTCGTCAATGACTGCTGCATGGAGATCGAAGATCGATGAATGATGCATAACTTCCTCCGCTAGCCAGAGCGCGGTATGTGCAAGACGAGGTGTTCAAGCGCCAGTTGCGGGTTGACGTTTTCCAGCAACTGCCGGCTCACCGTCATGATCTGTTGGAGAAAAGCAAACGCCGTTGCCGGCGTTATCCGACCGGCCATGGCTGCTAATTCAGCCCGCCGATCAATGTTGGTGATAGCCTCATCACAGCCGGCAGCAACATACATCACGTCACGCCACCAGCTCTGCCACAATTCGAGCCACATCAAGACAGTTGCCTGATCGCCGGCCCGATATTCTTTGGCCCGTTCTTCAGCCCATTGCAGGCCGGTCGTGATTGGGGTGGATGATAACGCGATTAACGCATCCAGACACTCACGACGTGCAGTCTGTGCCGACGGATCGTTGAACAAATTGATTGCCCAGCCAATCCGTCCGTTACTCCAGGCGGCCAGTATCTCAGCCTGGTCTTTAGATGCACCCTGATCGCGGAGTGCACTCGCTACCTGCCCCCGTGGCAATGGTCGTAATCGCAGCACTCGACAGCGCGAGACGATGGTCGGCAGCAACTCATTGCTATGCGCCACCAGCAGCAGCGTGGCGTAATCTGGCGGTTCTTCCAGGGTCTTCAACATCGCATTTGCTGCCTCTTCGCTGAGCCGGTCGGCGTCGTGGAGGATCAGAACGCGGCGCGGTGCCTCGTATGGGCGCAAGGCCAGATCACGTTGCCACTCGCGGATCGTAGCAATTTTCAGCTCTTTCTGACGAGCGGCATCTTCGGCTTTGGCGGCTGCGGCCTGGATCTCCATCCCGGCAATGCGGACATCGGGATGGCTGCCGTGATCGATACGGCGACAAGAACGGCATTGCAAACAGGGATCACCGGTCTGCTGTTCGCACAGCAACGCCTGCGCCATACGCAACGCCAGCAGTGATTTACCGAGTCCTTGTGGCCCGGCAAAGAGGTAGGCGTGGGCTACCTGTTGGCTGCGGATGTTGCTGCGGAGCTGTTCAATGGCCCATTCGTGACCGTACACATGCCACATATCAGGTAATCATCGTTTGCAGGCGACTGGCAACAGATCGCACGGCAAGCGGATGCCGTGATCCATCTATACCATTGTATCCACTCACGGCATTTTGCGGAAGGCCAGCACCGCATTCACCCCGCCAAACCCGAACGAATTCGAGATCGCAACCTGAATGGCTGTCTGACGGGCAACATTCGGCACATAATCGAGATCGCATTCGGGATCGGGATGTTCGAGGTTGATGGTGGGTGGAATTTGACCGTGGTGCAGCGCCAGAATGGTGGCTGCTGCCTCAACTGCGCCGGCAGCACCGGTGAGATGCCCGATCATCGATTTGATCGAACTGATCGGCACACTGTACGCATATTCACCGAACACCTGCTTGATCGCTCTGGTTTCCGCAATGTCACCCGCCGGTGTACTGGTGGCGTGGGCGTTGATGTAATCAACCTGTTGCGGTGCCAGTTGAGCCTGTTGCAATGCCCGCCGTATGGCCAGTGCCGCTCCTTCGCCATCTGGATCGGGAGCAGTGACGTGATAGGCATCGGCAGAGACACCATACCCGATCAGCTCTGCCAGGATCGGTGCGCCACGCCGCTGGGCACTGCTCAGACGTTCAAGCACCAGCACGGCTGCCCCTTCGCCGGGAACAAAGCCATCGCGCAGCGCATCGAACGGGCGCGATGCCCTGGTCGGCTCGTGGTTACTGCGCGTACTCAAAGCGCGCATGACACAGAATGCTCCCAGGCTGAGGGCAGTAATGGGAGCTTCGGTGCCACCGGCCAGCATCACTTCGGCATCGCCGCGCCGAATAACCTCTGCCGCCTCACCGATTGCCTGCGCACCGGCAGCACATGCGGTACAGATCGAGGTTGTGTAACCACGTAAACCGAAGTGAATGGCGACCTGACTGGATGGCATATTCGGCAGGGCTGCCGGAATGAAGAAAGGACTAATTTTCATGCCACCACGCTGGATCAATGTGGTGACTGCCTGTTCTACATCGGGCATTGAGGTAGTCCCGCTGGCGATCAGAACACCAATCTCATCACGTGCCATACGTTCGAGAGGCAGGCGTGCGTGGTCAAGGGCCATCCGGGCGGCGGCTACGGCCATCTGACTGGCGCGGGACATCCGGCGCGCCTCTTTCGCATCCATAAACTCCTGTGGATGAAAATCGTTTACCTGGCCCGCCAGTTGACAGGGATAATCACTCGGATCGAAAAAGGTGATGCGACCAATCGCACTGCGTCCGGCAATGAGGCCGGCCCAGAATGGCTCAACACCAACCCCAAACGGCGAGATAACGCCCAGACCGGTCACCACAATGCGCTGATCAGGGGGAAGATGATCGGTTACAACCGGCTGTGGTTCGACAACGGGTTCTTCAGCCAATACCTCGGCCAACAGTGCTTCGATCTGCGCTTCAATAGCTTCGTCGGGCACATGCTCTCGCACGAGACCGAGCAGTTCGGCCCGCAACGCTGCGCGCCGATCCAGTGCTCGTGGGGTCATTGCTTCCTCCCTCAATTCAACTATTCAAGGCTTGAATTATACCACGTAGCTGTTGTGTCTGTGGTATCATACTCGCTGGTATGCGCTCCCTCGTCACTATGGAGTTACTATGATGTCGGTTCTGCCTGGTCTGATACGTCCTGAGATTGCCGATCTGGAAGCATATACCCCGATTGTACCGCTAGAAGTGCTGGCTGATCGCCTTGGCCTGCCGGTAGCACAGATTGTCAAGCTCGATGCGAATGAAAACCCCTACGGCCCGGCACCGGCAGCGCTGGCTGCACTTCAGGCGACGGCAACTTACCATATATATCCCGATCCTGAGCAGACGGCGCTGCGGAAGGCGCTGGCCGATTACACCGGTCGATCACCGGAGGAAATCCTCTGCGGAGCCGGTGCCGATGAACTGATCGACCTGGTCTTACGCCTGATTATCAGCCCCGGCGATGCGATTATCGATTGTCCACCAACCTTCGGCATGTACCGGTTTGATGCCGGTATTTGTGGTGGGCGGGTGATCAGCATTCCGCGCCGTGCCGATTTCAGTCTTGATCTGCCAGCCATTGCACAGGCAGCAGCGCAGGGTGCCAAAGCCATCTTCCTTACTTCGCCTAACAATCCAACTGGCAACCCACTGCCTCGCAGCGAGCTACTTCAGATTCTTGAATTGCCCCTGCTGGCGGTTGTTGATGAGGCGTACATTGAGTTTGCTGAGCCAGAACACGCACCGGTCGGTGCGAGTGATCTGCTCG
This sequence comes from Chloroflexus sp., assembly GCF_034434295.1. Classification (GTDB taxonomy): domain Bacteria; phylum Chloroflexota; class Chloroflexia; order Chloroflexales; family Chloroflexaceae; genus Chloroflexus. Next base: position 59,975 of record NZ_DAOTZQ010000055.1, read on the forward strand.
ACCGGTATCCAAATCTGGCTATTCTCCGCACATTTAGCAAGTGGGCCGGTCTGGCCGGGCTGCGCGTAGGCTATGGTCTGTTCCCGCGCTGGCTGAGTGAGCAACTCTGGAAGATCAAGCAACCGTACAATGTCTCGGTTGCTGCCCAGGCCGCCGCTGTGGCATCACTGGCTGTCGCCGACGAATTGCGGGCGCGGGTGCAGGCTATTGTCGCCGAACGTGACCGTCTGTTTCAGCATCTCACCACGTTCCCGTTTTTAACCCCTTTCCCAAGTGTGGCAAATTTCATCCTCTGTCGGGTCGAAGGGCGTGATGCCCGCGAACTCAAACTGGCACTCGAGCGGCGCGGTGTGTTGGTGCGCCATTATCAGACGCCGCTGCTTAATGGCTATATTCGGATTAGCGTCGGTACTCCTGCTCAGACAGATGCGCTGATCACGATGCTTGCTGAGGTGACCCGATGAGCACATCACTTGCCCGCATGCTTGACTTTGCCCGCCAGATTGCTTACGAGGCCGGCCAGATCACGCTGCGCTATTTTCAGCGTGGTGTCACTGTTGAACACAAAGCCGATGAGTCGCCGGTGACCATTGCTGATCGGGAGGCCGAGCGTCACCTGCGCGCCGCTATCCAGGCGGCCTACCCTGATCACGCCGTTCTCGGTGAAGAAGATGGTCTGACCGGGAGTGAACACGCTACCTACCGCTGGGTGCTCGATCCGATTGACGGTACGAAAAGTTTTGTGCGAGGCGTGCCACTCTACGGAGTGCTGATTGGATTGCTGCGGGAAGGTGAACCCGTGCTCGGTGTCATCCATATCCCTGCGCTGGCTGAAATCGTGGCCGCCGCGCAGGGTTTGGGTTGTTACTGGAACAATCAACCCTGTCGGGTATCGTCTGTTTCCAGCCTGCGTGAGAGTCTGGTCGTTGGGACGGTGGCTCATGGCTACGAACGCTACAACCGATCAGAAGCCTTTCAGCGTATTCTGAACCGTGCCGGCCTGTTCCGCACTTGGGGCGATTGCTACGGCTACGTTCTGGTAGCCACCGGTCGCGCCGAAGTTGCGCTCGATCCGGCAATGAACGTCTGGGATGCCGCAGCACTGCTGCCGATTTTGAGCGAAGCTGGTGGTACCTACACCGACTGGCAGGGTGTGCCGACCATTTACCACAACGAAGGCATTGGCAGCAATCGCCATGTTTTACCCGAACTGTTAAGCCTCATTGCTGGCGAGGAGTCGTCATGAACGCCGATCACTATCAAGAACTGGCAATGCGCACGCTGGCTGCCGGTCCAACACCGCGTGAGCGTCTGACCAATGCGGCGCTTGGCCTGAGTGGCGAGGCCGGCGAATTTGCCGACACCGTGAAAAAGCATCTCTTCCATGGTCATCCACTCAATCGTGAGGAATTATTGAAAGAGCTGGGCGATATTCTCTGGTATGCGGCTCTGGCCTGCGCTGCACTTGATGTGCGATTGAGTACCGTCATGGCGGCCAACATCGAGAAATTGCAACGGCGTTACCCGGAGGGATTTAGCAGTGAGCGAAGTCAGCAGCGTAGTGAATAGCATCCGTCGGGCGACCATTGAGCGGGTAACTGGTGAGACAAACATTACCCTTACCCTCACCATCGATGGCAGTGGACAGGCTGACGTGCAGACCGGTATTGGCTTTCTTGACCATATGCTGACGCTGTGGGCACGCCATGGCTTGTTCGACCTTCAGGTGCGGGCGCAGGGCGATCTCCACATCGATGAGCATCACACTGCCGAAGATGTGTGTATTTGCCTGGGTCGGGCAATCGATCAGGCGCTCGGCGAGCGGGCCGGTATTGTACGTACCGCACACAGCTTCGTGCCGATGGACGAAGTACTGGCGCTGGTTGCCGTCGATCTTGGTGGCCGGCCGTACTGTGTGGTACAGGCTGATTTTGTCACAATGCGCGTAGGACAGCTCGGTACCGATCTGGTGGCCCATTTGTTTGAGAGTATTGCCTTCAACGGTCGTTTCAATCTCCACTCACAGGTGATGTACGGGCGGAACGACCATCACAAGATCGAGGCCCTGTTTAAAGCGTTCGGGCGGGCACTCGATGCCGCTACCCGCATTGATGTGCGTTTGGGGGGAACCATACCGAGCACAAAGGGTGTCCTATGATCGGGTTTGTCGCTGCTGCCATCCTCAGCTTTGTACCGGCATTCATCTACGCCGCAATTGCCTACTGGCTCGACCGGTTTGAGAAGGAGCCACGTCGGTTACTGTTTGGGGCATTCATCTGGGGTGCATTTGTCGCAACTCTTGGTGCCATCGTCTGGACAGGGCTGGCGCAGGTCTCGCTAGCCATCTTCATCGGGGAAGCCTCTGCTGAAGTTGCCGGCACAACCCTGCTGGCGCCGCTTGTAGAGGAGAGTCTGAAGGGGATTGCCGTTGTCATTATCATGCTCGCCTTCCCCGAAGAGTTCGACTCGCGGCTCGATGGAATGCTGTACGCCGCCATCACCGCATTAGGCTTTGCCGCCACTGAAAACCTGCTCTACCTCTACTTCATGGGCTATCAAGAGAATGGGGTGGGCGGTTTAATCTCACTCTTCATTTTGCGCGTCATTCTCGGTGGATGGGGCCACGCTGCGTATACTGCCTGGATCGGCCTGGGGCTGGCGATGTCGCGGCTGCACCCGAACCGGTTTATTCGCTTCATTTCACCCCTTGCCGGCTGGCTACTGGCAGTCTGCCTGCACGCTCTCCACAACACCATGGCCGTATTCCTGGCCGGTGAGTTTGGTCTCACCGGACTCGGCCTGACGTTACTGGTCGACTGGTCGTCCTGGATCGTCGTGCTCGGCCTGGTGATCTGGGAGATTCGGCGCGAGCAACATCACATTGCCACCTATCTGGCAGAAGAGGTGATGGCCGGCATTATTGCACCGGGTCATTACAATGCTGTGAAATCATTCAGTGGTCAGCTCCGCAACCGGCTGCGTAACGCCACCGCCAGCCGTTTCTACGAAGCCTGTGCAGAACTGGCGCATAAAAAGCATCACTTGGCAACTGGGGTTGGTGACGAGCGCAACACGATTGCCCGCATCAACCAGCTCCGCCGCGAACTGGCCCAACTGGCGCCGAAAGTGCCGGCAGCCTAGCAGTACGTCATCCGCCTAAATGACTCGCAATTCGCTGTCGTGTCCGGCGGTACGAGCGATGGCACAAATCGAGCAACAGGCGCTGTTCAGCCTGCACCCGGCGACGCTCTTCTTCACACTGTTCGGCGTGTCGAATAGCAGCTTGCAATTCGGAAGCTATTGCCTGAATGTCGGCCTGTGCCTGCTCACAGAAAGTAGGCACAGGCTGCATCAAACTAAGCACAACGGCCAGACGGCGCAAGCTATTCAGCAAATCGGTTGCAGTCAATGCGCTGGCTGCCGAGTCTGGTTCAAAGAGTTGTAAATATCGCGTATCAGCGCCAACAACATCGATCACCTGTTGTCGCACATGCGCATAGAGTCGCTGGGCACGCACCTCGCACTCCCAGCGGATTGCCAGGGCCGCACGCCATGCAGCAAGGGCTGCTGCACTCCGTTCCTGTTGCTCGGCGAGAATAGCACGTAACTGGGTGTGGCGTACCAGCTCCTCTTCAGCGAATGGTAGACGATTGCGAAGCTGCTCAAGCAGCGTAATGATCTGGTTGAGCGGATCAAGAGGAGGGGTTTGGACGATGACGGCTGTCACGGCAGACCTCACAGCTTTCAGGATGATGTCACTACAAATCATCGTACCGAAAGTGATGAGCGTCGTCTATAGTACAACAGGTTGATTTTCGGTTAGGACTACCTGTGACGCAGCGGAGGGCGGAAGCATGACCGGCTCCTGTGTAGCACAGTTATGCGGCACTATCGGCAGTCATGTGCACCCCTACTGGACGTTCAGAGACAACCGGCATCACCACAGCGACTCTGCTGCCGGTGGTATAATTGCGCCTGTGAAGGTATCATCCACCGCGACGGAAAGGATATGCTATGACCGGCGAACGCGCCGCAGAACTGATTCAAGCCGATCACCAATATCTGTTGCAGAGCTATGTACGCGCCGATTTCGTCATTGAACGTGGCGAAGGGGTGTATCTTTACGATAATGAAGGTCGGCGGTATCTCGATTTTGTCGCCGGCATTGCGGTGAATGCGCTTGGCTATGGTGATCGTGATGTTCTGAAAGCGATCAATGATCAGGCTGAACGCCTCATCCACGTTTCCAATCTCTACCACACGCAACCGGCCATTGAACTGGCAAAGCTCCTGGTGCAGAGCAGCCCGGCGTTTGCCAAGGTGTTTTTCTGCAACAGTGGTGCTGAAGCGATTGAGGGGGCGATTAAGTTCTCACGGCGCTACGCCCGTGCCCATGTTGGTGAAGGTAAGACGACGATTGTTGCCTTCGACGGTAGTTTTCACGGGCGTACCATGGGGGCAGTTGCCATTACCGCTCGTGAGAAATACCGTGAGCCGTTTATGCCGGTCATGCCCGGTGTGCGCTTTGCCCGCTACAACGACCTGGACTCACTGGCAACCGTGATGGGTGATGATGTCTGCGCCGTGGTGGTTGAGCCGGTGCAGGGCGAGGGTGGCCTGCGTGCCGCTGAACCTGCCTTTATGCAGGGAGTGCGCGAGTTGTGCCAGCGCTATGGCGCACTGCTGGTCTTCGACGAAATTCAGTGTGGCGTTGGGCGTACCGGTACGCTCTGGGCACATGAACAGCTCGGTGTTCAGCCAGACATCATGACGGTAGCCAAACCGTTAGCCGGGGGACTACCGATTGGCGCAGTGCTTATGGGCCAACACGTTGCCGATACCATTCATCCAGGCGACCATGGTACAACCTTTGGCGGTAATCCGCTGGCAACCGCAGTTGGCACCGTCGTGTTCCGCAAAATTAGCGATCCGGCCTTCCTGGCCCATGTCCAGCAGGTAAGTAATTATCTCGATGAAGCGTTGCAGGATTTCGCTAATGAACACGCCGATCAGGTGCTTGAATTGCGGGGACGCGGCCTGATGCGCGGTGTGCGCATTGCCGGTTCTGCGAGCGCTGTACGTGAAGCGGCTCATCGCCACGGTCTGTTAGTCGCTACGGCTGGTGAAGATGTTATTCGTCTGCTCCCGCCTCTGATTATCGAGCCGCAGCACGTTGATGAAGCATTGTCTGGTCTGCGAGCGGCACTGCGCGCTTGATCAGAATGATCAGCGATAACGTTACCAGAGAATGTCTGGCGGGGTCGAAGAGGAAACGAGCCGGTGAGCAGAGCCTGACTCGGAGCAGAATCTATCTTTCAGGAGAGAGGCGATGCCTGTAGTTGCATTAATCGGCGCTCAATGGGGCGATGAGGGTAAAGGCCATCTGGTCGATCTGCTGGCTGCGCGAGCGCGGCTGGTCATTCGCTACGGTGGCGGCAATAATGCCGGACATACGGTTGTCAACCATCTTGGTACCTTTAAACTGCATCTGGTACCTTCTGGCATCTTTGATCCTGGCATCGTCAATGTCATCGGTCCTGGCGTGGTGGTTAATCCGGAGGTACTTATCAAAGAGATTGAGGACCTTGAAGCACGGGGTGTTTCCACGGCCAAATTGTTTGTCAGTGATCGTGCGCATGTGATCATGCCGTATCACATTCAGCTCGATCAGTTGCAAGAGGAAGCACGCGGTGAAGGACGGATTGGTACCACCGGTCGAGGTATTGGTCCAGCGTATGCCGACAAGATGAGCCGCTCCGGGATTCGGATGGGCGACTTGCTGCACGAAGAGACGCTGCTGAACCGGTTGCGCACAGTACTGGAAGAGAAGAATCGCCTGCTGACCAAACTCTACAATGCCCGTCCGCTCTCGTTGCACGATACCTATTTGACCTATCTGGAGTATGGGCGACGGCTTGCCAATCATATCACCGATGTTCATCCGATCATTCACCGGGCATTAGAGAAGGATCTGCCGGTACTGCTCGAAGGTGCGCAGGGGGCGTTGCTCGATATTGATCACGGCACATATCCCTTCGTGACTTCCTCGCCTCCAGGTGCTGCCGGTGCATGTCAGGGCAGTGGTATCGGTCCGACGCATATCCATTCGGTGATCGGGGTGGTAAAAGCCTACACAACCCGTGTCGGCGAAGGGCCGTTCCCTACAGAAGTTGATGGGCCGGTGGCTGATGCGCTACGTCAGATCGGCACACCCTGGGCAGAAGTTGGCACCACAACCGGTCGCTTACGGCGGGTAGGCTGGTTTGATGCGGTAATGGCGCGCTATGCGGCGCAGGTGAACGGCGTCGATACCCTGGCAATCACGAAACTTGATGTGCTCGATGGTCTGGAGTCGCTCAAGATTTGTACAGGCTACAAGCTGCACGACGCCCTGTTGGAGTATCCCCCTACTACGACAGCTCTGTTTGATCAGATCGAACCGGTTTATGAAGAGCTGCCGGGGTGGAGCGAACCGACGCGGCATGTGCGTCGCTTTGCCGATTTGCCCGAAGCTGCTCAGGCGTATGTGGCCCGTATTTGCCAGTTGGTTGGTGCCCGCCTGGGCATTATCTCGGTTGGCCCAGGTCGCGACCAGACGATTATGGTGGCTGATGTGTTTTAAGGGGTGGCGTTGGGGTAAGAGGCTGTTATGTACAGCTCGTATCAAATCTGGTAGCAGAGAAAGCCGGACATGCAATCCCCACTCCAGCGGGGTATCGTTCAGATGCCCCGCCGCGCCTGAGACTGGTATCCCCTTGGGTCGCGAGCCTCCGGCTCGATCATATCCTGGCACAATACCGCCACACGCTGCACCGTGACTCCCGCCCCGCTGGATGGGTTGGGGTGGGGAGATGTCTTGGATTACCTCTGAGAGCAGTAATCGCGTGATACCCTATCCGATTATGCAGCGCACCTGAGCACGGAAGTGCTGAACCGATGCTCCTGCACTATGCTGATCCACCAGCGAGCCGCTAATGTCGCCTCAGTGCAGGGTAACACCTGAACAATGTGCATTGTTGAACAAGCGTTGGCATGACCTGGCGTTCTTATCGGCAGCTTATCAATCTCAACCTGCAAAGTGCTGTGCCGCTGCCCAACCCGCAGGTGTTCCAATATCGAGTGCTTTACCGTCGGTAAAGGTAACGCCTTCAACACGCAAGCCACGGGTAATAGCGGCCTGGAAGACGGCACCAATGTGTAATTCCGGGCACATCTGTCTCTGAGTACGTGCCGTGCGGTCAGCAGCTACGACCTCGTGCAAAAGGGTGGTTACTGTCGGTGACCAGATAGCCGCCATCCACGTCCACCGTAAATCTGTTTGCGCAGGTTTGATCTCGATGGCTGTAACCCGATAACTGTCAGCCGTTAGCGCGACCATATCTGCTGATTGAGGGTGTGCGCACGGAAAGAGACCGAGGGTGAGATCCGGTTGCGCTGTGCTATGGTGAGTCAGGAGGGTGGCATAGGCATCTTCTGGTGCTAGAATGACGTCAGGTAAACCGAGGACAACAGTATGATTCTGAATGAAAGGGAGAGCGGCGGCTAGAGTATAGGCTGCACCGTGCGGTTCGTGAACGGTCAGATAGGCGAGGCGCGGCCCAAAGGCACTCCCATCACCCAGATAGGTGGGGATGTCCCATTTGCCCGGTCTGACCACGATCAGCGCCTGACCAATACCAGCCCGTTGCCACTGTGCGAGGAGATAGGTAATGACCGGTCGTGGACGCAGGCCGTCTGGGGTGTGGAAGGAACCAACTGGCAAGAGTTCTTTACTGCACGGTAACGGCCCCAGGCGGGTTGCCATCCCACCAGCCGGAATCAAGCCGATTACAGGTGTGTTCATCACATCAACCGATAACTACCGAGTGCAACGTAGATTAGCACGCCCAGACACAAGTAGGCGCCGTAGGGCAGATATTCCGGGGTCTGGCGTCCGAAGCGGCGAGCGATCAGGATACCAGCCGCCACCAGACCGGCCATGAAGACACCGTAGATCAGCGCCGGGCCGAGGTGACGTAACCCAAGGGCGGCACCGATGAAGATAGCCAAGTAGACATCTCCCAGACCGAAAGGTGCCGATTTAGCCGGGAATAAGATCAGTGCCAGCAGGTACAGAAAGAAAAACCCAACCCCACCGATCAGTCCACCAAGCAACAATTCGCGCCAGCCAGCACCAACCAGCGAACCCCAGATGAAGGCGATCATCGCGCTACTCAGGATGACAAATGTATAGATCCAGCGATAGAGCCAGTCAACCACGCCGGTCACGATCAAGACCGCCCCAACGAAGGCCAGATACGCAAAGAGTGGCCCAAAACCGTAAAGTTCGTAGAGGCGCCACAACCAGAGTGCACTACCAATCTCCACCAATGGATAGATGAACGGCAGGGGACGACCATCGGCAGCGCGACCACGCTGGAGTAGCCAGCCGATCACCGGTAATAACTGCCACCAGCGCAAGGGCTGGCCGGTGCGGATACAACGTGGCCAGCCGATGAGCCGTCGCTCTCGTGGCAGGCGAATGATCATCACATTCAGCAGACTACCCAGCACCAGACCGATTACAACAACGATGAGATCCATCATGGCCCGTGCTCCACCCCAAAAGCGGCTTGCCACATAATTTCACGTGGCGCCGGACGGCCTGTCCAACGCTCAAAAGCCAGTGCTCCCTGCTCAACCAGCATCCCTCGCCCATCGCGCACCCGTGCTCCACGGGCCGCCGCGGCGCGTAAGAGAGCTGTTTCCCGATAGACCATATCGTAGACCAGGCAATGTGCCCCTACCGGCGGGTCAGGAATCGGTGTCTCGTTATCGTGCCATCCCAGGGCGGTGGCATTGATCAAGAGTGTACAACGTGCAATAACATCTGCTACCGCCGGATCGTTTAGGGATAGGGCACGAATCCGCAGAGCCGGCTGATTAGCGGCTGCGGCGGCGGCCAGATCAATAGCACGCATCAGGCTCCGATTAACAATCGTGATTCCGTTCACCCCGGCATCAGCCAGTGCGAAAGCGGCAGCACGCGCTGCCCCTGATGCACCCAGGATGACAACCTCTTGGTCAACCGGTGTCCAACCGGCAGCCGCCAGATCGGCCAGTAAACCGGGCGCATCCGTGTTCACACCCAGCAACCTGCCATCAGGCTGGCGCACAATCGTATTCACTGCCCCAATCCGCGCTGCTGCCAGTTCGATCTCGTCGAGAAAGGGAATGACTGCCTGTTTGTGCGGCAACGTCACGTTCGCTCCCAGGAAGTGAGGCTGACGTAGCGCGGTGAGGCGATCCGCCAGGTCGGCAGCAGTAGTTTGTACTGCCCGATAGCGAGCCGCGATCCCTAATGCTGCCAGTGCCGCATTGTGCATCGCCGGTGAACGTGAGTGTGTTACCGGATCGCCGATCAATAAAATCTCTGCTGTGGTGGTTGATCCTACTGACACGCTAGCCACTCCGCTTCATAGACACGAAATTCCTCGATGGTCGTGGCGAATTTATGTGAACCATCGCGCTCACAACTGGCGACGAAGAAGAGATACGGTGATGATTCGTCGGGCTGGGCAGCCGCCGTCAGTGCAGCCAGGCCAGGAGCCGCAATTGGCCCTGGGGGTAGGCCAGGTGTAACCCGCGTATTGTACGGGCTTGGCACCGCCAACTCGTCAACCGTCAGTTCGCGTTGCCACCAGGTTCCCTCATTGGGATCGTACCCCAAGGCATACTGTACAGTTGCGTCAGCACCGAGCAGGCCGCCGCCAAAAATTGGAGCGTACTGGGGCTTAAGCCGATTCCAGAATACTGCACTGATTTGGGGCATTTCACTCAACAAAGCAGCTTCACGCTGGATGATCGAAGCCATCGTCACGATTTGATGGACAGTAACGCCGGGAACTCGTACTGAGCGTTCGATGGTACTGTACTGCTCGACAAACCGGTCGAGTAGTTTGCGTACAATCGTTTCAGCATCTGCCGATGGCGCAAAACGGTAGGTGTCCGGGAAGAGGTATCCTTCGAGGGTTGCACCCGCCGGCAAACTGTTAAGCAAGAAGTAATCAGCGCGGAAGCGCTCGCCATCACGGGCAACCGCCAGAAATTCCTCTTCGCTGACCAGACCTGCCGCAGCGATGATAGCCGCTATTTCCTCAAGCCGCAATCCTTCTGGAATGGTGATTTGAATGTCATTGACCACCTGACCACTCTGCAACACCTTCAAAATATCGCTCATGGTCATCGTCGGACTGAGGATGTAACGTCCAGCCTGAATCTGCTGATCAAGGTCACGCCAGCGTACCAGCAAGCGAAACAGCGCCGGTTGACGGATCAGACCGGCTTCACCGAGGCGGGTGGCAATATCGTCGGCAGTTTCACCGGGTGCAACAATAAACTCAACCGGTTCGCCGGTAGTCGCCGGGGTTGCGCGCAATTCACCGAGAAAGATGTATCCCCCACACGAGACTACCAGAGCCAGCAATGAAAGACCTAACAGAAGTGCGCGGACATGCCGCATTGATCAATCCTCCCTGGCATTGGCAATAGCTGCCAGTGCAGCATATATATTTCCTCTGCAAGTGTGTGATTGTAGACCATGTACAGTTTACAATCTACATGGCAATTATAGCAGACCGTTGTGTTGCAGAATGTTCTTCTGACAGCATCTCATCTCATGCCGCAGAGAGATGCGGTTTCGGGCTGAACGTATCGTACCTATCGAACAACAAGGTTCTTCCCATCCCGAAGTCAGTGTCCTCGTGATACACACGGCGCATCCAGCCCTGTCTTTTGCCGGTGTGATCGGGCCTGTCCATGTGCAGTGACATGTCTTCGCGCTTGTAGTGGTGGGGTAAGGTGGGTCAGAGATAGGGTTGCTCTACTCCATACGACGTGGCCTATGCACTGCCTGGTAAAAAAAACTGCCTGCTGTATGAATCCCGGTTACGTTCACGCTCTGCTCACAGATAGTGTATGATAGACATTCGAGAAATATACTCCTCTGCACAGCAGCATTGCAGGTCGGAGAAGGTCATGAGTGAAGCGTCCCTCCCATCGTTCTGGCAACGGTTACAGGCCGGTTGGTGGTATCTGTACGGTTTGAGCCTGTGTCAGATTGGCTTACGAACCGTTGATCGCGATGTGTATCGACAGGCCGTCCGCGCCTTTGATCGGTCACTGGCTGCGTGGCCAGATCTGGCGATTGCCCTCTACCGACGTGGTCTGATCCGGGGACGCGAGTTAGGCGAGTATCACGCCGCAATCCGTGATCTGGATGCAGCAACCCGCATACGTCCCGACTGGCCTGATCCCTACCTGCAACGTGGTCTGTTTCATCGGTTTAATCATCATAGTCGGGCTGCTATTGCCGAATTGACCGAGTATGTGCGGCTAGCCCCACCCGGATTTTGGCGCACCGAGGCTGAACGGATTCTGGCCCAAATTCAGGCTGAACTGGAATAGGTTGCAGGAGCGAATGATATGTATCACGCATGGTTTGCTGCCCAGGATGATCCAAACGAACGTTATCCCCTGACCGAGATCGTGTACTACAGCCGGTCAGGAGGCTTACTCGAAGTACAGCACGATATGGCAGCGTTGGCCCAACGTAGCCCGGAAGAATGGAAGCGCCTGTTTGATGAGCGTTGGATGCGGACAGCCTGGCCCTACGGTAGTGGGGTATGGGGAAAGAAAGAGTGGGTCTGCCCGATTGTATCTGACGACAACGTGGTCAGTATGTTTGAGGGTGGAACCAACCTGTTTTGGGCCGAGCGTTTTGGGCGCGAAATCGGGCTGGAAGACCTCTGGATCAAGATGTGTGGCAATTCCCACACCGGTTCGTTCAAAGATCTCGGCATGACGGTGCTGGTCAGTGTGGTCAAGCAGATGATCAGCGAGGGCAAGCCGATCCGGGCAATCGCCTGCGCCTCAACCGGCGATACGTCTGCGGCACTGGCGGCCTACGGAGCAGCAGCCGGCATTCCCACCATCGTCTTCCTGCCGAAGGGGAAGGTAAGTGTCGCCCAACTGGTGCAACCGGTGGCCCATGGTGCGCTGGTACTGGCACTTGATACCGATTTTGATGGCTGTATGCGGATCGTGCGCGAGATTACTGCCAATCCTGACAACGGTATCTACCTTGCCAATTCGCTCAATTCGCTGCGGGTGGAAGGGCAGAAGACGGTTGGGATCGAGATTGTACAGCAATTTGACTGGGAAGTCCCAGACTGGATCATCATTCCGGGCGGTAATCTTGGCAACACCTTCGCTCTGGGTAAGGGTTTGTTGATGATGCACGAACTGGGCCTGATTGATCGATTGCCACGGATCGTCACTGCGCAGGCCGCCAATGCCAACCCACTCTACCGCTCGTACCTGACCGGTTTTCGCGAGTATGAGCCAGTCAAGGCTCAGCCTACTGCCGCCAGTGCAATTCAGATTGGCGATCCGGTAAGCATCAATCGCGCAATCAGCATTCTTAAACGTTTCAACGGCATTGTCGAACAGGCTACCGAACAGGAGCTGGCTGATGCTGCGGCTCGCGCTGATCGAACTGGTGCCTACGCCTGTCCACATACCGGGGTCGCGCTGGCAGCCCTGATCAAACTGGTGGAACGGGGTGAGATCAAGCGAAGTGATCGGGTTGTTGTTATCTCAACTGCTCATGGCCTGAAGTTCAGCCGCTTCAAAGTAGAGTATCATGAAGGTACGCTCCGCGATGTTGTCGGGCAGTATACCAATCCCCCCCTGGAATTACCACCTGATGTGGATGCGGTGCGCCGGGCAATTGCCCGCCGGTTCGGGGATTGAGCGAGAACTATCGTAAGAATGTTGGACAATCACCGGCGATGAGAGCAACAGAGGTGTGATAGTCATAGTCATCTGCCTTGCTCTTCATCGGTGCGGTGAGGATAAGATGATAAAGACACTGGCGAGCGGATTACTCATTGATATGGGAGTAACACGATCTTCAGTCTGTATGTCCGCGAGGTACGCGAAGCGGTCACTGTTGGTGATGGTTCGGTAGCAAGACGAAGAGATGTTGTTCAAGCACATCCTGGAGCATGATGGGGAGGCTGTGTGAAAATCGATCAACGGCAACTGGCATTTGTACTGATGGGCGGAATGGCCGGCTATACGCTGATCCGTGGTCTGATTAATCTCATTGTCGGCGATCCAGTGCGGACGATTGTCTTGACCCTCCTCGTCTCGGCGATTTTTGGTGCTGCAACCTGGCTTTACTGGCGTGGTTGGGAAGGTGCACGCTTCTTTGCCACCACTGGTGTGGCGCTAGTGGTTGCCTTTGGATTACTGCTTGATGACCAAACGATAGTTCTCTTCACTCCCCTGGCCTTTGCAGTCGCGATTACCAATACCCGCTGGGTAGCCGGTATCGGTCTGGCAATGATCGGTATCTTGTTGGGGCGTGATGTCTTGAATGACGGCCTATTCAATAGTGTCTATGCCGATATTGCTGTGCTGGCGAGCTACCTGGTGCAGGTTGCTGCTTTTGCCGCTGCTCGATTTGCACTTGATGGGGCACGGGTTGAGGCCGAACGAAATGCGGCGCAGGCAGAGGCTGCCAGGCGTGAGATAGAAGAGCGCGCACGCGCAATTGAACAGCAGCGTCTGGAATTGCAAGAGCAAAATCAACGCCAGCAAGAGCTGCTCGAACTGGTAAGTCAGCTTGAAACACCGGCTGTACGGATCGCCGATGGTGTGCTGCTAGCACCCCTGGTTGGTGGTATTGATAGCCGTCGGGCCGGTAAGATTACCAGCCGTCTACTGGAACTGGTCTATGAACGACGGGTTAATCTGGTGATTATTGACGTGGCCGGAGTACCGGTCATCGATACCGCAGTTGCCAATGCGTTGACGCAGACGGTGCGCACCCTGCGCTTGCTCGGTTGCCGAGTCTCCCTCACCGGTATTTCATCACAGGTGGCGCTGACCCTCACCCACATCGGGATTGAACTAAGTGAGCTTGAGGTGGCAGCATCACCTCAAGAGGCATTGCAGCGCTGGATGGAAACCCAAGTCTCGGTTATCCGTAACCGGCGCAACGGTGGTGATGAATTGTTGAATTAACCCAAGTTGCCACCTACGCTGTGAGCAGGCACGTGAGACTGATAGCGATAATGAACGGCACGACGTTGTCCCCAACACTGTGGAGCGTAACCGTATGAACCATGTGGGTAGTAGCCAATCCCATAGACGCACTATGTCACGCCCTGAGGTAGCCACTCAGATGATGCCCATCCTCTGTGTTCTCCGTGTCTCTGTGGTAATATTAAGCTGGCAACCTGGGTTGGAGTAAGGACAGGTAGACGGAGACAACCCATTATGCTCCCGCTGCCTTACCATGACCAAACAACGTCTGGCAGAGGTTAATGGGTACGTCACGTCTTAACGTTACAGATCGAGTGATCCATTACCTTAAACGATGAAAGAGCCGTAGCACTCTGAAACCCGTGCTACGTTGGTATCTTTTTGCAGATGCGACTCTTTCTGACATCTGCATCATCGTGCTTAACGAGTAATATCGTTAGGACGCGCTGGAGAGAACCTCACAACAACTCGTATCGCCAGTTGTGTCGTAGAGGGGAAATATTGAAGCAAGGCTTCCGTACTCTGGGTAAAGCTGCGTATACACGCCCGTCAGCGTGAGTGTATTGTCCTGAGGGCGATGTTTGTGAATGTAAACGTTGTGCTACTCGATCCCTGTTTTGAAACCGAATGCGAAGTACGCTTGATATATGCCACCTTTTACCGCTAAAACCCTCCGCAAAGCAATCGTTGATCGTGTTCTGGCGGGGCAATCTGTGACGCTGCTGTGCCCACATGCTCGTGAATGTGGTGGCTGTGCTTTTCAGGATCGCACTTACACAGATCAGGTTGCGGCAAAAACAACGATCCTGCGCACGTTGTACTCAGAAGGTGGCATTGATGCCTCCGCTTTCGAAGTCGTTGCTTCACCCGATCCCTTTGCCTATCGTACCCGCATGGATTACGTTGCCACCAAGGGGCGTTTCGGGCTGCGTGCTCACGGTAAATTCAACTACATTATCGAATTGACGACGTGTCATCTGATTCCGCCAACAGCCTTCGCTGCTGCCCAGGCAGTCTGGCGGCGTGCACTTGCCCTGGGACTACCTGATTACGATGTTCGCACCCATACCGGTTTTTTGCGCTACATTGTGGTACGGCGTAGCCCTGATGATGAGTTGTTACTCGCCGCCGTTACCGCTGGTGGTGATGAGGCAGTGATGGCAGAGCTGGCCGCTACAGCCCTGGCCCAACCGGGGGTGGTCGGTTTTTACTGGCTGGTCAATGACACGCTTACCGATGTCTCGTTTGGTGAGGTACGTCGACACTGGGGAGCTGATCGGTTAGCTATGCGGGTTGGACACTTTACCTGCTTTATCGGGCCAAATACCTTCTTCCAGAACAATATTCATCTGACCGAACGGCTGATCAATGACGCAGTTGCCGCAGCCGCCCCTGATGCTACGATGCGGGTCGCCGATCTCTACGGCGGCGTTGGTGTCATCGGGTTGCATCTGGCTCAGTCAGCCGCACGAGTTGATTGTGTCGAGTCAGTAGCTGAAAGTGTGCAGCTTGCACATCAGAATGCGCTGCTGAATAAGGTGTCGAATGTACATCCGATCTGTGCGGATACGCTGACCTACTTGCAGGAACAACCAACCGGCAGCCTGCCGGTCGTGGTGGTTGATCCACCACGTACCGGGTTAGGACTGCTGGTTTGCCAGGAATTGCTTAGAATCGCCCCGCAGCGGATTGTCTATGTCTCGTGTAATCCATTGACGCAGGTCAACGATCTCCAACACTTACAGTCGGCGTACCGGATTGTCGGTTTACGCGGCTACGACATGTTTCCGCACACACCACACGTTGAAGTCATGGCAGTGCTGGAACGTCGTGTAAACGACTAGCCGCAACCGTCGGCATCAGAACATCGCTACTGCGTCACCGTCAGGGTGCCCTTCATTCCAGCCAGATAGTGCCCAGGGAAGGTACAAATGTAAAGGTATGTACCCGGTGCTGGAGTACGGAATGTAACACTGCCACTCTGACCAGCGTTGAGCATCGCTGTCCAGGCCAGCGCATTTGGGGTGTCAGGTGGCGGCACGAAGAGGGCATCGGCGTTATTTTGAGCGGCAGTATTGACAGCGGCGGCTACATCATCGCCACCATTCACCAGCACCTAGTTGTGTTGGACACCCAGGTTATTCTGATTGACGAAATCGAGGCGCACGACCGTATTTGCCGGTAAGGAGAGTGATGTTTGGGCAAACGCCAGGGCATCTGGAGCAGGCCGTATCTCAACCGTTTGGGCTGGAGTTTCATTGACGGCATTCAAACCACCCGGTGCATTGGTGGCTTGCGTAGCCGGAGCAGTGGTTGGTTGAGCCGCCGGGGGCTGCGTTGGGGCAGGTGCGGCCGTAGGGCGTGGAGTAGCGGTTGGTCGCGGGGTTGTTGCCACAAAGCCACCAGCAGTTGCGTTGGATGCAATCATGACAATCAACATAATCAAACCAGCACCGAATGCCAGACCGATCATCACAATCAACGGTGGCCCACCGGCGCTTCCTCCCGAAAACGTCGAACCTCTACTGCTGCTGCGCGAACGGAAATTGCTTCTGCCAGAACCTCGCCAGCTCATCTGCGACCTCCTCTGTCAGGTTCATATCGTGACATCCGGCACATAGTCTAGTGTAACATAAAACTCAATCTTCGATGGATAGTAGTTTTGCAATGCTGAAAAAAGGTATGTATGAAAAGCCAAACAACTACATCACTGCTCGCCAATATTGCTCCACTACTCTTCGTGTTACTTTGGAGTACCGGTTTTATCGGTGCACGCTATGGTCTACCCTATATCGAGCCATTCACGTTTCTTAGCATTCGTTTCGTGCTGGTACTGATCCTGCTGGGTGCGCTGACAATCATGTTTCGCCAGCCGTGGTTGCGTCAGCCAGTTGCGTATGGACACAGTGCGATTGTCGGGGTTTTGCTCCATAGTGGCTATCTGGGTGGGGTCTTTTTTGCTATCGATGGTGGTATGCCGGCAGGATTAACCGCGTTAATTGTCAGTCTGCAACCTGTCCTGACGGCACTGTTCAGTCAGTGGACATTGGGTGAACAGATTACTGCCCGGCAGTGGCTAGGGCTGGCGTTAGGGTTGGTGGGCGTAATGGCAGTTGTTGGTGACAAGTTGCTGTTTACCGACACATCGGTTGTGACGCCGATAACATTAGCCAGTGCAATCGTTGCTTTGCTCGCGACTACGGCTGGTACTCTCTACCAGAAACGCTTTGGTGTGGGTTTGCCGTTGTTGAGCGGGACCTGGGCACAGTATCTGGGTGCGCTGGCATTGATAGCACCATTGGCACTACTCTTTGAAACCCAGGAGATCGAATGGCGACCAGAGCTGATTGGCTCTTTGCTGTGGCTCACCCTTGTGCTGTCGATAGGTGCTATTCTGCTCTTGATGGTCTTGATCCGGGCACGTTCAGCAGCCCGTGTGTCAAGCCTCTTCTACCTGGTACCGCCGGCGACGGCGGTTGAGGCGTGGTTGTTATTCGGCGAACGGTTAGGGTTGCTGGCAATCGTGGGGTTGGTAGTGGCCTCTATTGGGGTTGCCCTGGTTGTTGTGACCCCACCATCCCAGGCTGAGTCGGGTCGCTATCGCGTATATATTGATACAATCGGACACGCGCTGCAACACAGACAACCGGTGTTTTCGTTATTTGGTGTACATGCTGGCTGGATTGTACCCCGTATCTAATAAAGACGTAATATACATGAACTATAACGGATGCGACTTGTGATTGTTGGAGTGGCCGGGTCGGTTGTTGTGAAAGCCTACACATAACAGCTCGAACCAAAAGTAAGATTAGACTGATCTAATACAATACTCCAGGTATCACCGACCCGCTCAACATCACAAGTCGTGGATTTCAAACATGGTGAAATTGTTCATCCCGGTACTAAACCGGTTAGCAATCTGATAATGATTGGCTACCCGAATCGTTGTATTTTGAGGTAGAACAATTATTTATTTTCATCATTTCGTAACAAACGATGGTGCTGATCAAAGGTCGATACAGATTGCAGAACACGTTCAATTGAGTAGATAACAAAAGGTCATCAGTGTCGCCTATTGTCGGACGTGACCGGTACCATTGGCGACTGAGGGAGCAATATACCGTATGAGTCGAAACAATAATGAAGCCCACTCCCTCTTTGTCGAGTTGCAGCAACAATACCTTCATCAACTGGATGACAAGATTGCGCACATCTCCGCACTCTGGGAGCGATGGCAGTATGATGCTCTGCAACGCGACGATCTGGTTGCTTTGCAGCGTATCGCCCATAATCTGGCGGGTTCGGGAGCTACGTTTGGCTTGCAGGCGGTAAGTGATGTTGCCCGTACCCTTGATACCGCCCTACAAACCTGGTTGTCTACTGATCGGGATTTACCAGCACTATCTGATCTTGAACCGCTAGTGACAGGCTTGCTGAATGCACTGCGTGAACGCAAGCTACAATCTCAGGTAGCCGTTCAATCAACGCAGGTGGCAAGTGACTCAATTCTGGTCTATATTGCTGGTCACGATCCCGAAGAGACTACTGAGTTGATGCGCCAGATTGCGTATTTTGGTTATGTTGCTGAGAGCTTTCTAAGCAGCACCGATTTGTTTGCAGCGGTTGAACGTCGGTTGCCAAACCTTATTGTGCTCGATGTCAATTTGCAGGATGGTGTTCAGAGTGGCATTGCTACGGCAGCCATCTTGCATGATCGGTATGGGGACACGATTCCGATCATCTTTACTGCCACTTCTGCCGATTTCCATCTGCGTTTGGCGGCTGTTCGGGCCGGTGGATGCGGGTATTTTACCCGTCCTCTTGACGTAGGTCTGCTGATCGATCAGATCGATCAGTTGACCCAGCGCACGAGCAGCGAGCCGTATATGGTTCTCATCGTTGACGACTCGCCATTAATGGCCGAGGTGTATGCATTGGCGCTCCGTGCGGCTGGAATGCGGGTTGTGTCTACAACCAATCCTATGGAAGTGCCAGACCTGCTCGCCGAGGAGCAACCCGACCTGATCTTGCTCGATGTATATATGCCCGACTGCAATGGACAGGAACTGGCAGCCGTTATTCGTCAGCAACCGGAATATCATAGCGTACCAATTGTCTTTCTTTCCGGCGAGACTGATCGTTCAGTGCAGTTGGCGGCACTGGCCCGTGGTGGTGATGATTTTCTTACCAAACCGATCAATCTGGAGCATCTGATCGCTGCGGTCAGCTCGCGTATTCGACGGGCGCGGACGATGCGGAGCCTGATGGTACGTGATGGTCTAACCGGGCTGTTCAATCATAGCGTTACCCAAGACCTCCTGATGCGCGAGGTAGCACGGGCGCGGCGCAATGCACGGCCGCTCGCGGTTGCCCTGCTTGATATCGATCACTTTAAGCAGGTCAATGATCGCTACGGTCACCAGGTGGGTGATCGGGTGTTAAAGAGTCTGGCCCGTCTCTTGCGCCAACGGCTACGGGCAACGGATGTTATCGGGCGCTACGGTGGTGAAGAGTTTCTCATTGTGATGCCAGACACTCGTGCCGGTAGTGCAGCGATGGTGATTGATAGTCTGCGTGAGCGGTTTGCCCATATCGAGCACCAGCGTGAAGGTGAACCGTTGCGCGTGACCTTTTCGGCTGGCGTCGCCGAGTGGCAGATGGGGTTGGATGCCGGTGCGCTGATTGAAAAGGCTGATGCAGCTCTCTACCAGGCCAAACACAATGGACGCAATCAGGTGGTTGTGGCCGATGTGTCTCTGACTCAGCCGCCACAACGACACGCCCTACCGCTCACACCGTCTCGCCTGAGTCAGGCACCGCTTGTACTGGTGGTAGATGATGACCCCGATATTTGTCGACTCTTGCAAATCTGGTTAATGGATGCCGGCTATCGGGTGGAAGTCACTCAGAGTGGTATGGATGCTCTTCAGCGCATTGCTCAGGGTGGGGTAGATATTGCGCTCATCGATATTCTGATGCCGGAAATGAGTGGAATTGATGTGCTCGACCAGGTGCGGCGCAATGGGGCAGAGCCGGCAGTAATTATGACAACCGCCTTTGGTTCCGAGCAAATCGCTGTCAATGCTATTCGACACGGGGCCGATGATTACCTGCGCAAGCCAATTGATCGGCAAGAACTGCTGGTCGTACTTGATCGGACGATGACCAATCTCAGATTACGACGTGAGAATCTGGCGTTGCAACGGCGGCTCGATCAGAAGCGACGTGAGCTGGAAGCAGAGATTAAACACGCTGCTCAGATTCAGGCCGACATGCTGCCGCAGCAGATGCCGCGCTTACCAGGGTATAGTATCGCTGCGCACTGCATTCCGGCGCGTGATGTCGGTGGTGATTTCTACGACTGGCATTTTCCGGCTCCCCATTTGTTGAACCTGACCTTCGGTGATGTGATGGGGAAGGGGATGTCGGCGGCGTTGTTGATGACCACCACGCGCGCTGTTATCCGTTCGGTTGCTCGTGATACGACGCCGGAAGTCAATATGCGTTACGCCGTCAAAGCTCTACACGCCGATCTGGATCGCACCAGTAGTTTTGTGACCCTTTGTCACTTGCAGTTGAATCTATTGACCCATACCCTGGCCTTCGTTGATGCCGGTCATGGCCTGAGCTTCATTCGTCGTCACGGTGGACAATGTGATCGTCTCGAACCTCGTGGGGCGCCACTCGGTATCTTTTCGCACGAACTGTATCGCCAGGGCGAGACGATGCTTCATCCCGGTGATGCCCTGGTGTTGTTTAGTGATGGTCTGCTCGACCCATGGCCGGCGTTGGCCCGCGATCCGCTCCAAATTAACGATTTGCTCAATGATGGTATGTCGGCGACCGCAATTGTGAATCGTTTGCTGGCAGTGCCAGCATTACTTGGTCCGCTCACCGATGATCTGACGGTAGTCGTCCTGGTACGAGATATGGTTGCAGGGGCGTAGCCATATGGTTGTGAAGCAACTGCTGCGATGGACGTTGGGGCTTTTTCTGTGTCTTCAAGGGCTTGCGCTCCCGGCGCCGCTAGCGGCCCAGGGTTCAGTCCATCGGTTTGCCGACCTGGGCTACGGTGATCGCACCGCTTTTGGCATTGATGCGGTGCTGGATTACTATTTTCCGATTCCGACCGGCTTACGTCCACGCAGTAATGGTGTATTGACCCTACACTTCACCCATTCACCTCTTTTGTGCGCTGATCGCTCTACCATCACTGTCGTGCTTAATGGCCGTTCGTTGGGTAGTACCCGTTTAACTCCTGACAACGCCGAAGCTGGAGTGCTGTCAGTCGTTTTGCCAATCGCTGGATTTGACGGGCCTGGCCTGTTTTTTCAGGTTCGTCTGCACATGCGACTGACCGATGATATTTGCGAAGAAGTGCAAAACCCGGCTCTGTGGACGGTTGTGAAGGGTGACTCAACTCTGCAACTCGATCTCCAACCGGTTGAGGCTGGAACCTTAGCCGATGTCGCTGCGCTCTTTGCGCCATTACCACTCAGCTCACCAGAGGTGCGGGCGCCGCCAACGATTGTCTTGCACCCGACAACTGACCAATCTACGCTGGCGGCTGCCGGACAGGTCGCTTTCGCCATTGGCCGCTGGGCTGCATCGGCGCAACAAGACCCGGTATTGACAATAAGTGATACTGTTCCCGAACAGCTTCCGACCATCGTGGTGGCATTGGCTTCATTGCCGGAAGGTAACTGGGGTTCTGTGCGCTGGAATGGCGGAGCGTATGAAGTGGATGGTTAGGAAGTACCGCCTGATCATGGGTTGTTGATGTTGGCATCAGCCTCACCACCACGATTACTGGTAGCTGGAGCGACGCCGACGGCACTGCGCCTTGCTGCTCAGGCGCTGAGTACTTCGTTACCGCCAGCAGCGGTGCTGGCCGTAACCCAACCACCACCACAGCTCCCTGCGGCAGCCTGGCGTAATGGGGCCGCCAGTTTTGCTCAGCTCGGCGTGGATCGTCGGCAGGTGGTGGGCGCCGGTGAACATCAGATCGTCTTCGCCTTCGAGCGGCCAGCCGGCTGGGATGTTCGGGTAGGCGGTACGCTCGATCTGCATATTGCTACGGCGGCCGGCTTAAGAGCACCAACTTCATGGGTGACGGTTGCCGTCAACGGGATAACCCTTGGCTCACAGCGTTTGCAGGTTGAAACGAATGGCCCAGTGCAATATCGGTTTACCTTACCGTCAGATCTGCTCAACAGCGATCTGGAAGGTACGCCGATCCGTCGGCTTGATCTCCAGATTCGTCTCTACCTCGATCTCCCAAATAGCGGTTGTGAGGAAGTAGACACTTCGGCTGCATGGGCTGTGATCGAGCCGACATCGGCCTGGCGTTTGCCCAACGATCCGGCAGCGGTTGATGATCTTGGACGTTTTCCGGCAGCGCTTCTCGCCGATACAAATGCCCGGTTGGTGTTACCACCCCAACCGGCCATACAAGATGTTCAGGCTGGATTAGAACTGGCCGCTGCGATGGGGCGTTGGGTAACGCTCAAGGACGTGCCACCACCCATCCTATTGACGGCGAATGACATTGGCGATGATCGTAACGGGCCGCTGGTTATTCTGGGTAGTCGGGAACGACATCCACTGGCTGCAATGCTCAATGCGTCATCCAATACGCCGTTTGTGTACCAGCCCGGTCGGAGCGCACAGGCGACCCTGAGCATCGTACCATCACCGTGGCAGTCAGGTGCGCGTGTATTACTCATCGCTGCGGCTGATAGTGAAGATCTGCGGCTCGGAGTACGGGCTTTACGCGAGTGGGCATTGTTGCGGGTGCTTCGTGGTAGTCAGGCCCAGATCGCTGCCGATCCTGACCCGACAGTGGTGTCATTGACGAATCCTCTACAGACACCGCCGCAAACCCTGACCCCACGCATTGAAGTGATCCTGCTCGAACGTTTTCCGGCCTGGCAGGTGGTTGGATCGATCTTGTTGATTGCTCTGGTAGCAACGGCAGTGCTAGTGATCCGTATCCGTTGGTTGCGGCGGAGGTAAGAGGCAGGCGATGAATTCGTCCTTCACCCTTACAACCTTAGAGCGGGTTGTTGGTTGGGGCGCTGACCAATGGGCGATGTTTCGTCGTGGTTTGATCAAAATCCTCGTGGTGACCAATCTGGTATTGGGCGCATATTACCTGCTCTGGCGCGGTACGGCTTCGCTCAACTGGGATGCGTGGCTCTTTTCTCTGGCACTGTTTGGGGCCGAACTGTACAGTTACATTAGTAGTTTTTTGTTCGGTCTTACCGTGTTTCGCCTGCGGGAACGGGGCGAGCCGCCACCTGCACCTCCAGGCTTGCGGGTTGATGTCTACATCACTTGTTACAATGAGCCAGTCGAACTGGTACGCAAGACGGTGCGTGCGGCGCTGGCCATATGTTACCCACATCAGACGTATCTCCTGGATGATGGCAATAGTCCGGCGATGCGCGCAATGGCTACTGAAGAGGGGTGTGGTTACGTCACCCGTTCAGCCGCCTGGGTAGGATTTGACCGGCACGCTAAAGCTGGAAATCTGATCAATGCGCTTGAACATACTACCGGTGATTACATTCTGATTTTGGACGCTGATCAGGTGCCTCTCCCCCAGATTCTGGATCGTACCCTGGGATATTTTAGCGACCCAAAGGTGGCGTTAGTCCAGACACCCCAGTATTTTGTCAATGTGCCGCCCGGTGACCCTTTTGGTAGCCAGGCTCCACTCTTCTACGGGCCAATTCAACAAGGCAAAGATGGCTGGAATGCTGCCTTCTTCTGTGGCTCGAATGCCGTGCTGCGGCGTGAAGCACTGGCGCGTACCGGTATCCGCTTCTTCGTGCGCGATGTTGAGCGACGCATCCGGCGGGCATTGCGTGAGGCAGATACGGTCATCCGGCGGGCAGAGCGGCAACTGGCACCATCCGAACGAACACAGATCGCACCTGCCCTTCAGTCCCTACGACGGGCCGTGAAGTGTGCCCGCCAGGAGCTTGATCGCGGTGACACCTTTCAAGAGGTCACCGAACGGTTTCAGCACCGTGCCGAAGATGCG
Organism: Chloroflexus sp.; assembly: GCF_034434295.1. GTDB lineage: Bacteria > Chloroflexota > Chloroflexia > Chloroflexales > Chloroflexaceae > Chloroflexus. The sequence goes on from NZ_DAOTZQ010000055.1 coordinate 84,114, forward strand.
GCGCGGATGGTGGTTGCGGCTAATTTGCGGCAGATTATGGCCGATCTGGCCGAGATTCAGGCAGTGGAAGCCGCCGAGATTATGCAATCACTGCATGATGAAGCAGTGCTGGCAGAGCTGACCAGGCGGGATCGTTCTCCCCTGGCGGCCATCGAGACAGTCCGGCAGCTTATTCCACTGTTGGTGAATGAGGCCATGGATTATCTTCCCATCTCTACCATTTCAGTCACCGAAGATATGTCAACGTCGATGCGCCTGCACGCTACCGGCTGGCGTTCGGTCTACCACGACGAGATTCTGGCTCACGGTCTGGCACCGGAAGATTTACGGAGTGCGTTGCAACAGCGTTTACGCTGGGCACAGGGAACGATCCAGGTCTTTTTACGCGAGAATCCTCTGCTGTTGCCAGGGCTGAGCATCGGGCAACGGCTGGCCTATCTCGATACCATGTGGAGCTACTTTTCGGGTCTGCCAACGATCATATACCTGATCTCTCCTGTGCTGTTCCTGATCTTTGGGTTGCTACCGGTCAATGCGCTCTCGGCAGAATTTTTCTGGCGCCTGCCCCCATACTTGCTGGTCAATCAGTTGCTCTTTGCTGTGATCAGTTGGGGACGACCGACCTGGCGCGGCCAGCAGTACAGTCTGGCCCTTTTCCCCATCTGGATCAAGGCTGTGGTTACAGCCGCAGCGAATGTCTGGTTTGGTAAGAAACTGGGCTTTATCGTCACGCCGAAGACCAGGCAGGCGGGGCGTTATTTCGGGTTGGTGCGCTGGCAACTGCTGATGATGGTTTTGCTGGCAATTGCAATCGGCGTGGGTTTACTACAACTGGCGCTGGGATGGCGTACCGATGGTATGCCGGTACTTGTCAATGTCTTCTGGGCCGTGTACGATCTGGTTATGCTCAGCGTGGTCATCGATGCCGCATTGTACCAACCTGCAGAGGAGTCATTGTCAGAGTATGCTTAACGACGTTATCAAAGAGGTCACTATGGAGATTACCGTCAATCCGGTAAGCGAACAGGCAGCAGTTGTGCAGTTGCGCGGGCGACTCGATCTGTTAGTGGCAAATGATGTGAAACAACGCCTGGTCAAAGCGGTCAATGAAGGTTTTCGGTTACTTGTGATTGATATGAGTGAGGTGAGCTTTGTCGATAGCTCAGGGTTGGGGGCGCTCATCGGTGGTTTGAAAGCTGCACGACTGGCCGGGGGTGATTTGCGACTGGCTCAGCCTGGCGCACAGGCACTGGCAATGCTCGAATTGACTACGCTCAATCGGGTGTTACGTCCGTTTCCCAATGTCGCTGAGGCGTTGCAGGCCGGTTAGTAATGGTCAGGCGGATACAGAAGGTAGTACCAGGTGCGGGCATGGTGAAGAGACAGGTTATGCATTGGATCGAACACGATTACGAATTGAATGCGAATCTCCCGGAAGGGATTGAACAATTGCATACCGCACTGGCTACGTTCTGGGCCGCTACTCACCTCAGCGCAGAGACACGCATGCGGTTTGGAACAGCCCTGGCTGAAGTGATTGCCAATATTTTGCAGTACGCCGTCGTGCCTGGTGATCCACCGATCAAATTGCGGTTACGCTGCACACCAACCATTCTTGAGGCACAGATTGTCGATCAGGGTCTTTCCTGGACAATGCCACGCACTACGATTGCTATGCCCGAAGATTGGGAAGAGCACGGACGTGGCCTGGCAATTGCCCAGACCATTCTCGATAAGCTGCAATACCGCCGCTTTCGTAACGTGAACTGCTGGCGATTAGTGCTGCTGCATAAAACAGCCTGACCGCGTTCGGTGGGTTAAAACTCTGCCTCAATCCATAAAAGCCTCTGTGGGGCTGGCCTGGGGGTGGGGAGTGGGTGCCCTTTCAGCCCCGTCGGGGCTTTCACGTCGTCAGGGGGGCTCAGCCCGCCTGACACCCTCGCACCCCAATCGCCACCTTCCAACTACGGTGTTGGTGTGGTTGTTGGGCGTGGTGTAGCGATCAACGATGGGATAAGCAGGGTCTGGCCGGGTTGCAGAAAATTGGGATCGGTCAGATTATTAGCCGCCACCAGTTCGTCGACCGTGACGCCGAAGCGCTCGGCAATCGCACTGAGCGTGTCGCCGGCCTGCACCACATACAGCGCGGCAATTGTCGGGGTCGAGCGTGGCGCACTGGCGTAAGCTGTCGCTGTGGCATCAATATCAAGGGTTGGCGCGGGCGTAATATCGAGAATGACCGGCATTGTTGGGATGTTGCGTGGTGGTGGTTCGGGCAAGCAGGCGGCAAGCCCTATACTGCTCCCCACCATGAGCAACCATAGTATGCCAATCCATAAACGGCGTAGCACATTTCCCCCTTCGATAATTACAACCTGGTAGTAATGTCGCTCTAACCCTGTTTTCTGTTCGATGTTTGCAACCCAAGTGTAGGTGAATAGATTCGTCGCCAGTTCCCCAAGACAAATGCAACGAATCCCACCGCTTCGAGCGAACGGGCCAGGGTGCTCGACCAGGGCCATGGGCTAAACGGCGCAGTCATCGCAACGAGCAGGCCAACATTGATCAATATCAAAGCGACCCAGCTCCAGCGTTCATCCCCGCGCGGCGCATCTCCTGGCAGCCTGGGTAAAATCCAGAACGCAACGCCCAACGCCAGTTGACTCATCCACCCCACAAACATGGTTTCGATATGCAGGGGGAGTAAGACCCAGACCAATGGCGCAAAAAGGATGCCTTTGTTGGCGAGGATAAGTGCACCAGCGGTGAGTCCCAGCAACAGATATATCAGCGAAGCACGGATGAAATAACGACTCAGGTGTGGCATCTACTTACCCCTCACCCGTGGCCAAATATTGATGATGAAACCAACCCCTGCCAGCCATTGCAAGAGAGCGGAAAGCACCAGCATCCAACCCCCGATAATGGATGGTGCCAGTCCCTGCAACGGCTCGAAGATTAGGCGTAACAACAGCCCAAGATTGAGGCAGGCAAAGATTGTCCATCCCAGCCATGCCGGGCCGCGTGGTTGTTCTTTTGTATACACCGGAAACATCCAGAGTGCGACCCCAAAGATCAACTGGGTCAGCCAGCCAAATGTTAGCAGGTGAAGGTACACCGGCGACAGGCCAGGTATACCGAAACCGGGTATTTGTTGCCAGATGCCAATCAGCAGTCCCACCACCAGGGTGATCAAGGATGCTTTGACAAAGCTACGTGTTAAAACGGGCATATATCTCTCATAACGTTTGAGAGAGTATCTGTGATTACAACGAGTTATTGTAGCAGCCGCCAGAATCGGTGTCAATCACTTTCTCAACAACGCTTCAACACTTGCCAACACCTGTGCCGGCGTGATTGCAGCCATACATTCTGGCGGGTTGGTGGCGCGTGGGCAGGTGGCAAACACCCCACACGGACTACACGGCATGCCGGCACTCAATACACGATGGCGGGCAGGATCGCCCCACGGCCCAAAGCGCAATGGATCGCTGGGACCGAAGAGGTGAATGGTCGGCACTCCCTGACTGACGGCGATATGCAGTGGTCCACTGTCAACCCCAATTACCAGTCTGGCGTGAGTAAACAGGGCCGCTAGCCGGTCAATTGTCAGATCGTTGCTGAGTACGAGTAGTTCAGGAGGACAGGTAGCCGCGATTGCGGTCAGTTCTGCGGTTTCTGCCGGGCTACCTGTCAGGAGAACTCGCTGTCCTGGTTGACGTAATTCTTGTGCCAGTCTAACCCAGTACTCGCGTAGCCAGTGTTTGGTCGGCCCACCCGTGCCGGGGTGAATGATGATCAGGTGTTCATCTGGTTTAAGATGCTGTTGAATCCAGGCGATAGCCCACGTTCGGGCAGCATCGGTTGGGGTATAGCGCAACGCAGTGGTAGTGGGTAGAGTATTGGTAAGCGCTGCGACTATATCAAGTGCCTGCTGGGTGACGTGTTGGCGAGGCTGGTATGGTAATGCGGTACTCAGCAGCGACTTGCACAGCGGATGGGCAAAGCCGATACGCTGCGGTATCCCGGCCAGCAGGGCCAGGGCTGCGCCCCACCAGTGATCATCGCGCAAGATGAGTGCAGTGTCATAAGCCTGCTGGCGGAGCCGACGTGCCGTCTGGTAGAGCAAGATATACGGCTCCCACGGCAGTGGTTTTGGTGCATCACGATTAAAGCCCGGAAAAGGGAGTGTCTCCAGGGTATCGATCTCACGCATCTGCGCCCACATCGAAGCTGCCCATGGCCCGACCAACGCTGTTACATGTGCGGTCGGTAATGCAGCCCGCAGTGCAGTGAGTGCCGGTGTTGCCAGCAACAGATCACCGAGATGATCGGGTTTGATAATGAGAATCCGTTGGGGTGGGTGCACCAGTGAACGTCGAACCAGTGGACGGGCAGTGATTGCCAGCAGATGGAGCAGTGTCGTGCGCATGGTGGGATGGATAACCAGAGGGTAGTGAAAAACCCCCTCTGGCATGGTTTAGAACAAAAGTGCGTTGACTTCACGGGCGAGTTGCCGTAAGCGTTCGGCATTGGCCTGCTGAGCGCGTTTTTCTTCCACCTCGGCCCGCTCATTGAGCCGGCGTGCCAGTTCGGGGGTGATTTTCGTCATGTTCTTGCGCAGCAAGCGCGTCGCTTCTGCCGTTGTCTCTTGCATCAGGAGTTCGTTAATAAAACGATCTTCCGGGGTTAGTCGTGAGTTGATAATTTCTTTGATTGCGGTTGTCAATCGTTCGAGCTGTTCGAGCAACGCTTGATCACCGGCATACCGGGCAGCCGCAATGTTTGCCGATAGCACGACCAGCAAATCATCAGTCACTTCATCAGCCCGCGCTTTCAACGCGGCAACCGGATCAGCGGCTGCCAACACAGCATTAATCAGGGCCGTCCCGCGTTCAAACAGCTCTTGCGATGTCCGATCAATCTCCTCGATCAGCTCCAGGATGCGCGCCCGGCGTTCGGTCAGACGCTGTGCCGTCTCAGTATCACCGGCAGCAGTAGCGGCCTCGATCTGCTCAGTCCACATCTGGAAAAAGCCATAATCGATGAGCAATCGAAGTTCGCTGACCAGATCGGGTAATTCATCATCGCTGGCGGCACGCAACTGCTCGATAGCCTCTTTCAGCTCGGCAATCGCTGCCTGCTCGGTGAGGCGTTCGAGTTGCACAAGGAGCTTTTCGCGAACTTTTACGAGCATAGCCCGCATCTGCGCCTGAGTCTCGTTGGTAGCGCCGATAAATGCTTCAAGGGTCGCAAGGAATTCCGACGTCAATTCCTTGTGATACCGCTGCACCGCAGCCGCGAACTGCTCATCATCCTCAACCAGATTGACAAGATCGGTAAGGATTTCGACGTAGCGGTTCTGTCGGCGTATATCTTCTGTTGAAACACCATCCGCTTCGTAGATAGCCTCGATGAGCGATTGCAGGCTGAGAAAACGACGTGGTGCCAGCAGATAGCCGCGTGGCGTGTCGGGTGGCAACGAGCGGAGGAAAAATGCGGATGCATCACCGATAAAGCGATCAATCTCTTGCGGTTGACTGTTGAGTTCTTGCGGAACGTACACCAGAAAAAGCTGTTTTCCGGCGTCGTGATAAACGAGTGGTGCGCTGAGGACGCTCGCCACACCACAGCGGGGACAGGCTGCGATGTTGAGTTGGCCGGTCAGCAGTGCTCCCTTAAGCTCTGGTTGATCACCACCATCAACTAATGTGAAAATAAACGAACGAAAACGTGTCCCGCAAGCAGGGCAGGTAAGTTGAACCGGTTGCGGAGGTGCCGAAGGCATTGATTTTCTCCAGTGTCTAATCACTTCACTGATCGCTGATTATACCACTCGTTGCCCGACAACGGCGTAGAGTGGATCACTAAGCCAGTGATGAGGGGATCGATCAAGACAGCGGATATTCGTGAAGCCGCCGGCCAGTTCAAAGTAGCAACGCACCAGTTCCAGATGTTGACGGTCGTTGGTTGCCAGCCAGATACGTACCGCTTTACTGGGAAAGCAACGGTTGGAAAAAGTAACGATGAAGGGGCCACCCGGTTTGAGAATACGGGCGACGTCGGCAAAGACTTCGACAGGTCGCGTCATGTATTGCACAGAGACGGTGCAAATCACCCCATCGAAGGTAGCATCGGAGAATGGTAACCGTGGCTGAGCATTGAGGTCGTGAATGACATACTCGTGGAGTTGTGGGTTGAGCCGCATCTCCTCTTCGTTGAGGCCAAGCCCAACCACCCGATTCAGCGGAATATCAGTCGGTAGATGACTGACATAGCTGCTCATCAGATCGAGCAGACAACCACCCTGAGGGAGTTCCTCGCGAATCAAATTGGTGACAGCCCGGCATGCCGCTTCATCGATGTGGGCTGTCAGGCGGGGGTAAAGATAGAAGAGGCGATCATCGCTCTCATCATAACGTTCAAAGTACTCAGGTGGAAGACCGCTCTGCCGCACTATTGCCCCCATCTCGTATGTAGACACTGATAGTCGATGTTGTCCTGAAATCTTGTATGATCGCAGCGAGGAACCGCATATCTGGAGTGAGTGCAAAGAGACTTCTTCAACGTTCAACCAGTATGTCTACTCGTGCTGTTCATGTGATTTGACGTAAACGCTATAACATCGAAGTGATCGCACTATGTTATAGTATAGGTCGGTTTTCGATCTGAGCGCAAGGGTGAGCTTTCAGCGAGGTGCGTCATGCGGGCGATCCAGATTCATCAGACCGGTGGGCCAGAGCAGTTACAGATGGTTGATATTCCTCTTCCCGAACCTGCCCCAGGACAGGTGCGGATTAAGGTGGCCGCTGCCGGGGTTAATTTTATCGATATCTACCATCGCACCGGTCTCTACCCCCAACCATTGCCGTTTACCCTGGGATTAGAAGTGGCCGGTACGATTGATGCTCTTGGTGAAGGGGTGAGTGAATGGGCAGTTGGTGACCGGGTTGGTTGTACGACCGCCATTGGCGGTTACGCCGAATATGCCCTGGCCGCAGCCGATAAGCTGGTACGGGTGCCCGATAATGTCGATGTGGAGACAGCAGCGGCAGTGCTCCTGCAGGGCATGACGGCCCACTATCTGACGTTCAGCACCTTTCCGCTGAAAGCGGGTGATACCTGTCTGGTGCATGCTGCGGCTGGAGGGGTGGGGCTATTGCTAATACAGATTGCCCGGCGTTTGGGGGCGCGGGTGATTGGTACAGTTTCGACTGCGGAAAAAGCCGAACTGGCCCGCGCAGCCGGTGCCGATGAAGTGGTGATCTACACCCGCGAGTCGTTTGTCGAGCGGGTGCGAGCATTTACGAATGGTCGTGGCGTCGATGTGGTATACGACTCGGTCGGTGCCAGTACGCTGGAAGGTAGTCTCGATAGCCTGCGTCCACGGGGGATGTTCGTTACCTTTGGCAATGCCAGTGGCCCCTTGCCGCCGATCTCACCATTGTTGCTGAGTAGCAAGGGGTCGCTGTTTATGACGCGGCCCACCCTCTTCCACTACATTGCCACGCCTGAAGAGTTACGCTGGCGCGCCAATGATCTGTTCACCTGGATCGGTGCCGGCGAGTTGCAGGTTCGCATTCACCGGCGGTATCCGCTGAGTGAAGCGGCTGAGGCGCAGATTGCCCTGGCCAGTCGGGCCACTACTGGCAAGTTGTTACTGATTCCGTAATTGGCCTGTTGCCATACAGTCGGGATTTCTTCCTGGTATCTACGTCGCGGAGATGCGCAGCATAGCGCTCCGCGACGTTTTTTCATAAGTAGAGAGGAGACAGATCCATGCGTCTGGTGATGAAGTTTGGTGGTACTTCGGTTGGCAGCGCCGATGCAATCCGGCGTGTGACCGAGATTGTCGGTACGTATGCCCGTGAACACGAGGTGGTCGTGGTGGTGTCGGCAATGAATGCCCCTGATCTGCGCACGACCGATACTCTAATTGCAGCGGCAAAAGCGGCAGCAGCGGGTAATGGTGATGCGACTGCGCAAATCGCTCCTCGTCTGCTCGATCTGCATATGCGCACAGCAGCCGAGGTGGCATCGCCAGCGGAGTGTGCGGCGCTCGAACCGCAGATCCGTTCCATGCTCGACTACATGAGTAACCTTTCCCGCAGTATTGCTGTGTTAGGGGAATTGACTCCGCGGGCATTAGACCTGTTTAGTGGTCTCGGCGAACGGCTCAATGCGCGTCTGATCGCTGCTGCGCTGCGTAGCGCCGGGATTGATGCCGAGGCGATTGATGCAACCGAACTTATTGTGACCGATGATCGGTACGGGAATGCCTCGCCTATCGAACCGGATACGCGCGAGCGCAGCCGGGCCAGGCTCTTGCCGATGCTGGCCGATCGAAAGGTGCCGGTTGTCACCGGTTTTATCGGCGCGACCCGTGCGGGTGTGCCGACGACATTGGGCCGTGGTGGTTCGGATTACACCTGTGCTATTTTGGGTGCCGATCTCGATGCCGATGAGGTTTGGTTCTGGAAAGAAGTTGACGGTGTCCTTTCAGCCAACCCGAAGGTGGTGCCGGAAGCCCGAACGTTACCTCGCCTCTCGTATGCCGAGATGGGTGAGATGGCCTATTATGGTGCCAACGTTCTCCATCCGAAGACGGTTCAGCCGCTGGTACACCGGCGTATTCCCATTCGCATTCGCAATACCTTCAATCCGAGCCATCCGGGAACGTTAATCGATGCGGAAGGTGATGGCGAAAGCGTGCGGGCAATCACTGCTATCAGAGGTCTTAGCCTGATTACGGTAGGAGGGCCGGGTATGCTGGGCCTCACCGGTGTGGCGGCCCGTATCTTCAGCGCAGTTGCCCGTGTTGGTGCTAACATTCTGCTCATCTCGCAGGCTAGCAGCGAGCAGAGCGTCTGTTTTGCCGTCCCAGGTGATGAGTCAGAGCGTGTGGTAGAAGAACTCCGTCGCGAACTGGCGCACGAATTCGCGGCCCACGATGTCGATCACATCGGCACCATTGCGCCGGTCGTAATTGTCGCAGTGGTCGGATCAGGGATGCGGGGCACACCGGGCATTGCCGGACGGGTGTTTGGTGCGTTAGGGGCAGCCCGGGTTAACGTAATTGCGATTGCGCAGGGTAGCACCGAGAACAACATCTCACTGGTGGTTGCCGACGCCGACGCCGATGCTGCTGTGCGGGCAGTGCATGCGGCTTTTGTTGGGTAAGTGATCTGTTCGATGACAAAGCGTGGCGCGGGTATGATGCCCGCGCCACACTGTTTGCCAGCCTCAAGCCCGCTCTACAGAGTAGGCGGCTATGGCAGGATTGACACATCTTTAGCAAGGAATCCTGTTCATACCACCCACTACCTGCGCGAGAGTGCCAGATGTGCTTCGTGCAGGAGCCGTTCGGTGGTATCCCAACCCACACAGCCATCGGTGAGCGAGACGCCGTAACGGAGCATGCTCCGGTCGGCAACCAGCGGTTGCTTGCCCTCGAAGAGATTGCTCTCCAGCATCATGCCGATGATCGGCAACGGTTCCTCTACCATATACCCCAGCACCGTTTGCCAGACGGCCTCCTGCCGGCGAAAATCACTGCCGGAGTTGGCATGACTACAGTCAATCATCACTGCGGGCTGGCGCTCGGCTTCACGCATCAGGCGGGTGGTCTGGACGATATACTCCAGGTGATAGTTCGGCCCATGCCGCCCACCGCGCAGGATGACAAAGCTATCGGGGTTGCCGGTTGTGCGCACGACGGCACTGCGCCCGTCTTCATCGATCCCCAGAAAGCTGTGCGGTACTGCCGCAGAAACGCAGGCATTGACGGCAACCTGAATCCCGCCGTCGGTGCCATTTTTGAACCCGACTGGCATCGAGACACCGCTGGCTAGCGCCCGATGAGTCTGCGCTTCACTCGTGCGGGCACCAATAGTTGCCAGGCTGATCTGATCGTCGAGGTACTGTGGACTGATCGGATCGAGCATCTCTGTCGCAACCGGTACCCCTAGCTCATTGATCGCTAGCAGCAGTTGTCGAGCAATACGGAGACCAGCAGCCATGTCGAAGGAACCATCGAGGTGTGGGTCGTTAATCAGGCCGCGCCAGCCTACTGTCGTTCGTGGTTTTTCGAGATAGGCCCGCATCACGATTAATAACTGATCGCCCAGTGGCTTTTGTAGTGCCTGCAAACGGCGGGCATATTCAAGGGCTGCTTCGGGATCGTGGATCGAACACGGGCCAACGACCATGATGCGGCGCTGGTCTTCACCGCGTAAAATGCGCCGAATGGTCGCACGGGTTTCCGCGACCGTATGTGCTGCCGCCGGTGTGATCGGTAATTCGTTTTTCAACGCTCGCGGTGGTTGGAGAGGGGTTAACTCGCGAACGTGCAGGTTAGCTAAAGGTGTCTGGTTCATACCGTTGCCAGTTTTCAATGTGTGCTCGTTACAGGTAGTATAACGCGAGTCAAGGGTTGGCTTGCCTCATGCGGCTACTGGCCGGCAATCAGGACATTATACCGGCCATGATTCGCTCGTAAGCAGCGCGGAGGGCAGCGGCCTCCTCGTTACTCAAGGGCAGCAACGGGAGCCGCAGCGCCGTTTCCGGCAAGTCACTTGTCCAGGTTAATGCCGCCTTAAGCGCTGGTGGTGTGTTGATCGGGTTCACCAGATCGCGTACAGCGCTCAGGCGAGCCTGGGCTGCCGCCACATCACCACCCTGATAGAATGCATCGAACACTGCACGGGCCAGTTTCGGGAAAGCACTGGAGAGTGCCGTAATGGCGCCGGCAGCGCCTCCGGCCAGAGCACGGGCAATCAGGCGATCACTACCGGTAAAGATACGTAATTGCGGATAGCTGTCAATTAACATCTTCGAGTGTTCCCAATCGCCACTACTGTCTTTCAAACCATAAAACTGCGTGCCGTGGCTCGCCAGCAAGCCATCGATAATAGTCCTCGTAATCGGCACCCCGGTCACCTGCGGAATATGGTACAGCATCACGCGCGCATCAGTTGGTAACGCATCGCACAGCGCCCGGAAGTAGGCCAGAATGCCGGTTTCGTCCGGTTGCTTGATGTAGAACGGCGGCATGACCAGAATCGCATCAACACCCAGATCAATCGCTGCCCGGCTCAGCGCAATCGTATCGGTCAGCGCAGCACAGCCGGTACCGGCAATCACGCTCAATTCCCCCCGGTGCGCCATAATGATCTCAAGGGTGCGGATTCGCTCGGCCACACTCATCGACGGCCCTTCACCGGTGGTGCCCAGCGCCAGCACACCGTGGAGTCCACCATCAGCCAGAAAGCGCAGGTATCCCGGCAACCACTCATAATCCACCGGGCCAACATCACTGGTGAAGGGGGTAAGCATTGCGCTAATAATCCCGTGCGGCTCTGCCATAGGAATGTCTCCTTCCTGTTCTCATGTCCTCCGTTGACTCTACCATAAGTTGCCGTTTCCGCGACATGGTGTAGAATCAAGCAGCAGCAAGCGTGATCGGATTTGACCATAGAAAAGGCGGTTTATGAAAGGTCTTGTGCTCAGTGGTGGTAAAGGAACTCGACTGCGACCGATTACCTATACCAGTGCGAAACAGCTTGTGCCGGTTGCCAATAAGCCGGTGTTGTTTCGGGTAATCGAAGCGATCCGTGATGCCGGGATTACCGACATCGGGATCGTTATCGGCGACACTGGCGATGAGATTCGGGCGGCAGTGGGCAATGGTCGGCGCTGGGGCGTGAAAATTTCGTACATCCCGCAAGAAGCTCCCCTGGGTCTGGCCCATGCAGTGAAAATCAGTCGTGATTTTCTCGGCGATGACCGGTTTGTGATGTTTTTGGGCGATAACTGCATTCAGGGCGGGATCAGTCCGCTCATCGAGCAATTTGGGCGGAGTGATTACAATGCCCAGATTGTGTTGAAAAAGGTAAGCGATCCGCGCTCGTTTGGTGTTGCCGAACTTGATGATGAGGGTCGGGTCGTGCGTCTGGTTGAGAAGCCGCGTGAGCCGAAGTCGGATCTGGCACTGGTCGGCATCTATATGTTCGATCACCATATTTTTGAAGCGGTTGAGGCAATTAGACCGTCAGCACGTGGTGAGCTTGAGATTACCGACGCTATTCAGTGGCTGGTGAGCAACGGCTACAACGTATATCCCTACGTACATGAGGGCTGGTGGATCGACACCGGGAAGAAGGATGATATGCTGGAAGCCAATCGCCTGGTGCTCGAAGAGCTGGAACCTTCGGTGCAAGGGTATGTTGACCGCGACTCGCAGTTGATCGGCAAGGTGATCATCGAGCCAGGTGCAGAAATCATCAATAGCACGATCCGTGGCCCGGCAATTATTGGTGAGCACACCCGGATTGTAAACGCCTACGTCGGCCCGTTTACCTCAATCTATCACCACTGCCACATTGAAGAATGTGAGATCGAGCATAGCATCGTGCTTGAATACTGCACAATCCGTGGTCTGCCACACCGATTGGAAGATAGCCTGATCGGGCGGAATGTCGAGATCGGGCGTAGCCCATTGCGGCCAAAGGCGTATCGGTTTATGCTGGGTGATAACAGTTCGGTCGGCGTATTGTGAGATCGATTCTACGCCGTCTCATCGGTGGCGATCTCCAGCCAGATCGCGTAGACGGTATTTTTCGCCACATGCAGATCTTGCGCAGTCTGACGAACTGCGGCGCTGGCACTCAGTCCCTGAGCACGCAGGCGCCTCAGGTGGGCCGCAATGGTTGCCGGTTCAGCCGTTGGAGCTGCTGCACGTAGCCGGTGTCGTTCGCGTTTGCGGCTCTCTGTCTGCGCGGCACCGGCGATCACGATAGTGAACTCTCCACGTGGTGGCTGGTGCGTAAAGTGATCGATCAGCTCACCCGCTGTCCCGCGCATGATCATCTCGAATCGCTTGGTGAGATCATTGGCAATGGCGATCTGGCGGGCACCAAGAACATCGCCAATATCGGCGAGTGCATCCAGCAGCCGGTGTGGGGTCTCGAAGCAGATGATCGTCAGCGTTAGATCGGCAATGTTGCTCAGTAACTCACGGCGCTCGCGTTGCTGGCGGGGAAGAAAACCGATAAAGGCGAACCGGTCAGTTGCCATGCCCGACGCGATTAAAGCGGCCAGTGGTGCACTAGGGCCTGGCACTGGCACGATGGTGTGGCCGGCGGCCAGACAGACCTGCACTAGCTCCTGACCGGGATCGGCAATGGCCGGCGTACCCGCATCAGAGACGAGGGCAACATCGCCGGTCTGGAGCGCAGCCAGCAACTCAGCCTGACGTGCCAGCTTATTGTGCTCGTGGTACGAGATACAGGGAGTCGTGATCTGGTAGTGATCGAGCAAAATACGGGTATGGCGCGTGTCTTCAGCAGCAATCAGGCGTACCTCGCGCAGGATGCGTAATGCGCGGAGCGTGATGTCTTCGAGATTGCCGATTGGCGTGGCAACAAGGTAGAGTGTTCCCATACCTCAGCTCTGCATGCGCCTGTCGCTGCCTATCTGTTGACGCCAGTAATCAAGCACTTCAGCCACAATCTGCTCGATCCCGATTTCGGGTTGCCAGCCGGTAGCTGCTCGCAGTTTGCGGTTGTCACCCTGGAGGATCGGCTCATCGACCGGGCGCAGGCGGGCCGGATCGACCTGTACCGTCACCGGTACGCGCCCCATTGCTACGACCATCTCTACAATATCGCCAATGCGCATAGCCTGCCCTGAACAGAGGTTGTACACTTCACCTGGTGTACCGTGTTCAAGCAGTAGCCAGAGTGCCCGGGCGACATCGCGGGTATGGGTAAAATCACGTTTGGGTGACAAATTGCCAACATACATAACCGGTTCCTGCTGCCCGGCCTCGATCAACGCCATCTGGCGACAGAAGGTTTGGATCGAACAACGATCTCCCTGGCGGGGGCCGACGTGGTTAAACGAACGGGTCACCACCACGTGCAATCCGTAACTGGCATGGTATTGCAGGCCACTCAATTCAGCGGCAACTTTGCTCACCCCGTATGGACTGGCCGGTCGTAAGGGATGCTCTTCGCTGATCGGCACCTCATCAGGACGAACCGGGCCATATTCGGCACTGGTACCGGCAATATGAATACGCGCCTTCGGTACATGCCGGCGTGCTGCTTCGAGCAGGTTGATGGTGCCTTCTACATTGGCCCGCATCGTCAGGATCGGTGCGTCCCAGGAAGCACTGGGGTAGCTCTGCGCTGCCAGGTGAAAGATACGATCTGGACGCGCAGTAGCAATGGCCCGATCTATCGCAAACGCATCTTCAATATCGCCCTCATGAATGGTGATCCGTCCGATCAGATGTTCAATCGGACGCGGATCACTACGCCAGCGCTTGAAGGCGTGAATGTCCACTCCAGGTATTGTCAACAGATAATCGGCCAGAAAACTGCCGACCGGCCCGGTAATACCGGTAATAAAGACCCGCATAACGCCTCCTTGTTACAGCCATCGCCTATCATACCACGTTTGGCCGGCAGACAGGCGCAGGAGACGGTCTGAACAGGTTGTAAGGGTTGTGGGCTACGAAGGCGACTTCCTGATCTACAGCATATCTTGATGCTACATTTCTGGTGTGATGGACGTGCTATCTACCATCGCCCTGACTCGCCATCTCAGCGCTGCTATCCCCTGGGAACGTGAGCCTCCGGCTCACCTATGCCCTGGGAACGCGAGCATCCGGCTCGACGAGAGCGGGTTGGGGTGTGGGCAAATAAGGTAGTACCTTGGGTTATCCATCCTCTGGGTCCTCCGTGTCTCTGCGGTGGATAGGTTCACCACAGCGGCACCGAGAGTATAGAGGGTGGTAGAGGATACATAAGGCAACAACTTGGGCTACACAAGCGCATTCCTCACGCTATCCTGTGACCTGCCGCACACCGACACCTTGCCAATCTCTGCTATACTAAAGAAGAGTTGTTTGAGCAACCATTCTCGTGAATAATGTCACGATTGCAGATAACAGCAGGTTGAAATGAAAGGTAAAGCGGAATGAAGGCGCGTGAGATCATGACCAAAAATGTGGTGTGCGTCACTGATGATGCTGCCGTAGAGGATGCCGCCCGTTTGATGACACGCAATCGGATCAGTGGTCTACCGGTTGTGAACCCCCAGGGTATGCTGGTAGGTCTTGTCACCGAGCACGACCTGATCGCCAAAGAGGGGCGTACCGTTAAAGAAATTATGACCCGAAGCGTAATCAGTGTTAGCCCCGACACCGAAGTTGAGCAGATTCAGCATCTGCTTACCAATCAGCGCATTCGGCGGGTACCGGTCGTTGAAAACGGTAAGGTTGTCGGCATTGTCAGCCGTTCCGATCTCGTGCGCCAGATTGCAATGCGTTGGGTCTGCGGCGTGTGTGGTGAGATTGTCCGTGCGCTTGAAGCACCCAAACACTGCCCGCGTTGTGGGGCCGATACGCATGCCTTTACCCACGAGGTGGTTCCGCCAGGGATGTAATCCTGTTCAGCGTGTATGTGTCTCTGGTGAACCTGCGAGTGGGAAGATGCCCGGCATCAATTGTCACTCTTCGTCATTGTGTACGCGCTGTAAGTGACACATAATAGCAACAGGTATGCCATTTCATATCGTCTATCTCGCTGCCAGACGGTGTGAAGATGTCCGGGCTTGAGACTATCTGTTGGCATATACCTCACAAAAGATGTATCACGCCAACTGACCTGTTATTACCTGTGTTATTACGCTGTAAGCACTTCTACAACCAAAACGATGTATGTGCATCACAGCTACACAGGGGCTATCTGCTTGCCTGAGCTGATGGCTATGCAAATTCGTGCATAGTACGTTTTGCAAGTGTCCCATCAGTCATGTACCAATCTGGCATCGCAACCTGACTGTTCAGCATTAACTAACATCGGGCGCAATCCCAGACCTGCGGGTCGGGTGAAATATAGAGCGCAATGCACGCTCGTGGGAGCGTGGTACAGGGATCAGACGGCGGACCAACACGGCTAAAATAACCCAACCCCTCAGCAAGCCGGAACGGAACGCCCAGCATACGAGAGGAGTTCTCACTATGGCCGAAGTAGCCGAGACGGCTCAACCCCTACTTGAACGCGCCACCGCCGACGAACTTAAGCATTACTACTATCAGATGCTGTTGATACGTCGGTTTGAAGAGCGCGCCGGCGAGATGTACGTAAAAGCCAAAATTGGCGGATATTGCCACCTCAATCTCGGTGAAGAGGCAACCATCGTTGGTTTGATGGCTGCTTTGACTCCAGACGACTACATCTTCACTAATTATCGCGAGCACGGTTACATCATCGCACGCGGTGTTTCCCCTGGTCCGGTGATGGCCGAATTGTTCGGTAAAGAAACGGGTGTCTCTGGTGGTCGTGGCGGTTCGATGCATCTGTTCGACCGCAAGACTAATTTTATGGGTGGCTATGCCATCGTTGGCGGTCAGGTACCGCTGGCAGTTGGCGCAGCCTATGCGCTGCGTTACCAGAACAAGGCCGGTGTGGTTGTTGCCCAGATGGGTGACGGTACGACAAACATCGGTGCATTTTACGAGTCGCTGAACCTGGCGAAACTCTGGAAGTGTCCGGTGCTCTTCTTCATCGTTAATAACGGCTACGGTATGGGCACCTCGGTCGAGGCCGGTTCATCAGAGCCGGATTTGTGGAAGAAAGGCGCTTCGTTCCGCATCCACGGCGAGCGTGTTGATGGTACCGATGTCCTGGCAGTGCGCGATGTTGTTCGCCGTTTGCGGGCACGCGCCGAAGCCGAAGGTGAGCCGGCGATTATCGATGCCGTGAGTTTCCGCTTCCGCGGCCATTCGGTGATCGACGCGGATCGCTACCGTGACCCGGAATCTGTACGACGGGGGCGTGAGTTGTACGACCCGATTCGGAAGTTTGCTGCCCTCCTGCTCGATCACGGGGTTATTGACGATGCCTGGTTGAAGAGCATCGCTGAACAGGTTGAGCGTGAAGTACAAGAGGCCATCGATTTTGCGAACAATAGCCCTGATCCGAAATTCGAGGACCTCTACAAATATATGTACGCCACACCGGTACCCAACACCCCAACCGCCGAAGATGCCATTCGGGCGGTGAAGATCAATCACGGCGAGTTTGATGTGTAACAGTGTGAGAGTACGTAACGCATGTATCTGAATCAATAAGTTCCGCGACAGCCGGCCATACGCCCGGCAATTGTTGAGTGCAAAGAGGTTTCTATGCCTGTGATTACCTATCGCCAGGCTCTGAACGATACGCTTGGTGAGGAATTAGCTCGCGATCCGAACGTGCTCTTGATGGGCGAAGAGATCGGCGTCTTTCAGGGTTCGTACCGGGTTACCGAGGGTTTATTGGCCGAGTTCGGCCCGAAGCGGGTGGTTGATACACCCATTGCCGAAGAAGGTTTTGTCGGCGTGGCGATTGGCGCAGCGATGCTGGGGCTGCGTCCAGTTGTCGAGATTATGACTATTAACTTTATTCTGGTCGCTATCGACCAGGTCGTCAACCATGCTTCAAAGATTCATTATATGTTTGGTGGCCAGGTGAGTGTGCCGCTCGTGATCCGTACACCTTCCGGTGGTACCGGTCAGTTGGCTGCGACGCACTCACAGTCCTTTGAGAACTGGTTTGCCTACTGCCCTGGCCTGAAAGTTGTGGCACCGGCAACCCCCTACGATGCGAAAGGCTTACTGCGTGCCGCCATTCGCGATGATGACCCGGTCATCTTTATCGAGTCGCTGGCCCTCTACGACACGAAGGGCGAAGTTCCCGAAGACGATGACTATGTCGTGCCAATTGGGGTCGCTGAAGTCAAACGTCGGGGGACTGATGTCACCGTGGTTTCCTATTCGCGGATGACGGCGGTAGCTCTCCAGGTGGCCCAGCGCATGGAACAAGAGGGGATTAGCGTCGAGGTCGTAGATTTGCGCTCGCTTCGGCCACTCGACCGCCCCACAATCATTGAGTCGGTGAAGAAGACCAATCGTGCGGTCGTTATCGCTGAAGACTGGTATTCATACGGGGTGACGTCTGAGATCGCGGCGACGATCCAGGAAGAGGCGTTCGACTATCTCGATGCGCCGGTCTATCGGGTGGCCGGTCTCGAAGTACCGCTGCCATACGCCAAGGATTTATCGGCTGCTTCAAAGCCGAATGCCAACAGCCTGATTTACGCTATTCGACAGGTAATGCGCGGCACAAAGCGCATGCGATAACTGTTCTGTAATGAATTACAGGAGGCTCCATGGGTGAAGTAACCATGCCTCGTCTCTCCGACACAATGTCGGAAGGTACTGTGGGCCGCTGGTTGAAGAAGGTCGGCGATCAGATCGCGGTGGGCGATATTATCGCTGAAATCGAAACCGATAAGGCCACGATGGAACTGGAAGCGTTTGAAGCCGGGGTGTTGCAGCAGATTTTGATCCCGGAAGGGCAGACGGTGCCAATTGGTCAGCCGATTGCTATTATTGGTGATAGTGCGGCCCCGGTCGCGGCTGCGCCCGCACCGACACCTGCACCAGCAGCCGCACCAGCTCCTGAGCCGGCAGCCGCATCGACTCCTGCCCCAGCCCCCGCACCGGTGACGACCGCAGCGGCTCCCGGCGGTGGTGATGAAAATGGTCGGATCAAGGCCTCACCGGTCGCACGTCGGCTGGCTGAAGAGTTGGGCATCGATCTCCGCCAGGTTGTTGGTACCGGTCCCGGCGGGCGGATTATCAAGGAAAACGTGGAAGAGTTTGCTGCCCGGCGTGGTGCTGCCACTCCAGCTGTTGCTCCGGCGCCGGCTCCTGCCCCAACCGCCGCACCGGCCCCGGCTCCTACTCCAGCACCAGCACCTGCTCCAACCCGCACGCCGGTACCGACTCCAGCTCCGGCAATGGCCGGTGCTGAGCCATTGGGTCGGATGCGCAAAGCGATTGCCCGGGCAATGACCGACAGTAAGCCGGGCGTACCGCATATCTATCTCACTATCGAGGTGGATGCTGATGCGCTGATGGCGCTACGCGAACAGATCGCAGCCAGCGGTACCCGCGTCTCTGTCAACGATCTTGTGGTAAAGGCGGCGGCAAAGGCGCTTGCAAAGGTGCCGGCGGTGAATGTCAGCTTCAGTCAGACTACTGACGGCCAGCCGGGTATCGTGCGCCACAACCAGATTAATATCGGTGTTGCGGTTGCGCTCGACGATGGCTTGATGGCACCGGTTGTGCGTGATGCCGATAAGAAGAGCATTAGCGTGATTAGCGCCGAAATCCGTGATATGGCGTTGCGTGCTCGCGAAGGGAAGATTAAACAAAACGAACTCGAAGGGGCAACATTCCAGGTTACTAACCTCGGTATGTTCGGCATCGTTGAGTTCGGGTCGATCATCTCGGTGCCCCAGGCTGCCTCGCTGGCTGTTGGTGCCGTGCGTAAGGTGCCGGTTGTGCGCGACGACCAGATCGTGATCGGACAGGTGATGAATCTCACGTTAAGCGCCGATCACCGGGTGATCGATGGTGCCGTTGGTGCGCAGTACCTGCAAGAGCTGCGCAAGCTTCTGGAAGCACCGATGAATATCATCGTGTAACGGGTAGAAAAGACCCGTTACTGCCAGAACACACTCTGTGTCTCTGTGGTGTCGTATTGTGTTAACCACAGAGACACGGAGGACACAGAGGGAACTAGAACTTATTTTGTAACAGCTATGCTGTTATGCTCCCAGACTGTCGCACAGGTTCATGGAACGCTTGCCATCGCCAACGACAGTCTATCCTGCTCCTGGGCTGCCGGTATAACAGCAAGGAGGACTGACACCATCTCCGGTGCCATCACACGTTGGATGTTGCCTTGCCCGCTCGTCATGCGCGTGTTGCGCGGTTTGGAGCGTGGCAGCCATGCTGCCGCAGCAGCCGTACACACGATCCAGTGCGTGGCACACCGTTGATCCTACTGCTCACGAGGATGCTGTGGGTGCTCGTCACGATCATTTCATAGCGTCTGTCAGTCATGAATGAGATTACTTTTAGTAGCTGTTCTTTGAAATAGGTTCTATGCTCTGTGCGCTCTTTGCCTCTGTGGTGTTACATGCGTAATCACAGAGACACGGAGGATACAGAGGTGACTATTTCTCTGTGTTCTCTGTGCCTCTGTGGTGCAATGATCCACCAGTGTACTGATACAAAGAGGGATCGTATGAGCCTGGAATTACCATCAGGGCCGCTCGTCGAAACCGACTGGCTGGCCGCCCATCTTGGGCATCCCAAACTTCGCATCGTTGACATGCGCGGTACCGTTTTGCCTCCCTCTGCCCCTAAACCGCACTACTTTGCCCGCCACGACGACTACGCCGCCGGACATATTCCCGGCGCTGTCTACATTGATTGGACACGTGATATTGTTGATCTTGACGACCCAACCCCCGTGCAGGTAGCACCACCTGCCAAAATCGCTGAAGAATTGGGAAAGCGCGGTATCGGTGACGATTGTGTGGTGGTTGCCTACGACGACTGGTACTCGATGTTTGCCGGGCGTCTGATGTGGGTGCTCCGGTACTACGGGTTTGATCGGGTACGCGTACTGAATGGTGGGATGGTCAAATGGGTTGCCGAAGGCCGACCTCTGACGACCGAGGTGCCAGACTATCCGCCGGCGATCTTTACCCCGCGCCCCCAACCACACCTGCGTAAGACCGCTGACCAGGTGCTGCAAGCCCTGGGTAGCGATCTACTCTTGATTGATGCCCGTCATGAGCGGGAGTATCAAGGCTTCGAGTCGCGTGCCGCTCGCGGCGGCCACATCCCCGGTGCACGCAATGTCTTTTATCAGAGCCTGGTCAGCGGGCCGCATCAAACCTATCTCTCACCTGATCAACTCCGCGAACGCTTTCTTGCCGCCGGCATCGATCCTGACGCCACGACTGATCGTGAAGTCGTTGCCTACTGCAACGGCGGTGTTTCAGCGACACCTACGGCCATCGCCTTTGAGCTGGTGAGTGGTCGCCGGGTCGCGATCTACGATGGTTCGTGGAATGAGTGGGGGAACGATCCAATCAAACCGCTTGAACGAGAGGAAGCGTCACCGGGTAAGTAGAACTTATTTCATAAAAGCTTTGCTGTCGTGCTTCCAGACGGTTGCACAGGCGTATGAATACTTGCCAATCGCCAACACCAGCATCCTGACCAATGCTGCTAGTATGGTAGCAAAAAAGGCTGATGACCATTGTCGGTGCCATCACATGCTGGATTGGTGGACTTACCCGCTCGTTATGCGCGTGTCACGTCGTTTGGAGTGCGGCGGCCATGCTGCCGCGCCAGCCAGGCTCACGATTCGGTGCGTGGCATGCCGTTAACCCTGCTGGTCACGGGGGGGCTGGATGTGCCCGTTTCGATCATCGAGTCGGTCAGGCGTAAATGCGATACCTGGGCGTAGACGTGTTGTGGCAATAAGTCCTCGCCTGCGCACCAGCGGCCACGGCCAGCTCCTGACGGCGGTGGCGATGATGCCTGCACGCGGGCTGGAAGCCCGTGCCACGGGGAGGCCGCGCCACGTGGCGTACTTACAGCCCGGTCTAACGCAGCAGTATGCCGTTGATCGCCTGACCATACGGTGTGTGTGACGTATGGCATCGTAATCCATGACGATGTGATATGAGGTATCGCACCGGTTTTGGTGTGACATGCAGGCAATGCATGTGGCTGTATGGACGGGTTCTGTTGGGGCGGGTTCTGGGGGGAGCGGGTTTAGAACCCGCCCCGACAATTCGTCCATTATTCTCCGCGCTATCCAAACCTCACCCTGACACCGCATCTGATGCGGATGCGCGGATCCAACTCTCTCACCCCACGGCGACCACCATGCGGGCTGCCGGTGGCGCACCAGGCAGCGGTTCAGTATGGGAATGGATAGCCAAACCGGCATCACCCCATCACCCAACCTATACCCGCTCCAGTACACTTAAAATCAGGTTGGGAAAAATACCCAATACCAGTACGCCGATCACCGCAATTGTCAGCGCGGCGCCAATCCCGCGTGGCATAGCGACCGGAGCCTCATCACGTGCCGGCTCGATAAACATCGCTTTCAGCAGCCGGAGATAATAGTAGAGGCTCACAATCGTCATCACGACCGCGATCACGACCAGCCAGGTCGCACCACTCTGCCAGCCGGCCATGAAGATGTAAAACTTGGCGAAAAAGCCGCCTAACGGCGGAATTCCGGCCAGCGAGAGAATACAGACGGTGAAGAGGAGGGCCAGCGGCAAGTTGCGGCGCGAGAGACCGCGCAGGTGATCAAGATCATCGCCACCGGTCTGCTGCCCAATCAACGCTAGCGCACCGAACGCTCCCAGGTTGGTCAGGCTGTAGATAATCAGATAGTACAGCAGTGCGATCAGTCCCTGTTCACGATCAAACGGTTGCGCAGCGGCCCAGGCCAGCAACCCCAACAGCACAAACCCGGCGTGCGCGATGCTCGAATAGGCCAGCAGCCGCTTAACATTCGTCTGCGGGAGAGCGGCCAGATTTCCGATCACAACCGTCAGCAGGGCCAGCACTGCCAGCACGGCTGTCCACCCCCCGGTCTCATCGTTCAGGGTTGGTGCGCCTGCCATCGCCGGGAATGTCTCTGTGAGTAACCGGAAGAGCAGGATGAAACCGGCGGCCTTCGAGGCGGTTGAAATGAAGGCGGTAATGGGTGTCGGTGATCCTTCATACACATCAGGCGACCAGCCGTGGAACGGAACTACTGCCAGCTTGTAGCCCATACCGGCCACAATGAAGAGCATCGCCAGGGTGAGCAGACCGCCGCTCGATCCGGTGAACGCACCGATCCGATCAAAGCGGGTGAGGTCGTTGAAGTTGGTCGCTCCGCCTACTGCATTGAGTGCGGTGCCAAAGGCCAGACTCATGCCGTACAACAGGATTGCCGACGAGATTGCGCCGAAGAGAAAGTATTTCAGCCCCGCCTCTGCCGAACGTGGATCGTTGCGGAAGTAACCGGCCAACAGGTAGAGCGGGATTGACGTGAGTTCAATCGCCAGATACGCCAGTAACAGCTCATTGGCACCGACCATTAGGCACATGCCAAGGGTGGCAAAGATGATCAGCGCGTAAAACTCACCCGGATGGGCGTTTGGCCGAATGTCGAGGCAGAGCAAACTGGTGACCAGGGCGGCACCGATGATCAGCAAACGGGCAATCATCGTGAGATGATCGGTGGCAAAAACGCCGATGATCGGATCACCACCCGGCCCGCCACTCTGCAGGTTGCGAATGATGTTGGTAAAGAAATTGACTGGAGCTGTTTCAGGCAATTGATACAGATAGCCGCTTTGCAGAAGCGCCACCACCAGTACCATCCCCAACCCAATCGCAGTCAGCGAGGCCGATGATTTTACACGCTCAAGTTGTGCCGCCGGCGTGCGGCCCCACCGCTCCAGAATATCCGATCCCAGTACCAGCAGCGCCAGCACCAGTAGCAAAATTTCAGGTAACAGGCGCGGGATGTCGGTCAGTTGAAACATACGACCCTCTTCGTCTCTCCCAATCAGCGCAGCGCCACCATAACTTCACCGAGACGCGCCACTAATGGTCGCACGCCGGTATCAATCAACTCTGTCATCCACGCCGGATACAGGCCCAACCCTATCAGCACCAGCGCCAGGATCAGCGCCCCGCTGTACTCTTGCCAGGTGAGTTTGGGTAAATGCAAGAATTCGGGGTTCTTGACCTCGTCGTAGAACACGGCCCAGACCGCCCGCAGAATATAGGCTCCGGTGATCGGGATGCTCAATGCAGCAATCACCGCGACCAGCGGGTATCGTTCCCAGACACCGATGAAGATGTTGAACTCCGCCCAAAAGCCGGCCAGCCCCGGCATGCCCATTGATGAGAGACCACCCAAAATGAACATCGCAGCCGCAAAGGGCATCACCCGCCCCAATCCACCTAATTCAGGCAATTGTCGGGTATGGGTTCGGTCGTAGATCATGCGCCCGACCACGGCAAAGAAGAGTGCCGTCATGATGCCATGCGCAAACATTTGTAAGACTGATCCCATCACGGCTATCTGCGTTCCGGCAGCCAACCCCATCACCACCAGACCCATATGGCTCACCGATGAATAGCCGATGATGAACTTCGCGTCGCGCTGAACCATCGCAATACTGGCACCGTACACCACGTTGAGGATGGTCAGGATCACGACGATTGGCAGCCAATCACGCGCACCAATCGGCATCAACCACATGGCTGCCCGTAGACATCCGTAGGCCCCCAGTTTCATCAGCACGCCAGCATGCAACATACTGACTGCCGTCGGCGCCGCCACGTGTCCGGTTGGACTCCAGGTGTGAAAAGGGAACATGCCGGCCAGCACTCCAAAGCCGACAAACAGCGCCGGGAAGAGCAAGCGTTGCAGATCGCCGGCAATGAAGCCTTGTTCGGCCAGTACCAGCATATTGAAGGTGCGCAAGCCACTGCCGAAATAGAGACCGATCATGCCGATAATCACCAGCGCACTGCCCGCCATCAGGAACAGGGTCAGCTTCATCGCCCCGTACTCTTTGCGCGTGCTTCCCCAGATGCCGATCAGCAGGTACATCGGCAGCACTGCCAGCTCGTAGAACACAAAGAAGAGGAAGAGGTCGAGCGCACTAAACACCCCATAGACGCCGGTCGTTAGCAGTAACAACCAGACCCAATATTCTTTGGTGCGCTCTTCAATATTCCAGCTCATCAGTGCGCCAGTGAAGATCACGATACCGTTGAGGAGTAGCATCGGCAGATTGATACCGTCCGCCCCCAACAGGTAACTGATCCCAAGTTGCGGTATCCAGTCAAGATACTCAACAAACTGAAAACCACCGCGCACCGGATCGTAAGCCAGGAAGACCAGCAGTGACAGGATAAGCGAGATCAGCGCAAATCCTGTCCCGACCCAACGCATCAGATCGGGGTAACGATCAGGAATAAACGCAATAATGATGGCCGGCACCAGCATACTAAGCCAGATTAGGCTCAACCAGGGTATGTCGGCGGAAAGTGTTATCAGCCCCATGCGGTCACCGTTCTCCAATACATCCGCTTTGCCAGATGACAATCTTCGCGTCTAACTCAGGGCACGGACAAAAATAGCGACCAGTTGTCCGGCAGCAGCATTGCCCAATCCAATCAGCGGGCCGGGATAGACACCAATCAGCAGCGACAGCACCAGAATCGGTACGATGGCCCAGAATTCTTGTGGGCGTAGATCGGGAATAGAACGCGGTGTGCCGGTTGCCGGCCCCAGAAAAATGCGTTGGAACATGAGCAACAGTGCCAGTGCCGTCACCACCAGCCCGATCACGGCCAGCGCCGTAAAGAAGGGTAAGGTTGCCCACGCCCCTCGGAAGATGAAGAATTCGCCCACAAAGCCGGCCAGTCCAGGCAAACCCAGATTCGCGAAGAGCGCAATGCCCATCACGCCGGCAAACGTTGGCGCACCGGTGCGCAATCCACCTAGACCACTGAGTTCCCAACGCCCGGTGCGCTCATACAATACCCCGGCAAGGTAGAAGAGTGCCCCTGTGCTGAGGCCATGGGCAACCATTTGCACCAGCGCACCGTTGATTGCACTGGCCCGTGCATCGATTCCGGCCTCCCCTGCCGCTGCTGCACCGGCAATTGCCAGCATCACATAGCCCATGTGATTGATCGAGGTATACCCGATCAAGCGCTTGATGTCACCATTCACCTGACTAAGGGCGCCAAATGCACCAGCAACGACGCCAACGATAGCCAGTGCAGCCAGCATCGGGGCAAAGTACTGGGCGGCGTCGGGCGTAAAGGGTAGCAGGAGACGGAGCATGCCATATGCTCCCATTTTGCTCATCACCGCCGAGAGTAGGATACTCGCCGCAGTTGGCCCTTCGGCGTAGGCGTCGGGGAGCCAGGTATGGAACGGCCAGACCGCCAGTTTGATCGCGAACGCTATGAAAATAGCCCACATCGCGATACTGCTGTAGAGCAGGGGATAGCGCCCCAGAGCATTGGTTACACCGATCTGTTCAAGATAGGCGAAGAGAATATCGCGCAAGGTGCCTTCGACGCCAGCTACCGGCAATCCCTGTCCCAGCCGCCCCAGTGCAATCAGATCAAATGTAGGCATACCGACCTGGCGCATCGCCAGATAGATCACCTGGAAAAGCAGGAGCATGCCTAACGAGCCGGCCATCGTGTAGACAAAAAACTTGAAAGCGGCATAGCGGCGTTGTTCGCGCCCCCAGCCCTGGATCAGGAAGAAGGCCGGAACGAGGCTGAATTCCCAGAAGATGAAGAAGAAGAAGAAATCGAGCGCGACAAAGTAGCCGAGCATCGCTGCTTCGAGCAAGAGGAGCAACGCCAGGTGCGCATGCAGTCGCTCACGTACACCCCAACTGGCAATCACAGCCAACGGTGTCATGACTGCCGTCAGGATGACGAGCGGTAGACTCAGCCCATCCACGCCGAGAAAGTAATCAACCCGGATCGCCTGAATCCAGGGGATACGCTCAACCAGTTGCACTGCGCCCTGCCCGCTCGCCACAGCCAGCGGGTCGAAACGTGCCCAGACCATACCGGCCAGCAACAACGGCACACCCGTCCAGGCCAGCACCCCAACTTTCACCGTCTGCTCATTGAGTCTGAGCAGCCATGCCAACCCGATAAGCGCAATACCGGCCAATGGCGCCAGCACCAACAGGGTGAGCCATGGAATACCATCAGCAGCAGGAATAAGATACTCTGGCAGATTCATACGCTACCGCCCAACTACATACAGCCAGAACATCGCCAGTGCGAGCAAGCCACCAAAGACGTAGATCAGATAATCCTGTGCCTTGCCGGTTTGTAAACGGTGCGCCTGTCGGCCACTGCCCTGTGTGCCACTTGCCAAACCGTCTGGCCCATCGTTCAACAGTGTGTCATCGATGATGAAGTTTACTTTGCCTAAACCGAAGGTAAAGCGACCCATCCCGTCAACCAGGCGGTCAATAAGCTGTCGGTCGATCAACGACCAGGCCACGGCCAGACTACGGGTCAGTCTGCCGAAGGTTGCGGCATACAA
Organism: Chloroflexus sp.; assembly: GCF_034434295.1. Classification (GTDB taxonomy): domain Bacteria; phylum Chloroflexota; class Chloroflexia; order Chloroflexales; family Chloroflexaceae; genus Chloroflexus. Next base: position 111,149 of record NZ_DAOTZQ010000055.1, read on the forward strand.
TTCGTCGATGCGGTATTTAGTATGGAGAACTGCGAATAACGCCGGGAAGCGGGCGGCCAGCGGATCGGTGTCATCGGCAGAGGCAAAGGCGTGCCGATAGCCCAACCAGCCGGCGACGATCCCGGCTACGGCAATCAGCAGTGAGAGACCGGCCACCAGCGGATCGAGTTTCGCTGCCTCTTGCCCCCACACATCGGCCAGCCAGTGACCGACGGGGAGATCGAACGGCAGATTGAGTGCGCCAGCGGTCAGCGCAAAACTAGCCAGTATTACCAGCGGCGCAATCATGCGCGGATCTTCGTGCCAGTGCTCATCGTGGTCGTGGGCATGCTGATGATCGTCGTGGTGATGATCGTGGTCAGATGCCGATGCCGGTGCATCGGGATTAACGAACACCACCGGCTGCGTACCACGGTACTCTCCGAAGAAGACCAACCACCACTGGCGGGTCATATACACGGCGGTCAGGAATGCAGCCGCGCTGAGCGTTAGGTACACGGCCAGATTGTGCTTGAACGCATCGAGCAGAATCTCATCCTTGCTCCAAAAGCCGGCGAACGGCACGATCCCCGCCAGCGCCAGATAACCGGCCGTATACGTCCAGAACGTCCACGGCAGGCGCGTGCGCAGGCCACCCATATTGCGAATGTCCTGGGCAGTCTGCTGAGCAGCATACTCATCGCGATGGTGAATCTGCCGGATCGCAGGTTGTTGTTCCATGGCGTGAATGATCGAACCTGAACCGAGGAAGAGCAGGGCTTTGAAGAAGGCGTGGGTGATCAGATGGAACATTGCCGCCACCCATCCCCCTACGCCGAGTGCGGCCACCATAAAGCCGAGTTGCGAGAGCGTGCTGTAGGCCAGAATGCGCTTGATGTCGAACTGGGCAATAGCGATGGTGGCGGCAAACAGAGCAGTAAAGGCACCAATAAAGGCCACCACTCCCAGGGCCGTCGGAGCGGCAGTAAAGATGGGAAAGGTTCGCGCCACCAGGAACACGCCTGCCGCGACCATCGTTGCCGCGTGAATGAGGGCTGACACCGGGGTCGGACCTTCCATTGCGTCAGGCAACCAGACGTGGAGCGGGAATTGAGCCGATTTCCCCACCGTACCGCCAAACAGGAGCAGCGCAATTCCGGCGGCGTGACTTAAGCCCAGGGCACCGGTTTCTCTTGCCAATCGTTCCAGCAGTGGCGGAAAGAAGATACCACCTTCATCGTTGCCAAACCCAATCCCACCAGCCTGGGCATAGAGGTAGACAATACCCAGCAGCAGCAGCACATCCCCGATCCGGGTAGTGATAAAAGCCTTCACTGCTGCCCGCGCTGCACTGGGTCGCTCGTAGAGAAAGCCGATCAACAGGTATGAACAGAGACCCATGATCTCCCAGGCCATGAAGAAGAGCAGCAGATTATCGGCCATGCTCATCAGCAACATCGCCGCCGTAAAGAGAGCGATAAAGCTGAAGAAGCGGCTCTGCCGCGGGTGAGACGCCATGTAGCCTATCGAAAAGAGATGAATGCAGGTCGAGGCAATCGTGACCATCGCCAGCATTGCGGCAGCAGCGCCATCGATGTAGATACCCATCTGTAATGCGGTATCACCGGTTGGCGCCCATACGAACCGTTGCACGACATTTGGTTCGGGAAAGGTGAAGGCACCGTGTTCGCCGTGATGGCCGGCAAGTTGCACCAGTTGCCCGTCGTGCAGCGCCCATCCTCCGGCGACTGCGGCCAGAAGACCCAGGGCCAGAACCGTTGACCCCATCATCAGCCCGGTTGCCAGCCACGCACTTGCCAGCGCAGCCCGACGCAGCGGGGTCAGCGTAATGAGCGCACTGGCCAGTAACGGCAGCAATGGAATCAGCCACGCATATTGCAGAAAAAACGCCATAGTACGATTCCCGTCGTCTCAACTCGTACCACGAGTGTACGTGCCTGCCACCCAACTGCAATCCTGTTCTGAATGTTCTGTGTGTATCAGAACCTGTTGCTACTTCCTGAGAACCTGTGCTGCCGGTGTTACTTATCCGCGCAGTTGATCCACTTCATCGGCGTGCACCGTCACATAATGGCGATAGACAGCAATCACCATCGCCAGGCCGACAGCAGCCTCGGCAGCCGCGACTGCAATAATGAAGATGGCAAAGCTCTGACCGGTGATATAGCGCGGCTCGAAGTAGCGCCAGAATGCGACCAGATTAATGTTGACGGCGTTTAACATCAATTCAACACCCATCAAAACACCGATCAGATTGCGGCGCGAGAGTGCCCCGAACAGGCCAATACAAAAGAGCGCAGCGGCTAATGTCAGGACTGCCGGTAATGGAACTGCATTTAGCATGATCACCTCTCACTGGTCGGTTGGATTGTCTGCACGACCGGCTCTTCTTCAACCGGCTCTGCCGATGGTGGTGATGCTTGCTCACGCAAACGCTTCAATTCCAGCTCTTCGGCCAGAGTCAGCACCTTACGCCGCCGTGCCCGTTCTTCATAGGCAATGACAATTGCCCCGATCAGGGCCACGGTCAACAGGACGCCAACTACCTGGAACTGGAGTAAAAACTCATTCACAAAACCGCGCCCCAGTTCAGCCGGGCCGGCAATCGGTTCCGGAGTACCGATTGGCGGTGCTGGCGGTACATTCCACTGCTGGTTGATTAGGGTTGGAGCCATCACTGTGGCAAAGAGCAGGGCCGCAATCGCCAGCACAATCGGCCAGCGCGTCGTAAGCTGGCGAATCCCTTCACCGGTAATCTGGCGGGTGAGCATAATCGCAAACAGAATCAGCACCGATACGGCACCGACATAGATCAAGACCTGTACCACGGCCAGAAATTCGGCTTCGAGCAGCATGTAGAGTGCGCCAACGCCAAAGAAACAGGCGATTAACCACAGTGCGGCGTGGATCACATTCCGCACCGAGACGACCATCGCTGCCGAAACCAGAATAAAGAGGGCTATCACCCCGAATACAAGTTGGACAACGATTTCCATCACGCTTCCCTATTCCAGCACTTCGCTGTTTTCATTACCGGATTCGCTGTTTTACAGCGTGGCACTCAATTCCTCTAGCTCTGCTCGTCGTCGTTCGGCCTGCGATGCGGCGTAGACCTGTGTCAGCCAGAGGTAGGCCCCCAGATTAATGGCAAGGGTTATCACAAAGGCCGCCAGCCAGCGCAGCACCGGTGACCAGCCCGTTGTCAGCAACATCCCCTCTGCCGGCCCCCAGCGTGTGAAGGCAACCCACAACGCGGCGCTGAACAGATTGATCAGTGTCAATGGAATGAGAAACTTCCAACCAAAGTCCATCAATTGATCGATCCGCAAGCGGGGCAAGGCACCACGGAGCCAGACCATGACGAAGAAGAAGATGTAGGTCTTGAGCAGGAAGTAGAAGACGCCCAGCATGCCGGCCAGTACATTAAATAAGCCATTACCATTCGGATTGGTTGGCGTGATTGCCTGCGCGTAGAGCCAGTTCACCCCCGGCCCCTGCCAGCCACCCAGAAAGATGATGGCCGTGATGGCACAGAGCAGGAAGTTCAATACGTATTGAGCCAGGTAGAACAGGCCGAATTTCATGCCGCTATACTCAGTCATGTAGCCGGCAACAATCTCTGAGTCGGCTTCAGGAATGTCGAACGGAGTACGCTCACCTTCGGCCAGCGCAGCGATGAAGAAGGCAACAAACGCAACAAAACCGACCGGGGTGAAGACGAACCAGCCCAGACCGAGGTCGGGAATGCCGGGCAGATCACGATTGCTGATCAGCAGACCAGACTGATAATTGATGATATCGTTGATCGAGAGCGAGCCGACAATGATCACGATGACGATCAGCGAGAGGACTGCCGGAATTTCGTAAGAGACCATCTGGGCGACCGCCCGCATCGCTCCCAGCAACGAAAACTTATTGTTGCTGGCCCAACCGGCCATCATCAATCCAACCGCACTGATCGATGATACGGCAAAGAAGAAGAGGAGACCGGTTGGCAAATCAACCGGTGTCATACCTGGTCCCCAGGGTACAACCGCAAACATCAGGACTGTCGGCGCAACGACAACACACGGGGCAAGAAAATGAACGATCCGGTCAGCCGCTGCCGGTACGATGTCTTCTTTGGTGAACATCTTGACACCATCAGCTATCGGCTGCCAGATGCCCTCTGGTCCAACCCGGTTGGGGCCGATCCGATCTTGCATACGGGCGATCACCCGACGTTCGTAGTAGGTGAAGAAGAGCATCTGTAATGGAGCAACAACCAGCACAATCGTCACAATAATGACGTAGCCGATCAGGTTGATCAACCAATCGGGCCATCCCCAGCCAAAGGTGCCGTTAATGAGTCCCTGCAAGATGTCGTACATGAAGGTTCTCCGTCGGGTTATGCTTCCTCTGCCGAACCGTCACGTGCCTGTTCCTCGGCCTGTTTTCGCTTCGCCGCGTTGGCGGCCCGGATCGCCGCTAACCGCGCCGCTTTGTCATCGGCGGGCGTGGCCGGGGTTGCCGGTGCATCACTGGCCGGGGCGGCACCTTCGGCAGCCTTCTTGGCCGCGTTGGCGGCCCGGATGGCCGCCAGTTTCGCCGCCTTGTCGTCGGCGGAATGTGTTGCCGGGGCGGCACCTTCGGCAGCAGGAGTGCCATCACCAGCCTGGGCAGCCTTTGCCGCCCGGATGGCCGCCAGTTTCGCCGCCTTCTCTTCAGGGGACAGTTTACGAGCCTCGGCGGGAGCTGCCGGTGTAGCAGCAGCTTCAGGTGGTGAAGCCGGCGCAGGCGCCTGCGCAGCCAGTTCCGCCCGCCGGGTAGCAATCCGTTCGGTCAGATGAGGAGCAATCCCGATCACGTCTGGCCGCCGGCGAATGTTGCCCTGCAACTTCTTCAATGCACTCTCGCGAACTTCAGCCCACATTGTGGGAGCGATCTTCTCGTAGTAACTGATGGGCCGGTTCAGTTGTGCTTTATGTACGGTTAGACTGCTGTGGTCGTCGGTCGATAACTCGAATTCGTGATTCATCTTAATCGCATCGAACGGACAGACTTCGGCGCAGAAACCACAGCTCATGCAGGCATCGTACTCAATGATAAACTTGGCCACAGCCGGTACAGGCTTACCGGTAGCTGGGTCCTTCGCCTGCGTCATATGGATCACTTGTGGCGGGCAAATGCGTTCACACTGAAAGCACGAGGTACAGAGTTCGTGACCGGTTTCGTCGTCGTAGAGGAGGATGGGCATGTTGCGGTAGGCTTCGGGGATGCGCGGTCGCTCTTCGGGATACTCGATGGTAAAAGTGCCGTGAATCTGGCGATAGCTTCGGTTCAGGCGGAACGATTCCTTCCAGTGCTTCCAGATTACAGCCATTCCGCGCAGCAACCCACTGCCTCGCCGGACACGGGTGTCTTCACGCTGCACCTCAATCACGCGCCCACGTGGAATCTCTATCTCCAATGGTGGTGCTGTCATCGATCCACCTCTCCCATCACGATGTCGATACTGCCGAGAATGACCACAATGTCGGCTACCTTGTACCCACGACACATATCGGCCAGGGGTGTCAGGTTGATAAACGACGGTGCCCGTACCTTGTAACGGTACGGTTTTCCACTCCCATCGCTGACCAGATAGAAGCCCAGCTCGCCTTTCGGCGACTCAATGCGGGCATAGGCATCACCGACCGGTGGCCGGACATTCTGGCGGGCTTTGGGATTGATGTGCCCGCCCTTCGCATCTGGTAACTGCTCAAGCACCTGTTCAATGATCCGTTTACTCTGGCGCATCTCTTCAATGCGTACCAGAAAACGGTCATAGACATCGCCCACTTTACCGACGGGAATATCGAAGTCGAAGCGGTCGTAAACACTGTACGGTTCGGCTTTCCGTACATCGTAGGGAATGCCCGAACCGCGCAGTACTGGACCGGTTACACCATACGAGAGCGCCACGTCACGGGGCAGAATGCCAATGCCGATGGCCCGTTGTAACAGAATCTCATTGTCGCGTAATAACCGCTCTAGCTCATCAATATAGGCCGGCAGTGCAATCAACAACTCGCGCAAATTGGGAATGAATTCAGGGGGCAGATCGCGCACCACACCGCCGAAGCGAAAATAGTTACACATTAAACGGGCACCGCTTGCCATCTCGAACAGATCGAGAATCTTCTCGCGCTCGCGCATCCCGAACGCCAGCGGCGTCTGCCATGCCCCCATATCGTTGATCATGAAACCAACCGCACTCGCATGATTGAGGATACGGGTTAGTTCGACCATCAGCACCCGGATGTACTCTGCCCGTTCAGGTACCTCAATCCCAGCCAATCGCTCGACCGCCATCGCATAGGCGTGATTATTGGCCATCGAATTGAAATAGTCGAGCCGGTCGGTATAGGGCATATTTTGCAAATAGGTATTCATCTCGGCGATCTGCTCGTGATTGCGGTGCAGATATCCGAACACCGGCTTGAGATCAACTACCGTCTCACCATCAACCGTCACCAGCATGCGAAAGACACCATGGGTTGATGGATGTTGTGGCCCAATATTGACTTGCAGCTCTTGTGTTTGGAGCATATCGACACCAGCTCTCTATGGGTACCGCTTCTTGCGAGCGAAGATTTGAACAATCGATCGATAATCAAGCCTGACTATTCGTCGCTGCCCAGATATTTGTCTCCCTGACGGGGAAAATCTTTGCGCATGGGAAAGCCTTCAAACTCGTCCCACATGTAGATGCGCCGCAGGTATGGGTGGCCGACAAATTCGATGCCAAACAGATCGAACGCCTCACGCTCGTGAAAGTTGGCTGCCGGCCAGTGCGGGGTCAATGATGGAACGGACGGTTCATCACGTGGTACCCGTACCCGTAACACTATACCCGAACCGCCAGCCGGATGGTAAAAACAGTAGACTAGCTCAAAACAGCCGGCGTGAAGGTAATCGACCACTGCAATATCAGACAGAAAGGCATAACCGAGCGTATCACGCACAAACAGTGCTGCCGCAACGAGATGATCGGGGTGAATGAACGGATCGGGTGGATGAAACAGACCGGGTTGCGGGCCGTGAGCAGGTGGTGGCGTGATAGCCAGGGATTCCACCTCGATCAGGGCATCCGGCAACGCCGTGGCCAGTCGTGTCCGCAGATCGGTTGGCGTTAGTTCAGGCATCATTCACCACACTCCGTTTCAGGTCGTCGGCCGCAATCTCAGGAGCGACTCCACGCGCTTTGAGTGCATTCTCAAGCTCTACTTCCGGGTCCATAATTGGGAACTGGCGTACCACTTCGGGATGCTCGATCTGTCCCGAACGGTGCTCGCCATGGCTCGGCGATGTATATGGACTGAGCAACGGCAACCCACCAACCGGATCGACCAGCTTTCCGTCAATTTCCAACCCCTTCGCCCCAAAGGTTGGCACCGGAAAATCGCCTGTCTGCGGCTTATCGCCACTCCCGTACCAGCGCACCCGCCCAAGCTTCTGCCGGTCAATCTGCTCTTGCAACGTCATCAGAGCGTGCAGGAGTGCTTCAGGGCGTGGTGGACAGCCAGGCACATACACGTCAACTGGAATCAGAAGATCGATACCACGCAGAACATTGTACCCATCACGGAAGGGGCCACCGGATGTTGCGCAGGCTCCCATCGAGATCACATACCGCGGCTCGGCCATCTGATTGTAGAGCCGCACCACCTGGGGGGCCATCTTCTTCGTCACCGTGCCGGCAACGATCATCAGATCAGCCTGCCGTGGCGACGCCCGAAATAGCTCGGCCCCGAATCGGGCCACGTCATAGCGACTCAGCCCGAACGCCATCATCTCAATTGCACAACACGCCAGCCCAAACGCCATAGGCCAGATCGACGAACGACGCCCCCAGTTGTAGAACCGGTTCACCGTCGTCAACAAGATGCCCTGGCGTTCGAGTTCGAGCTGGGTTGGATCTATCTCAGCCATGGTTACACCCACTCTAGGGCGCCTTTACGCCATTCGTAGAGCAAACCGGCAAACAGCATCAGGAGGAAGATGGTCGCTGCAATCAGGCCATAAAGACCCACTACATTAAATGCTACTGCCCACGGATACAAAAATATCACTTCGATATCGAAAATCACAAAGGCCAGTGCGTAAAGGTAGTACTGCACCTTGAATTGCACATGCACATCACCTATCGCTTCCAGACCGCACTCATACGTACTGGTCTTGAGTGGTGTGGGCCGCTTGGGACGCAGAAAGAAGGCTAAAACTAACGGGATCAATGGAAAGCTGATTGCAGCAACAAGGAAGATGCCTATCAACGCATAATTGGCCAGCATTGCCTATCCTCCGTGAGGCAGTAACGTGTGAAGGTAATGAGAAGTATATCACAAATACGTCGCAATGCTCACAAGATTGACGGCTTCCTCAGTGAATAAGTGACAATCAAGAACGAAGATTTACGCACTCCATTATCGGATTCCGGTGCAGATCATGCCAAAACGTGCTCTGTTACAGCCAGAGCAATTTGCCGGTAAATCTATACCAGATTTGCATTAAACTCATAACGAAAGGCTATGCACTTATCGCCGATGTGAGGAATGGTTTGAAAGCTGATAGAGCCTGTGTGCTTTTGTGATACTTGCCGGCAGTTCAATCCCTGGACCTGCGCTGGACTGGGTAGCCCGAAATCCGCTCAAGCCAATCCCTGTTCCAGGCGTAGCTCGACCCGGCCAACGCGAATCGCATCACCGGGATGTACTTCTGTCAGGCCAGTCACTTCAAAGCCGTTGAGAAAGGTTCCATTCGTGCTATTGAGGTCTTCGAGCAACCAGACGCCACCCCGCCGTTCCAGCCGGGCATGTTCGCTGGAGAGGAATGAGTCGTTGAGGACAATATCGCAATGCGGGCTACGGCCAATCACCGTCACCGGATTTAATGGAAAGACTTTGCCGACGGCGACGCCACTTTGCCCTGAGCTAGTGACAACCAGTTGTCCATAGGGGCTGGCGAGCGGTGGGGCAGCCGATGTTTGTGAGAGATCGCGCCTGATTACCTGAACCACTTGCCAGAGAAAAAAGTAGAGAAGAAATACGACTGCCACGCGCAGCAGAAGCAGGATAATCCCAATGGAGATGCTGGCAACATCGAAAAACATGGATTAACCCTCACGAAACGTCAGTTCCAGCCCACCTAACGAGACAACGTCGCCATCACGGAGTGCCCGTTCACTGATCCGTTCATTATTCACGAAGGTACCATTTGTACTTCCCAGATCGGTCAGCCAGAAGCGACGCTGGCGATAGCGCAGTTGGGCGTGTTTTCGTGAGACTCGCGTGTCTTCCAGAATAATGTCGTTATCCAGTCCACGTCCGATAGTAACCGTTGTGGTGGCAATTGGCAGTGCCTGCGGTGCATTACCGGTCTGCAAGAGAAAAAAAGCACCTGATGATCGCCCAGAGGCGCGGTCGCTTTGCATAATCATCGTCATCGTCGGCTGATCGGATTGATGGTCGCGCAGTTCGGCCTCGACCTGGATTGAACGCCGGGGGACAGCCGGATCTTCCGTGATCACTACCCGCGGATGAGCGAGCATCGTGAAGTTGCGTTCAGCGGCCAGCTCGCTCAAATAGGTCGCCAGTTCCTGCTCGATCTGCTGGCGTACCGGTTGAAAGATCGCGAAGTCTTGCGGGTTCAAAAAGGCCCGGTAGCTGCTCGGCACAATCACGCTCTTGACACTGATTGTCTGGTTGCTCTCCATCGCTTTCTCTAGCCGACGCGCAATCTCGACCGGCTGGATCGTACTACGGAAGATACGTGCTACCGATCCTTCGACCATCTGCTCCATAAACTGTTCAAATCGGCGTAGGGCAGACATGGCATTCCCCCCGTGGCAATTGGATCAACGGCCGCTGTCGGCACACATCTACACATACTATACCGTCATTATCGGCGAAGCATAGATGGGTGGCAAGTTGAATGGCAGAGACACATGGTTTCGACACCAGCTTGAAACCGCTATAGCCAGGTATGGGTACAGGCCAACCTGTCATTTCAAGAGCGATCTACAGCTTGTGACCTGTCTGGGCTCATGGACAACCGAACTGCTCCGCGATCTTCGCAAGACGAAACGTAACAACCTGCTTCAGGTATGTTGCACCGGTGTTCGCACCGGCTCGCCGAGGTACAGAGGTTCAAGCGTAGCCAGATCATCGTAATCACGCGCAAGATGGCGTTGCCAGGCCAGTTCGGCAAGATAAGCCGGACGCCGTAAGCGGGCAGCCGGTGCCGGCAACACCGCCCGCTCACCCAAACCGCGCTGCAGGGCAGCGATTGTCGCTGTATCGAGATCACCACAAAAGAGCGCACGCCCACTTACATCGGCACAGAGTTCAGCGAGCGTGAGATTACGATCTGGTGCCAGCCGTTCAAGGCGATCCTGTGCCATAAAAGGAGCCGCCGCATAACGATCACGCCCCAGCCGTATCAGTGGATAGACCGGCAATGGGGTCGGCGCATACTGGTACGCCAACGCCTCAAGCGTTGCAATCCCGATCAATGGCAGATCGCCGGCCAGGGCCATCCCTTTCGCCAGACTCAACCCTACCCGCAAACCGCTCCAGCTTCCCGGCCCCAATCCAACCGCCAGCACGGTCACGTCGGCTGGTGTGGCGCCGATGTAGCGCAGAAGCGCATCGATCTGTGGCAGCAGCTGTGCAGTGTGATTACGCCCTGACTCCCAGATGCTTTCGGCTAATGGGCCGTGCGCATCATAGAGGGCAAGACCGGTCAGTGCGGTAGCGGTGTCGATAGCGAGCAACATTAGCCGAACGTCTCCTCTTTAAACCTAAGCAGTAGCTCACGGTAACGCATCCCACGGGGCATCAGCCGTATCTGCCGCTTGGTCTCGCTCACATGGCTGAGCACAATGTGTAAATGTTCTGCTGGTATTGCCGCCGCTGCCCGTTCAGGCCATTCGATCAGGCAAATGCCTTCGCTCAACCAGAGTTCATCAAGACCAATCGTGGTCAATTCGGTCACATCGCTCACCCGGTAGAGATCGACGTGATAGATCGGCAGTCGTCCATGAGCAGCATCAGCGCGATATTCATTAATCAAAACAAACGTTGGACTGGTCACCAGTCCGTCGTAGCCGAGGCCACGGGCAATACCTTTAATCAGATGTGTTTTGCCGGCACCGAGCTGACCTGAGAGCAACACCAGATCACCGGTACGCAGCAGGTGACCAAGCCGCGCACCGATACGTTCAGTCTGGGTCGGACTATGACTGATAAAATCGAGATCATGAGGCGTTTGGGCCGCCGACAATAGTTGATCGGTCATGGCCCTATTGTACCATAGCCGGGCATGAAAAAATTGCGGATATGTTGTTCTTTAACCCCTGTATGCTCGCCCACCCTTGAAGGGTTGAGATGAGTACCGGTGATTACTGGAGATCAACGACCGGACTCAGACCAGCCGGAGCGAAGCCACTTGCTGGTGGGATGTCTGTTGCAAGCGTAATCGTTGCCTGACGTAATTCCTGCGCAGTCTGGCGAGCTTCGTTACTAAACCCACCATCCACCGCGATCAACAAGCCGCGATCCAAACGGCGCAAAAACAGCATTTCGGCAAAATCCTGCACATCGGCGGCAGTGATCAGAGCACGACGTTGAATGAGAACGGCGAACGGTTGTCCCAATGGCTCAGCAAGTACCAGCAAACAACGAGTGGCACGTAACTGCTCTGCGGCAATGACATGATAACCGAGCCGACGGGCGTGGGCGGCAGCATCTCGAACTGTTACTTTCATACAATCCTCCTCCATTGAGGACCTGGCCTCTTGTGCGAGCGACGGGGCAATACACTGATGGGGGAGTTCTTCTTTACACAGTATACCATAATTTTGTTTTACGCAGAACTGATTGTATTCCCTGGCACCCAGGCCGTTCCGCCGCCATTTGACAACAGGTGCTCTTTGGCACATAATCTCTTTTGAAACAATGTTTCATTAAGGAGGATCGAACCATGCGTTTCATGCAACAGATAACCGTCTTGCTCGCAGGAATGCTGCTGATGGCAGCGTGTGGGCAAACACCGGCAAGTCAGCCCACCGCTGCACCAGCGGACAATACCTCAGCGCAACCGCTGCTGGTCATGACCAGTACCAGTATCGTAGCCGATGTTGTGCGTCAGGTCGGCGGTGATCGGGTTCAGGTCGAGACGATTGTGCCGATTGGGGCTGATACCCATGGCTTTGAGCCGACGCCCCAAGACCTGTCACGGGTGAGTGAAGCCAGGGTCATCTTCACGGTCGGTGCCGGCTATGAAGAGTTTATTGATCGTCTGATTGCGAGTTCAGGTACGCAAGCTGAAGTTGTCGATCTGTCGGCGAACCTTGCTCTGCGTACATTGACGGAAGCGGAAGCTACCGGTCATGCTCACGATGAAGAACACGCCGACGAGCACGGGACAGAGGAAGCCGGTGATACCCACGCCGACGAGCACAGCAATACGCAGGCTGACGCATACGGCGATGATCACGGTGATGAGCATGCCGATGACCACGGGGCAGGATCGGTTGACCCTCATACCTGGACGGATCCGGCTAATGTGAAAACCTGGGCTGACCTGATCTATACCACGCTGAGCCGTCTCGATCCAGATCACGCTGAAACATATGCCACCCGGGCAACCGAGTACAAGCGTCAGCTCGATGAGCTTGATCGCTGGATTGCCGATCAATTCGCTACTATCCCGGCAGAGCGGCGCTTAATCGTCTCTGATCACATTATTTTTGGTTATATGGCTGACAAATACGGTTTGCGCCAGTTGGGGGCAATTATCCCTGGGGTAAGTTCGAGTGCCGCTCCCTCGGCACAGGAACTGGCAGCGTTGCAAGACCTGATTGCCGACTACAGCGTGACTGCCATCTTTGTTGGTGATGTTGCAAATCAGCAGATCGCCGAGCAAATTGCTCGTGATACCGGTGTGCGCATCATCACCGTGTTGACTGAGTCGCTAACCGATGAGAACGGGCCAGGTGCGACGTACCTCGACTACATGCGCTTTAATATCCAGGCAATTGTTGATGGGTTGCGCAGTTAATCTGCGTTCTCGCGTACAATAGATCTGCATCAGTGATGATGACCGTCATCACTGATGCTGCATCGGTTTTTATGCCTGAAGGAAGGCAATTATGACAGCTTCATCAGTCATTGCACCGACAGTTACTGATCCGGTAACGACGGTTCTGGCCTTAGACATTCGTCATCTCACCGTCTATTATCATCAGAACGAGGCGCTACACGATGTCTCGGTGACTATCAATCCGGGTGAGCAAATAGCGATTGTCGGGCCAAACGGTGCCGGTAAAAGTACGCTGTTGAAAGCCATCGCCGGCCTTCAACCGATTACCAGCGGTGGGATCCGCTATTTCGGTCAAAAGCGGGTCGCACCGAATGAGATTGCCTACGTGCCTCAGCGATTGCAGATCGACTGGCGCTTTCCGGTCTCGGTCAGTGATGTGGTGTTAATGGGCCGGGTCGGTCGTATTGGTCTCTTCCGTCGTCCTTCTCATTATGACCGGCAGCTTGCTCAACGAGCGTTAGAACGGGTTGGGCTGGCAGCGTTTGCCAATCGCCAGATCGGCCAGTTGTCCGGCGGTCAGCAACAGCGGGTGTTTCTGGCGCGTGCGTTGGCGCAAGAAGCGCGTCTCCTATTAATGGATGAACCATTGGTTGGGCTGGACATTCCCTCGCAAGACGAGATCTTTCGTACCCTGGCTACCCTTCGCCAGGAAGGGGTCACTGTCTTGACGGCGCTGCACGATTTGCAACAGGCAGCACGCTATTTTGATCGCGTGATGCTCCTCAATCGTCGTCTGATTACGTGCGCACCGGCTCGTGAAGCCTTCACCGCTGCCTATCTGGTTGCCACCTATGGTGGCCATCTTCATCTCGCCCAGAGTGGTAATGGGCTGCTTACTGTCGCTGATAGTTGTTGTAATCCTGATCCGGATGGCGGCCTATGATCGATTTTTTTACTGCACCCCTGGCCTATTCATTTATGCAGCGCGGCTTGCTGGCGGCACTGCTGGTTGGGATTGTCTGTGCGGTGGTTGGTGTCTATGTCGTGCTGCGCGGCATGGCCTTTTTGGGTGATGCGCTGGCGCATACCATGCTGCCCGGCATTGCAGTTGGCTATCTGCTGAACGGCGCTGATCGTGGTGCACTCTTCTGGTGGGCACTGGGCACAGCACTGGTTAGTTCATTCGCAATCGGGGCAATTAGTCGCGCCGCCCGCATCCGTGAGGATACCGCAATTGGTATCGTCTTCGCCGCGATGTTTGCTCTGGGGGTGGCCTTGATCTCAACGGTACGCAATTCGGCTGTTGATCTGTCGCATTTTCTCTTCGGCAATATTCTCGGTGTTAGCGAGTATGATCTCTGGCGAATTGCCGTATTGGGCCTGATTGTCATCGCGATCATCATCCTCTTCTACAAGGAATTGATGGTCATTACCTTTGATCCGGTGCTGGCCACCACCCTGCGCTTGCCGGTTCGCTTTTTTGATCTGCTGTTACTGGCATTGCTGGCCGTGTCGATTGTGGTAGCGATTCAGACGGTTGGGGTGGCCTTAACTCTGGCGATTTTGGTCACACCGCCGGCAACGGCTGCCTTCTTGACGCATCGCATGCATACAATGATGCTGGTGGCGGCATTGCTGGCAGTCGTCGCCGGGGTAGTTGGTCTCTACGCTTCCTATTACTTCAGCATTGCGTCCGGTGCGGCCATTGTGCTTACCAGCACTGCCATCTTTGTGCTGGTTTGGGTCGGTTCCCGCCTGTCTCACCGGACAGCCTGATCCTGTAGTACAATTGTTGCAGTGAAGGCAGTGATGCCTGATACAGATCTCTCTGCCGGGGCGCTGGCGGAGGTGAGGCAACAATGACAGGTCGGCTACTACTGGTTTTCAGTGTTTTATTGATGCTGTTCACCACACCGGTTGTCCAGGCGCAGCCACCGGCAGGTGCGCGATTGGCGCTCAACCGCTGTGGTGCAGGTGATACCGTGCAGTACACGCTGGCGGTTGCCGGTGCGGTTATCCCTGATGCACTGATTCCTGGCGGGATTGAGATACCCAGTTACACTGAGGCTTTTGCTGCACTACGCCCATTCCTGACGGCTGCCGATTTGGCTATGGCTACGCTGGCCGGGCCACTAGCCGGTGAGGCATTGCCTGCCATGGCTTCTGCATTAGCCGAGAGTAATCTGCTCTTATTGGGAACTGCTCATCCGCGCTTGCTCGCTCTTGGTCCGACCGGTGTTGATTCTACTCTGGAAAATCTAAGTCGCTACGGTATTTTTCAACACGGTGCGGTGACAAGTGGTGAGACCCATCCCCCGTTTCTCAAGGTCACGGTACCCCATCCGGCTTCACCGCTTACCCTTGGCTTTCTCAGTGCAACCTGGGGTTTGGAAGGAAATGCTGATCCGCGCAATCAAATTCATCTACTGGCTAATGCTGCCGGTGTTTTACCAGATATCGCTGCTGCGATTGAGCAGGCCCGACAGGAAACCGATCTGGTTGTCGTGATGGCCGCCTGGGGGCAACCTACCGATCCCGATCCGCCCCAGGCCCGGATCAATGCTGCTCGTAATTTGATTGCTGCTGGCGCCGATCTGGTGATTGGGAGTATTCCCGGCGAGACCGCAACGGTCGATTGGGTGCGTGCTGCGGATCGCGAAGGATTGGTCATTTTCTCTGCCGGTGATCTGATCGGTACCGCCGCCACCCCGGCTGCCCTTATGTACATCGGTGTGACCCGCGATGAAGACGGTGCAGCCCGTGTCAGTGGTCTCCGTTATCTGCCGCTCACACCCGGTAACGGCACCCAGGGACCGACGCCATTACCGGTAGTACCGCGTGAGTTTGCCCTACTGATGGGTGATCCCGGCCAATTGCACGCTGTACCACCCGTACCGCCAACCGGAAAGATCGAGGTTTGTCCGGCCCTGGTATTACCGGAAGCACCGCAAACCCCGATTACCGGCGACTTTGCCCGCTTTTATCAGACCTTCGGTGGGGAACAGACACGTTCTCTCATCGAGGGAATTGCGTTGCTCGGTCTACCGTTAGGGCCGGTTACCCGCGAGCTGGCCGGTGATTGTCGTCAAGAGGTTGCCGTGTTGTACACCGAACGTCAGCGATTGGAGTTGCATTCGGGTAATGACTGGCCCAATCGGGTGCTCGGCTCGCATGTCGGGGTCGTCGCCTTTCGACGTGGTTATCCGGATCAGCCGGTAACACCGCGTACCGATCTGAGTGATCCGTCCGCTTTCGCTGATCCGCTGTTTCGCAGTTTCTATGAACGGTATGGTGGAATTAGTGTGTTTGGCTACCCGATTAGTGGCGCACTGACCGAACGTGACCCCAATACCGGACGTGATTTGATCGTGCAGTACTTTGAACGGGCGCGGTTTGAGCGCGATCCCATGGTGCCGTTACCCGCCGATCCACTCTGGCAGGTTCGTCTGGGGCTGCTGGGTCGTGAAGTGGGTTCACAGGTTGCTGCTGTCCTGTGCCCGACGGCTGCTGCGTCGGCGAGTGCTGCGGCGCTGGCAACCGCTACACCGGCTACATCACCGGCCACGGTGGTCGGTGCCGTGCAGAGCAGCGGTGATGGATTTCCGTTGCTGCTCGGCGCAATAATTATCGTATCATTGATACTGGTTGGTCTAATTTTGTGGGCAATATACGATCTGTACCGTTTCAGCCAGCGTTATGTACAACCTGCGATGCGCTCTACCCGAAGCGGTTACCGCATGGACACCAGTGCTCGTTCATCAGCACGTGGTGCCTGGCAGGAGTCATTGCGCGGTTTCTCTCGTCGCGACAGTCAACCGGCACTCCAAACTGAGGCTGCCAAACGTTCCTGGTTGGGCAAGATGTTCAAAGGTCGTGATTCCGCACAGACTTCGCCCCAGCGCCAGACTCCGGGATGGCGCCAGCCAACTCGCACTTCCTCCCGCAATACACAGCCACCCCAGGACTCGCCAGAACCGTCGGCGGTTAACGGTCAGGCTGATGACAACCGACCGCAAACACTTCGTGCTCCGCTAACTCCGGATACTTCCCGTATGCCCGCTGCCTCGCCCTCATCGGCCATTGATCCGCTTAACGGCGATGAACTGGCTGCATGGTTCGATACCGCCAATGACGTACCTGCCACTGATCGTCGCCAGGATCGGCTCGACCAGTATGTTGGAGGACAACCGGTGGATTGGAATGACTTGCCTCCTGCCGAACGCGAGCGTTGGCTGGCAGAGCTTGGCCCACTTATCGATGACAGTGCTGCCGATGTTCCGCCTGCTGAATGGTCACGCTGGCAAGATGAGCTGGCAGACGCAACCGCTTCCGTGACCGCTGGCCCGCTTGCATCGGCTACCCCGGATACGCCATTTGAAGAGACAACACAGCAGGTCAAGTCGGATACCGACTCTGGGGCTACCCTGGGGCATCGTACCGACGACGATGATTTACTGCGGAAACTGCTTGGCATATAATAGTGTCAGCCGGGCACAAAACCGTCTCCAGACGGTTGATTCGCAAACAGTTGAATGATATACTGCTCGCATCAACAAACGTCATATACCTGTCTGCGGAATTGCAGGTTGTTACTCAACATAGAGGAGAAGAGCGTATGCCCCAGACGCGACTGGTGATCGCCGACGATGAGTCCATCATCCGCATGAACCTCAAAGAGACTCTCGTCAGTCTTGGCTATCTGGTAGTTGGCGAAGCCGGTGACGGTGTGAGTGTGATCAATCTCGCCCGCGAGCTGCGCCCCGATCTGGTACTGATGGATATCAAAATGCCGAAACTGGATGGCATTCAGGCCGCTCGCATCTTGACCGAAGAGAAGATTGCGCCGGTGCTGCTGCTCACGGCCTACTCTGACCGCGATCTGGTCGAGCGGGCCAAAGAAGCTGGTGTCGTGAACTACATTGTCAAGCCCTTCCGCGAAGCCGAACTGCTACCGGCGATTGAGATTGCCATTGCCCGCTACCAGGAGTTTCTGGAGATGGATCGACAGGTTGCCGATCTGAAAGAGACGCTGGAGACGCGCAAACTGGTCGAGCGGGCCAAGGGTATCTTGATGGATACCCAGGGTTTGAAGGAGGCCGAAGCCTTCCGCAAGATCCAACAGCTCTCGATGAATACACGCAAGTCGATGAAAGAGATTGCTCAGGCCATCCTTCTCGCCCACGAGATTTAAGGTGTCTCTGTGCTACAGGTGCTCTCGTCTTGATGATGAGGTGTGGACGGCGCAAAGTGGCTATCAATAACGACAACGCAAAGCCGCTTTGCGTCATACCGGTTACCGGTGGCGGCTACCCCGGTGCGCTGGCAGATAACCCCTCCACATTTGTGCTGCAATGTCATCTCCTGAACCGACATCATCGTCACTGCCATCACCCACTTCCCGCTGGCGACACTACGTCCGCCTGCTGCTCCCCCATCTGCTGACCATTCTACTCAGCCTTGGCATCTTCACACTGCTGCAAACCTGGCTCCAACCTGCACCAACCCCGGTTGAACCGCAGATTGCCACGGTCACGCCACTGCCGACCATCCCTCCCACACCAATCCCTACCCCCCAACCGACCTTGCCACCGGTGCCGGTAGATGAGGGCCTGATCCGGCTCTCCATCCTCGATCTTCAGGCCGAAAACGCCCGCTTACGAACTGCCACCCACCTGTTGCGCGCTGCCATCACTCTCGACGAGGCGGTCAACGCCCTGCAGCGCAACGACGTGGCCGAGGCAGATCGAGCATTGATGACCGCCCGACGAGCGCTGGATCGGGCCTATAACCTGAGCACCGAGCAGCAAAAAGGCCCCATCGACGCCATTCGCCTTCAGATCAGCCAGATTCGCGATGATCTCGGCGTGCGGCCAGAGGGCGCCGACCGACGGTTATGGCAGGTCCGTCGGCTGATTTTGACACTGGTGGATGAATAACATTCGTCCCGCGTCCATCCATTCTCCGCTCCAGGCCGTATAATACCAGTAGTACGTCTCTACACAAGGCGAGGATGTCATCCGTTGAATTCAGTTGTCGGCTAACCGTGGTTGCTTTTCTGACGGCAACTCTCTCGATAACCACATTCGGCAAAGGACTGCTATGTATCGCGATCCCTCAATTCGCTCTTCCGAGATAACTCCAGAGTCGCTCTACCTGAGCCGACGGGCCTTGTTAGGTGGCATAGGCGCACTGGGTGTCGGTCTTGTGCTGAGTGCCTGCGGTCTGAATGTTCCGTCAGATCGTCCAGGTCAGGCAGTAGCACCCGACAATACCACTCTCCGCGATGAGCTTGGCGATCCGGCCAACAGCTTCGAGCAGATCACCAACTACAACAACTTCTACGAATTCACGACCGACAAAGAAGCGGTTGCGCGCCGGGCCGCTGGCTTTGTGTCCCACCCCTGGACGGTGGAAGTGACGGGGATGGTGCACAAGCCACGGATCTTTGCTATCGAAGATATCCTCTCGCTGTTCGATCAGGAAGAGCGCATCTATCGTCTGCGCTGCGTCGAAGGGTGGTCAATGGTCATCCCGTGGCAGGGTTTTCCGCTCCACAAACTGCTGACCATCGTCGAACCAACCGCACAGGCTCAGTTCGTTCGTTTCGAGACCCTCTACGACCCTGATCAGATGCCAGGGCAGCGTGACCGCTTCTTCCCATGGCCCTACGTTGAAGGACTGCGCCTCGATGAGGCAATGCACGACCTAACGATCCTGAGCACCGGTCTTTACGGTCGTACCCTCTTGCCGCAAAATGGCGCACCACTGCGCCTGGTAGTTCCATGGAAATACGGCTTCAAAAGCATCAAATCCATCGTCAAGATTGAACTAACTGATACCATGCCGGTGTCGTTGTGGATGGCAGTCGCACCGCATGAATACGGCTTCTACGCCAACGTCAATCCCGACGTTCCCCATCCACGCTGGTCGCAGGCCACCGAACGACGCATCGGCGAGCTTGGCCGGCGCAAAACGTTGCTCTTCAACGGCTATGCCGAACAGGTCGCTGCCCTGTACGCCGGGATGGATCTGGCTCGCAATTACTAGAACTTTCCCAAATTGCTACCTTGTTTCACCACAGAGACACAGAGTACACAGAGAACGAGTATAACCTGGGTTGCTACCGTGAGGCGTGATGTAGCACGTCCTTAGGAACTGGCTGTTACCCACATCATTCGGGTGGTTACGATATACGGTGTTGCGTGCAACGTCGAGCTGTTCATCCCGGCAATCAGCTTCCGTGGTCTGCTCACAGCATAGGTAACAACTCGAGTTAGAACTTGTTTTCTGAAAATTCGTGCTGTTATGCTCCCTGGCTACTGCACAAGCTGATGAACACTTGCCAATCACCATTGACAGTGTATCTTGCTCCCGGCATGCTGGTATGGCAGCGAAGAGGCTGCCGCCCATCGCCAGTGCCATCACGTGCCGCATGGGTTGCCTTACCTGCTCGCTATGCGCGTGTCGCGAAGTTTGGCGTGCGGCAGCCATGCTGCCGCGCCAGCCGTGCCACGATCCGGTGCGGGTCACGTTGTTCATCCTGCTGGTCACAACGATGCTGTTATTCCGTACATCTACAGATCAATTACGTGGCGGATTGAACATCGTTCCCGCTCCGAAGGCACGTGTCGCTTTGAATGGCAGAGGCATGGCTTCCGCATTCACCGTGATCAACGCCAGGGGTGTATTGCACCGCTCACCCTGCTGACGATGACCACAACATACGATAATCATCTGGCCTCTCAAGAAGTGGTGAGCTAACGTCGCTATCACCACGAGCCAGAAGTTGCCAGCCAGCTCTTCTCATCATTATGTGGTCAGGTTGTAAGAACTGCGATATATTGAAATAGGCATCCAACCACGAACATTCACGGGTATCAAAATCCACAAACCTATGTCTAGTAAAATAACAGCACCACACATATCGCTTTTACTCCGCAGCGTTCCCCACCTCATCGGCCTACTCCCACTCATGTTACTTATCGTTGATGGGCTGGCTAATCGCCTAACCGTCAATCCGATCCAATACCTGACCCAACGTACCGGCTGGTTCGCCCTGATGCTCCTGCTGGCGACCCTGGCATGCACCCCGCTGAACCGTTGGTTTGACTGGAAGCAGGTCATGCGCTGGCGTCGTTCGCTCGGCCTCTACAGTTTTGGCTATGCCGGCCTGCACCTTGCCATCTTTGTGGCCCTGGATTACGGTTTTGATCTCAGCCTGATCCTGCAAACAATCAGCGAGAAGCGCTACATCATTGCCGGTTTACTGGCCTTTGCCCTCCTCTTGCCCCTTGCCATCACCTCGACCGGTGGCTGGCAACGGCGACTAAAACACTGGTGGCGCCGCCTGCATCGCCTGGTCTACCTGGCCGCAATCCTGGCCGTGATCCACTACCTGTGGCTGAGCAAAGACCCCCGCCCGGCATTGATCTCCGGCGGTCTGTTAGGAATCTTGCTACTGAGTCGCCTTATTGGCAGACAAAGCTGGCAGCGTATGGTACAATGGAGCCATGAGCGAATTAAAAGACAAATTAGTTCTCGTCGTTGATGACGAGCCGCGCATGATTACATTCATGCGCATGAATCTTGAACTGGAAAGCATGCGGGTGACGACCGCCACCAACGGCCGTGAAGCGGTCGAGAAGGTGCGCGAGGAGATGCCCGACATTGTCTTGCTCGATATTATGATGCCGGTGATGGACGGTTTTGAGGCGCTCCGGCGTATCCGCAGCTTCTCCCAGGTACCGGTGATCATCCTTACCGCCAAAGATGAAGAAGAAGACCGGGTGCGAGGTCTGGAGCTTGGGGCTGATGATTATGTTGGCAAGCCCTTCAGTCAGCGCGAACTGGTGAGCCGGATCAGGGCAGTCCTGCGCCGCCATTACACTCAACCCCCCATCCCTCAAACCCTGGTGAAGGTTGATGATCGGTTAAGTATTGACTTTGCCCGCCGCGAAGTATTGGTCGATGGCAAGCGTGTCAATTTGCGACCGACCGAGTACCGTCTGCTTTACCATCTGGTTCAAAATGCCGGTTATGTGCTGACCCACGAGATGCTACTAAGCAAGGTGTGGGGGCCAGAATATCGCGACGAAAGTCACTATCTGCGTTTATACATCACCTATCTGCGCCAGAAGATCGAAGAAGATCCATCCAATCCAAAGTATATTTTGACCGAACGCGGCGTCGGCTATCGCTTTGTCGATTTTCCCGGTGCACGCCGCATCAATGCTACCGATGTGCCGATGTGACGCAGCCCTGTCTCATCCATCCACGCTCGGCCACAGCGCGTTAGTTTCTCTCCCTCAATATTCAGCCACGAGAGCAATAGTGATTCCCGCCCCCTCCCAACCTCCCCCGCTAGGAGTTGTGGCGAGGTGCCTCCTGATTGGGGAGATGTTCCCCCGCCCCCAGCGGGGGCGG
>NZ_DAOTZQ010000056.1:0-115469 GCF_034434295.1 Chloroflexus sp.
GGGGCTGGGGGGTGAGGTGAGGGAGATCACCCACTCCCCGCACCTTCGTGGTATCCTACAACCGAGCGTGCGCACACTGGTGAGTTGCAAAAGTAAAGTGCGCACGGGCTTGCAGGAGAGAGCCATGTCTAGTGCCCAACACGCCGTGATCCTGGTTGCCGGTGCTTCGACCCGCACACGCCCGTTGACCGATCAGCGCCCGAAGCCGCTGATTCCGTTGCTCGGTAAGCCGTTGCTGGCCCACATCCTCGATGAACTGGTTGGGCTGGTAGAGCGGGTGACGCTGGTGGTCGGCTATCGCGCCGATCAGATTGTCGCGACCTTTGGCGAAGCATACCGTGGTATGGAAATCCGTTATGTGTACCAGACGACCATCAACGGCACGGCGGGTGCGTTGCTGGCGGCAGCACCGATTGATGAGCCGTTTTTTCTGCTCTACGGCGATAATCTAATTGATCGCGCCGATGTGATCGGGGTTGCTCAGTTTCGCTACGCCCTGGCCGGTCTGCGCGTGCCTGATCCGCGCTCATTCGGTGTGCTCGATGTCCACAATGGCCTGGTGCAGCGGATCATCGAGAAGCCGTCTCAGCCCCCACCCGATGCCCTCGCCAATCCTGGTATCTACCATTTCGATGCCGAAGTCTTTCCGCTCCTGCACCGGATCACCCCTTCACCACGCGGTGAGCTTGAGTTGACCGATCTGATTGCGCTGCTGGCCGAACAGCATCCGGTCGCCTGCCACGTCTGCACCGGCCACTGGCTGCCGGTCGGCACCCCGTGGGAAGCGCTCCTGGCCGCACGTTTTCTACTGGCGCGTCAGGCATTCACACAACCCTTGCCACAGATTGCGCCAGATGCCCACATCGCTCCCCGGGCCGATCTGGAAGGGTCAGTCGTGGTGAGCGACGGAGCATCCATCGATCAGGGTGCTCGCATTGTTGGCCCGGCCTGGATCGGGCCAGGCGCAGTGATCGGGTCGGGCGCACTGATTGTTGCCTCGGTGATCGAAGCCGGCGCCACAATTGGGGCCGAAGCGATGATCGGTGGCTCGGTGATCGGCGCCCAGACGGCGGTCGGTGCCCAGGCGTCGATCAGCCACTCCTGGCTTGATGAACGGGTACAAATCGGGTATCAGGTTGTCTGCCAGGCCGCTGAATACCGCGATGCACCGGTCAACGCCGTTGTCAATGGCTTGTTGAGCGAGGCCGATCTGCTCACCCGTGGGGTGGTGGTTGCTGCCGGGGTCGCGATTGCTCCACAGCGTGTGCTTGCCGCAGGAAGCATTGTGCGTCTGTGATCGATAGCCACCCTCACACCGGTTGCCCAAAGACCTCGCTGATGATCTCCTCGATGGGTGGCTCGGCGATGTTGACATCGGCAACCGGTAGCGCGGTCAATAGTCGGGCGCCGATTCGCGTCGTTTCATTGCGCACAACCTTCAATTCGACCTCCAGCCCATCGCAGTGTTGCACCTCACCGTACTGCGCCAGCGTCTCAACTGGTACCGGTTCGTGTAAGACAAGATGAATGATCTTGTGCGGGGCAACCTGCTCGACCATACTCTGGAGATTGCCGTCGTAGAGCAGGCGTCCGTGATTGATCACAATCACCCGCTTGCAGAGCGCCGTCACATCGGCCATGTAATGGCTGGTGAGCAAAACCGTTGCGCCGTAACGCCGGTTATACTCGGCCACGAATTCGCGGACTCTGGCCTGCATCGTCACATCCAGCCCAATCGTCGGCTCATCGAGGAAGAGCACGTGCGGACGGTGTAACAGTGCCGCTGCCAGCTCGCACTTCATCCGCTCACCCAGGCTGAGCTTGCGCACCTGTTTGTTGAGCAGATCACCCAATTCGAGCAGCTCGATCAGCTCGTTGAGCATCTGCCGATACTCGTGCTCCGGTACCTCGAAGATGACCCGATTCACCTCGAAGGTCTCGATGGCCGGCAAGTCCCAGAGCAACTGTTGTTTCTGGCCCATCACCAACGTAATCTGCTTGAGGAACGCAGTCTGCCGGGCAAAGGGGGTGTATCCCAACACCCGGACTTCACCGGCAGTAGGGTGCAGCAAACCGGCGAGTACTTTGAGCGTGGTCGTCTTGCCGGCCCCATTGGGGCCGAGAAAACCCACCATCTCACCGGACTCAATCGTGAAATCAATACCGTCCACGGCCTTGACCGTCTCGTACTGACGGCGGACAAACGCCCGGATTGATCCCATCAAGCCGGCTTCTTTGCGATGCACCTGATAGTACTTGCGCAGACCGCGCACTTCAATTGACATTGGTTTCAACCACGTGTGACAGCGAGAAATTGTTCGGCGACCCGCATCCAGTCAAACTGAGCCACATAATCGCGCCCAAACGATCCGTAGCGCCGGCGCAACGACGCATCCCCAAGCAGGGTGGTCAGCGCGTCGGCCAGGGCCGCTACGTTGGCGGGCGGCACCAGCAAACCGGCCATCCCATTCGGCACGACTTCCGGGATCGCGGCTGCCGTGGTCGCCACAATCGGCAAACCGGCAGCCATCGCCTCCAGAAACACAATCCCAAAGCCTTCCTGGACACTCGGCAAACAGAAGAGATCGGCCCGGTAGTACCACGACCGCACCTCATCATCAGATGGTAACGCACCGGTAAGCTGACAAGACGCTCCCAGGCCAAGGGTATGAGCCAGAGTTTTCAGATTGGCGTGTTCCGGGCCATCACCAATAATAACCAGATGGGCGTCAGGCAGCCGCTGCCGCACCTGCGCAAATGCCTGGATCAGGTCGGCAATGTGCTTGCGGGGGTACTGCCGTGCCACACAGAGAATGGTCTGCCCACCATCACGCGCCACCGGCGCCGGCCATTGCGTCAAATCAATCCCCTCCGGCACCAGCCGAATCCGCTCCGGCGGCACACCGTAATGGCGGTGAATACTCTGCCGACAATAGTTGCTCGTGGTAATAATCAGTGGTGACTGACGGGCATTCATCCGTTCGAGGCGCGACAGCAACCAGAGCAAGCGGCGAACATTACCACGTTCGTGTTGCAGCTCTTCAGCGATCACACCCTTGATACTGCACACATAGGGGGTAGCAACGCGCCCGGCGACAAACACCCCATCAATATCCACCCCCACGATCAGATCGTAAGGCAGCGTGCGCAGCAGTGCCGGCACATACAGATTGAACAGCAAACGCCGCAGCGTCAGGTTCGCCGGCCAGGCTACCAGTGGCGCAATCCGGGCCACATGATGACCATGGGCACGCAGAGCGTGTCCCAGGCCACCAATCGCGGCGGCGGTACCACTACCTTCAGCTACGTGCTGAAGCCACGAATCGAGAAATGCGATGCGCATTGATAGTTCTCGCCCTTGCTTTCAGGGCAGGCAAGGATAGTCAGCGTGTTCCGCTTAGGAGTATATCACAGAACGCCTGTATCATCACGGCAATGCGTGTGTACAGCATCTCATGGCAATCACAGTATCTTCTCTACAATGATCGCAGACATCATCTGGCAGCGCCCGTCCTTTGTGCGCCGGGCAGCCAGCCATGTGCCTGATGCCCGCCCGTCAAACAGAGAGGACTGAAGGCGCGATGAACCATTCGTATCGTCGGTGTGGAGTGCGACAGCCACATGCCGCACCCAGCGCACTCCATACCCGACGCACATGGCACGTGTCGGCTTCCGCTAAAAACCGGTACTCCCTGACATCCACCACAGTGTCTTCGCTTTGGCTGGTCGCAGATACAATCTGGCAGCGCCCATCCTCTGTGCGCCGGGCAGCCAGGCATGTGCCTGATGCCCTGCCCGTCAAACAGAGAGGGTTTGATCGTGCGAACGCTAAGCAATTGCCAGCTCGCGCAATACCGCCAAGAACATCTCAACCTCTTCCGCAGTATTGTAATGGACGAGACCAACCCGTACCATCCCACCGAGTGGCTCAACACCCAACCGTTCACTCAAACTCAGCGCATAGTAGTTGCCGTCCCAGACAAAGATGCCACGTTGGGCTAGTGCGGTTGCCACCTCTCGCGGTGAGCGGTTGGCCAGGCGGAACGAGATGGTTGGGGTACGCTGACCGAACCGTTCTGGCTCGCGAATCCCGTAAAAGGTCAGACCGGGAATTGCAAGCACGCCTTCGATAAGCTGTTCGGCCAACGTGCGCTCATAGGCAACAATCCGGTTCATCGCCTGCACCAAAGCAGTTCGCCGGTCAGGCGCCGGTTGCCCCAGACTGACCAGATAGTTGACAGCAGCGGTCACCCCTGCCAGCCCCTCGTGATTTTGCGTGCCGGTCATCCAGCGTTCAGGAACGGTATCGGCTGCCGGACGAACTTTGTACGGTTGGAAGCGTTGCAGATGCTCGCGTTTACCGTAAATGACACCAACGTGAGGGCCGAAAAACTTGTAGACGCTACAGGCCAGAAAATCACAGTCAAGCGCTTTGACATCAATCGGACCGTGCGGCGCATAATGAACAGCGTCAACAAAGACCAGTGCCCCCACCCGGTGTGCCCATTCGACAATCCGGGGAATATTGTTGATGGTACCAACCGCATTTGAAGCATAACCCACCGCGACCAGCTTCGTGTGCGGGCCGATCAGCGCTGCCATATCGTCCATCGCCAGCGTACAATCTTCCGGGTCGATGTCCACTTCACGAATCACGATTCCTCGCTCACTCAGTGTTCGCCACGGAGCAACATTAGCATCGTGATCCAGGCGAGTAACTACGATCTCATCACCGGGTTGCAACTCTCGTCCAATCGCCCGACTCAGAGCAAAAGTCAGCGATGTCATATTTTGCCCGAAGAAGACCTCATCGGGATGGCACCCCAGTAAATCGGCCATTGCCGCGTGAGCTTCGGCAATCACGGCATCGGTGCGCTGACTGGTGATAAATGCACCGTGCGTATTGGCATTACTATGTGCCAGGTAAGCACTCATCGCATCGATAACCGTTTGCGGAACCTGTGTACCACCAGGACCATCGAAAAAGATAGCTGGCTGTCCGGCAACGGTTTGGCTCAGAGCAGGAAACAGTGGACGAATGGCCTGTGGGTCGAAGTTCATACATACCTCCATGCAATGCGGCTCGCACTGATCATATCAAATCTTGCGCGATACAGTGCATCCCTGCCCGCCACCGGATATGCGGTGAGCCGTGACGATCCGTCCCATTCTTGTAGGGGCGGGTTCACAACCTGCCCCTACTCATCCGCACAAACGACACCTGCCCCGACGGCACCCGCACCAACAGCACCCGCACCAACGGCACCCGCACCAACGGCACCCGCCCTTTCCACCACACACCAAACGTCACGCATGACACACCGGCCAACGATCACCCTGATACTGCACCACCACTGACGTGATTAATGGGGTACGGCATGCCCCGCTACCCGCCATAATTAGGATGACCCGCTCACCTCACCTCTCTGATCCGATCAAGCGCCAGGGCAATCCACGGATCGGCCTCGAAGCGAAAGCGAGTCCAATCGCTGGATGGTTGAATGTCTGGCTGTACACCCTTGCCTTCAAGATCACTACCATCGTTGAGGCGAAACACCTCTTGTGCAACCCACAGACGAGCACCACCGGTAATCTCGTAAGCGTAAATGGTTTCTGTATTACCGGCTGACGGCCGCCCGATAACTGTAGCCTGGGCCTCTTGCTGTAACACGGCTGCCAGTAGCTCGGCGTATGAGGCAGTGCCACGATCAACCAGGATCACCAGCGGCAAACCCCGCAGATCGGGATTGCGCGCCGTGACCATCAGCGGTGTAGCCCCTTTGCGGCTGATGAACGCACCTACCTCACCGGTGACAAAATGACCAAGCAGGCCATTAAGCACGTCGCGCCATCCGCCTGGATTGCTGCGCAGATCGAGGATCACCCCCCGCAGTGGTCGCTCAGCTATCAGTCGTTGCAGCGCTGTTGCTACCTGCTCGTGCATATCGTTGACCCACAGCGTACTGATGCCAACATAAGCCACATCGTCACTCAGACGGCGTATCAGTGGCTCGATACGGCCTTCCACCCGCTCTCGGATCAGTTCAAGCTCACGCGAAACACCTTCCGGCTGTACGATCAGCAACCGCACGCTACTGCCTAACGGACCCTCTATTGAACCCAGATTGAACGCAAGGCCATCAATCGCCACAATGCGATCACGTGGCTGCAAACCGGCCCGTGCAGCCGGACTGTCGGGAAAGACGTGCTGAATCAGCAAGCCGTCGCTTAGCGGAAGGATACTGACACCGATGCCAACCTGCTCTTCGCGTCCTCTGGTCAACTGATCTTCGGCGATCACTGCCTGTGGCGGCACAAAGCGTGAATGATCGTCGCGGAGTAGTCTAACCATGGCGCTAATGACGGCGAAGAAGGATGCATCGTCCTCGGCGGCCAACGCTCGTGCTCCATACTCTGCCCGCACACGTGCCCAATCCACACCGTTAAAGGTGGGATCAAGATAGTGTTCGTTGATCGTTGTCCAGACCTCAGTGAAGATTTGCTGCCGTAGCGTCGCGTCAAGCGGTGGTTGCGGTGTCGGTGTTATCAACGCTGTGGTCGGTGTTGATGGGATCGCAGGAGGAGTCGGTGCAGGTTCACGGACTTCTGTTGACGCAGGTGTGCATGCCCATAAAAGCGTACACAGGAACCATATCGACACCCAGCGCAAGCTCATACGTTCCAGCATGTATTCAAACCAGCAATTTACTTACTCTAATGCGAAAGCAGCCGCCAATACCTCGCCGGCCAGCCGGGCGGCTGCACCGCTACCTTCGCCACCCTGTTCAATGATGACCGCCACTGCGTAACGTGGTGTGTCGATTGGGCCGAGTGCGATAAACCAGGCGTGAGGTGTCGCACCGGGAAGATGCTCGGCAGTACCCGACTTTCCCCCTACCGGCCAGTTAACATATTGCGAGATGCTTCGTCCAAAACCGTATTGAGCTACCGCAGCCATATAGCTGCGCATACGATTGGCGGTTTGGTTTGACATAACACGACGCAGACTGTACGGATTGGCCTGCCAGATCGTACTCCCATCAGGGCGGGTTATCCGCTGCACAAGGTAAGGTTGCATCATGACCCCATCGTTACCGATGGTGGCTGCGACAAGTGCCATCTGCAATGGCGATACCAGTAGTTGACCCTGACCGTAGCCAGTGTCGGCTAATGCACGAGGCTGGTTCAAAAAATCGGCCTGCACAGATAGTAAAGACGGCTCTGAAGGGAGATCGCGCAGGGGACGAAAACCGGTCGGCAGGCGGTTTGGCGCGAAGATATTAAAGCGTTGTGCAATTTCGGTTAATCGTTCAGCACCGAGGCGCACGGCGTATTGAGCGAAGGCTGTATTACAGGAAAACGCATACGCACGTTCCAGAGTTGCTGGTTCACCAATTTGTGCGCCTAGATTGTCAACCGCGTTCACAATTGGTGGCGCATCAGGTTGCGGATAGAACTCATTAGGACAGGTAATCTGATCCGGTCGTCCTTGCAGCCAGTATTCCAGCACTGCCACTGCGGTTACCGTTTTGAAGGTCGATCCGGGTGGGTATAGGCCCTGAGTTGCCCGATTGAGTAACGGTTGACCGGCATCATCACGGTTAAGAAAAGCCCAGTAATCGCTCACCCGCTGGCGTTCTGCTGCCAGATCAGGTGCGGTTGGATTGACTACAAGCTGACCCGGATCAAAGCCGGGGCGACTGACCAGGGCCAGGATTGCACCGGTACGTGGATCGAGAACGACCACTGCGCCACGACGGTCGCCGAGTAGGGCAGCAACTCGCGCCTGAAGTTCAGCATCAAGCGTCAGCGTCAACGAATTGCCACGCTGTACTTCACCAGTCCATTCATTGAGCAGCGCCTGCCACTCGTTGCCGCGTTCACCCGACAGGTATTCATTATAGGTGGCTTCCAGTGCACTCTGGCCGTACCGTGGGCTAAAAAAGCCGAGAATATGACCGAACGCTGTCATATCGTATTGTCCTGCCAGCGGGTAGACCCGGCGAGCGATACCGTTGATCATTGCGCTCTCGGCCAATACACGTCCGCGTCGATCTACAATCGCACCACGCAATACTCGTTGCGTCATCAACACTGGACGCACATTACTGGTTGTGCTGCCGTCAACACCGGTAACAACGTAGTTGCTGATAGCTCCAGCCTGCACAAATTGTTGACGGAGTAGTTGCAGGCTAAGCATCAGAAAGCCGATAATAATCACAACCCCAACCCGCGAAACTGTACGGGCCAGATCGCTTGCCGGTGGTGTATCGTGCAACCAGCTCAATAGCACAATGCCGGCCAGTGGGCCTCCAATCCAGAGCAACAACAGCCAGCGTGACTCCTGTTCAACCGGCAACCAGATACCGTAGCCGAGCAAGACTAACGCAATGACCAGTACTGGCGCATACCAGAAACGGCGCCGTCTCATGCGATAACACTCCTCATCCACTGCTCAACTGCGCCTACAGCGAGCACACAGTGTTATGATACCGCACATTTAGGGTTCCAGGGGAAGTGTTACTCGCACAATCAATCCGCCTCGTTCACCTTCAAAGACAGCCAGTTGACCATCGAGTTCGGTAATCCGATAGCGGAGGGTGCGGAGTGCGTGGAAGTGAGGTCGCTCGTAGGTGCCATCCAGTAAACCCACACCGTCATCCTGGATTTGCAGCGTCGCTGCCCGTTCATCAACGTGCAACACAACCTGGCATGACGAGGCATGAGCATGGCGACGCACATTAGACAATGCTTCCTGAGCGGTGCGCAGCAGAACACTCTGCTGTACCGCAGTGAGGCGCTGGACTTCGCCTTCAATCTGACACTCAACCTGTAAGCCCCCCCGTTGGCGCTCACTATCGACCAACTGTTGAATCGCCAGTTGCAGGCCAGGCCGTAACGACACTGTTGACGTTGTACCAACCGGACTTCGGCTTCCCACACTACCTGCCGATGAATACCATTCCGGCGGACGCCGAATTGCATCATTGGCAGTCAGAGTGGTTTGGCGGACATCAACCATTCTGGTTGATGGACGGATTTGTGAGTCACTGTTATCTGGAGCGCGGTTAAGCGACTGTTGCCACCATTCTACCAGGCCAGCCCAGATCAATGCGAAGAGAAAAGGTGTCCCGATGTGCATCGGCAGCGACGATAGATTACCGTTAAGAAGGCCGCTGTTCAAGGCTAGCAAGGCACTGCATAATCCGGCACCGATCATGGCACCGCGCCATCCAAAGAGCAATCCCGGCGCGATCAGACTACCGAGTGCGTTCAAGCCGAAGGGAAGAAATGTATTGCCGCTCAGTACCAGCACCAGCCAGCCGAGCACGATATCCACTGCCAGCAGAGGGGGGCGGCGCTTCATCAGTTGCAAATATTGCTGGGCTTGCCTGGTAATGAACACAACGATCAAGAGTACCAGCAAGAGCAGACTGGCGTTCAAGGGCAACTGTTCGGCGGGGCGGTTGGGCAGAGTCAGCGCAATACCAGCGCTTAACCATGCCAGCCAGCGATACCCGACGAACAAATGAATGGGTTTCAAACGCTGCCGCCACGAATCTATAAAGTGTCGCACGCGCATTCTCCCGGCGGCGGCCGGAAGGAGGAGGTCGCCGCGATGTGCCTGCGGACAATCGGGTAAGACATGAGTAAGTGTAGCAGAAAGCAGACGGTGCGGCAAGACCTATCCTCACAATTTCGGCGCGTTTCGGTCAGGCCACTATCACCGGTCGTTGTCTGGTAGTATGAGTGATGGCAAATCTGGATAAAGGTTCTTACCTGAGAGCGTGCGCCACCGGTGCACCCCGCAATCTGGAGAAAGGTTCTCCCTCGCTGGTGGGTTAGGGCATGCACCATACTGGTGTTCGTTCACCGCCATCCCGGCTCCCTCACCTCACCCCCTTGCCCCCGCTCCTCTCTCACTACGGGAGAGGAGCGGGGGAGCGGAGATGAGCGTGCGCCATACTGGTGCTCGTTCACCGCCATCTCGTCCCCGCCTAACCTCCCCTCGTTGGGGGGAGGAACGGACAGAACATCAGCACGAACCCACCAGCTATGGCATCGGGACGCCCCGGCACCGCTCGCTGCGCTCCCCTCTCCCGCACTGCGGGAGAGGGGCCGGGGGTGAGGGCGTTCAGACCAATATGGTTCGGCGGCACCTCACTGCAACGACAGGAAGGCGACACTACCGATCAGTACGCTCCCGACAAGGCCATATTCCAGGATCAGCCGCCGATTGAGTTGACCGATACAGGCATGGCTGAGAATCCCAATCACCACATACAACACCGCCAGGAGAACCACGCCGGCCAGTAAGAAGGTCGTTTGCCAGTAGTTCAGTGCCCACATCAATTCGGCAATCCCAAAACCGGCAATCAAGGCAATACCTGTCGATACCGGACGACGCTGAAGGTTGAGCAGTGCATAGATAAGTGCTCCCGCCACCAGGGCAACCATTGTTGCCGAGTAGAGTGTGCGGTAGCGAGTGTAGTAAATAGCGCTAAAAATACTGAACGCAATGATGTAACCGATAACCTGGAGCACAATTTGTGCTGGCATGTGTATCTCAGCCTGGCGATGAAAATTGAAATACTGGGCTATCAGAATGACAACGAGTGCACCGGAGGATACAAGCAGTGTCACTAAAAAGACAGTACTTCCCAACACCGGATTGAAGAGCTTTAAGAAAGCATATGCGGCAATAATGTTCAATCCAGGTAATACCCATAAAGCTGGGGTTACATTGCGTAGCGGCCCCACCGATCGCAAAATCCAGGCATGTGGGTGAGGATGAGAGCGACAGATCCACTCGGTTGCTGCCGCTGCTAAAGCAACCAGTGTCCCGATAATCACCCACGACAAACTGATTTCCGGGACATCGCCGCCGAATACAAAACGAGCATTTGCCGGACTGCTATCCATTAAAAAGACAACGGCAAGGCCGATGGCGTTCACAAATGCCATCGTCACGATCTGTTCGTAGCGCGGTTGTGGTATTTGCACATGGTCCCCCTTTGCAAGTGGAAACTGTTTCATTTGAAACAAGATTGACATACAACCAAAAGCTATGATATAGTTAAAACAAATAGGGAATTATACGGCAGTCACCTGTTATCATCTACTCATAAGTTTACACCCTTGCGTCTCCAGCGCACTAGTGAGGAGAAAGCCATGAGCGTCTCCACCGAGCCTACCGGATGGCACCAGAACAGTGAGATGACGCCTGAGCTTGAGGCTTACACCTTGCTGCGTCAGGTTCACTCGATGCTTGAGATGTATAATCGCTACGATCTGCGCGGTGAGGATCTGACCGTTCCTCAATTCATGATCCTGAATTATGCCTCACGTAGTGGCGTGCCGTTGAGCGAAATCAGTGCCCGCATGATGTGTGATAATTCAAATCTGACCGGTATCGTTGACCGTTTGATTGCTAAAGGGTACGTCGAGCGTCGCCCTGATCCCAACGACCGCCGGGTAAGTTTGATTTGTCTCACCGATGCCGGTGCTGAGAAGTTGCGTAACTTGCGCCCTCGTCATCACGAACGGTTGCGTAAACGGATGCGATCACTGTCTGAACACGAAGTGAAGCAGTTGCGAGCATTGTTACAGTCTCTGTATAGCGGTCTGATCACCTCATCTGAAGATGAGCGTGATTGATAGAGTTGTTCATGTTACCCCACCCCCAAATAATCACGGCCGGGCTGGTATCCCATCTCCCCAAGCCAACCAGCAATCAGATCACGTGCGCCGTGGTTGGTTACATAGACCAGTACGAATGGACGCGGTTGCCGTTCTAGCCAGGCCGGTGCATGTACCGGTGCTCCCCAGATAGTCTGACCAATCTTTGCCGGGTCAATGTCGATCCAGGCAATCGGGGGAAATCCCTGTTCGATCAGGCGGCGGGCACGCTGCCGGGTGACCCGCCCTGCTCCCCAGTATACCAGTGGTCGCCCACTGTGTAGACGGGGATCGCGAGCCAGATACACAGCTCGCAGAGCGTCAAAAGATTCCCGTGCATACCGCGGGTCTATTCGGGTTGCCCGTGTCGGATGTTCACGCCAGGCCAGCAGGTTGTCCGGTAGTTTTTGCATCTGCACACCAGCAGCATGCATCCGCAGCCACAATTCGTAGTCTTCCGGCCATGACTGATCGGTATAGCCCCCTAGCTCCTGAACGACTGCCCGTCGAAACATTACCGATGGATGGACGAATGGAGCCTCAACGTAGATTTCGGCTGCTATGTGCTCCTGGGTTACGACGCGGTTCTGCCAGCGCAGATATTCTCGCAAACCGGCACGCACTTCACGTGCCGGAAAGGCGACCACCCGACTGGCTACGAGCGCCAAAGCGGGATGTTCCTGTAGTGCGTGATATTGACGGGCGAGTCTATCGGGATGCATGACATCATCGGCATCCATCCGGGCAATAATCGGGGCCTGAGCTAACGTCAACCCAAGATTGAGGGCAGCAGGCAGGCCAATTCTGCCAGCGTTAATCGGTACAATGCGCGCATCGCGTGCTGCTGCCGCCGCAATGATTGCCGGCGACTCGTCGCTCGAACCGTCATCAATTGCCAGTACTTCGTAGTCGGTGAAGACCTGCCGGGCCAGTGATTGCAGGCAGGCCGGCAGAGTTGCGGCTGCATTGTGAATTGGCAGCAGCACCGAGATCAGCGGTTTGCTCATTGCGATGGCATACGTCCGTCATTGTCGGTATCGGTGTCTGATGAGATACTATCGTGATCCATCATACCATGGCAGGCGTGCTGGTAGAACAATCTGCACCGGGTGGGTGAGAGTACCATACCGCTGGAAGGTAGGGGCGACGTATGCGTCGCCCCTACGATTTCTGTCATGCCAGTAGGACGATGCAGGCGTCGACCGAGGCGTATGGGCACGGCATGCCGTGCCCATACCCTGAACGAGGCACATCGTTGCGCAAGATTTGGTATAACGGGTTCGGAGACGAACAGCATATGCAAGGGTATGCGGGAGGTAGGGCCTGGCGATGCCCTGAATGCCATCACCCTGCCCCCTCTTCCGGGCTACGAGATGCCAGAAGGCTATTTTTGCATCCTGATGCGGTAGAAAATGCATCAACCCACACGCTCTGTCCGCCCTTGAACCCTTGTGGGCGAGGTGTGCAAGAGCAGGTAGTCGTGTTCACCACACCCTTATCCTGCCTGAGCTGCGCTGCCGTCGCCCTGCACGCTCTCTAACAACAACTCGGCGACGTCGCGGCGCTGGAGCGTTTCGGCGCGTCCGGTATTTTTGGCAGCGTCTTCAAACATCACCATACAAAACGGACATGCCACGGCCAGCGTCTGTGGTTGCGCCGCAGTGAGTTGTTCGAGCCGGATGACATTGACATTCCGTTCGCCCCACTTTTCGAGCCAGACATTTCCGCCGCCACCGCCGCAGCACATCGCCCGTTCGCGGTTGCGCTCCGGCGCTTCCACCAGCTCAAGGCCAGGAATGCTTGCCAGCAGGCTGCGGGGATCATCGTAGATGTCGTTGTAGCGCCCGATATAGCACGGATCGTGGTAAGCCACCCGCTCGCGAATCGGGGTTTGCGGCTTGAGCCGCCCTTCACGCACCAGGCGGGCCAGAAACTCGGTGTGATGGACAACCTCGTAGTCAACGCCGGCCCGACCGCCAAACTGCGGATATTCATTCTTGATACTGTTGAAGCAGTGGGCACAGGTGGTGACGACGGTGCGGAACTTGTACTGATGCATGGTTTCAATTGCCTGCTGGGCCTGGGATTGGAAGAGCAGCTCTTCACCCATGCGACGGGCCGGATCGCCGGTACAGCACTCCTCTTCACCGAGGATGGCAAAATCGACGCTGGTGCGCTGCAAGAGCTGCACCATAGCGCGGGCAACTTTGCGCGAACGCTCGTCGTAGCTCGGCGCACAACCGACCCAGTAGAGTACCTCAACCTGCTCTTTTTCGGCCAAAACCGGCACCTCAAGCCCTTCTGTCCATGCGGTGCGTTCCCGGGCCGGCAATCGCCAGGGATTGCTCTGCCGTTCGATCCCCTCCAGCACTCGCTTCACCCCTTGCGGGACTTCGCTGGCGATCATCGTCAAATGACGGCGCATGTCCACAATATCGTCAACGTGCTCGATCATCGCCGGACATTCGTGGACGCAGGCATTGCAGGTTGTACATGCCCACAACTCTTCGGCCTCGATGATCGTGCCTACCAGGGCCAGGGTCTC
Source organism: Chloroflexus sp. (assembly GCF_034434295.1). Classification (GTDB taxonomy): domain Bacteria; phylum Chloroflexota; class Chloroflexia; order Chloroflexales; family Chloroflexaceae; genus Chloroflexus. The sequence continues at coordinate 14,225 of NZ_DAOTZQ010000056.1, forward strand.
GGCGGTCGTTCCATTCTCGCTCAACTCGGCCAGGGTGCGCACGGTGCCATCTTTGAAGTGGATCGGTTCACCACGCTGCAGGTCGGCCATTTTCGTAATCAAATACTTCGGCGAAAGCAGAGCGCCACTGGCATGAGCGGGGCACACACTCTGACAGCGCCCGCACCGCATACAGGCATCGAGGTCCATGCGGCGCTTCCAGGTCAAATCGGCCAGGGTTGTCACGCCGAGGCGTGGTTCATCCTTCTCGATCTCAGCTTCGAGATTGGGAACCGGATCGAGGGCACCCTTGGGCTGGAGATCGCGAAACAGGGTGTTGAGAGGGGTATACAGAATGTGACGAAACTTGCTGAACGGTAGCGAGGCCATAAACAAGCCGGTTGCCGCAGCATGGGTATACCAGAGGATCGGATGAATCGCCAGTGCCACCGGACTACCATCGCCTAACCCAATCGCTCGGAAGAGGGTCGCGAGGGCAAACCCGACATACGCTATCCTGGCCCAATCCTGTTCGTACACCGACACTCCACCGATAGTCTGGTTCGCAATCCGCAATCCTTCAATCAGAAAGCCACCGATGCCGAGGAAGAGCATTACACCGAGCACCCAGGCGTCGGTACGCCGGTTGTCAAGCCGGTCGGGCCGGGTGCGGTAACGGCGCCAGGTTGCCCACAACAAACCGGCGACAAAAGCCAACCCCAGCGTGTCGAGGATAAACTCGTAGCTCTTGTAGAAATCGCCGACCAGAATTTTTCCGGCTTGTTCACCCATCAGTGGAATGGTGAAATCCTCTTCAACGGCAATAATATCGGTACCGATGAACAGAGCCAGAAAACCGAAGAAGATCAGGGCATGCATCACGCCAGCCCGCCGGTCGCGCAATACCTTTTTCTGGCCCAGACTTTGACGAGTGAACTCAAGCAGGCGTGCCAGTGGGTTACCAATGCGGTTTGCAGGTTTTCCGCGTCGCCAGCGAGCAATATCGCGCAAAATCCCCCAGGCCATGACCACAGTTGTGACCAGTGCGGTGAGATAGAGAAAGGTTGCGCCGACTGTGTGGTCAATGTTCCAATAGATTTCGCGGATGGCGATAATCTGTTCTTGCTCCATTGCTTTTCTCCGCACAAACACCGTTCCTCGGAACGCTGCTGATCATAGCATTCGTGCTGCATAGCGTCAATGCGACAGGATTGACGGGATTGCGGGGGGATTGGGTAAGCTGGCAACCTCAGTGCAAGACTCGTCAGTCGATAAGCAATATTAATATTGGGTTAGGCGAAGACAACCTCTGCTTATTTCATAAAAGCGGTACTGTCGTGCTCCTAGGCGGTCGCACGGGCGCATGCACGCTTGCCAATCGCCAACGACAGCATATCCTGCTTCGATTCTGCCGGTATGGCAGCGAGGAGGACTGACGACCATCTTTGGTGCCATCACGCGCTGGATTGGTTGTCTTGCCTGCTCGTCATCCGCATGTTGTACGGTGTGGAGTGCGGCAGCCATGCTGCCGCATCAGCCGTGCTCACAATCTGACGTGTGTCATGCTGTCGGCCCTGCCACTCACGGCGATGCGGTGTGTGCCCGTCACGATCACAGAGTCTGTCAGTAATGGTAGTGTGAAACCGTCTTGCATATCTGCCAACACAGTTACCTCAAGTTGCTATCTATGCTATGAGCAGACTGCGGAAGCTGGCTGCCAGGAAGAACAGTACAACGTTGCACGCAACACCGTGTGGCATAATCGCATGCACGATGTGGGGAGCAGCCAGTTCCCACGGACGCGCTACGTCACGCCTCACGATAGCAACCCGGCTCATACCCATCCTCCGTGTTTCTGTGGTGACAGAGGGAGCAACTTGGGTTAAAAGTTATGAGCCGTTTACCCGCTTTTTGTCAGGAGCATGGTATAGTTGAGGATAGAGAACAGCGAAGGCGCTGTTCACGATGAGGCAGCAGGGAGGTGCCTGTATGTTTGTTGGCGAGCGAATGTCGCATCCCCCAATTACTGTAACTCCAGAAACATCGATTCACGATGCCATGCATCTCATGCGTACCGAACACATCCGGCGGGCACCGGTCGTCTCGCATGGTCGTCTGGTTGGTATCGTCTCGCTGAAAGACCTGATCAACGCTTCACCGTCGCCGGCCACCACATTGAGTGTGTGGGAATTGAATTATCTGCTCAGCAAGCTGACCGTCGAGCGGGTGATGACGCGCGAGGTCTATACTGTGACTGTTGACACCCCCATCGAAGAGGCTGCCCGGATTATGGCCGACCACCGTGTCGGTGGGTTGCCGGTGATGAAAGGGAACGAGCTGGTTGGGATTATTACCGAGACTGACCTGTTCAAAATCTTTCTTGAGTTGATGGGAGCGCGCAACGCCGGTGTCCGGGCTACCGTGTCTATGGTAGACGAACCAGGGGGTCTCGCCAAACTGACCGCGGCAATTGCGAATAGTGGTGGCAATATCATCGCGCTCGGTACTTTCGCCGGTGAAACTGCCACAATGTCAGAGGTAACATTCAAGGTTAGCGGGATGACGCTCGATCAGGTGCGTGAGGTGATTACACCGGTGGTAGCCAAAGTGATTGATGTGAGGGAGAGTCATCCGTAAGTCCTGAGAGAGCGAACCAGACTCTATGGCGTTTTACCGTCGGTTGTGTTGCCCTGGGAGGGTGAGTATGAGGTCCCAGCTCTAGCGACAGAGTATACACATTCATCACGGGTGCGTAGCGCCTAACACTGCGCACCCGTTTTCTTTTTTACCATCCACCGGCCAGGCATCTATCTCACCAGTTTGCTCTATTATCAGGTCGTGTATATCACGAACGTATTGCTTACCCGGTCATATACGATGGCCTTGTATTGTTGATTGACTCTGGCTTTACCTTGCAGACGACAACCAGTATGCGCAGCATAGTACGATACCAACATATGACCAGGGAGGTATCGCAATGTCGCAAAATACACCCGAACCGACACCACAGTTTCCGCATGACGATCCATATTACTACGGCTGGCGTCTTGTTCGTCGTCCTACACCCGACGATCCAGACAACTTCGACCAGGTGCCGCTCACCCTTGAAGATGTCCTTCACCCGGAAATAGGCGATTTTGTTGTCAATACTGCAATGCATTTTACTGACAGGAGCTATCTCACTCAGGTGTTACGGGCACGGCTTGAAACAACCGGACAGGCTATTGTGTTTAGTAGTATGCGGGTGGTATGGGATGTCCCTGGTCTGCAACCGCATAGTCCAGACGTGATGGTTATTCCCGGCATCGCCAAACGCTACGAAGACTTGAGCGCATTCGATGTTGCGAAGGAAGGGCACCGTCCAGCATTAATTATTGAGATCACCTCACCCCATACGCGCGAGATCGAGCTTGTGCGAAAAGTTGAGCATTATGCATGGGCTGGAGTGCAACAATACGTTATCGTGGACTCAGTATCACAGAACGAGCCACGACAGCTCCGCCTGCTCGACTACCGGTTGGTAGACAATCAATACCAGTTGCAGCCACCGGATAACCTGGGGCGCGTCTACCTGGAAATTGCACACCTCTGGCTGGGTGTGAAGGACGGTCGTGTCGTCTGCTACGACGATGTCAAAGGCGCACTCCCTGATTTCACCACGTTGGTGCAACAGCTCAAAGAGGCTCAAGCACGGCTCCAGACTGAAGAATAGGCACGCCGCGACGCCGAGGCACGTGCTGCTATCGAAGCGCGTATTCGCGAGCTTGAGGAAGAATTGCCTTGCTTGCGGCGGGAGCAGTATCCCGAATGAGCAATACGACAGACGTTCTCGATCAGAGACATCTGTCGTATTGCGCCCTCGCGATCATCACCCCATCTCCCACTCGCGACGACCCAGGCTGCTCATGCGTCCCCAGAACACGGCCAGGGCGGCAATGGCAAACGGCATCATTTCTACGGTAGACATCAGTGCAATGTCTTCGGCAATCGTGGTCTCTTCATCGAGAAAGCGGAGTACACGCTGGATTGGATTGTGGCGGAAGAGGTTGGCAAAGAAGCAATGACCAGGTGTACGACCCGCATCGAGCACGTTCAACAGGATGCTGTCCATCAGAGCGTGGCGATTGAACAAAGGCTGGCGGTAGAAGGGGTGACCCTCTTTCGTCAAACTGGCCACGATTTGCCGCGTCTGGCGTTGAATACGCTGGAAGGTGTAACCCGTGGATGGTTTGCTCATCCCACCTGCCGTGCCAATATTGAGCACGTGGGGGCTAGGGCGAAGCGGCAGTGGTACGTCACTCATCGGGATGACACCATATTCAACATGGGTGATCTCGTAGCGGTCGATCCCCAGTTGTTCAGCAATATAGCGCTGTAACCCGATTTCATACTCGGTCTGACTGACCAGTTGCGGCGAGAAGATCGTGTATTCCACCAGAGCTGTACAGGTGTCGAATGGCAAGACATAGCCAAAACGCACATCACCGGCCTGGGGAATCCGAAAATCCATAAAGGTTGCCGCCTCGGCATCAAATACCGGTTGTGGTGTCTTGATAACCCAGCCCTTGAAGTGTTGCAGCCAGGTGTGGTAGCCCGGTGGTGTTGGTACCGGTCGATACACGCTATTAAAGGCATAACGCGCCGTATATTGCCTGCCACCAACAAGAGCAGCCACGCCATCCGGCAACTCAACTAGACGATCCACACTGCCCTGAAGGCGGGTAATATTTGGGCGCTGTGCCAGCCACTGATCAACAAACTGGTAAAAATCGATGCCCTGAATCAACTTATAGCGGTACGGCGCAATTGCCATACGCGCCGACCAATGTTTGTCGTAGAGCCAGAGGTGTTCCCAGCGTCGTGAGACCACGGCTTCAAATGGGCCATCGCCCACTTCCCAGAAGCACCATGTGCGGTCATTTTGACGAGTGTGATTGGGATCGATAATAAGGATCGTTTGATCGGCTAACGCACTCTGCCCAAGGTGATAGGCCAGGCTGAGACCGGCGGCCCCTGCGCCGACAATGATATAGTCGTAGTCCATAGGCTGTCTTCTCCCACGGCCATTTGGCCTGCTCTTTTTGCATTATAACCCGGAGTGCTATACTAAACATGGTAAAGTCAATAGTCTTATTGCCTGACCATCCATACTGTTGTTGATAGCGAGAGGATTTGTATGGGTACAGTAATTCATGCCAGTGTTCGCCTGCGTGAAGGTCTCCACTTTACCGCTGTCGCCGATTCAGGGCGGGCCATCGAACTCGACAGTCCCCACGAAGGTAATACCGATCTGGCGGGTCCTTCACCGATGGAGACGGTGTTGATGGCGCTGGCCGGCTGTTCGGCAATGGATGTGATAAGCATTTTGCGCAAGAAGCGGCAACCGGTTACCGGTCTGGAGGTCAAAGCGCAGGGTGTGCGGGGTGATGAATACCCCAAACCGTACACAAACATTGAACTGGTGTATCGCTGCTCCGGTGAGGTTGATCCGGCTGCCCTCGAACGGGCGATTGAGCTGTCCCGCGAGCGTTACTGCCCGGTCTGGCGGATGCTAGGCGCAACCGTTGACATTCAGTACCGGTATGAGATTGTGCCGGCACTCGATTAGGCCATCGTCGTTTTGCGGCCTACACCAGGGAAGCGTGATGATGTAGATCAACGTTCACGCTCCTGTTCACGCTGTTGTCTACGCCGGCAGGTTATGCTGCATGACGTAAAGCATTGTAGTTTGACAGGAGTATGGCCCTATGACCTGGGTAATCGACGCTTCCCATTCAACAATCACCTTTTCCGTTCGCCACATGATGATTTCCAAAGTTCGTGGCCGTTTTACCCGTTTCGACGGCACCGTTGATTTCGATGAGCAGAACCCGACTAACTCGAAGGTGCAGGTCACGATTGATGCCAGCAGCATCGACACCCGCGACGAACGGCGTGACGGGCATCTGATGTCACCCGATTTTCTCGATGTCGCCAACTATCCGACGCTGACCTTTGTCAGCAAGCGGGTTGAGATGATTGACGAGAATCATGGACGACTGATTGGCGATCTGACCATTCGCGGTGTTACCCGCGAAGTCACCCTCGATGTTGAATACAATGGGCAGTCTAAGTCGCCTTGGGGGACGATCAGCGCCGGTTTCAGCGCCACCACGAAGATCAACCGCAAAGACTGGGGCTTGACCTGGAATGTGGCACTTGAGACCGGTGGGGTGCTGGTCGGCGAAGAGGTGACAATTGAGATTGAGATCGAGATTGTCAAGCAGGTACCACAAGAGGAATCGGTAGCAGCGTAACACACCTTTAGCCAGAGGATGCCTGATAGTTACGCATGTTGTAATCGAGTGGGCACCTCATAAGGTTAGAAAACTGGTATACTCAAAGATGAAGCCGCATCGTGCGGCTTCGTTGCTGTTGCGATGAGGGGAGTGTATGACCACGCAATCCATTGTTGTCTACGGTACCAACTGGTGCCCTGATTGCCGTCGTGCCCAGCGCGTGCTTGATCAGCACGGCGTACCGTATACCTACATCAATATTGAACACGATCCGGCTGCGGCTGAATTTGTGATCAAGGTCAATAATGGTAATCAGAGTGTGCCAACGATTGTTTTTCCCGATGGTTCAATTCTGGTGGAGCCGTCGAACCATCTCTTACAAACGAAACTGAACCAGTTGGGATAGTTCTTTGGCAACCTATCGTGTGGTAAGGGCGACCAGCCGGTCGCCCTTTCTCACGCGCATCTCATTTTGTTGCTTTATTGTTGCCACGTGTGGTAGAGTGCTTACGATAGCTAACATACGTAGAAGTTACTGTTCAATGGTACGTCGTCTTATCTTGTCATTCGTCGTTTTACTAACAGCCTGTAGCGCTCCGGCTGCCACGTCGCCGACGGCGACTCCGGAGCCAGTGCCGACCCGTGCATCAACATCAACCCCAACAACAGCCGATAGCACGCCGGTCGTGGCTGCCTATTTTCCCGATCTGCCGCGTGGTCGTACTCCAGAGGGGTATCACTACCTTGGTAGGCCGGATGCGCCGGTAACGATGGTCATCTATTCAGACTTTCTCTGTACTTCATGCGCTATTCACACCCTCGATGTTGAACCACGCCTGATTGAAGCATTTGTGGCTACCGGTCAGATGCGGCTGGTATATCGGCACTTGCTGCAATTGGGGGAACGTTCACAAATGCTGGCTGAGGCAAGTGAATGTGCATCCGACTTCGGGTACTTCTGGGAGTTGCGCCGTGAGATTTATGCGCGGTATAATCAACTCTACTTCAACACCCGCGAGACGGTGATTGATCTGGCTGCTGGCCTGGGCATTCCGAGGGAAGCATTCACCACCTGTCTTGACGAACATACGTATCAGGCGCAGGTGCAGGCCGATTACGCCGCTGCAATTGAAGAAGGAGTCTATGCCCGCCCGGTGTTTCGGATTGGTAAGGAAGTCATTGTCGGCTCGCAGCGCTTCGAGACCTTTGCTCAGTTGATCGAGCGAGTCGGACAACGGTAACTCTTGCAGGCAGAGGATGTTCATGGCACGGTCACGCTACTTCTGGCCGCTAAGCATTGTAGTGATCGGGCTGGTTTTTACCTTCTGGTTGTCGTTATCTACGCCACCGGGCATGTCGCTGGCTCAACCGAGCTGTGATGAGCAGCCGTTGTATCCGGGGTGTTATGAACCACCAGTTGATTGTACGTATGTAGGGCCAAACGAGTGTAGTCAAACCCAAACAGTAGTTGCGCAGAACCGCACCGCAACCGTTGGATCGTTACTCACGAGGACAGCTCAAGGCCAATCAAACCAGCAAGCGGCGACGGCGACCCCGACCTCAACCTTTACCGCAACGACTGCAGCGACTGCACCGACCACTGACGCAACGTCTACTGCCACGACTACGCCAGCCATCGTAACTGTAGCACCGACCGTACCGGCGCGTCCAACTCAGGCCCCACCCACGGTTACACCAACGGCCACCTTTACCGCTACGCCACTAAGTCAGGAGATACTGCGTTGTGCACCGGGTGATCTGATTGAATTAACCGGCACTGCTCGCCCGCAAACCGCATTGCTGGTACTCTTCGATGAGCGACCGGTCGGTGGTGGGGCCAGTGATCGAACAGGCGCATTCCGTATCGTGTTGCGGATTGGCACCGAGCGAACCGGCGAACACGAGATTATTGTCCGCGAACGTGAGCGTGAACTCATTGTGGCTGAGTATGTGTGTGTCACGCCACCACCACCGACACCGACAGCGACCTTTGGCCCGATTCGGGTTACTCTATCGCCGGTACCGTAATCGTCAGGTACCGTCTGACAGCCACCGGACGCAGTTATGCCAACCTCCAGCCTCGCTTGCCACAGCGAGGCTGGAGGTTATTTGAGCACAGTAACACATCTGGTTCGTTATAGCACGCTGGCGAGCGTCACCCTCACGCTGTGCCCCGCCACGCATCATCGTGGAGCGCGCGCCTCCGGCGCGCTCATCACCCGTACTGTCAGTTCCCACCCCCGCTGGGGGCGAATGAGAGTGGGGCGTGTCGCAGTGTGCTGGACGTAACACCAACCTCACCCGCTCACCCCCATCACGCCAGCGCTGTACCTGAAACCGCCCGTGTACTATTTCAGGTACCTGTGCCGAACCACCGGCGACTCATTGGTGCGCTAATGCTCCTGCGCGATTCTGACAAACACCGTGCCGGTCAAGATTCGATATAAAGGCATCAACTCAGGTCACGTCGCTATCAGGTGTTGCCGACTTCTCTCCGGCCTGTTCGGCAGGAAGAGATTGCTGGACAGTCTCCAAAATCAGTGCCAGGGCCTGTTCACGCGAGCGGGTAAGGATTTCGAGTTCGGTAAGGAGTAGGGTGAGACGGCGATAATCGCGGCGGATGGCCTGTTCGTCGGCGGATGAGAGGCCTGGTTTGACGGTCGCCAGCCATTCGTCAAATGGCGTTCGGCGACCAAGCATATCGGGTGAACCAAATTGACTGAGACGACGCCATAAACTGGCAGCACTATCGGTTAACAAGCGAAGACTATCTATCGTCATAGTATCAGCGATACCATACCTGTCTAAGTCGGATCCAAACGTCATTACGCACCCGTTGTTATGGTAGTCGCCGATCAATTCGTTGCGGATCGGTCGTGAGATTGAGTTTCGCCTCTGGTATAATCAGTAATAGGAATACTGGCAGGATATTATGCGTGAACCAATCTCTGTACAGGCAACTGATACCACCAACGCCGTTCCACGGCCAACCGAACCACCGCGCTTTCGCCCGCGCGAGCGCTTTTTACGGGTCTCGTCGTTTTTTCTTGGTGTTGTTATTCACATCTACATCTGGGATATTTTGCTCGCCCGCTTTGCTATCTTCCGCTGGTATGCTCAGCGCACGATGTTGCGGCGCTGGGTGTCTATCGCTCGTCGCTTTCGCATGATGGCGGTTGAGCTTGGGGGCATGCAGATCAAGCTCGGTCAATTCCTTTCATCGCGGGCCGATATTATTCCCGATGTCGTGCGCCGCGAGCTGACCGGTCTCCAGGATGAAGTGCCACCCGCACCCGCCGGCCACGTGTTGGAGGTGATTTTAGAGGAACTCGGTGCGCCACCCAGCGAGATCTTCCGCAGCTTTGAGACCGATTGTGTCGCAGCCGCATCCCTGGGGCAGGTTCACTATGCCGTGTTGCACGATGGCCGTGAGGTGGCGGTAAAGGTGCAACGCCCCTGGATCGATAAGATTATCGAGGTCGATCTGAGCGCAGTGACCTGGGTCGTGCGCCTGATCAAAAACTATCCGCCCATTCGCCGGCGTGCCGACCTGGAAGCGTTGCTGGCCGAATTTGCCCGTGTGCTCGTGCAGGAATTGGACTATGTGCAAGAGGCGCGTTCAGCTGCGACGTTCCGCCAGAACTTTGCTAACTATCCGGGGATTTACATTCCCGAACCGATCTTCGAGTTAACGACCCGGCGTGTGTTGGTAATGGAGCGGATCAGCGGGATTAAGATCACCGACCTGCATACCCTCGATCAGTTGGGTGTCAGTCGGGTTGAGCTGGCTGACCGTTTGAACAATTGCTACCTGAAACAGTTTTTCATCGACGGCTTCTTCCACGCTGATCCGCATCCAGGCAATCTCTTTGTGCGGGTAGAAACTGCGCTGGCGCCCGTTCAGCCATCACCACCGGTAACATCGGTTAGTCGTAATGGTCATCTCTCGATGGATGCGGTTGATGCCGGGCTGCCAATTGACAATCCTCCAGATGAAGTGTCAGCCGGCACACCCTTCACGCTCATTTTTGTCGATTTCGGCATGGTCGGTCGTCTGCCACCGCAAACGATGGAGATTATGCGGCAGGGCGTGCTCGGTCTGGCAACCAACGACGCCGACCGGATTCTGAATTGTCTCGAACAACTCAATATGATCCTGCCCGGTGCTGATCGACGGGCGATCAGGGCGGCTATCGAGACGATGCTGCGCTACTCGTTCAACCGCACCGTGCGCGAGCTGACCAACCTCGATGTCGAGGCGATTATGGCCGAGACGAAGGATCTGATCTACGATTTGCCGTTTCAGATCCCCCAAGACCTGCTCTATTTGGGGCGGGCACTGAGCATGGTTGCCGGTCTCGCCACCGAGATTTGCCCCGACATCAATCTGTTCCAGGAGCTACGACCGTTCGCACGAGCGATGCTGGCTCAAGAACAACGCAATGGCAATTGGGTCGAGAAGTTGCAGCAAGAGCTGTCGGAGCTTGGTCAGATACTGATCGGGTTACCACGACAGATGGATGCTTACTACCGGGCGGCCAATCGGGGCGAATTGCAGACCCGTTCCGATCTGAGCCGGCTTGAACGCAGTATGAAACGGGTTGAGCGGGCGACTGACCGCTTGATGGGGGGAATGCTCGCAACCGGGTTGTTCCTCGGTGGTGTTCAGCTCCGTACTCGCGGCCTGGAACGGGAAGCCAACCGGGCCTGGTGGGCTGCGGTAGCGGCGATTGTGTGGGCACTCTGGCCGCGTAACGAGCGCTGGTAATTTTCTCCGAGGGGTATAGGCTCAACCCCAAAGCAACATGAAGGCAACGCCATCCAGTTGCCTTCATGTCACCACCCGTGAGTCACTTAGTGACGCCAACCCTATTCGTGCCGCATAAGCTGATCTTTCACCGCCGCCACGATCCGCTTGACGGTCAGACCGAATTCGGTGTAGATGCGCTGGAATGGCGCTGAGGCTCCGAAGCGATCCACCCCGATAATCGCGCCTGCACAGCCAACGTAGCGCTCCCAGCCGATTGAGCGCCCTGCCTCTACGACCACACGCGCTCTGATCTGCGGGGGCAGTACCCGGTCACGGTAGGCGGTATCTTGCTGATCAAACAGTTCGCGACAAGGCATACTGACCACGCGCGTGGCAATGCCTTCCCCGGCCAGATGCTCGGCGGCTGCCATGGCCAGCGCTACTTCCGAACCGGTCGCAATGATCAGTGCCTGAGCCGCGTCCGCATCACGCAGCACGTAGCCACCGCGTAGAGTGCCATCGGCGGCACCAAGCTGCGTCCGGTCGAGTGTTGGCACATTCTGGCGGGATAAGATGATCGCAGTTGGGCCATCGTTCCGTTGCAGCGCCAGGCGCCAGGCCATTGCCACCTCATTGGCATCACCCGGTCGTACCACCAGCAGATTGGGAATGGCCCGCAGTGCCAGCAGATGCTCTACCGGCTGGTGGGTTGGGCCATCCTCACCAACCCCGATACTATCGTGGGTGAAGACGTAAATCACTCGCAGGCGCATCAAGGCTGCCAGCCGAATGGCCGGGCGCATGTAGTCGCTGAACACAAGGAAGGTGCCGCCGTAAGGAATAATCCCACCGTGCAGCGCCATACCGTTGAGAATGGCCCCCATCGCGTGCTCCCGCACGCCGAAATGCAGGTTGCGCGCACTGAAATCCTCGCCGTTGATCGATCCCAACCCCTCCAGGTAGGTAAAGTCCGAGGTGTGCAGATCGGCTGAACCTCCCAGTAAACCAGGGATGATCGGAGCAAGTGCCTGCAACACGGCTCCCGACGCAACACGGGTACCTTTGGCTTTCGGATCAGGGGCAAAGGTCGGTATGGTCTGTTCCCAGCCCGCTGGTAAACCGCCCTGCTGCATCAAATCCCACTGCGCGGCCAGATCGGGGTACGATGCTCGATACCGCCGGAACATCGCCTCCCATTCACGCTGGCGGGTCTCACCAACTTCGACCGCCATCTGCATATGTTCGTAGACCTCATCAGGAACGTAGAACGCCGGTTCCTGCGGCCAGCCTAAGGCTTCCTTGGTCAATTTCACGCCTTCGACGCCGAGCGGCTCGCCGTGGGCCTTATGGCTGCCGGCCCGTGGACTGGCATACCCTATCACGGTGCGGGTAATGATAAGGGAAGGTCGTTCGCCATCGGCAATGGCTTCGGCCAGAGCCAGCGCTACCGAAGACATATTGTGCCCATCGGCGTACAACACCTGCCAGCCGTAAGCGGCAAACCGATCAGCAACCTGTTCGCTCCAGGCCAGACGAGTTGGCCCCACCAGCGAAATATCATTGCTATCGTACAAGACGATCAGTTTCCCCAGCCGTAAATGGCCGGCCAGACTGGCCGCCTCGTGGGAGATGCCTTCCATCAGATCCCCATCGCTGGCGATGACGTAGGTATAGTGGTCAACGACTGGAAATCCTACCCGATTAAATCTGGTCGCCAGCCAGCGCTCGGCAATTGCCATCCCGACCGCCGTCGCAATCCCCTGGCCGAGCGGGCCGGTCGTCATCTCAACCCCTGGCGTTTCGTGATACTCAGGATGCCCCGGTGTACGACTCCCCCATTGCCGAAACTGCTTCAGGTCATCCAGCGACACATCGTAACCAGTAAGGTGGAGCAGGGCGTAGAGTAACATCGAACCGTGACCGGCTGACAGGACGAAGCGATCCCGGTTCGGCCAATGTGGATCGCTCGGATTATGCTTCAGAAAGCGCGTCCAAAGCACGTATGCAGCATCGGCCATCCCAAGTGGCATACCGGGATGGCCGCTGTTCGCTTGCTGAACGGCATCAATCGCCAGCGCACGAATAGCATTGGCACATAACTGGTCAATCGTGGTGGTCATCGGGTTATTCATGCACAACAATCTCCTCTAATGCGAACATCGCCAGCTTCAACGCTGTCCGGTTATTCCCCACTTCTCTCCATCATACCACTGTATACGTTATTCACTGTGCGCAGGCTGTGATCGGCGACGATTAAATTGCACGTGATGATCGTGGACTCGCGGTATCATAGCACCTATGAAACCTGGCAAGCGAAGTGAGGCATTATGTCACAACCGATACTGACCCTGGAGACCGATCCTGCGATTGAGGGACTCTGGATTGCTATCGAAACGGCCCGCGCCCAGAGCTATCCACTCACCGGAGCAGTATTTCGTCTGCACCAACCCCCGACCGATCCGTGCGACGCGCTCGATGCGGCGGCTCGTGAACTCGACTTCCAGCCCCTTGGGCAGCACTGGATCGAAGTGCCGCGCCGGATCGCAGTAAAGATCGCTACCAACCTCATCGCCCACGACCTGGCCTACCCCGACGAGGTCGTGCCCCAGGCTCAGGCCGCCGACCTGGCCGGCAGAGTACTGGCGTTACTGGGGCCACAGGCGCGCTATTTCACCAACGGCGCAGTAAGTGGCGATTTTGCGATCTACGACATCCAGGGCAACGAGGTAGTCGGCTGGCGCTCGCTGAGTGATGCCCCACTCGATCACGGCCTGTTTGCGATTGACGAGCAACGGGTCGTAGTCTTGTGGGCCGAAGACGCACCGTAGTTCGTGATAACTACCGGCGTCGTATTATGCGCCGGGATCGGCAACGGGGTGGGTAAAGCCGGGAGCTTTTTTTCTGGTGGGAGTGACCGAATCACGGGCGTATCCATCCTGGCAAACGCTCATAGACAGGCCGGTAGCTACAGACGCCCGTACATTGGCGAGAGCAGATACCGCAAACTTCAGCTATAATACACAAGCTATGAGTCAGCGCCAAATAATTAATTCAGCCAATATCACCGCACCGTTTCGCGTCTTCTGGCAGGCACTGCGCGACCTGTTTGATGAATTTCTGCTACTCACGTTTGCCAACATCATCTGGGCCGCGCTGAGTGTACCACTCTTCAGTATTGCCTACGTTGCAATGGTGAGCAACGCTGCCCTCCCCGCAGCAGCGGCGGCACTGGTTGGTGTCTTACCGGCAGCACCGGCATTTGGAGGTCTGTACGCGCTGAGCAAGCGGATTAGCGAAGGCCGGGCCAGCAAATTAACCGATTTCTTCGCCGGTATGCGGACGTATGCGCTTCTGGCGTGGCGTTTATACGGTATCTGGATGGCCGGTCTGGCCCTGATTTTATGGAACCTGGCCTTCTATGCCGGCGTACCCGGTCTGCTGGGTGGACTCCTGATCGGCTTTTTTCTCTACCTGTTCATGCTCTGGTCGGCAATCATCATCTACGCTTTCCCAATGATGGTGTTACTGGAACAGCCTTCGCTCCGCCAGATTGCCCGTAACGCTCTGATCTTGATCGTCAGTCGCCCCATCTATACACTGATCACCATGCTCTTAATGGGCTTTATCCTGTTTATCAGCAGCCTGGTGCTGGTCGTCCCATTCCTGCTCTTCAGTGTCTCACTCCTGGCGGTGTGGGGGGTACGTGCGACCCAATTTCTGATCGATGACGCACAGGCCAGGCAGGCAACCGACACGGAACCTCCGGCGCCAGTTGAAGAGCGTGGTCGACGTGGGCAGGTGCGGCCAAAATAGTGATTGATGTGTTCAGGAAAGTGGCAGTGCGCAATACCTGTCACCAACCCGACGATAACTTCTACTATTTCCGAACGTTACCGAGGACGAACATATGCTGACGCGACGAATCATTCCCTGTCTTGATGTCAAAGCGGGACGTGTGGTAAAAGGCGTGAAATTCCTGAATCACCGTGATGCCGGTGATCCGGTAGAGCTGGCGGCTGCCTACAATGCTGCCGGAGCCGATGAACTGGTCTTCTACGACATCACGGCATCGAGCGATGAGCGGGCAATTATGGTCGAGGTTGTAGAACGCACGGCTGCCGAGGTTTTTATTCCGCTCACAGTTGGTGGTGGGTTACGCAGCATTGACGATATGTACCGCATGTTGCGGGCCGGTGCCGACAAGGTCAGCCTGAATACAGCGGCGGTCTACAACCCGCAACTCATTGCCGAAGGTGCCCGGCGGTTTGGCAGCCAATGCATTGTACTGTCGGTCGATGCCAAACGGGTAAACGCGCCAGGCGAACCACCACGCTGGGAAGTCTTTACCCATACCGGGGCCAATCCGCGCCCGGCGGGGCTTGACGCTATCGAATGGATCAAGCGGGGGATCGATCTTGGGGCAGGCGAGATTTGCATTAACAGCATGGACGCCGACGGTGCGCGTACCGGCTATGATCTGGAGCTACTACAGGCGATTACCGCCATTTCCCCGGTACCGGTCATCGCGTCCGGTGGTGTCGGTTCGCCGCACGACATGTATCGCGGCATCGTCGAAGGTGGTGCTGATGCAGTACTGGCCGCGTCCATCTTCCACTTCGGTGACTACGCGGTGGCCGATGTCAAACGCTACCTGGCCGAGCGAGGGGTGGCGGTGAGGATGATATAAGGAGGATTATCCACTTCTACCCCCCCAATTCCTCATCCACGTTCTGCACCCGCAGTTGCCAGAGCAAACCGCCGAGCACCGGGCTAAAACGATCAATCAGGCGCTGGCGGGTTTGACCTTCCTGATACCGTTGACGGGCAAAGCGTTTGATGGTTTGCTCGTCATCGCCAACCCGCATCGTCTGCATCAATTCAAAAGAGACATCGTTCAGCCCAAACGTAGCAGCAACATCGATCAGGCGAGCGATGGATTCGTAGGGCGGCTCGAGCAGAATAGTCGCGTGGGTGTAGATACCGTGCTCACGGATAGTGGTAATCAGCTTACGCGCCTGGTTGCGCCTGCTGGCAGAGTCAAAAATGCTGCTAGCGGCGATGACAAATGTTAGTGCCTCACAACCGGCCTGAGCCAGTCGTGGAATAGTCTCTTCATCCAGATGTTCGAGAGCGGCTGATGCCTGCCATTTGACATTTAAGCTGGCGCTTACCAGATAGTTAAGTAGTTCAGTAAACCACTGTTCATCGATGGTCAATGCGGGTTCGCAAAATAGCACGTGGCGGATACCGGCCTCCTCCACCAGCGTGCGCAGCTCCTGACCGATCTGGCGGGGCTGACGCATGTATTGATATGCCAGCCGATCACAACGGGTGTTTGTAGCTCGCCACCCGGTGCGCGGAGTGCGTAGTGCTCAAGCGACAACAGATGACGGGCCGGAAAGGGTAAATCGTTTGGCAAGCACTCCTTTACTGTGCCATCGAGCCAGGCCAGGACACCGGTGACGGCCGCAGGCGCATCAGTACCATTGCGTTGAACCAGCAATGGCAAAATGTCAGGATAGGACTGATGAATCTGCGCAACTGCCTGTTCAATCGTGCGGCTATCTTCACCGCCGACGATGACACGTTGGGGCTGAAACGTTTGCAGGCGACGCCGAATATCGTGCCAGCTTCCCGCTGCATCCAGGGCATGGTCGTACATGCGCACAATGATGCGACGTTGTTCCAAAACAGCCGCCACGTAGGCCAGAGTCAGCGGCGGCATCTGATTGGTCTGTTTGCCGGGTAGAGCAATGAGTGCAACCTTCACGTAGTTTCTCTGGCCAACCTGTCTGAATAGCGAATACTATGTCAGAAAGGGCTTCGCCAACTGTGAACAAGAATCTTCACTAGTGATCAGACTACTCGATTCAGCGTCCTCAAAGCTACGTATTGCAACGAAATATTCTTATTGCAAATATAGCACATTTCAACAGCAATTAAGATAACGAAATATTCAGAAAAGATTTCACTTACGCAGTGGTTTGACTGCCGGTTTTAATCTCTTGTTCGGTCTCGGGCATTATGGGGAGGGAAAAGGTAATATGGGGAGGGAAAAGGTAAAGCGTGTTCCTTTCCCGACTTCACTGTGCGATATCCAGATTCCGCCATTGTGGGCTTCTACAAATTGTTTACAGATTGCCAGTCCAAGGCCGAGGTGTGTATTTTTTGTCTCGCGACCATTGAGATGGTTTGGTACCTGATGATAGGGCAGAAACACCTTTTCGATCTGATCGGCTGGAATACCGATCCCGGTATCGGTCACGTGAACAAGAACACAATCTTGCTGTTGTTCAGCACTCACGGTGATCTGACCACCATTGGGCATCGCCTTGACCGCATTCTCTATCAGATTGGTCAATACCTGACCGATCCGTTCCTCATCAAGAAACATATCGGGTAACTGATCTGGCACCTCCCAACGCAGATCGACGCCGTGAGATCTAGCCGGCTGTTGTTGCTGAACGCATGTGGTAATGATAATGTCAATAATATTTGTGCGCACCGGGCGCAGCTCCAATTGATTGGTGCCATTACGATTGATCTCTATCAACTCCTCGATGCGTTTATACAAGCACTTATAACTGTCTTTCACTTCGCCGAGGAAACGGCGTTGCTCTTCGGTAAGCTTACCAATGTTATCACTTTCCTTAAGGACAATATCAAGATTACCGTTCAGAACGTTCAGCGGATTGCGCAGCTCATGCGCAAGTTTGCCAATAAATTCCCGGTGCTGCCGCTCCTGTACTTTCTGGTCGGTAATATCGTGTAACACCAGCACAGCCAGGCAAGTATCGGGTGACGGATTCACCAGGGTGGCGTGAATCTGGTACCAGCGAGCCTGCTCGGCTTCGCCATCAACAATTTCTTTGCTAAACGAAACCTTGCTCTGGTAAAGCTGAC
Source organism: Chloroflexus sp. (assembly GCF_034434295.1). Classification (GTDB taxonomy): domain Bacteria; phylum Chloroflexota; class Chloroflexia; order Chloroflexales; family Chloroflexaceae; genus Chloroflexus. The sequence continues at coordinate 32,135 of NZ_DAOTZQ010000056.1, forward strand.
GTGCCGTATCGATCAGATGATCGGCCAGTCTGCCATTGCAAGCCTGACTATGCGCTATCACCTGTCGCGCTACGGCGTTGTCGAGGTAGATCTTGCCCACTTCATCGTACACGATCAGGCCATCGGCCATATCGTGCAGAATGGCGCTAAGCATCGCCTGTTGCCGACTCAACTGAACGTGGAGTTCGGCGTTCCGAATCGCAATCATGGCCTGGATGCTAAACGAGGTTAGATGACGCTCTTCAGCCGGAGAGAAGGCTTCACTCTGCCGACTCACCACACTGAGGGCTCCGCGAATCCGGTCAGGCTGATCGGGATCGAAGAGAGGAACGCTGAGCGCGGCCTGCCATTGCTGATCGGCCAGGGATTGCCATACCGGTTCTTGCACTATCTCGTGGGCGTCAAGCAAAACAGTTCGTTTTTCGGTAATAACGACTTGCGCCAAAGCGGTTGCCCAGTCTGATTGTTGGGCATCGTTGTGCAGAATCTGGTGTTCAAGGCCGTCATCGCGGGCCAATGTCAGCGCCACATTATCGATGCGCTGCACGCCTAGCATATGGGTCAGCGAGTCGAGAATCTGGCGCAGCACATCATCCAGGCTCAGCGAACTGCTGATAGCACGCAGGCTTTCGCCGAGAGCCTCCATTCGCCGTAGTCGCTCACGCAGATCATTGTTCGAGGCTTCCAGGCTGGCAACCTGCTGTTTTTGTTCACGGCGAACCTGATCGTACCGTGTCCGCCAATCGAGAGCTGTCAGGTTGCGTCGCTGCCCAAACCAGACCAAAGCCAGAACAGTGATGATGCTTAACAGGAAGCTACCAATCGATACCAGCGCGGTCAACGTTAGTGGATTGTCAGTCCAGGGCGAAGGCGTGGTAAGCGGGTAGAGCAGGCCAATCAACGCCGGCAGTAGCGCCGGCCACAATGAATGGAATCGATACCGCCATGCGCGTAAGGCACCTACCCCCTGAACAACGGTCAGCAGTGGGCTGGTGCTGATCAGGAAGAGCGACCAGAAGATCATGAGCAAATCGCTCAGGCCGGTGAGTGTCAGGAGACGGTTAGTCGAAGTTGGGTGACGGCGAATCAATAGCAGCAAGACAACGTTGACTAAACCGTAACCGATCAAACCACCCCAGGCCGCAGATGGTAGACCGAATTGGGTTAGTAGCCAGCCTAACCCCAATGCCGGCAACGGCAAGAGGCGACGGATAATCGTTTGCAGTTGCCAGGTGTTATGCTTCATGGCTATCGTCAACGTATCTCAAACTATGGCTCAAACTTGTAGCCGAGATTACGTACTGTAATGACGTGTCGTGGATGATCCGGGTCTTCCTCTACTTTTGTACGCAGGCGGCGGATGTAGACTGCGACCAGATTGCTTTCGCCTTCGTGATCGTACCCCCATACTTTACTCAAAATTTGGGTTACGTTCAAGATACGTCCCGAATTCTTCATCAGGTAGTAGAGCAACCGAAATTCGAGTGGAGTCAATTCGACAACGCGACCATCGGTGAAGAGAACTTTGTGTTCGACAGGATCGAGCGTGATATTGCCCTGACTGAGACGAGTCGAGGTGTTGAGCACATCGGCGTTGCGTCGTCGTAAGACAGCTTCAACACGCGCCAGCAATTCCGAAGGTTCAAACGGTTTGACCAGATAGTCGTCACCACCAATTTGAAGCCCCATCACCCGATCCTGGAGTTGATGGCGAGCCGAGAGGAAGATAATCGGAATGTCGGAGTTGCGCCGAATCTGGCGACAAACCTCGAACCCATCAGTTTTAGGCATCATGACATCCAGCAAGATGAGATCGGGATTGTGTTGCTCGATCAACTGGAGAATGTTGGATGCATCGTGTGCCCGAAATACACGATAACCAGCTTCTTCAAGCAAGTAAGAAGTCATTCTTGCACTGGGGATGTCATCATCAACAACCAAAATATTCATGCGGCTCTCCCTGTTTGCTTTGCTGGTGGTGCAACAATACGATCTCTACAACTACGGCGCATTAATTGTACCACTTATAGCTTGCTTTTGGCTAGAGTTGAAACATTAAAAACTGGTATAGTGATTTAATGACGATGGTATTGGCGAGCGTTATGAAACGGGCCATGGTTGGTGTAGAGGTCGAAGCCGCCATGTGTTGAACATTCTGGTATCCGCTGTGTCTGTTGTGCACGTTGTGCTCTAATGCCCGGGCTTGATTGATCCTGCGCATCACCGCATGGCATCGGCGGTGTGGTCATCTGTGAGCATCCGATTCCGGTCTTGTGGAACCGTAGGGATAGCCTGTGGAATATGCACGAACTTGGGCCTGGTGGATGCGCGTGGATATGCTGTATGTACCACTGATCCGCCCCTGCCGGTTAGTATCGCACGGGATGCGGATAGACGCCGGGGTAGTAGAAGGGAATGGGTTGGCGTGTGTTCCAGGCATGGCATCTTACCGGATATGAGATGAGGGTGACCATCACCTCCGCACCCAGACATCCCGTAGGGGTGGGTTCCAAACCCGTACCTTACGAATCCGCCCATCCCACCACGCACGTCAAAAGTCAGGGGCCATCGCAAAGCTGAAACTACCAGGTGTGGCACGCGATGAGTGATGAACCCGGTTCATCATGATCGAGAACACTATTCGGTTATGTGCACTCCGGCGTCCTCTAACGGTGGCGGCACGCTACCGATACCCTTGCTGAGATAGAGCATGACAGGTGATACACAGCACAACAATGACTGACAGATGCATCGCACTGGCTCTGAATGAACTGCTGTAATACTGACAGTCTGGTATAATCCGTTCCCGGCAAACAATACAGGTGTGAACGTGGTTCAACCTTCTGTCGGGTGAGGAAACCGTCTGGTTGTGAACCGGTGAAATGGCAAGCAAATAGCTGCACCTTACACGTCGTTAATCGTCATGCATCATTCAGCGCAGCACTATTGTCTAACAGCCTCTAGCAAAACTGGCACGATATGGAACAACTCAACCTGCTGAATCCCGCCCAGCGTGCGGCTGTTACTGCCCCAATTGGGCCGATACTGGTCAAGGCTGGAGCCGGTAGTGGCAAAACACGGGTCTTGACGCTGCGGATCGCCTATCTGATCACGCACTACGGGGTAGCGCCGCAGCAGATTCTGGCGGTTACTTTTACCAATAAGGCGGCACGCGAGATGCGTGAACGGTTAAGCAATCTGCCAGGGCTGCGGATTCGTGGTTTAACCAGCGGTACCTTTCACGCCATCTGCACACGTATCCTGCGCGAGTCGATTGAGGGTCGGCTGAAAGGATATACCTCTTCGTTCTCGATCTATGCCGGCGAGGAGCAATTGCAACTGGCGGCGGAAGCATTGGCAGGCGTAAGTGAGACCCCTCCCCGTTTGATCGAAGCCGATGAGGTGTTACGGCTGATTTCACGGGCCAAAAGCCGGATGCTGACTCCACGCCTGATGGCACGGTTCGCTACCGACCCGCTTGATCGCTTTATCGCTGCCTGTTACCGTCGCTATCAGCGGGCACTCGAACAGGCGAATGCCCTCGATTTCGATGATCTGATCCTGACCGCGTATCGCCTGCTGAGCGATGATCCCGATTTGCTGGCAACGTATCAGCAGCGCTGGCAACACGTGCTGGTCGACGAGTACCAGGATACCGATCCGAGTCAGCACGCGCTGATTGAGTTGCTCACCCGGTCAACGGCGCAGCGTCCGCGCTCGCTCTTCGTGGTTGGCGATGCGATGCAGAGTATCTACGGCTTTCGCAACGCCGATCACAGCATTATCAACCGCTTTGCTACCGATTTTCCTGATGCCCGTGTGATCGAGTTGACAACGAACTACCGTTCGCGCCAGCCTATCCTCGATGCGGCGTATGCAATTATTCGCCACAGCCGCAGTGTGGCACCGATGGAGCTGCGCGCTGCGGCACGCAATGTTGATGAACGTTGTGTATTGATCAGCGAAGCCAGAGATAGTCGTGACGAGGCTGAGCAGGTAGCCCGTTCGATTGCCGATCTGCAACGGCAAGGGCGACGGTTGCGCGATATTGCCGTGCTCTACCGCACGCGCCATATGAGCCGACCATTCGAGCAGGCCCTGCGCCATGCCCGGATTCCGTATCAGGTGCGCGGTGGAGTGAGTTTCTTTGATCGGGCGGTAGTGCGTGATGCCCTGGCCTATCTCCGCTGTATTGCCAATCCGGCGGATAACCTCAGTTTGACGCGCCTTGCGAATGTGCCGGCGCGAGGGTTAGGCGGGCAGGCGCTGGCGATCATTGCCGCTTATGCGGCAGCACAATCGTTGCCGATCAGTACAGCTCTTGGCCATGCACAGAGTATTCCCGGTCTGAGTCCGCGGGCGGTCGAAGGTGCCCGTCGCCTCTTCGCCTTGCTGCAACGCTGGTGGCGGTTGGCCGAGAGCACCATGCCGCCGGATCATTTGCTGGCCGATGTGCTGGAGCAGAGTGGGTATATGGCGGCATTAGCTGAACGTTTCGATGCCGAAGAGCTGGCCGAGGCGCGTGCCCATTTGCAGGAACTGCTGCGGGCAGCAGAAGAACACACTGAGTTACGTTCGTTCCTGCAAGAAGTTGCGCTGATGACGAATACAGACAATGATGATGATGAACGTGATCGGGTCCAGCTTTTGACGATCCACGCCGCCAAGGGGTTGGAGTGGCCATTTGTGTTTGTGGTAGGCTTAGAAGAGGGAACACTTCCGCACGAACGGAGTATCGGCGATCCGGCGGCTATCGAAGAAGAACGGCGCTTGTGCTATGTGGCGCTGACCCGTGCCGCCGAACGGCTATATCTCTCGTGGACGGCAAGCCGACAGCGTGGTCAACGTCTGAAACCGTCGCGTTTTCTCGATGAGATCATTGCGTTTGGTCGAGAACGTGCGCGAGGACGATGAGTGAGCGAGAGGTTCTCTCATTATGGGTGATGCTCTCTGTGGCGCGGCTCTCCGTGGCGTGGGCTTCCAGCCTGTGTGCAGGCATACCCCCGCCGCCGTCAGGTGATGAACGTCATCGATGGTGCGCAGGTTGGAACCCGCCCCACACCTTGGTCCGACGCTCCGGCTGTCCCCACTGTAACCTTCCCGCGTCCTGCACGGTGTGCATCGCCAGAGAGATCACCGGTGCGTCTAGCCTATCCGCGATCTCCACTCGCCATTTGCGCAGGGAAATCTTCGTTCTGAGATCATCCCCGTGCTGAAGTGACACTGACACTCCTATTGGATTTTTGTTGTGCGGCAGCCTCGGTTCCTTACACACCTGCTGCATGGATTCGATTCATGGCAATCCGCAAAGGCTACAGCCAGATCGTCATCAGTGTTACTGTTATCACGATCACAAGCAGGAAGACCGATACAATCAGGGCAATGCGTTCGATATTCCACAGACTAATCGTGCTCACCAGTGTATCATCCGGTCCGATGAGATACAGCTCGCATTCCTGACCATCAAGCAAGCCGTTGATCTGCGTCATCGTCACACCCCTGATACGGAGTTTGGCGCGTATCGGTCGGGTATGTTCGCCGGCATTGGCAATTGCTCTGTCAATCAGATCACTTAGTGTGCCAACACTTCGCCAGTGGCTATCGAAAAGATCGATCTCGGCTTCGTAGACCGGTTGAGCGCGCTGGCGTAGCAGAGTGCGCACGTTATTGGGCAATCCTTCGCTATCGTCATCATTCTGGTACTCAACTGCCCGCCGCGACCAGTGAAACACCTTCTCTTCAACCAGATTGCCGTTCCCGGCACACGTCTCGCAACGCACCTTTCCGTAGCCCTTGCAGCGATTGCAGGTCTGATCAACCGGATCGGCCTCATCATTGCGCGTCTTCCGTGGTTTGATCGTTCCTTTCCCCTGACACTGTGGACACACTAGTTGACCCGATCCCTGACATTCGGTACAGGTAAAAAAGCGCCGTGATCCCGGAAGAACGATGTCCCCCCCTTTTTCCGAACTAAACTCCTCTGCTACCGGTAGTGGCACGCTCCAGAGATCAAGGACCGGTTCGGCCTGGGGGCGTTCATCGAGGTTCATGGGTCGAACCTTTATCTCTGGCCTGGTGCGCGTCTCATAGAGGACGTGTAATTCGTAGAAATAGATATTGAAGCTGGCAATCGTCTCAAGCTCGATCAATTGGCCGAGGGAGGAGCGCCGAAAACGATTTTTGCGGCTCCAGTTGTTGAGCCACTGCCGCACATAGTTGCGGCGATGCCACTTATCTGCCCGCTTTCGGGACTCGCTGAGAAAATCGTTGAACTGATCGGCCAGACTCGAAAGATCGGTGCTGATCGCCAGTTCCAGCGGATTTTCAAACCATTCGGCGCAGGCTTCCCAGCGTGATTCCTCCATATCGGTGGTAGCCTGGTCGAGCAGGGTACGTAGCGCCAGGCGGAGGGCATTAGCAGCAGCCCCGGCTGTCGTGAAACGCATGTTGGGTTGTGGGGCAAGCATGCGCAAGAGCACCCGTTCGGCCAGGGTCAGAGCCGGTGGTTTACCGACCAGATCAAGTTCAGCGATCAGACCGGCTGGCGGAAGTTCACCACTCAGCAAATGGTAGGCCACGGCACCCAGGCTGTAAATATCGAGGGCCGGATGCGCCTCGTGCTGAGTCAGGCGTAGTTCAGGTGCTGAATAGGGGGTTACATAATCGGCTTCCTCGATCTGGCTCAGATCAGGGGCATCAGGGGCATCAGCAAGGCTGAGGTTGGTAAGATAGGCATTACCCTGCGGCGTGACCAGAATATTCGCCGGTTGTACATCGCGATGAATGATCTGCTGCTCGTGAAGATAGTCGAGCGCTGCGGCAATCTGGCTGATGATGCGCATGGCCGGTGACAGTTCCAGCGGGCCTTCAGCCAGCAGATCACTGAGCGGACGGGCATCGACATACGGCGTTACCATATAGTCGCCGTACCGCTCATCGTGGCCGGCATCAATCACCGGCAACAGATGGGGATGGCTCAAACTCGCTGCCAGGCGGGCGGCCAGTTGAAACCGGCTACTGGAAATCCAGTCGTGGCGTCGTAACAGGGAAATATACACCGGACGGTTCAGCGTCTGATGAATGGCCCGGTAGATGATAGCCAGTTCATCCTGTCCGATGCGTTCGAGTAGCCGATATTCGCGCAGCTCAGCGCCATTCTCTGCCCCCTGGCGCCGTTCGCTGCGGATAAAGGGGCGCGGATTGTTCATAGCCACCTCTGACTCCCACCTGTCTTAGAACTTTTGTTCGTATTATACCGTATTCGTCAATGATAACGACGTGCGCTTGCTACCTCGCCAACGATGGTAACAAGTAGAGCGTTATAACTCAGCCTTTGAATGGCTATCATAGCACAAAGCGTCAACTCGCTGTTACAAGTGAGGACATCGCTACCGATGGTAGCTGCTCGTTTTCTGTTGCCAGGCTGCATCATTGCTATACTGTGATTGTGCCGTTTGGCGGCGAGCAACCAAGAGAACTGGATACGCGATGACGTTCATCCGTATCCTTCCTGTCAGCCAGGATCTCTGCCTCCCCAATTCAACCTCCACGGCGACCTGTACGCCATTTCCTCGCGCTTGCCCCTTTGCCCGCCGTCCGGTCTACGGCCCCTTAAGGGGCCGTTTCCGTTTCTGTCGGCGGTGGCGGTACTGTTCCATTCTCTAATAGCTGTAAAGCCCAGTAGAGTTGGGCATCAGCACAGCTCGTATCGGCAGGACGATCAGGGACGCAGGGGGCAGGGTAGGTCGCCTCATTCGAGGCCGGTACCACATGTTGGGGGGTAATGCCGACACCGTTAATGGCTTCGCCAGCGGGGGTTAACCAGCGGGCAATGGTGATGCGTACACTGCTCCCGTCGCGTAACGTGTAGATGTTTTGCACCGATCCCTTGCCGAAGGTGCGCTCACCGAGCAGTACGGTGTTGGGCCGTTGATCGCGTAAGGCGCCGGCCACGACCTCGGCCGCGCTAGCCGAGCCACCATTCACCAGCACAACCATTGGAATGTCGTAGAGCCGGCGGTCGGGTACAGCGGTGATGGTACGCAATTCCTTTTTGACCCCGCTTCGTTCCTCTTCGTAAAGGGCGACACCGTCGTAGAAACGACCCAATACTTCTTGCGCAGTGGTTAAAAAGCCGCCGGAATTGTTTCTCAGATCAAGCACAATGGCGCGTGGTTGTTGCGGCCGCAGTTCGGCAATTGCGGCATCAAGTAACTCGGTGGTGGTAGCCTTGAATTCGGTGATCTGGATGTAGGCAATGCCATTCGGCAGCATGGTGCTGTTGACGGTGATCAATGGGATGGCGGCACGGGTGATAGCGACGGTAAAGACGCGATCCTCTACCGGGCGACGCAGGGTCAGGCGAACGACGGAACCGGCTGGGCCACGGATCAGGCTGACCGCACGGTTACTGGCGTCGTTCTCGTTTAGGCCAGCGATCAGTTCAGCCAGTTCCTGATCATCGACGGCCAGGATAATATCACCCGGTTGCAGGCCGGCCTGTGCTGCCGGCGAGTTGGGGATGGGGCGGTCAATCACAATCATCCCATTCTCGACCCGCAGATAAGCACCGATCCCTTCGTAACGGCCTTCCATCGATTCACGATTCTGTCGGGCTTCCTCTGGCTCCTGGAAGAAGGTGTAGGGATCGTCGAGGGTGGCCAGCATCCCACGGATGGCACCGTAGATCATGCGCTGGCGATCAATACTCTCAGGACGGTAGAAATTGCCTTCCACCAGGTCCCATACATCCCAGAACACAGCCGCATATTGCCGGCGTTCACCAGGGGTCAGCAGGCGGGCATCAGCATTGGAAACGCCGGTAATAAAGACATCAATCGGCGAGACGCCGACGATACGGCCGGTAATCCACCCGCCGAGGAACGCCACAGCCACGACAGCCAGCCATTGCACGATTTTGCCGATAATTGCCCACACCCGTTCCATAGCAGTATCTTTTCTAGTATTGAAGTGCATATTGAAGCATGGCCAGTGCTGCCAGCGGTGCCGTTTCGGCCCGTAAAATGCGTGGTCCCAGTGACACCGATTGAATGCCGTGCTGATGCGCCGCCGTTCGTTCAGCCGGATCAATACCGCCTTCAGGTCCAGAGTAAATGGCGATCTGGCGCAACGATGGTTGCGGCGGCAACACTGTACGTAGATGCACCGTTGCCTGTTCATCGAGCAGAATAGCCAGGTCGGCGGTACGCGCCCTGGTCAGTGCCGCTGTGAACGACAGCGGGTCAGCGACAACCGGTAATCGTCCCCGTCCAGCCTGCTCGGCTGCTTCGGTGGCAATGCGTTGCCAGCGCGCCAGACGATGGTCGTCAATCCGACCGGCAATAAGCGAACGGGCGAAGGTCACCGGTACAATCCGGTGTACCCCCAGTTCAACAGCTTTCTGGATTGCCCATTCAAAGCGTTCAGGACGGATGAGGGCCAGATAGAGATCGAACGTAACTGCCGGTTCGCCGGTCGCCTGGCAGCGAGCCACTACCTGACCGCGAGCGCGTCGCCGATCAATGTGAGTGATCTCAACGATTGCCGCCAATCCCTGTCCGTCGAGCAGCATCACCCGATCACCGGCACGGAGGCGCAAGACACGCTCCCATTGATGAATGATGGCCGAATCATCAATCTCTACCTGTTCGGTGCGTAGCCAGCCAGGATTGACGAAGAAGCGGCGTGTGTTGGGAATTGCGAGTGTGTCATCAACCATCGGCTTTACGGGAAGATTGGATCGGTACCCGGTGATACGCCAAGTGTGCTGATTAATGCCGGTATATCGGGAATATATGAACGCAACAGGGTTGCATCATCGGCGAGGAGTCGGTATGCTCCCAGGGTTGCCGGCAAGAGGACCGCTGTTCCTCGCGGCAGGTCGAGGGTAAGCTGTTGCCAGGCAAGCTGTGCCGTCCCCGCAATGACGGTGAGGATCTCAAGCGAGGCAGGGTCGGTCGTCGCGGCTAACTGGCCCTGTACGTGCCAGCGCTCGAGCGCAAATGAAGAGCAGGCCACCAGTAATTCGCGTCGTTCATCCAGTGGTAGTGGTTGCAATTGGGCGGTGCGTGCCGGTTCCAGCCGACTCACCGCCAGCGCCTGCTCGATGTGCAGCGGGCGGAGCTGACCGGTACGGGCATCGCGTCGGTTGTAATCGTACAGGCGATAGGTGAGATCCGATTTTTGCTGAATTTCAAACAGCATGATCCCGGCATTAATGGCGTGAATCGTCCCCGCCGGCACGAAGATCAGATCGCCGGACTGAACCGGCCGCTGCGCCAGGAGAGTTTCGACGGTACCATCAGCGATTGCCTGGGCCAATGTCTCTCGTTCCAGCACCGTGGATGTGCCCAACGTCACGGTTGCTCCCGGTTCGGCAGCCAGAATGTACCAGGCTTCAGTTTTGCCGTGGAAGCCGGTATGCGCCTCAAACGTATGGGCATACTCATCGTCGGGATGCACCTGGACCGAGAGGCGGTCGGCAGCATCAATAAATTTCGCCAGCAACGGCAGATCAGCACCGTAGCGGGCGAACGGTCGTGAACCGACCAGGGCGATGCCGTAGGCACGGGCCAGATCGGCAATCGTTGTGCCGGCCAGCGGGCCGTTGCTGACCCGATTGCTATCGAAGACGAGCCAGATTTCACCCAGCCGTTCAGGATGGGGGTACGGCAGATCGAGCCAAGGTGCCAATCGTTGACCACCCCAGAGTGGTTCAACCAGGCGCGGTTCACAGAGAATTGGATAGAGTGTCTGCATAGGTTTGAGTCTTCAGGTCTGTGGCGGGCGACGGTGAACCAGAGCCACCCACTCACCCTCAACATGGCGTTCGATCGGTTGCAGACCGACTGCGGCGAAGGCTGCTACGACCTCTGCCTCTTTTACATCAATGATACCACTACTAATCAGCAGACCACCGGGTTTGAGCGCAGTCGCCAGATCAGGTGCCAGCAGCACCAGGACTTTTGCAATCAGGTTGGCAGCGATCAGATCGAAGGTGGCCTGGGGAGTGGTGGCGTGCAGGGTGGGATCGGGTGTTTCCGGCCCAAAATCGCCGGAGAGCCAATGCCCCATCGCCTGCCCCGCGCCGAGGCTGCCTTCGGCTACCTTCACCAGGTCTTGCACCTGATTGCGCTCAACATTTTCGTGCGCAACCCGTACCGCAATCGGATCGTTATCGAGCGCCAGTACCTGACCGGCACCGAGTTTTGCCGCAGCAATCGCCAGAATGCCAGAGCCAGTGCCGAGATCGAGCACCTGTTGTTCGGGTTGTACCAGCCGTTCGAGCAGGTGCAGGCAGAGGCGGGTTGTCGGGTGGAGGCCGGTACCAAACGCCATCCCCGGATCGAGCAGCAGGACAACATCGTTCGGCTGCGGCTGATATTCCAGCCACGACGGCACAATCACCGTGCGCTCGCCAATGCGCAGCACCGGATAAAACTGCTTCCATGCGTTCGCCCAGTCCTCTTCGGCCAGTGTGCGAGTCTGTATTGGGCCGAGCGGACGAATCTGGTGGACATGCCAGAGCGCATGCTCGATCTGCTGACGGGTCTCTTCGACCTGCGCGTCAAGTGGCAGATAGGTACGCAACCAGACCGGTCGGTTGGGATCGTACTGAAATTCTGGCCCTTCATCGCCGGCGATCCAGCTCTGCTCGATGACAACACCACCATTGTAGCCATAACGGGCCAGGATTTCGGACACCGTTTCCACGGCTTCCGGGTCAACTTCGACTGCAATTTCGAGCCAGGATGTTGTTTGCATGGTATGGATGTCACCTCTCCCACTTCCATCGCGTGCCCTGCGGACCATCCTCAAGCGTGACGCCCAGATCGCTCAACCGATTGCGCACCATATCGGCCAGAGCGTACTGTTTTGCCTTGCGTAACTCGCTCCGCACCTCGATCAACAACTCGATGAACGGGGTGGCTTCAGCAGCGATTGTGCGTTGCCGTGGTTGCAAGCGCAGACCGAGCACACCGGCCAGCTCACGTAGAGTCTGCTGACCAATCGCCAATGTCTCGTTATCGAGACCGGCATCGCGTGCCGCGTTGATGGCCCGTACCAGGTCGAACAGGGCGGCGAGGGCTGCCGGGCTGTTGAAATCATTGTCCATCGCCGTGATGAAGCGTTCACGGGCAAGTGCTGCCGCTTCGCGCAGGGCAGTCACTGCCGGTCCTTCGTGTACTGTCCCAGTGGCCGGTGCCAGGGCCGAGAGCAAGCGCTCCAGTTTGCGCTGATTATCAGCGGCAACCTCATCGTTGTAGGTTAATGGGCTGCGGTACGAGCTGCTCAACACGATCAAACGGAAGACATCGGCGTCGTAGCGGCTCAGAAAATCAGCAATCGTCACCACATTGCCCAGCGACTTCGACATCTTCTCAACCTGGCGCGTCTGCGGATTAACCAGTTGCAGCATGCCATTGTGAACCCAATAGCGGGTAAAGCACTGTCCAGTCAAACTCTCGCTTTGCGCAATCTCGTTTTCGTGATGCGGGAAGATCAGGTCGGTGCCGCCACCGTGAATGTCGATCTGTGGGCCGAGGTGTTCCATCGCCATCGCCGAGCACTCGATGTGCCAGCCAGGCCGGCCCGGCCCCCACGGACTCTCCCAGGATGGTTCGCCGGGGCGAGCGGCTTTCCAGAGCGCGAAATCAGCCGGCGACTCCTTGCGCGGATCGACCTCGAAGCGGGTTCCGCTCAACATCTCATCGAGCGAACGGCCAGAGAGCTTGCCGTAGTCTTCGTCGCGGCGAACGCGGAAATAGACATCGCCATCAACGACATAGGCATAGCCGCGCTCGATCAAGCCCTGCACAAAGGCGATAATTGCCGGCATTGTGGTTGATACTCGTGGATAGGCCGTTGCCGGCAAGACATTCATGGCCTGCAATTGGGCGAGGAACTCGGCGGCATACTGCCCCGACAACGTTAAGGGGTCTTGCCCAAGCGCATTGGCGCGGGCAATCACCTTATCATCAATATCGGTAAAATTGACGATATGCCGCACTTCGTAGCCGCGAAATTCAAGATAGCGCCGGATGACATCGAAGACGATGGCCGACATCGCGTGCCCGATATGGGCTTCGTCGTAAGGGGTCACGCCGCAGACATACATCCGCACCACGCCGGGTTCAATAGTCTCCAGCGGTTCGAGGCGGCGGCTCAGGGTATTGTAGAGTTGAATCGTCATACGAACTCACTATGTTGCAAACAGTTATCTCCCGGTTGATCAGATACCGGCACCTTGATTATACTCTTCTTCAACCGACGATGAGTCATTCAAGAGCGTTTGCCAGAGCTGATCGGGCAATGCGTCGTACTTGAGACGATGCTCTTCGTGATGAACATGGGTAGCTGCTTCCAAATCGGCAATCCGCAGTTCGAGTTCAAGTATCTTATCGTGCAATCCGCGCAGCATCTCGCCTTCGGGGTCGGGTAATTGCTCAACCCGGCGCGACAGACCGGTTACCGGATCGCGACGCGCCACAATACGTGCCGGTACGCCCACGGCAGTCGAGTGCGGTGGCACGTCTTTGACCACAACCGCACCGCCACCGATACGGGCCCCTTTGCCAATCGTGATTGCGCCCAGCACAATCGCCCCGACGCCAATAACAACCTCGTCCTCAACTGTTGGGTGGCGCTTCCCGGTTTGCTTCCCGGTCCCCCCCAACGTCACCCCTTGATAGAGCATCACCCAATCGCCGATCTCGGTTGTTTCGCCAATCACCACCCCCATCCCGTGGTCGATGAAAAATCCGCGGCCAATGCGGGCGCCGGGATGAATTTCAATCCCGGTGAGAAACCGGTTTATCTGCGAAATCAGGCGCGGGATGAAAGGAATGTTGCGGCGGTAAAGGGCATGGGCCAGGCGGTGCAGAATAATGGCATGCAGTCCTGGATACAGCAATACCTCGGCCAGATTACGGGCAGCAGGATCATTGCGAAAAATGGCGCGAATATCATCGCGCAATACACACAGTGCATGTGAAATACGCATCGACTTACCCCGTAATAAACTAATGAACAAACAGGACGCAAACAGACACAAGGGGGAACAGTGCGCAGGTAGGTGCGCGTCAGCGCATATGCAGAAGGGGCGCTACCAGATCAGGCAGCACCCCTAACGACAGTAGCAGGCAACAAGAGGAGAAAATGGCGAAGGGATACGGAAAGCCGCACCCTGAATGATGGCGTGTTGATGCGAACGGGTGCGGCACAGCGGCGTGCAGTGTGATGTGAAAGAATGTCTAATCGTCACCGGTGTCACTCTTTGTATCACTCTTATTGTCCTTGCCGGCGTCGCTACTCGCCACCGAGCCACTGCTCGAACCACGGCTGTCGGTAATATACCATCCCGAACCTTTAAAGACAATCCCTGCCGGTTGAATGACCCGGCGGACCCGACCGGCCTGTCCACAGCGGCAGACGGTCAGTGGTTCGTCTTTGAAGCTCTGGAATTGTTCAAACTGTTTGCCACATGCATCGCAAGCGTACACGTAGGTCGGCATAGCGCTGTTCCTACCTCCCTTTGATTATTGTTTGATGTATCACACAAGATATTTTACTCCAGAATACCAGGACACGCAATAAGAGGAGTGTTAGCGTTGTCTTATTGCAGGAACGATGTACTGTTATCGCTGTCCGGCGTGGTGTTACATGAGCACCTGATAGCAATACCAGAACAGAACACCCAGATTGACAAATACCACCAGCCAAAATACTCGTTGATACGACGCCTTCCGATTCTTGTGCGAAAGATACCACTGCGCAACCAGTGCGCCGGGCCAGCCACCAAGCAGTTCGAGCAGATGCAGGCTTCGTTCGGGGATGCGACGTCGGCCCTGGCGGGCGTTGATTTTGTCGAACTCGTAGGCGATGAAAGTGATACTGCTGAAAAGTGCATAGATGATCAGTAGCAGCGGCGAGATACCGCCGATGAAGGTGATGAGAGCCAGTGCAGCGAAGAAGCTCCCACTCACCAGCAAGGTGACAACAACGAATGATACCGGTTCATTACCGAAGCGGACATCGATGGCCTGCACCCTGCCCTTGTCGTCGTTGCCAAGGGCATAGGTAACGGAAGTATTGAGTTCTGGACGCCGTTGCCGATCAGCGAGATGACGGATATGAAAGAAGACTCTATCTCGACCATTGTCAGACTCAATAAATCCGTACCCTTTATCGTCTTTCCAGACAACAATTTTTCCTTTGTGACGCTTTGCCATGACGAAAACCTCTGCGTTGTTACCAGTGCTTCCCGGTTATGTGAAAGCAAGAAACCAGTTTTTATGCGCCTGGCGGTTGAGAGCAGTGGTGGTCAAGGCAAGCTTCCCGGTTATGTGAAAGCAAGAAACCAGTTTTTATCCAGTATAGTGGGCATTCGTACCGTTATGTATCCTTGAGCGCAGAGCTTAATTCATAAAAGCCATACTGTCGTGCTACCAGTCTGCCGTTATGGCAGCGAAGAGTGCTGACAACCATCGCCAGTACATCACTCGCCGGATTAGCTGCGTTGCACGCTTGTCATGTGCGTGTTGCGTTGTTTGGAATACGGTAGTCACACTGCCACACCTGCTGTGCTTTATGCCGTGCGCGTGTCACACCGTTCACCCTGCTGATCACGGTGATGCTGTGTGTGCTCGTCGCGATCTTGTAGTCTGTCGGTAATTAATGAGATAACTTCTAGTCAGGCCAGCTCTTGCACGGCATGTTGCTGCGTTGTCCGCGATGAACCAACGCCTGGTGGAGCGGACTTCTCGCAGCACTCATTCCATTCCCTGTCACCAGGGGCATGTACCGGCACAGGTACGCGCTGCACCTGCCGATGCACACGGTTTGGAGTGCGCTCCGGCTAGCCTGCCCAGGAAACCGCATGTACGCCGGTGGGTGATACCACGTGCGTAGCAGAAACGCCGTTCTCCTCTGTGCGCAGGTGACGCTAGATGAATACCAGGAACTGGAACAGTACGGCCAGCGTTCTCGGCCTCTGTGCGCAGGTTACACTGATGTGAAGCTGCGATCATGAGCGATGACTTCTATGAAATCGAATTGGATATGATCTTCCTCTTCAGCAACGGCCAGCCCCTGTGCAGGCAAAAAAATCACAGGGGCGCATGCCCTACGCCCCTGAAAACACTCTCTCGCTGCCCGTGAAGCCGTTGCTACACGATCACAGAGTCTTGCTGATAGACCCCAAACACTTCACGCAGCACATCACACATCTCGCCGAGTGTACAATACGTCCGTACACACTCAAGGATTGCCGGCATCATGTTCTCGTTCCCCTGAGCAGCGGCGCGCAACTCAGCCAGCCGGCGAGCGACCAGCGCCTGATCTCGTTCACGTCGCACCCGATTTAGACGCTCAAGATGACGCTTCTCGCCCTCCGGATCCATCTGCAAGATCGGAATCGTCAGCGGCTCATCATCCTGGAACGCATTCACGCCCACAATAATGCGCTCCCCACGGTCGCTCTCTTGCTGATAGCGATAGGCAGCATCGGCAATCTCGCGGTGGTAGTAGCCGTTGCGGATCGCCGCAATCACCCCACCCTGGGCATTAATCGCGTCAAAGATTTGCTGAGCTTCACGCTCCATGCGATCTGTTAACGCTTCGACGAAATAGCTACCGCCAAGTGGATCAACTGTATTGGCAACACCACTCTCGTAGGCAATAATCTGCTGCGTGCGTAGGGCAATCGTTACCGCCTTTTCCGACGGCAACGCCAGTGCCTCATCCATCGAGTTGGTATGCAGGCTTTGTGTGCCACCGAGCACGGCTGCCAGCGCCTGGATCGCCGTGCGGACAATGTTGATCTCAGGTTGCTGGGCAGTGAGCGAACAGCCGGCGGTTTGGGTGTGGAAGCGCAGCCACCACGAACGCTCATTCTTTGCGCCGTAGCGTTCACGCATCGCCCGCGCCCAAATGCGCCGGGCAGCGCGATACTTGGCAATCTCCTCGAAGAAGTCATTGTGGGCATTGAAGAAGAAGCTGATCCGGGGGGCAAATTCATCAATATCGAGACCCCGCTCCAGCGCTGCTTCAACGTAGGCAAAGCCATCGGCCAGCGTAAACGCCAGCTCTTGCACGGCAGTGCTACCGGCCTCGCGGATGTGATACCCACTCACGCTAATCGGGTTCCATTGTGGTACATGGCGAGCGGCAAATTCGATGGTATCGACCACCAGCCGCATGCTCGGTTCAGGGGGGAAGATATATTCGTTCTGGGCAATGTATTCCTTCAGAATATCGTTCTGAATCGTACCCCGCAACTGGCTCCACGGAATACCGCGCTTTTCGGCCACCACCAGATACATGGCCCAGATCATCGCCGCCGGCGAATTGATGGTCATTGAGGTGCTGACCTGATCCAGCGGCAGATCGGCTAGCAAAATCTCCATGTCGGCCAGTGACGAGACAGCAACCCCACACTTCCCAAATTCACCTTCAACCAGCGGATGATCCGTGTCACGCCCGTACAACGTCGGCATGTCAAACGCAATTGATAATCCGGTCTGCCCTTGCTCGAGCAGATACTTGAAACGGGCATTTGTCTCCTCGGCGCTGCCAAAACCAGCAAACATGCGCATCGTCCACAATTTGCCGCGATAGCCGGTTGGATGAATGCCCCGCGTGAACGGATACTGACCGGGGTAGGTAATGTTGCGCAGGAAGTGGTCGGTTGGTGATCCGCCATCACGGGTGAGATCGAGAGGGGTGTAGAGACGCTCAATTGGCGCACTACTGGTTGTCATAAAGGGGCCAGACCGTTCAGGTGTGCGGCGCAAGGCCGGCCAGAGGCACTGCTGTTCCCATTGTTCGTGGGCGGCAGCGAGCTGCTCGATGTCAGACATCATCGTCCCTCCTGACTGAGAATGGTAGATTGCCGAAGCGCACTCTGTGCGCGTATACTTCTATTGTACAACGGAGTCGTCAATAAGCGAACGTGCCAGCGCAATCGCTCCAACCGATTGTGCTCCGGCTCTGCGCAGGGCAGTTGCGCAGGCAGTCAGGGTTGCCCCGGTGGTAAAGACATCATCAACCAGAATAAGATGTGGTGGTGGGGGTGTTGGCTGGTTCCAGGCGAAGGCACCAGCAACGTTTGCAGCGCGGGCATTGGCCGCCAGCCTGGCCTGGCGTTGGGTAGAGCGTATTCGTACCAGTCCCTCAATCAATGGCGGCCCACCGGCTTGCCGAAGGCGGCCTGCAAGCTCGGCGGCCTGATTGAAACCACGTTCACGTAATCGGTTGCGGTGCAACGGCACCGCAATCAACGCATCAGCCACCAATGGTCCGGCAGCCGCAGCCAGCAGATCACCCAGGACATGGGCCACCCGTCGCCGCCGACCATACTTGAGCTGGTGAATGGCTGAGATCAGCGCACCTTCATACCGAAACGCCACCCAGGCCCTGTCGAGGCCGGCAGGCGGCGGAAAGGGTGGGAAAGGCCGTAGTCGTTTACGGCAGGCGGCACAGAAGAGATCGCCGGTCAACCGCTGACAACCGGCACAACGGTCGGGAAAGAGCCAGTTCAGCACACGGTTGAACATAGCTGGCGTAGCGTGAGACATGGTCTGCTCCTGTGGTCAATTGAGCCATCAATCCAAACCGGTCAGGGTGCCGGTACCGAGATGCGAGATCGTCTATTGCGCTCACTCATCAGACATACGGTAACATACTCCTGTATATATAACCGTTCTGCGAGGCGAAAAGGTACACCGTTATGGCCCAAACAAAATTGACCAACGCTACAATCCACACGCCAAAGCGTAAAGGGCAACTACCAACCAAAATCTGCACCGTTTGCGGACGACCCTTTGAATGGCGCAAAAAGTGGACACGCTGCTGGGCCGAGGTACGCTACTGTTCAGAGCGCTGTCGGCGCGAGAGTCGCCGTTCACGGGTATGAAGGGGTCATTGCGGTGTCCACGCCACCCGTTGGTGAGGCAACCCACCATCTGGAGTTCGGTGGACACCTGATATTCTCTGTTGGCGCTCCCTGGTGGCAATAATTGCGGTGTCATTCTGCCAGCCGGAGTGAAAGCGGAATATGATGTTCCGACCTGCGTGATTGAATGGAAGTGTGACTCCGTACTCCAAACACCGGAGACGTGAATTGGTCGGCGAGTGTCGGCAGGGTTGTCAGACACGGGTTTTGGGCGAGCCGGCGGCTCGCGCTCCCAGGGTGATGGGAAGTGAGAATGCTGCTTCCCGATCGGTCTTGCAAGAGATGCGCTGAAGCGTAGGGTGGTTTCAACCTGTCGGTTACGTGGTAGAGTGATTGAGAACTTGTTTCATACTTGTTTCATAAAAGCTGTGCGTACCATCACGCACTGGATGGGTTGCCTTGCCCGCTCGTCATGCGCGTGTCGCACGTTTGGAGTGCGGCGGCATGGCTGCCGCACCAGTCGTGCTCACGATCCGGCGCGTGACACGCCGTTGCCCCCACTGCTCACGGGGGGGCTATATGAGAGCGTTACAATCACAGAGTCGGTCAGGAATGAGATAACGTCTCGTAGAGGTTTTTTGAAACAGGCTCTAGCAAGAGAGGGCGGATAGGAGTGAGGTGTGTTGGACAGTTCGCTCCATCACTCGGCCTACCGGACACTACTGCTTTGTCGCTCCGCTCCACCATCGACCGATGAATCGGTGCATTCCATGGATTGGTATCACGCAGCATGGCCGATACGGAAGCCTGGTTGCCGTACTCCAAACACCGGCGACGCGAATTGGTCGGCGATTGACAGCAAGGGTTAACGGACACGGATTTTGGGTGCGCTGGAGGCGCACGCTCCCAGGGTGGCGGCGCTGAAGGCTCGCATGTCCAAGGGGATGGAGCCAGAGGCTCGCACGCCCAGGCTCACAGGTGAACAGAACATATCAGCTAACGCATCAGGATGCTCTGGAGCAGACCTCTGTCGTCCCTCTCTCGCGTGCGCTATGCATTACCCACATGTCACTCAGCAGCTGGTATGACCCCTCATAGCGCATTGTGCTGGACACGGCGCATCGTTCGTCACGCACACCAGGCGGTTATGGGTTCCGCAGCGTCCTGCTTTCCACCGCCAGGCCAGCCCTGCGCTCGTGCGGGCTGACGCTCGCCCTCACGACGTGGCAGCCCCGCTGAGTCTACTCATGCGTGCGTATGGCGCCTGCTTCCCACCAGCAGGCCAGCCTCGAAGGGGCTTCAAGGAAGTGAGGCAGGGTTTTAACCCGCTGGCTCTTGTTGGCCGCCCAAACGTTGAAACTGCCGACTCGCCGCCCTTCACCTCCTCTTTCCCACATACGCTCGCATGTATCGCCCGTCGCGCAATGGGCATAGCGATAGCGGACGTTCTCGTCACGATGATCGGGCTGGTCAATGATGAATGAGATGGCTTGACAAACAAGCTCTGTCTACCCTGACCGGCGACTATCCCTTGCTCGCTGCACCATTTGCCATTCGCTGATCAGCGTGGCTGCCTGTTCGTTGGTGAGCTGAGCAACCGGAGCCTGAAACCGACGCTGTGCTTCGGCGTCGGGATCGAGTGAGAGATCACGGGCCAGTGAAGCAATGGCGTTGCGCTGCTTATCAGTGATTGGCTGATTTGCGTAGCGAGCGCGCTCTTCGGCGATGACAACCCGCTGGTGTTCATCACTCAGACGCTTTAACTCATCGATGAAGGCTGATGCCTGGCCTTTGTTGAGCGAGACCAGATCATAGCCATGCTGTTGGGCGAAGCTGGCGAGTTGCTCACCCGACCAACCCAATGCTTGTTGCAGGGCAGCGATGAAGTTGCGCTGGCGCTCACTGGCTGGCGCATCAGGATCGCGCACCGTAATGGCCGTTGCCGGCGTGTATTGCTCGCGGATGTGGGCGATCTGCTGCTCGACAGCTTCGCGCTGGCTGCGAAAAATACGCCAGCCGAGATCAACTGCCTGCTGAACCATTTGGTCATCAGCATCAATTGGCAGGGTAATGGTCTCTTCGATGGTGATAAAGTCGTCGCCGAGTTTGATTGCTGTGCGATAGGTGCGGGTGACGCTGCGTTCGCTCTGTGGTTTGGCCGGCATGGCTTCCTCCTCTAACTCTCCGTACCGATTCGTCCCTATGCGCCTGGTGGCTATTGTTGTGCAATGCCGGCGCTAACATTATTATAGCACAAATGTTCAATTTTTGTCAATCTTGAGATTTCCGGTTACAATGCTCGTAATAACCGAAGTGCATTGTTACTATAGAGGAACGTTATGTACGATCTCCTTGTTCAACGCGCTGACGTCCTTCAGATCGCCAACGGCGTTCCCTCTGTGCTGCCGCAACACGATATTGCCATCACCGATAGACGTATCGTTGCCATTGCTCCCAACATTAGCCCCGGTCTTGCTCGTGAAACCCTGGCCGCCGATGGTCTGCTCGCTATCCCCGGTCTGATCAATAGTCACGCCCACACCGCGATGAGTCTGTTTCGCGGTGTCGCCGAAGATGTTCCCATCGAAGAGTGGTTCAACGGCATTATCTGGCCGCTGGAGACCAACCTCACCCCTGAAGATGTTTATTGGGGCACATTGCTCGGTCTGGCTGAAATGATCGAAGCGGGAGTGACCTGCGTCGCCGATCATTACTTTGCCATGGACGCAATTGTCCAGGCGGTGCAGGAGTCAGGGATGCGAGCGCTGCTGGCCTGGACGATCTTTTCTGGGGCTGACGAAAACGACCAACTGAGCCAGGCACGTCAGTTTGTCGAGCAGTGGCACGGTGCTGAGGCAGATCGGATTCGGGTCTGGATGGGGCCGCATTCACCGTATACCTGCACACCATCGTTGCTGCGGCGGGTGGCCCAGACAGCGCGTGAACTCGGCGTCGGTATCCATATTCACCTTTCCGAAACCGCAGCCCAGGTCGCCCAGAGTTTTGCTACCCACGGCTGTTCACCAGTCTCCGTCGCCCGCAACGCTGGCCTGTTCGATGTACCAGCCCTGGCAGCGCACGTTGCTCACGTGTCGCCAGACGATATTGCGACCCTGGCAGCCCATGGCGTAGCTGTGGCCGTAACGCCGAAAACCGAGATGAAACTTGGGATTGGCGTTGCGCCAACGCTGGCAATGCGCGAAGCCGGGGTTACCGTTGCGCTCGGTAGTGACGGTGCGGCGAGCAATAATACCTACGATATTCTGGAATCAGCTCGTCTGCTGGCTCTGCTCGAAAAGCTACGCCAGGGTGATGCCCGTTGTCTGCCAATCGGAACTACGCTCGAACTGGCTACCGGCGCCGGTGCCCGTGCGTTGCAATGGGATGGGATCGGTGTCTTGCAGGTTGGTACCCGTGCCGATCTTGCGCTGGTACAATGCGCAACTGCGCATACGCAGCCGCTGCACAACCCGGCAGCAGCGTTGCTCTACAGTTCGCAGGCTGCCGATGTTGATACGGTGATCGTTGATGGTCGTATCCTGATGCACAGGCGTACCCTGCTTACCATCGATAAGCCACGAGTGTTACGCGAGGTGGCTGCGCGGATCGAGCGTCTCACCCAACGTCAGGGCGAACGACGGATTGCGACGTACCCTGAAGCGCAGGCGAGCCGGTAGCCGGGTAGATGATATCTAATGACAGAGTCGATATGCCGATCCCCGATTTTCAGACGATCATGCTGCCCATGCTACGGGTAATGGCCGATGGTCAAGAGCACCCGATCCAGGATTTGTTGGATCGTCTCGCTGAGATATTTTCGCTAAGCGAAGAAGAGGTACGGGAATTGCTGCCGGGCGGTAAGCAACCCGTGTTTTATCATCGCGTCGGCTGGGCCAGAACGTATTTAGCCAAAGCAGGGCTGATCGAAACAACCCGTCGTTCATACTACCGCATTATTGCTCGTGGTCAGCAAGTTCTTCAACAAAACCCTTCGCGAATTGATATAAGATTTCTGGAACCATTCCCTGAATATCTTGAGTTTCGGCGAAGACCCAAATCAACAATCTTTGAAGAGAAAGAACAAACACCTGAAGAGGTTCTTGAAGATGCCTATCAAGAGATTAGAAATAACCTGGCTCAAGAATTGCTCAAACTGGTAAAGCAAAGCCCTCCGGCGTTCTTTGAACGGCTTGTTGTTGAATTACTCGTAAACATGGGGGATGGTGGCTCGCGGCGTGATGCCGCAAGGGCCGTTGGCCAGGTTGGAGATGAAGGAATCGATGGTATCATTGATGAAGATCGGCTGGGTCTTGATACGATTTATATTCAAGCCAAACGGTGAGATAACGTTGTTGGCCGTCCAGAAATTCAAAAATTTGTTGGTGCTTTGATGGGAAAGCGAGCAAGGAAAGGTATTTTCATCACAACGTCTACTTTCTCGGCTGAGGCTATTAATTATGTTGCAAATATTGATACGAAGATCGTCCTGATTGATGAAAAACGTTTAGTGGAGCTTATGATCGACTACGATGTAGGCGTCACAACCGTCTCCACGTATCAACTCAAGCGAGTTGACTCCGACTATTTTGGGAATGGATAACGTCTAAACCATTGTCTACCATCACGATTGCTCAGCGAAAAACACACAGACTCAACTCGCCTGAGCGATCTCTCGCCCAGACAAGACCAGCAGACAACGTATATCTGCATGTACTACCGTATAAGCATCGTCGCGCCACAAATCAGACCTCCTGCCAATACTATCACGAGCAGATGAAGCCAGAGTGGGCTTCCGGCCAGGAGGAAAGATATGGCTACCGCAACGGTGCCAACGATAACACCAATAATGATGGCTTCACGTTCCAGAACGCTGAACATATCAATCATCGCTCTCGTTCACCAACATCGCGCCCCTGATCGAGCGAGTAGCTGCCGTAATCCTGCGTAGGTGGTTCAGCCGCTTTCTTCACAATCACGCCAATCTGGATTAAAAACCAGAAGATATCTGAGCCAATCAAGGCAACTACGATCAAGCCACCAATAATAATTGCGATCAAAAACAACGTGCTCATGGTTTTCTCCCCTGACTATGACACTATACAATATGGCAGGTAGTTTTAGCGGAGATGCGGGAATTATCCCTTGCTTATGATACGAGTGAATAGCAGGCAACGTTGCAAAAGTTCTGACCGGGCCACCAGATCGGTGCCTGACATTGATTTGCAAACAATAACGTGAGCAGTTCTGCGCTCTGCTGTTAGCGGCAAACGATGATTGTGGTATACTGACCCCAGGTATCGGGCATCTAATATCACCATACCATAGGGAAGGATGGTAGGGAGCCAGCATTGCGGCAGAAGGAAGCGTTATGAGTGAGTTGGGCGCACGTCTGCGACGGGCGCGGGAAGCGAACGGCATTTCACTGGCTCAGGCGGCGGCTGACACCCGCATTCTTCTGCAATCGTTGCAAGCACTAGAGGAGGGTGCGTTCGAGCGTTTGCCAGGAGATGTTGTTGCCCGTGGTTTTATTCGGAATTATGCCCAATACCTGGGGTTGTCCCCAGATGAGATGATTGAACTCTACCGGCGGGAACGTGGTGCTACCAACAAAATTCGGATTGTTCCGGCAACTAACCCTCCCCGCACTCGCATGTATGTGCTGCCCAGTTTTTTTGCTATCTTTTTCATAACCCTGACTCTGGTCGGTCTGGCCTATGTCGGCCTTAGTGCTCTTGGTCAAATTGGCGAGCGCGCCACCCCTTCAGCCGGCATCGCTCCCTCACCGACAATTGTGCCGCCTTCCCCACTGCCAACGCCCAGCCCACCACCGGCAACGGTCAGTTTCGTTGCTACGCCAACCCCTTCGCCGGTGGTTCTGACCCCGGTCACTTCACCTACCCCCGCGCCGGAAGCAACTCAGGCCGCGCCCATTGTGGTAGAAGTGCGGGTGCCCAGTGTGCGTGGTAACGAGAATTCCTGGGTACGGGTACAGGTTGACGGGAGTACAGTCTTTGAGGCGATCATGCGCACCGGCGAGCAACGCACCTTTACCGCCCAGCGTCGCGTCTTTATTCGGGCTGGAAATCCTACCGATGTGGAAGTGACGGTTAATGGGTTGCAACAGGGGCCGCTCGGCACCGTGCCCGGCCAGCCGGTCAACTGGTCATGGCCACCAAATTAGTACGTTCTAATAGGGAGGAAGTTCATGCCCGCCGAAAATAGCTTTGATATTGTGTCAGATTTCGATCAACAAGAACTGGTGAACGCGGTTGACCAAACCCTGCGTGAAGTTCAAACACGGTACGATCTGAAAGATGCTGGTGTCACAATCACCTTGACGAAAACAGAGCTGATCATTGAAGCTGACAGCGAGATGAGCTTGCGGAGTGTGCGTGATGTGCTGGAGACAAAAGCCCTGCGCCGCAAGCTATCACTTAAAATCTTTGACTACGGCAAACCCACCGATGCCAGTGGTGGACGGGTACGTCAGATCGTGACGCTACGTCGTGGTATCGATAGCGAGCTGGCAAAGAAATTGAGCAAGATGATCCGGGATCGTTTTCCCAAGGTTCAGCCCCGCATCCAGGGAGACTCACTGCGGGTTGCCGGGAAGAGCCGTGATGAATTACAGGCGGTAATCGCATTTCTCCGCGAACGCGAGGGCGAGATTCCGGTGCCGTTGCAGATGACCAATTATCGCTAGAACTTATGTCATAAAAGCTGTGCTGTCATTCACCCAGACGTTCTCCACAGACGCATGAATGCTTGCCAATCACCAACGCCGGCATATTCTGCTGCCGGTAGGGCAGCGAGGAGAGCAGACAACCGTCTCCGCTCAATCATGCGTTGGATTGGCTTCCTTACCCGCTCGCTATGCTCGTGTCACAGCGTTTGGCGTGCGGCAGCCGTGCTGCCGCAGCAGCCGTGCCCGCGATCCGACTCATGTCACTCCGTTGATCCGGCCGATCATGAGGATGCCGGGTGCGCTTGTCACAATCATGGAGCCTGGCATATGTTTGAAATAGGTTCTAACCATATGCCCTGGCGGTGTCCGGTGTGATCCTCCTTATACCTTCATGCTCAGCGGAGGTTGTGCGCGAGCACGGTAAAAACCCTCTCACCAATTGCACGGGCGACCGGCATTGGTACACGCTCGCGCTGAAACTCGATCTATAATGGAACGAGAGGATTCTGTATCCTTTTGCAAGAATATACAGCTATTATCGAGAATACAACCAATGAAATATCACATCGTTACGCTGGGATGCCCCAAAAATGCGGTTGATAGCGAGGGAATGGATGGGCTGCTCAGCACACAGGGTCATCAGGCAGTTGCTTCGGCTGAGGAGGCCGATGTTATTATTGTCAACACCTGTAGTTTTATCGCGGCTGCGCGTGCCGAAACCCTTGGTGTCCTGAAAGAACTGGCCGGGCGGAAGCGTCCTGGTCAACGGCTTATTGCCGCCGGTTGTATGGCGCAGAGCCATCCTCACGAGGTGGCAGGTGTGCACGGTGTAGACGCAACGCTGGGTACGCAGCAGTGGACGCAGATCAACACGCTGGTCGGGCAACTGGAACGCCCGGTGATTCCGTTGACGCCAGGGCAATCGGTGACCACCATTCCATTGACGACGACCACAAACGGTCAGCCGACCTCGTATGCTGATTGGCGCACGACACAAATTCGTCGCACGCATCAGACGCCTTCTGCCTACCTCAAAATCTCCGATGGCTGCAACCTGCGCTGCGCCTTCTGCACAATTCCCAGTTTCAAGGGCGATATGCGCTCGAAGCCGGTTGGTGCAGTGCTGGCGGAAGCGCAAGAACTGGTTGCCAGAGGCGTGCGGGAGATTGTGCTGGTTGCGCAACATCTGACTGACTACGGGCGTGATCTTGGTTTGAAAGACGGTCTGGCAAGGCTCCTGGCCGAGTTGTGTCAGGTAACACCTCCAGAGACCTGGATCCGCTTGATGTACGCCTACCCGCACGGTATCAGCGAGCGTCTGATTGCTACAATGGCCAGCTACCCTCAAATCTGCCACTACCTTGATATGCCGCTGCAACACGCGCATCCGGCTACGCTACGTCGTATGCGCCGGCCACCGGATACCGACCGCACCCTGCGGATCATTGCCGAACTCCGCGCTGCAATGCCCGATATTGCCATCCGTTCAACATTCATTGTTGGGTATCCTGGCGAAACCACGGCTGAATTCCACGCCCTGCTGGAGTTCTTGCAAACTGCCCAACTCGACCGGGTTGGTGCCTTTCGCTACTCGCGCGAACCAGGGACACCGGCTTCCGAATTGCCCGATCAGGTACGCCCCCAGGTCATCGAGCGGCGCTGGCACGAGCTGATGCGTCTGCAACAAACCATCTCCTACACGCGCAATCAGCGTTGGGTGGGGCGAACGATCAAGGTGTTGATCGAAGGGAATGGTACGGCAGATGATGGCAGTGCGCTGAGTATCGGGCGCTCGTTCCGTGATGCACCAGAAATTGACGGTCAGGTGTTTGTCTGGGGCAACTATCCAGCGGGTACAATGATACCGGTACAGGTTACCCAGGCGACTGCGTATGATTTGTGGGGAGAGGAGCTTGGGTAGATGAACAGCAGTGAGTGGCGTGGATGTTAATCCACGCCACTCACCGATTGGGAAAATGATTACTTTGATCCGTTTAACTGCTGACTGATCTCACGCTGGAGGCGACGCAATTCGGCAGGATTATTTTTGGCCAGATAATCAACCATGTACGAAATGGCAGTATCGCTATAATCATCAAGTAAGCCATCCAGAACCTGTCGTACAACCAGATTAACAAATTCATCTTCAGAGATAACCGGGGTGTACACGTATGCCAGCCCGTCTCGCTCACGATTCAAGACACCCTTATCGGCCAGGCGACTCATGGTAGTCATAACGGTTGTGTACGCAATGTCGCGCTGTTGGGCCAGCTTCCGATGTACCTTTTTCACTGTGCTCGATCCCTCTTGCCAGAGAATCTGCATAATCTCTGTCTCGAGTGGACCCAGGACCTTAACCAGACCATCTTTCGTCGGGCTGAAGCGGAAACGCAGGTTGAACGCCATACAACACCCCTTTACGCGCATCAATGGTAACGACAGCTCATCACTTCCTGAGAGCGAGTGTACGGCGTTGCCTGCGTTTCGAGAAGAGGAAAACATTACACAGCGATGACTCATCGGTAGTACTATTTCTTGCTTATTCATACGACAAATCGTCGTATCCGGCTGTTAGAATTGTAAACCATTTGTAATGAATATGACAGCAACCCAAGACGTTCGTTATCAAATTCAGGCGGAAATGCGTGCTGCATTTCCGGTGGTCGAAGGGCGGTTGAGCCGGTTTTACGCTATGCAGGAGTACCATCTCGGCTGGCGCAATGAGGATTTGACGCCGGCGGACGCCGATCCGGGCAAGTTGATCAGGCCACAGCTCGTATTACTGGCCTGTGCGGCTGCCGGTGGTGATCCGCACCAGGCATTGCCGCTTGCCGCTGGTATCCAGTTACTCCACGACTTCTCGCTCATCCACGATGACATTGAAGATGACAGTGCTATGCGGCGTGGGCGGCGCACGCTGTGGCACATCTGGGGTCTGGCGCATGGCATCAATGCCGGCGATGCCATGTTTGTCATCGCTCATCTGGCCATTCACCGCCTGAGCGAGCGTGGCTTGCCGGCAGAGCGGGTGTTATCGATTCTGCGTCGCTTCGATGAGATCATCCTCCGCATCTGCGAAGGCCAATATCTTGACCTCAGCTTTGAGGGCGATCTGAGTATTACCCCCACTGATTACCTGACGATGATCGGTGGGAAAACTGCCGCTCTCATTGCCGGCGCTGCGGAACTCGGTGCCCGTGCAGCCGGTGCTGACGGGGCGACGGTGGCAGCACTGGCCGATTTTGGGCGAGCGGTTGGCCTGGCCTTCCAGATCGAAGACGATATTCTCGGTATCTGGGGTGCCCCAGAGCAGACCGGTAAACCGTTTGCTGCCGATCTCTACCGCCGTAAAGTCAGTCTTCCGGTTGTGCATGCGTTGACGCATAGTCCTGAACGTGAGCGCCTGGCTGCCCTCTACCGCCAGCCCACACTCGATGAGGCTGCTGTGATGGAGGCGATGGCTATTCTCGATGCGGCCGGATCACGTGCCTTCTGCGCTGCAATGGCAAATGAACACCACCAGGATGCCTTCAAAGCCCTGGATCGTCTGAATCCGGCTACCGCAGCGGCAGCCGTTGCCCGTGATCAGTTACGGTCCCTGACGCAACGTCTGATTGGGCGGCAGGGGTAGGCCGTCTCTCTGCCGTGGATGAGCGTGGACAGGACAGAGTCTGCGTCACTCGATGTTACCGGGTACATGAGCTAATCTGTTTCTCTAAAACTAATGACATGCTTGAATTTAGAACCCTCAACCGTCTTTTCAGCCGGCTGCAAATGTGATACACTATAGCCGTTACACAGCGTCACGTCGCCGCGAGAGTCCGTTCGTCCGTTTGAGGCCCGATCGACTCCCCCGTCCGCATGACCTCCACGCCTGAGGAACAGCACGCGGCGCTGTGGGCCGCCGTTCGCTCTGAGGCGAAGCGTCCGGTGTTTGTTTCGGAGGCGTGGTTTGTGGGCATTAGCCCCGTGAGTGACTGCGTTGAGCAACCAACGCGGAGGGAGTGGGACCGGAATGTACGTGAAGCTTTTTGTCGGTAATTTGGCCTGGAGCGTTGATGATGCAACGCTGGAGGCCTTCTTTCAGGACTACGGCGATGTACGTAGCGCACGGGTGATTAACGATCGTGAGACTGGTCGTTCACGTGGGTTCGGCTTTGTCGAGATGGAAGTCGCTGATGTAGCGACTGTGATCAGTCAGACGAACGGTCGTCCGATCAACGGGCGTGAGATTCGCGTTAATGAAGCCGAGGACAAGGGTTCCCGCGGCCCTCGTTCCGGTGGTGATCGCGGCGGCTTCGGCGGTCGGCGTTACTAACGCTTCCCTTCGGGCCGGTCGCGCCTCAACTGGCTCGTGAGCGGGATCCTCTGCCCCCTGTCATTGACAGGGGGTATGTTGTGTCAGGACATAGATTATGGTTGTCATCCTTTTCATCGCAGGCATTGTCCTGCTGGTCTTGGGGGCCGATCTACTGGTGCGTGGGGCAGCCAGTCTGGCTGCCGGCCTGGGTGTTTCTTCGCTAATTATTGGTCTGACGGTTGTTGCCATTGGTACGAGTTCACCGGAAATTGCGGTCAGCCTGCAAGCTGCCTTTAACGGCCAGGGTGCCATCACGCTTGGCAATATCGTCGGGAGCAATATTGCCAATGTGATGCTCATTCTCGGTGTAGCGGCTATGTTTGGCTCGCTGCCGGTTGATCGGCAGATTTTCCGCCGGGATTTGCCAATTATGATCGGCGCTTCCCTCCTTACCTTTTTGCTTGCCCTTGATCGCGCGTTATCGTGGGTTGATGGGATGATTATGCTTCTAGCCTTGATAGGCTATGGATGGACAATCTGGCCGCGACATAGCACCCACGAGACACCGCATCATGCTCGAACTACCCAACGGCACTGGCGGGCGATTGTTCTCCAACTGGCAATGGTCGTCGGTGGACTGGTATTACTCATTCTGGGTGCACGCTGGTTGGTTGATGGCGCAGTTACCTTCGCAAGCTGGTTTGGTGTGAGTGAGTTGATTATCGGGTTAACGATTGTCGCTGTGGGCACCTCACTCCCTGAGATTGCGACATCGGTGATCGCCGGGTTACGGGGCGAACGTGATATTGCGGTTGGGAATGTGATTGGAAGTAATATTCTCAATCTGCTGCTTGTGCTGAGCACAACGATGATCCTATCGCCACAACCGATTGCCGTGCCTGAAGCAACGATCTGGCTTGACTTGCCGGTCATGCTTGGGGCAGCGATCATCTGCTGGCCAATTTTCTTTACTCGCCGAATGGTATCGCAACGGGAAGGTAGTCTC
This sequence comes from Chloroflexus sp., assembly GCF_034434295.1. GTDB lineage: Bacteria > Chloroflexota > Chloroflexia > Chloroflexales > Chloroflexaceae > Chloroflexus. The sequence continues at coordinate 63,018 of NZ_DAOTZQ010000056.1, forward strand.
TTACTGGTCTATTATCTGAGCTATACGCTGTATCTGGTCTTGCAGGCAACCGGTAGCACCGGATTACCGATCTATACTACAGTTGTAGGTCTGGTATTGATCCCTCTCACCGTCGCTCTGTTGGTTGTTCGAGCCTTACGCTGGCTGGGGGAAGAGCGTCGCCAGCGTCAGCTTTCAATGAATGCTTCGGAATAGATGCGCGCCTTTTACTCTGATACATTTGTCTTGCCACTACCGCCAGGGCACCGTTTTCCGATGGAGAAGTATGCGTTGCTCCGTGAGCGGGTGTTGAGCGAGGGGATTGTAACGCCTGAGCGGTTGCACGTTCCCGAACCGGCCAGTATCACTGAGCTGTGCCGGGTGCATGACGCGAACTACGTTGAGCGGGTCATGCATGGACAATTGACCAGTGCTGAAATTCGGCGCATCGGTTTTCCCTGGTCGCCGCAGATGGTCGAACGCTCGCGGCGTTCGGTGGGGGCAACGATAGCCGCCTGTCGGGTAGCCCTGAGCGAAGGGGTCAGTGTGAATCTGGCCGGTGGTACCCATCATGCCTTCGCCGATGCCGGCGCCGGCTATTGCGTCTTCAACGATGCCGCAGTCGCCGCACGCACCATGCAGGCCGAAGGACGTGCTCAACGTATTGCCATCATCGATTGCGATGTACATCAGGGTGATGGCACTGCCGCCATTTTCAGTGATGATCCAACCGTCTTCACCTTTTCGATCCACTGTACTCGCAATTTTCCTTTTCGCAAGCAGCAGAGTGACCTGGATATTGCCCTTCCTGATGCTACCGGCGATATAGCCTATCTTGATGTGCTGGAGTTGGGGGTGCGCCAGGTTTTCGCAATTGCCCGACCTGACCTGGTGATCTATCTGGCCGGCGCCGATCCCTATTACGACGACCGGTTGGGTCGGTTGAGTCTGACCAAAGCCGGCCTGGCCGAACGCGACCGTCTGGTCTTTGGTTATTGTCAGGCGGCAGGTGTGCCGGTTGCGGTGACGATGGCTGGCGGCTATGCCCGTCAGATCAGTGACACGGTTGACATTCACACCCATACCATTGCCGCTGCGGCTGGTTTACGGTAATCTTTCCAAATCCCTGGCGTAGATGTTCTGATCCTGACATCCAAAATGGCAAAACCTTCGCACAGATAGATGAAGGCGCATGCACGGGCATGCACCGAACATCATCTGAAAGCGGAGGTAAGACAGTGACAGCCGAACAAACAAATCAGGGTATCTTCTCTCGTCGGAGTCTGATTAAGGGTATTGCCGGTATTGGTGGCGGTCTGGTGGTTGCAAGCTTCGCCAATCTGTTCGGGATTCAATCTGCCTCAGCCGGTCATGATCGCAAAGACGATCCGCAGCTTATTCTGAATCTGGCTGCAACAGCCGAGACACTGGCAACCACGTTCTACTACGCTGCGTTGACCTCAGCCCAATTCAAACTGCACGAAGAAGATATTCTCTACCTCAAGCTGGCCCTTGATGCCGAGAAGTACCATCTCGATTTTCTGGTCAGCAACGGTGGTCAGCCTTTGACCAATCAGTTCTATGTTCCGGCCAATTTGCTACGTGACCCAGCCCTCTTTGTCCAGGTCGGAGCAGATGCCGAGACCGCGTTTGTCGGCGCTTACCTTGCGGCCACCCGCCGCTTTGCCGAATTGGGTGCTGATCGGCTGGCCGGCACCACGGCTCAGCATGCGTGCAGCGAAGCGCAGCATCTGGCCTTGATCCGAAACATTGGCGGCTTTGCCCCGAATAATCTGCCTTTACCGCTACCGATTTACTACAACGTTTCTGACGCAGTGCCCACGCTGGCCCCATTCTTGCAAGGCGGTCAGGGCTTCATTGGGCCGGTCACCGCACCAACGGCGGCGCAGATTATGACTGTTCTCGGTGGGGTGAAGTCCGATCCAACTCAGCCCTATACCAGGGTGTTCTAAGCGCGTCGGGTCAGCAGAGGCCGGGCCTGCCAGGGCGATCATCTCCTGGCAGGCTTGTGTATGTTTACCGGTTGCACAAGAGAGGGGAGCAACTGTGGGTGGGCAATCATTACTTGTGCCGGTCAATTCAGCTATAATACAGGATCGCTGTAGCGCTACTGAACAGAGGGTCTCGTATTCAATGCCATCGCAACCACCTGAAGATACTGGTCTCCGTGGTCTGACCGATGAATTGCTCATCGACTTAATTGTTCAGCATGAAGAGGCTGCACTCGGCGAGCTATATGATCGGTACGCTTCATTAGTATACGCGATTGCGCTGCGTATCACCGGTGATCGGCAGACAGCCGAAGAGGTTATGCAAGACGTTTTTCAGAATATCTGGCAGACGGCAGGTGGCTTTCGTCGCCAGGCCGGTGCGGTGGCGGGTTGGATTATCGGTATCAGTCGCCATCGGGCAATTGACGCGCTCCGCAGTAAACGTGAACGAGGGCGCAGCCGTGAATTAACCGGCATTGAGGCTACGCCTCATCCTTCAACATCCTCAGACATTGAACATGATGTTGAGCAACGCATCTTGCGTGAAGCAGTGCGCGCAGCCCTGGCCGATCTGCCATCAACACAGCGCCAGGCCATTGAGATGGCATATTACGGTGGTTTGACGCAAGCAGAGATCGCCGAGCGACTCGGTGAACCACTTGGCACTATCAAAACACGATTGCGACTTGGTTTGACAAAATTACGTGAACTATTGCGAATGCTGGCGGAGTCGTAGTATGGAACCTTCATCGGAACGATCTGACGATATAGCCGAGTTGCTGGCGGCTTACGCACTCGATGCACTCGAACCGGCAGAGCGCGAACGGGTGCAACGTCTACTGATAGAGCAACCGGCATTACAGCAGACTCTGGCCGAGCTGCGGGCGGCTGCCGATTTGTTGCCGTATGGTCTCGAACAACCGAAACTACCCTCGGAGTGGCGCCAGCGGACCCTCGATTATGCCGTAGGACGCCGCACAGCACAGGTAGAGAAGTCATTGTCCTATCGGCATTGGTGGCGAAGCTGGCAGGCAGTTCTCGGTAGTTTGACGGTAGTCCTTGCCGTCGCTGTCTTTGGTCTGGTCTGGTACACCAATAGTTTGCAGGGTCAACTGGCAACGATCATTCAACAGCGTGATCAGGCGCAAATGATCGCTGCGACTGCGCAGGCTGCATCTCAACAACTGGCCGCCGTCCTTGTTGCGCCTAGTCCTCTAGCTTCGCTACAGGGAGACAACGGTCAGGGAACGGCATTTCGCGATCCAGATGGGTATCTGGTTGTTATTGCAGCCCTACCACCTCTTGCCGCTGATCAGGTCTATCAGCTCTGGCTTATCGAGGGTAATGCAGCTCCGGTTAGTGGTGGTGTCTTTACCGTTGACCCGAATGGCTATGGCTTTATCCGCTTGCCGGCAGCACGGGTGGCCAGTGGCATAACACTGGCAATTACGGCTGAACCGGCTCCCGGTAGCCCTGGACCCACTGGTCCGGTTTTGATTGCCGGCCAGACAAGCTGACCTTTGCACTGGTTGCAAGCTGCCATCAGCGAGACCAAACGGTGAGGTGAGTTTCGCCGGTATTGACCAGATGGTCGAACATTCTGCGCTTGTCGAATGCTACGTCTGACCAGCCAGGCAGATCTGCCGAAGAGCACTTACCGGCCTGTCAAGACTAAAGCCCTATCTGACCACATCCTGGCCCTGCGGGCGCTACCCCAATGGGAGTGCCTTTAGTTCAGTCTTGGCGAGACCGCAAAAGGCAGGTTCCAAATCAATCCAGATAGGCTTTTCACAACTACAAAATAGAATCTATTTCAAAAAACATCTCCTGGAAGTTATCTTATTCATTCCTGGCAGACGCTATGCTCGTGACGAGCACACCCGGCACCCTGTGAGCAGGGTCAACGGTGTGACGAACGCCAGATCGTGAGCATGGCTGCCGCATACCACACTGCGTGACACGCGCATGACGAGCGGGCAAGGCAACCAATTCAGCGCGTGCTGGCATCGGAGGTGACCATCAGTCCTCCTCGTTGCCATACAGGCAGACTGCGAGCAGGAGAATGATGTCGTTAGTGATTGGCAAGGTTCATGCGCCTGGGCGATGGTCTGGGAGCACAACCGCACAGCTTTTATGAAATTAAGTTCTGATATTCACCCGAAGACGAGAGAGAAACTGTTTCAGACGTGTTATACTACTAATCGGAACTTCCTACCCGGGAGTGTTTATGTCCGAATCAGCACACATTCTTATTGTTGAAGATGACAATGATATTCGGCGTATTTTTCAAGTTATTCTCACCCGCCATGGCTTCCGGGTTTCGGTAGCAACCACGGGTGAAGAGGCACTGAACTTTCTCCAGTTAATCACTCCTGACCTGATTTTGCTCGATCTGGCACTTCCGGGTGTCGATGGAGGCGAAATAACCCGTCGGATCAAAGCAGATCGCACCAAACCATTTATTCCAATTATCATCGTCTCTGCCCACGCTGACCTGAATACTAGTGTCAGTAATCTCGATGCCGGTGCGGACGATGTTCTGCTCAAGCCGGTTGACCACAACCTGTTGTTGGCACGAGTACGCGCTCTGCTCCGTCTGCAACGTGCCCAACGCAATCTCCAGCAAGAGCAGCGCAAGACGGAGTTGTTACTTCATCTGTCGCGTGATCTGGGTTCCAGTATCGAATTAGATGTCCTCCTCACAGGTTTTCTCAACCACCTGGCCGATGCCATTGGCGCCATTCGCGCCAGTATCATTCTGACCGGTTTCATCGAGGATAAGGTTCTCCTCTATTCGAGCAGCCAGCAGCCAGCATCCAGTGAAATCCAGGATATTTTGCGTTACGGTGTGGCCGGTCTGGCACTGCGGTCGCGTAGTCCAATCCTGATCACCGACACACGCACCGACTCGCGCTGGCTGGTAACGTCTGAACATCATCAGGATGTGCGTTCAGTGGCGGCCATGCCGATTATCCGCGACAACCGTGCGTGGGGAGTGATTACTCTGGTACACCATACCCCTGGCTATTTCACAACCGAACATTTGGAACTGCTGTCATCAGTCGCTGCACAGAGTGCAGTTGCGCTGGAGAGTGCTCGCCTCTATCGTCTGAGTGAGCAACAGAAAGAGCTACTTGCCCGTCGTGCCGAAGAGTTGCGTCAGGTCAACGAGATTAACCGCATGCTTTCTGAATTGATGCAGATGGATCAGTTGAGCCGGTTACTGGTGCAGATGATCCACCATCAGTTCAACTACCCCATGGTCGCACTTTTACTACGTCAGGATAATCAATTTGAGTTGCGTGCGATTACCGGGGTTAATCTGCTGGGTGAAACGAAGGTAGTCATCGGTCTCGAAGAAGGATTGAGTGGATGGGTGTACCGTCAGCAACAACCACTGCGGGTTGATGATCTGCGCCATGATGCGCGCTTTGTGCCACTCTTGCCGGGTGAAGCACTGGCGCGTTCAGCGCTGAGCATTCCAATCCTGCTAGGCCGTGAGTTGCTGGGCACGATTGAGGTACGTAGCCCGCAACCAGGCGCGTTTACCGGCAATGATGAAGCTATTTTACAGGCAATCGCCAACCAACTGGCAATTGCCATCGGCAATGCCCGCCTGTTTGAGAGCGAACAGCGCCGCATCAGACAACTTAACGATATTAACCGTCTCTCCCTCGCGTTAACTGCTCAGCTCACTGCAGCTACTGATATGCAACTAATTGCTAAGGCAGTTACGCAGATCTTTCAGGCCAAATGGGCTGCTATCATTCTGTTTGGCCCCAAACCTGCTGATACAATCGTTGTATCGTCTGGTCAGGAGTCATCATTCGATAAAGAACTGTCACGTTTGCTGCAACAGAATCCTTACATCGCCGCCAAAATTGCGATGGTGCAACAGCCATGCTACATAACTGATCTTGCCGAACGATCCGATCTAAGTCTGGCATCTCTGCAATCGCTCTTTACAGCGCAAGCGTTGGATCATCTCTTACTGGCACCACTGAGGTTGAAAAAGCAAACGCAAGGTTTTCTGTGTCTGGAAGTGTATCGCCGTGCGCAGTTTGGGCAGGCTGAACTGGAATTGCTCACCACGGTGGCAAGTCTTGTTGTCCAGATCGTAGAAAATGCTCGACTGTACCAGATTGTGAATGACGAGCGTTCAACACTCAACGCCATTTTGCAGGGTGCAACCGATCCTATTTTGCTCATTGATCCCCAGGCTCGCCTGTTGCTGGCAATTCAGCAGCTCTCTCCCGTTTGCAGATCGACCAGAAAACGCATTATGGTCAGCCTATTGATCAGTTTCCGGCGCTGCGCACCATCTTGCCTGCGCTTGACAAAGAGGGATCAACAGCGCTTGAAATCGAACCACAGCCAAACCTGCACTTTAGTGTCAGTATTGCTCCGGTGCGTAGCGTTGACCGAAAAACGCTGGGTCGGGTCGTCGTTTTTCGTGATATTAGCCCAATTAAGCGCCTGGAACAACAAGAGCGTGAACGGGTACGCAGCGTTTTTCGCCGCTATGTGTCACCGGAAGTCGCTGAACGGCTGCTCAGTGCGGGGAGCGATTTCGGCACGCCAACGGAACGTACAGTTGCCGTGCTCTTCGCCGATATGCGTGGCTTTACCTCGTTAACTGAGCGAATGGACGCCCATGTACTGGTGGAACGTGTCCTCAACCGGTTTTTTACAGCGATGACCGATGCTCTCTACGCTTATGATGGCACAATTGATAAGTTTCTGGGTGATGGTTTGATCGGCGTCTTTGGTTCACCAATCAGCCATCCCGATGATCCTCAGCGTGTTGTGATGGCAGCGGTCGCTATGCAACAGGCATTTGCCCGGCTGGCGCAAATCTGGCGTGACGAGTTCACCTTCGATATGGGAATGGGTATTGGGATTAGCTATGGTTCAGCGGTAGTCGGCAATATCGGTTCGGATCAGCGTCAAGACTATACACTCATTGGTGATGTGGTAAATACGGCCTCACGTTTGTGCAGTATTGCTCAAGCCGGTCAAATCATTATTTCATCACACTTGATGCAAGTACTTGGCGATCAATCACCATATGAGTTGCGTGAATTGGGTGCGGTGCGCTTGAAAGGTAAACAGGAACCTCATGTTATTTATGAAGTGTTGCTTGATCAGTCGTTGGTCAATGCAGGGAAGTAGGAGGTAGGAAATAGAAAATAGGAAGTAAAAACAAAAACAGTCTATCAACATGTATTTTCTATCTTCTACCTTCCTATCTCCTACCTCTTACCTCTTACCTTACTAACTTCCTATCTTCTATCTCCTATCTCCTATCACCTCTCAATCACTTGACAGCCGTCTATCGGCACTTTAAGATACGTTCAATTGGTGTCTGTTGAATGATGGCACGTTTCATTCCAAACCAAAGGAGTTCGCCAACCATGGGGTTGTTCTCGCGGCGAATTGTTCGCCTCTGGCTATTCTGTTTGCTCTGTGTCATGATTATCACTGGCTGTGCGTCACGGCCAGTTGTCCTAACCGGAACAGTTACCGATGCCTACACCGGTGCACCTGTCCCCAATGCTACGGTAACGATTGGTGATCTGACTCTGACCACTGATGAGCAGGGACGTTTCCACGCTGAACGCTGGCGACCCGAAGACACGCTGGCGTTACAGGCACCGGCGTATGAGCCGGTAAGCCTGCCCCTGGCCGGTCAACCCGGTGTGGGTGAGAGCGGTGTCTTTACAGTCACGATTACAACAGCGCTTCGTCCCAACGTCCTTAGTGGTCGAGTAACCGATGCGTACACCGGAGCACCGGTCGGTGGAGCCGAGGTGCTGTTGAACAATGACGATACCCTGCGCACGACAACCGACGCCGATGGGCAGTACACGCTAACCGGTGTGCCCGAATCGTTTACCGTGACGGTACGTGCACCTGATTACGCCCCGGCAAGCGAGACAATTTCACGAGCGACTAGACTCGATGTCAGTGTGCGTCCGAATACGTTACGCGGCCAGGTTACCAATGTGTATACTGGCGAACCTGTAGCTGGCGCAACGGTGACACTGGCTGATTTGCGAACGACAACGGATGCAGAGGGGCGCTATCTGCTCCGTGATCTTCCCACCGAACAGGGTGAGATCATTGTCGAGGCCGATGGTTTTGCGCCAACGACACAACCCTTTACCCGCACGACGAGTCTCGATGTCACCCTTCGTCCCGATACACTCATCGGCCAGCTCATTGACGCTACTACCGGTAAGCCGGTACCCAATGCGGCAATTATCGCCACCGAGACCCTGACCTCAACAGCCGTTGCATTTACTCGTATCAACGATAGTGTCGAGGGCCGCTTTCGACTGCCCAACCTGCCCGAACGTGGTTTTGTGCAGGTCCTGGCTCCAGGGTATGCCAAACGGGTGATCTCGATTGAGCCGGGTAATATGCCGCAGCAGATTGAGCTGGAACCCTTCTACGTGCGGGGAATCTACATTACGGCGGCGGTGGCATCGGTGCCGCGATTGGTTGATCGTTTTCTTGATCTGATTGATCGTACCGAACTGAACGCGATAGTGATCGATATCAAGAGTGATCTGCGCGATGATCTGGGCATGGTCTACTATGACTCCCAGGTACCCCTGGCCCGTGAATTGGGTTTGAGTGCACCAAGAGCTGATTTTCAGTCGATTCTGACTAAAGCGAAAGAGCGTGGTATTTACACGATTGCTCGTGTTCAGCTCTTTTCACACGATAATGCGTTGTCTGATGCGCGCCCCGAGTGGTCAATCCGCCTGCGTTCAACCGGCGAGGTGTATGCCGACTATCCGGGACCTGGTATTCGTTACGCCTATCTCGATCCAACCAATCAGAATGTCTGGGATTACAATATCGCGCTAGCGGTTGAAGCGGCTCAGATGGGGTTTGATGAGATTAATTTTGATTACATCCGCTTCCCTGACTGGTTTGGTGCCAGAGAAGAGCTTCGCGATAAGCTGCTGTTCAGCGAACCAATCGATCCGGTCGACAATCCAGGTCGCATGTACGATGTCATTATCGAGTTCATGCAACGTGCCCACCACGCAGTTAATGCAGCTGGCGCCTTTATGTCAGTTGATGTCTTTGGACGGGTAGTGAATGGCCCATCGCTCACAATTGCCCAGGATATGGCACGGATGGGTGAGCATGCCGATTACGTCTGCCCAATGCCCTATCCATCGCTATGGTGGGGTGGATTGGAGAACATTGCGGTGCCGGTCAAATTTCCGTATGAAACGATCCAGATTGCAGTACGGAATGGTGGCCGTCAGATGATGGCCAGCTACGGACGGCAACGTCCATGGCTTCAGGATCACACCGATCCCTGGTCGCCGGTAGTCGTCGAATACGGCCCGGCTGAAGTACGTGCTCAGATCAATGCCACCGAAGAGCAACCGGAAGCTGCGTCGGGTTGGATACTTTACGACTCGGCGAATATCTACACGGGTGCCTTCAATGGTGCCGTGCGCTCGACACCATAGCAACAGAGAAATCGTCGATGAGTTTGCAGCGGGGCATGACGTATGATCCGACACACAGGGCTGAGACTAAGCCTGCTCATCGCGCTGACCGGTATGCTGGTATGGACGCTACCGGTTATTGCTCGTCCAGGTGCGCTGACGGCACAGGTGTCGAGCTGGCGCCTGAGCAGTGTGCGTGACTGGCAGGCCGGTGAGAGCCAAAATCTGCTGGTGGTGAACAATGCCGGTGGTGAATTACGACTGGCAGCCGAGTCAAATGAGGGTAGCTTTATCTCGGCGCCGTTTGAGACAGCATTTGTAACCAACGCTGCCGGTGCTGTCTGGCGCGCCGATCTGGTTACCGGCACCGCTTTGCGGTTGGAACTGCGCGCACGGGCAACGCCACCTGTGAATGGCGATGAGGGCTGGGGGCCATGGCAACCGCTCGTTGTGGCCGATGAACCACCTGCTGCCGATCCAGATGCGTTTACGACTGCGGCTCCGCTGCTCTTGCCAGACGATACCCGCTACCTGCAATTACGTGCGACCTTTACCAGCGAGGTGCCACGCGCGTCGGCGGTGCTCAATGAAGTGACGATTACCTACCTGGCAACCCAGATCACGCCACCGATCTTCGCTGCCGGTTTACCGCAACGGCCAATTCTGTTTGGCAAGCCCGTCTTGACACCGCGTCCACTGCACATCGCTCGTACCGATTGGGCTGAACCGGCAGCGGCTCGACCCGATCGTCGCGATCCACGAGGGGTCGTCATCCATCAACTGGCTGTCGATGTTCCACCGTCAGCGACGTTGTCATATCTGCGGGCGTTGTTGGTCTATCAGACCAGCGTGCTCGACTGGGATGATCTGATCTATCACTATATCATTGACAACGAGGGGAATCTGTTTGAAGGCCGGCTAGGAGGACCAACCTCGCTGGTGCGCCAGGTTGCCGGTAGTGAGGCGGATGTGCATGTTGCGCTGCTCACGCCTGCCGATCAGGCACCTTCATCCGCTGCACAATCTCGACTTGTCGCCTTGCTGGCATGGCTCACCCAGACGTATGCTATCGCTCCAACCGATCTGCAACCGACTGCAACTGATGGAAAATTGCGCCCAGCTATTGCCGGTCATTTCGAGGTCAGCACGATGGCGGTTGATCCGTATCCGCCGCTGCGCGAACTTTTGCCATTATTGCGCACACAGGTCGACAGATCAACAGTTCGTGCACGCTGGTACTTCGCTGAAGGTAATACCGCCGGTTACAGTCAGCGGCTGAGCGTGTATAACCCTGCGTCACGGCCAGCGACAGCGTGGGTGACATTCTTTCCGCCAACAGGGCAACCGATCATCCGTGAACTCCAGGTCCCCGGTGGTGGTCGGGCTGATGTTAATGTGAATGAGATTGCTCCGAACGCAAGTGCTTTGCCGGCAATTGTTGAAGCCAACGAAGCGATTCTGGCCGAGCGATCGATGGCTCTCACAACCGACATTGATAGCGGGCCAGGGGTTGATCGCCTATCGCGGGTTTGGTATTTCGCCGAAGGGAGTACGACCAATCAAACCCAAACCTATCTCATCATCTTTAATCCGCAACCCAGCAACACCAGAGCACAGATCACGTATATGCGTCGCGATGGAACCGTCTTTGAGCAAGAGGTGCAGATCGGTGCGCAGAATCGGCTGGTGGTCTCGGTACACGATATAACACTTCCCGATGGCACTCGTCCGCTCGCCGATGCAAGCTTTGGGATGCGGGTTATTGCCGACCAGCCGGTTGCAGTTGAGCGCACAATGCGTTTTGGCCCAAATGGAAGCGGTTTGCATACCGGTCGTGGTATCGATACGCTCTCGCGGCGCTGGCTGTTCGCCGAGGGTACCACCGAAGGCGAGTTTCGCACCCAGTTGTTAGTGCTGAATCCGAACAATCAGCCGGCCCATGTCGAAGCAATCTTCCGCGGCCCGGATGGGATTGCGGCTACCCGCCGTTATGCAATTCCACCACGGGCACAACTGGCAATTGATGTCAACGAAGTTGTTCCTGATCTCGGCTTCGCCACTGAAGTCATCGCGGATCGTCCCGTTGCTGTGGAGCGAGCAATGTTCTTTGCCGACGGTGCAGTCGGTACCATTGGCACCGGTGCCCGGTCTCCGGCGTACCGCTGGGCATTCATCGATGGCCGTACCAGTGATGCCAGCTACTATCTGTGCCTGTCTAATGTTGGCCTATTATCTGCTATTGCTACTATTGAGGTCGTCTTTGGCGATGGTACAAAGACGAGCCTGAGTGTGCGCATTCCGACTGGCGCTCGTTACACGCTGGCGCTCCATGAGGTATTCCCCGATGAAACAGCCGTGGCCGCCATCGTGCGCAGTAATCAGCCTATCGTGGCGGAACGCTCGATCTATCCCGGTAATGGTGCTCGTGGCGGTAGTACCTCGCCTGGTATCCCACTGCCGTAGGCGGTAGAGGTTATCAACGTCTGTGGTGGCTGTGAATGTTGCAGTCTGAACGTGACCCCTGTGGATTGCGTTCAGACTGCAACGTTCATAGTATTCTCATAACAGGTACGTTGACCTGCGCTTACCCGTTTCCTCCCCTCTTCTCACCCATCTCGTACCAGTGACCACACTCTCCCTTTGCTACGTGATCGTGGTATACTGCTTTTGCATCCGACAAATAGCCATCTGAATTGAGGTGCCCGTGGAAGAGGTTCAGCGTATTGCTGCACGCATTGTCAATAATGTCGAACAAGTCATCGTTGGAAAACGGCGGATCGTTGAGCTGGTACTGGTCGCGCTGCTCTGTCGTGGTCACGTCTTAATCGAGGATGTTCCCGGTACCGGCAAGACCATGCTGGCGAAGAGCATTGCACGCTCGATTGGTTCGAGCTTCAAACGTATTCAATGCACACCCGATCTGCTACCGGGTGATGTTACCGGTGTTTCGATTTTCAATCAGCAGACCCGTGAGTTTGAATTTCGGCCTGGGCCGATTATGGCGCAGATTGTGCTGGCCGATGAGATAAACCGGGCAACACCGAAGACGCAGTCGGCGTTGCTTGAGGCGATGGAGGAGCGCCAGATCACGGTTGATGGAGTGACACACGCTCTGCCGCAGCCGTTCATCGTGCTGGCTACCCAAAACCCAATCGAGTACGAGGGCACGTTTCCTCTCCCGGAAGCCCAACTCGACCGCTTTCTGTTGCGAGTGCATCTGGGGTATGCCGACCGGATCGACGAGATCGCGATTCTGAAGCGGCAACGTGAAGGCCATCCGCTCGAAACGTTGCCAACAGTGGTTGATATGAACGATCTCTTGCATCTGCAAGAGGTGATCAAACAGGTTCATGTGGATGACCTGATCGTCGAGTATATCGTGGCGCTGACCACTGCAACCCGCGATCACGGTGATGTGTACCTCGGTGCCAGTACCCGCGGTGCGCTTGCCCTCTATCGCGCTGCGCAGGCCTGGGCCGCGCTCAACGGACGGGATTTTGTGACTCCTGATGATGTGAAGGTCCTGGCCCAACCGGTGCTCAGCCATCGGCTGATTGTCAGTCCGGCAGCACGAGTACGCAATGTGACAGCGCAGACGATTATTGATGAGGTCCTGGCTGCGGTACCGGTGCCGGGGGCGCGGGCCGGTCGGCGCTTTGAACGGATGGCTGCCGGTTGAGCCATCGGCAATGAGGGGGTCCGGCAATGGACGATCAGAAAGAAGGCACCGTTCAGGCCGATCGGCGTGCTGCGTTGCACCTCGCTCTCCAGCGCATTGTGTTGTTACGTGAAACCGGCCCCAAGAGTGCAGCGTGGCAACGGGCACGGATGAGAACGATGTGGCGATTACAACAGCAACTGGCTGCCGACGATGAGGTGGCAGCACAATCGACGCGGATTGAAGATGAGCACTGAACTGGCGCACTGGGTGATCAACAGCGGTGATCTGCTGTATGGTTGGGCACTGGCATTGACTCCCGATGAACGAATGGCCCGTCGCTTACTTCAGCGGTGGTTACAATCAGTACGTAACGATCCACCTGCGTCCTGGCGAGATGATGATCTGCTGGCCCGGCTCTATCAGGTTGCGGGAGCCGGTTTTACCGGCCAGCCACTGCGGCGATTGCCGTCTCCACCAGGAGCACCGCTACTCGGTCCATTACGGGCCTTACCTCTTGATCAGCGGGTGGCAGTGCTGGCATATAGTTTGCCTGGCATTGATCATGGTCGGCTTGCTGCCATTCTGGGGATACCTTCCGATAGCGCAATGACAACCCTTGTTCAGGCGATGCAGGCATTGGCACCGGCGCTTGGGCAGACTCCCCCCGCCGAAGAGAGCAGCCGGGAGTGTTCGCTGATTCGCCAGGCTCTCATCGACCCAACCCAGCACCTCCGTATCTTCGAGACGATCCGTCGGCATTTGACTGCCTGTACTTCCTGCCGACAGTTCGAACGTGAATGGCAGGCGGTTAGTCGGGCGTTAATGTCGGCGATTCGTCATTATCGCAACACCACTGCACTACCTGATAGTGTCCGTGCCCACCTGTTGAAAACGGCCCAGGCACCGCAACATCAGCTTGCCCGCCTGTTACCGCTTTTGCAACTGGTAGCACTGATTAGCATTGTTGCCGTACTCGTTTTACCGGGATTGATTCGCAATCCCTTTACGGTGGTGACGATGAGTGCCGCTGAACCCGCACTTAGTGCCACTGCCCTGATCGAACGGGCACTGGCTCACGGTGGTATCCCTGAACCAGAAGGCCCCCCCGTCTGGCAGGCTCGTTATCAGACCCTATGGTATTTCAACAATCGCACCATTGCCCCGCTCTTTGCTGAAATCTGGCACGACCGCGATAATCCTGCCCGTCACCGTTTGCAACTGCGTCACGTTGAAGGTGGTGCGCCTTACGAATTTCAGCTCGGTGATGGGAGTCGGCGATTCTACTATGCGCTCGATGGCGCTTATGCACCGACGTTATACGGAGATCTGCCGGTACGGGCCAATCCCAACGAGCCGGAACTGGTCATGAGTGCATTAACGCCTGAACAGCAAGAGGCGGCCTATCGGGCCCGTCTCACCACCGGGCCATGGGCCATCGTGCCGACGTATCTGCGGCAGGCGTCCACTGCTCCCGATCTACGGTTGTTAGGCCAGCAACGTATCGGTGAGCGCCTGGCTTCCATTGTTAGCTTTCGCGGCGTCAGTCCACTCGATCTGCCGGCAGAATCTGCCGACTCGGTACTGGTTTTGATGGCGATTAGCGAACAAGATGGGCATGTGCTAAGTATTACCGAGCTGGTCGGTCCGTCCGGCGGCACGCAGACCAGCCGTGTGGTCTGGCGGCTGGTTGCGTTTAACTGGCTGGTGACCGGTGAGCAGATCCGCGATGCGTTCACGTTCGAGCGAGTCTGGAATGGAAGAGCAGAAACCGAGGGGTTAGCAATTCAATCAATCGCCGATCCGGCCTGGCCACTGGTACGCGAGAATAATGTGATCGATATTGGCGCAACGAACCTTCAGCGGCTTCCCGAATCCTTCGTACTGCCAGCAGTGGTACCCTCTGGGATCGACCGCGAATTATTGTTGCGATTGCGCGGTTCGACCATTAATGGTGTGCTGTACACCGGTAATGGCCGTCGGTTGATCCTGACCTACGACCGATTGCCCGGTATTGATCTGACTGTTCCGGTGGAAGTGATCGGCCCCTGGCGGGTACGCATCGAACCAGTGCGCGGTCAACGTTATCAGGTAGCGATTGAGGAAAATAATTCCCGTCGTAATGCCGGGGTACGACTTGCACTGGATGCGTCCGGTTTTACTATTGATGAGTTACGCACGCTGATTGGCTCGCTGCAACGGATTAACCGACTCGATTTGATCACTCGTCAATCGCGCTCTGGTCAGTCGAGGTAATGGTGCCCTGACAATCGAATGTATTTCGTTGCTTCAACAGCGAATGGGACGTGTCCTGTGGAGTGAGTGCAGCTTTTGTCCCCTATGTCGTTGGGGTGAGGGTGCCATTCAGGAGAACATACTGTGCAAAGGGATTTGACTCATCACGGCTTATCTGCCGTCATCTGAACTTGTGGTATACTCGATAAGAGCAGTTGAGCTGAAACCAATGCAACTCCGTACCGATCTGACAACCCGTGAAGAGCAGGCCGCTTATCTGGCGGAAGCGCTGGCCGGCCTTTTTCAAGGTCCGGCCCAACTGTCGCCGATCCGTGGCGGGCGGCGGGCGGCGCTCCGTCGGTTGCGAGCATTTAACGTTCGCCACTATGCCCGTACTCGCAATGATGTGGTGCAACGCGGCGTTTCCATGCTCTCGCCATACCTGCGCCACGGGGTGCTAAGCCTGGCCGAAGTGCGCGATTCGATATTGGGCCGGTTTGGTATCACTCCAGACACCGAAAAATTTGTCAATGAGCTGGCCTGGCGGGCATTCTGGCAGCTTGTGTATGCCCATCTCGGTGACCGGATTCACCACGATATTGAGCCGGCAAAACACAAAGCTCGTGTGCCACGGCGTCGTCTACCACCAGACGTGATTGCGGCGAGCACCGGTCTGGTCTGTATCGATGAATCGCTCCGCGAGCTGTACACAGTCGGTTATATGCACAACCACGCCCGCATGTGGGTCGCGGCGTATCTCATTCACTGGCTAGGGGGCGACTGGCGTGAGGGTGCCGATCTCTTTTACCGTCATCTGCTTGACGGTGATCCGGCCTCGAACAGTCTGTCGTGGCAATGGGTGAACAGTACGTTCAGCCATAAGCCCTACATCTTCAACCGGCAGAATGTTGAACGGTTTAGCGCCGGCACCTTCTGTGTGCGCTGTCCGCTGGCGCAGGGGGGCTGTCCGTTCGATGACAGTTATGAAAATCTTGCCCGGCGTCTGTTCGGGGTGACACTGGCCGAACTGGAGGGAAGGCGATGAGCGGCGGGATTGTCTGGCTTCACGGCGATAGCCTCAGCCCAACCGATCCGGCGCTGGTCGCGAACCCAACTGCGCCGGCGGTGTTTGTGTTCGATGAACCGTTTCTGTCCAGGGCGCAACTGAGCTTCAAGCGGCTCTTTTTTCTGTATGAATGTGCGTTAGAGGCGATTGCCGGACGGGTCGGCAGTATCCGGCGCGGTGTTGTGGTTGACGAAATACGCGCCTTCGCTGCTGAACACCAGGCGCTGACCGTGCACGTTACAGCCAGCGTTGCGCCGCGGTTTCGTGAGTATGTGGCTGCATTGCAGGCCGGCGGGTTACAGGTTATGATCTACGAGCCACCGGCATTCGTTACGTGGCGTGGCGAACCACCACGCCGGTTCAGTGCCTTCTGGCGACGGGTGGCAGCCGAGGCACTTCAGGCAGGGAACACAGCACCATCATTGCCGGCCACAGAGGAAGAGTGAACCATGAACTTTCAAGGCAAAATAGCCATCGTTACCGGCGGTGCGCAGGGGATCGGGCGCGCAACCGCTCTCGCACTGGCCCGCGAAGGGGCCGCAGTGGTGATTGCCGACCGTGATGAAGCGGCTACAACGGCACTGGTTTCCGGTATCAACGCCTGGGGCGGGCGGGCGCTGGCCGTTATCGCCGATGTCAGTGATGAAGCCGATGCAGCCCGGATTGCAAATGAAACTGTGCTGACGTTCGGCGGTATTGATCTGTTGGTGAACAACGCCGGGATTCAACAACCTGGTACAATTGAAAGCACGACCGTTCAGCTCTGGCAAGAGATTATTGCTGTGAACCTGACCGGTGTATTCCTGGTTTCGCGCTTTGTGATGCCCGAATTACGCCGGCGCGGTGGTGGGGCCATCGTCAATGTTGCTTCGGTCTACGGGTTACGGGCCGAAGCCGGTTGGGCCGCTTACGCAGCCTCGAAAGGTGGGGTTATTGCACTCACCCGGGCAATGGCACTCGATGGCGCTGCCGATGGGATACGGGTGAATTGCGTTTGTCCCGGCATGATTGATACCTCATTGCTCCGTGCCAATGCCGCCTTGCTGAACGCCCAACGTCCCGATGAAGCGTTACGCAGCTTTGCGCGGCGGGTACCACTTGGGCGCCTGGGCACCCCAGAAGAGGTGGCCAGTGTCATCCTTTGCCTGCTCAGTTCAACTGCCGGTTATCTCACCGGTGCCGTCATTACCGCAGATGGTGGCTGGGAAGCCCGGCTCTAATCAGGAGGAGGCTGATGATTACGGTTACTGTACGCTTCTTCGCCGGACACCGCGATATTGTCGGACGTAGTGAGGCCAGCTATACCCTGGCCGAAGGAACAACCCTTGGTCAATTGTGGGAACAACTAACTGCTGAATACCCCCGACTGGCCGGTTATACCGGACGCCTGCTCTTTGCTGTGAATCAACAGTTTGCCCAACCGACGACTGTGTTAACCAACGGTGATGAGGTCGCCTTTATCCCGCCGGTAAGTGGCGGACGGAGTTGATGTATGGTCGAACCGTTTGTCATTACCACAGAACCGCTTGATCCAGCACCACTGGTAGCGGCAGTTCAGACGCCTGATGATGGGGCTGTTGTCACCTTCAGTGGTGTAGTCCGTAACCAATTTGGTGGGCGGCCTACGGCATTTCTGGTGTACGAAGCCTACACCGAGATGGCCGTGCCGGTTTTACGTCAGATTGCCGACGAGGCGCGAGTGCGCTGGCCGATTGGGCGGGTTTGCGTCCACCACCGGGTCGGTCGGCTAGAGATTGGCGAGACAGCAGTACTGGTTGTTGTAGCGGCTCCCCATCGTGACGCAGCCTTCGCTGCTGCAGCTTACATCATGGATCGGATCAAAGAGATTGCGCCCATCTGGAAACAGGAGCATTGGGCCGATGGTGAAGCCGAATGGCGTGAGTAGGTAACAGGCTATGCCGGAACTTCCTGAAGTCGAAACCGTTGCCCGCTCCCTTGCTCCGCAGCTTCGGGGACGTACAATTACCGGGCTGGCCAAACTTGACTGGCCAAAAATGCTGACGCCGTCGCCTGATGAATTTGCTGCACTGATTGCCGGACGGCGCATCGAGGCGATTGGGCGGCGAGCAAAGTGGCTGCTGCTGTCGCTCGATGGCGAGTGGACGCTGGCCATTCATCTGCGAATGTCGGGACAATTGCTGGTTGCCGATCCGGAGACATCTGAGGCACGACATGTCCATTTTGCCCTCGATCTCGACAACGGGCGGCGGCTCATCTTCAACGATCAGCGGAAGTTTGGCCGCGTCCACCTGCTCGACCGGCAAGGTCTGGCAGCTCTAGATGCCGTCCATGGCCCGGAACCGCTCGCCGCTGATTTTACCCCCTCTGCATTAGCCGAGCGCCTGCACAGCCGACGGGCACCGATCAAAGCCCTGCTGCTCGATCAACATCTGATCGCCGGCATTGGCAACATCTACGCCAATGAAGCGCTCTGGCTGGCCCGCATTCATCCACTGACCCCAGGTACAATGCTCACGCCGGAACAGATCGACGAACTGCATCGTGCCATCCAGCACGTGCTGCAGGAAGCCATCGCCAATCAGGGCAGTTCGTTGCGCAACTACCGTGACGGTTATGGCCGACAGGGTACACAGCAAGAGCATTTTAATGTCTACGACCGAGCCGGTGAGCCGTGTCCACGCTGTCAGAGCACGATTGAACGGATTGTTGTGACCCAGCGTAGCACCTATTTCTGTCCGACCTGTCAGAACACCATGCAACAACCGGCATAAGTGTGTACAATACTCATGGGTTGAAAATTGGTTTAAGAATTACAAGGGCCGGCTTTCCTGTGGCCGGCGGCTGCCACTTACATGATGGGGTAATCCGGTGCAAGAACCAATCCTCCTGGTGGAAGACGATCAAATCCTGCAACTTACTCTCACCACAATGCTGCGGCGTGATGGTTATGCCGTTGATACTGCACGCAACATTGCCGAAGCTCGTCTGGCAATCCTCTCGCGTCGGCCAAGAATCATTCTGCTCGATCTCGGCTTACCCGATGGTAGTGGGTTTGATATTCTCAACTGGTTAAATCTGGAACCAGATCGACCACTCATTATTGTCACGACTGCGAACGACTCACCGAAAGCGGCGCTTGAAGCCCTGGGACTCGGTGCCTTCGACTACCTGACCAAACCGATCAATCACGAAACCCTCCGTTACACGCTCCGTCGTGCGGTTAGCTACGATCAGCTTCGGCAGCAAGTCCGCAACTATGAAGAATTACGCAGCGAGGTGGATGAAGCGTACCTGACCGTGCGCAGCGCCGCTCATCATATCAGCCAGACCTTAACAGTGATCATGGGAGAAGCGCAACTGGTACGCGAAGAGATATCTGATCCGGCCCTCCGGGTCAGCCTGGATCGGATCGTGCGCATGGCCGAAGAAGCAGCCCAGACCCTCGCTACACTGCGCACGAACCGCCTTTTTGCACCGCACGAGGGGAGTGTTGAGTGAGGGGTTAAACCTGCTTGTCGCTATTGGGTTGAAGTGACATCATGCTGTTTGTGATCGCTATGTCACTTCCTGCAACCCTTTGAGTTGGTTATGGTGCTATGAGTTGCATCTGTTGCGTGTGAGTTCCGTATAGATTGTGTATTTTGATATAGTGTAATTGCATGGTATGTGATTAACAAAGGAAAATTGATTTAATTCTGATACGATGTCAGTATTGAGAAGAGTTGAATCTTGGTTTGTGTTATGAGAAACATAATTTTCTCTTAAATGTGTTGTGGTGGATAAGACATAGATAGCGAGGTTTTATTCCTACTACGCGAGTCTCTCCAGTGCTATAATCCAATTATTAAAATGAGTACAGGCTCGACGAATTTGTTGTAAACCTATTCGCTTTGCAATTAACGGGCCATGCACTGGTTTTTGATATGATTTTACATACGATTCTATACGTGCTGCCGGATGCGTGTCTGGACCATCATTTATCTCTTCCGGGCTGTTAAATCTTGCTACTTCCTGCACCAGACGTCGTAGACGTTGTAGACGAAGATCGGAAAACACAGCCTTTATCTCTGCTGGATCAGTAAATAATAGCGCCTCGAATTCGTGTAAGGTAATGAAGGGAATAAATCGTCTATCGTTAATGTCTTGATACCAGGCCCGCTGTAAATGTTCTACTTTCTGGTATGGAGAACCCACAGGCAATGTTCTCTTACCTGGAAAATCTTCTGGTAGATTATAGAAATCTATCATTGTGGTAAGAGCCGTAACGTTCTGATTACGGAGAAGGTTTAGAATATCTTGTTTTACCTTCCCATATGACGTAATACCACCCCTGAAGGAGCGACCTGATTTTTCTCTTTTCGTCTTCGCTAGAATTGGAACAGGATGTATCCCGATCTGCTGAAAGTGTTCAGCCAGAATTTCTGTCACAAAAGTCTCTTCAGTCTGGCCTTCAACGTATTGGCCTGCCACCAAGAATATTCTTTTCCCACAAATCACCCAGCCCGTAATCGTCGAGCCACAGCTCAACCTCTTCCGTCGTCAAGCGTCTACAGACAGACTGACCATCCTGTCGCTCAACAACAACGATGTCTTCCGGCTCAAACTGATTAACGAGCGTTACTGATTGGGTGGCGACGATAACCTGTGTTTGCGTGGCTACACTACGCAGTAATCCGGCCAGTACGTGTATAGCGTAAGGAGGCAACCCCATCTCCGGTTCATCAAGTAAGATGATGGCCGGCAACTTCCGTGTCGGTTGGAGGAGCAGCGTTGCCAGACAGATGAAGCGTAGGGTTCCGTCAGAGAGAGCATAAGCATCAAAGTAGGTATCGCTGCCCCGCTCTCGCCATTCCAGTTTTATTTTGTTAGGGTTAAACGGACTGGGTCGGAGCACAAAATCATCGAAAAAGGGGGCAACCATGCGGATAACATCGACAATATTGCGATACTGGTCTGGCGCTTGTTGCTGTATATAGTACAGATACGCGGCCAGATTCGATGCATCCTGACGTAACCGATAGTTATCGTCAATATCGCCAGTTTGTTTCACTCTAGCCGAATCACCGGTATCGTGGAAGTGATACACGATCCAGCTTTGCATTGCCTCGAAGACATGCGCCGGGATACCTCTACCGTAATTCGCCGGTAACAGACTCTCTTCGTGACCGGAACCCAACAGTTTTTCAACGGGCTTATCGTAGCGACGGTCATGAAAGAATGCACGTTCATCAGCAAACACGAAGCGATCTCCTATGGCTGGAACCAATGCACAGCGATATCCATTTGCGATGATATTTCCCCTGAACCGTGGATCATTCTTCGTAAACCACAATTCAATCTGTAATGAATCGGTGTTTTTTTGACCGAAGTGGAGTATGCGATCTACTCCTCCCGCCCGAGCAACATACATCTGTAAATGGCGTTCAACGATTGCGCGGAGAAATGCAAAGACGCCCAAGATGTTTGATTTCCCGCAACCATTCGCACCGATCAAGATATTGAGGGGGCGTAGCGAAAATTCCAGTTCGCGGATCGACTTGAATCCCTGAACTTTGATGGTTTCCAGTTGCATGTGCCCATCCTTATGTATTTCCCGGCACTCCGCACCCGCAAATGACCACAACCCTGCCCGCCCAAAGGTTCTCTCAGCGCCTCAGTAGTGCTACGATGTCTTTACAACGTCCCTCGCCTCAGCAATTGTGTTATTCTGTATAATACGAGGCTCAAATTTGATACGTGATCGCGAGGGAAAGACTGATCAGAGTAGATTGTTCTTCACCCCTGTATTGTACCAGAGTATACCAGTGGTATATCAAATCTTGACTCATACTGTGCATCATCGCCGAGGCGCACAATCGTCGTTGGTCAGTCCAGTCCCTGCACGCCGTGTTGCGGCGTTATCCGCAATGCGTCAGCAGCGCCCGGTGGAGCTGGCTTCCAGCCCATGCTCAGGCGTCTCCTTCACCAGGGCCACGTATCGGTACGATTACACGCTGTGCCCCGCGCCTGCCGGTGCGCACGCCAAATGTGGAAACGTTGCTGCCGCACGCCAAATGAAGGATCACGAACAACCTGGTCTGGAAACGGTATTCACGCTGGCGTGTGATACTGCGTGCGTGGCAGAAACGTCGTTCTCCACGTTCACGCTCAGGTTGCTCTCGGTATGAGTGATGACGTTTCTTGAACCGGATTTGACTTAGTCATTGTTGTTACCTATACACGATTGGCAATCCCATGCATGTATCAGATATTTCTGGAAAGAATCACATGGAATCACCTGCGTTAAGTTCACTTATCCCGCATCTCCTGGCGCTCAAATTGCTGCCACGCACCGGTTGGTTGCAACGTGGAGTACGTGATGTCGAAAGTGTTGCCGAACACTCGTTTGGCGTGGCAGTTCTCTGTCTGCTGATCGGGGATCAGATTGCCGACATTGATCGCGGGCGATTGCTGGCAATTGCCTTGTTGCACGACCTGGCCGAGTCGCTGTTGAGCGATTTGCCAGCATCGGCCACCCGACTGCTTGGCAAAGAGGCGAAGCGCCAGGCCGAACGGGATGGCCTGGCGACGTTGATCGGTCATCTGGCCCGCAGTGATGAGTATCTCACGCTGTGGGATGAGTATGTTGACGGTACTTCACGGGAAGCCCGGTTGGTCAAAGCGGTTGATCGGCTTGAGCTGATGGCTCAGGCGCTGGCCTACGAACGCAGTGGTGTCCGCGGTCTTGACTCGTTCTGGCCGCTCGATGATGAGTGGGCAACGGAGTTTCCGCCAGTTGCTGCGTTGGCCGCACATTTACGCACCGAACGCAGCCGATTGTCCGGTTGAGCCTCACCGGGCAGCCTGTCGGATCGCTTCGTCGAGATCGGCCCAGAGATCATCAACATCTTCAATCCCAACGCTTAGCCGCAGCAGCGTAGACGGCAGGTGCTCTTGCCCTGCAATCGCAGCCCGTCGCTCCATGGTTGACTCAACAGCTCCCAGGCTGGTCGCATGGCGGATCAGGCGGACGTTGCGGCAGACTGCATCGGCAAATGCAGCATCACCGCGCAGATCGAACGAGATAATAGTACCGAACCCCTTCAATACCCGACGGGCAATGGCATGGGTTGGATGCGTTGGCAAACCCGGATAACGGACACATATAACCAGCGGGTGGCGGGACAACCGTTGGGCCAGCTCCATCGCATTGTGCTGCGCCCGTTCCAACCGCAATGCCAGCGTGCGCGCACCACGCGCCGCCAGAAATGCCTCGATGGTGCCGGGGGTGGCTCCGGTCAATTCACGCGACCGTCGCAAATCGTGCCAGAGTTGTTCATCGCGAGTCGTTACCACACCTGCGAGCAAGTCGGAATGTCCGCCGATAAACTTGGTGGCCGATTGGATGGAGAGGGTTGCCCCAAACGCGAGCGGCTGCTGATTTAATGAGGTGGCGAAGGTATTGTCTACTGCGACGATGGCAGCGGGTTTGCGCGGCGCAGCACAGATCGCCGGCAGATCGGCAACGACGAGCAATGGATTTGAAGGCGACTCAAGCCAGACCAGATCGGCCACGGCACAGGCTTGCTGCCAGCTTTCGGTATCGGTAAGCGCCAACCGCCGCACCGACCAACGTCCACGCGCTGCCCCTGCCATTGCCAGCCCGGTCACACCCTGGTAACAATCGTCCGGTAACACAACCTGGGCACCGGCGGGTAATTGATCAAACACGGCGGCAATTGCCGCCATACCCGACGCAAATGCTACTGCCCGCCCGCCTTCAAGACCGCCAACAATCTCTTCGAGGGCTTCCCAGGTTGGCGTTGCATCATTCCGGGCATATGAACGCCCTTGACCGATAAGAAAATTGGATGCCGGGATTGGCGGAACATTGAGCGGCGCACCGGCTTCAATCGTGCGTCCGGCTGCTACCAGCCATGACTCTGGTTTGAGATGCTGAGAATGTTGTGCCATACTACACCTTACGTTCAGAGGCTGCTCTTGTAAGAGAAGGCCATGCCCAAGAGACTACGGTTGTGCAGGCGATTATCACATTGACGACGAAGAGTGTCAATTGACCAGTCAATCGATTGACGGAATTGCGAATTGCGGTACAATGTTGTAACAATCGCTCCAACAATAGCTATTATTAGAGCTATAAACCGCGTAACACCAATTCCCCGGCCTTTGCGAATTATTGAGGAGTTCGCTGTGCAGATCGTGATCAACGGCAGCTTTTGGTTCCAGCCGACCGTAGGCATCGGCCAGTATCTGCATCACTTACTGCCCTGGTTGCATCGTCTGGCACCGCAACATCGTTACCTGATGGTAGTACCGGCTGGTATCAAAACTCCTGCACTTCCGGTTGGTGTTGAGGGGATCACTGTCAAGATAGGCGGCCCACGCCAGATTGCAAAAGTCATCTTTGAACAGATTGCCATTCCTGTCATCACCCAACGTCTGGCTCGCAACGGCGAACCGACGGTGATCTTTGTGCCCTACTTTGCCCCACCACTACGCGCACGCCAACCTGTTGTCACGACTATCGGCGATCTGATACCGTTGCTTTTGCCGGCCTATCGGGGAAGTTGGGCTGTACGGGCCTATATGGCATTAGTTCGGCGTGCAGCCCTGCGCAGTGCGCACGTATTAACCTTCTCGGCATTCAGCCGGAGTACGATTTTGAATTACCTGGCCATCCCACCTGACCGGGTTACGGTGAGCTACCTGGCTGCCGGTGATCAATACCGTCCAGCCGCCGATGTACAGGCCGCTCAGGCCCTGGTTGCTGCCCGTTATGGTGTGCAACCGCCCTTCATCTACTACGTCGGTGGGCTTGATGAACGAAAAAATCTGGGAACGTTGTTACGTGCGTTTGCGCTTGTACATGGCCGGCATCCCCACTGTACTCTGGCGATTGCCGGGAGAGCGTTGGGACGCGATCCCCGCCTCTTTCCCGATATTGATCAATTGATCCGCGACCTCGATCTGACGAAGGCTGTCCGTCGTATTGACGTTCCGGTTGACGACGGCCCCCTGCTCTATCAGGCATGCACCATCTTTACCTATCCATCGCGGTACGAAGGGTTTGGCTTGCCCCCCCTGGAAGCAATGGCGTGTGGTGCACCAGTGATTGTGAGCGACGCCAGTTCATTGCCGGAAGTTGTTGGAGCCGCGGCACTCCGCATCGCACCCGATGATATAGCCGGTTGGGCAGCCGCAATCAATCGTCTCTTGAGCGATGAGGCGCTACGCTCCGATCTGCGCACACGAGGACTGGCCCAGGCTGCCAGTTTTTCATATCGGCATACTGCTACGATAACACTCAACGTTCTCGAACAAGTAGCGAAAGCAGCACCGGTTGTTCGCCATCGGTAACAATCGGTGACATCTGCTCACAGCATGACTCTGTTGATTAATAGATATGGATACCAAACGATACACACAGCTTCCAATCGATCAGATCATTTGTGGAAATTGTCTGGATATTTTGCCAAAACTTCCAGATCACTCTGTTGATCTCATCTTTGCCGATCCACCCTATAACCTGCAACTGCGTAACGAACTACGGCGACCAAATCAGACCCTTGTCGAAGGGGTAGATGATGCATGGGATAAGTTTCCTGATTTGACGGCCTATGATGCCTTCACCCGTGCCTGGTTGCGCGAGTGTCGGCGTATTCTCAAAGACAGCGGCACCATCTGGGTAATCGGTACCTATCACAATATTTTTCGGGTAGGTACCATCATGATGGACCTCGGATTCTGGATTTTGAACGATGTGATCTGGCATAAAGTGAATCCAATGCCCAATTTTCGCGGTGCCCGCTTTCAAAACGCGACCGAGACCCTCATTTGGGCAAAAAAATCGGTTGATCAGAAGACCTATACGTTCAATTATCAGGCGATGAAACATCTGAATGATGATAAACAGATGCAGAATGTCTGGCATATCCCGCTCTGCACTGGTGCCGAACGAATCAAAATTGATGGCCGTAAAGCACATGCCACCCAAAAACCAGAAGCCCTGTTGTACCGGGTCATCCTTGCTTCATCACAACCGGGTGATGTCGTGCTCGATCCATTCTTCGGTTCCGGTACCACCGGCGCAGTTGCCAAACGGCTACACCGGCACTATCTGGGGATCGAACAAGATCCGACGTATGTTGCGATTGCCCGCGACCGGCTGGCTGCCATCACGCCGGTCGCGGTCGATCACCAGCTCTTGACCACCCCTTCAAAACGGGATGCGCCGCGAGTGGCATTTGGTCAACTCATCGCGGCTGGCTATATCGCGGTTGGTCAGCGACTCTCGAATCGTGACCGTAGCGTTATCGCTACGGTCAAGGCCGATGGCCATGTGGAGTGGAACGGGGTCAGCGGGTCAATTCACGCTATCGCTGCCAGGGCACAGAACAAACCGGCGTTTAATGGTTGGGAGTACTGGTTTGTTGAGGTGGCTGATGGTTCCCTGATCAGCATTGACGAACTACGCGAACGGTATCGGGCGGAGCATTTGTGATCGAGGTGATGGTTGTATCAACGCTGGGTAATAGTGTTCGTGACACGCGACTCAACGATTATCCCGACACTACGACTGTGCGCGGATGCGTCGAACCAGCGTTTTGACTCCACACACAGTGAGAACATCCCTTGTCAGAAGAGTTGCCCGTGGCGCGTGGTGTGAAGTGCGGCGGCCACGCTGCCGCACCAGCCGCGATTACGATCAGGTGCGGGAGTGCGGTGGTTTCCCCATGTTGCTCAACAATGGACATCATCCAGGTGTGCCTGAGGCCCATCGATGAGTTTTGGTCAGTAGGGGCACGGCATGCCGTGTCCCCCTACCTGGCGCTGGCGTCTGACAGTGCATCGTTCAGATGCAGTAGATTTGAGATTACTGGCGCTACAGAAATCCCTCTTCCACACCGGTGGAAGAGGGATTACGCAGGCACTGCGGATAACGAACAGACTAACGAGTCGTCGCCGGTGCGATTGGTGTATTCGGCTCAATACCGCGAAGCGCTGCCATCACCAGATCGCGGTTGAGTTGTGCAATAGTATCGAGGCTGATCTCCTTGGGGCAGACCGCGGCACACTCACCGATGTTCGTGCAATTGCCGAAACCCTCGAAATCAGCCTGTGCCACCATATTGACAACTCGCTGATACCGTTCTGGCTGGCCTTGGGGCAGCAGCGCCAGGTGGGTAACCTTTGCTGCCGTAAACAGCATCGCCGAACCATTCGGGCAGGCGGCCACACAGGCACCACAGCCAATGCAGGCTGCGGCGTCCATCGCCCGGTCAGCAGCTACTTTCGATACCGGAATGGTATTGGCGTCGGGTGCAGAGCCAGTGCTAACGCTGATGTACCCGCCAGCCTGAATGATCCGATCAAATGCACTTCGGTCAACCACCAGGTCTTTCAGGATCGGGAATGCCGATGCACGCCAGGGTTCGACCGTAATGGTATCACCATCTTTGAAACTGCGCATGTGCAACTGACAGGTGGTAATGGCGTTCTTGGGGCCGTGGGCAACGCCATTAATCATCAGGGAGCACATGCCACAGATACCTTCCCGGCAATCGTGATCGAACGCTACCGGTTCTTCACCCCGCGACATAAGATCCTCGTTAAGCACATCCAGCATCTCGAGGAACGACATATCGGGGTTGACATTATCCATGACATACGTCTTGAACTCGCCGGGAGTATTGCGATTCTTCTGCCGCCAGATCTTCAGCGTGATCTTCATACTCTATCTCCGGCCACCGATTGATGACGTCAACCGGCAGCAGTTAAACTGATAGCAACGGGAACCTGTACGAAATCGTCAGCATCCAACCGGATCACTTATAACTGCGCTGGGTCGGCTTGACGTACTCGAAGACGAGCGGCTCTTTGTGCAGGCGAGGTTTCGCCAGATCGCCGGTAAACTCCCACGCAGCCACATACGAGAACTGCTCGTCGTTGCGCAGTGCTTCGCCGTCGGGTGTCTGGTATTCTTCGCGGAAGTGGCCGCCACACGACTCTTCACGGTGCAGAGCATCCAGACACACCAGCTCGGCCAGTTCGAGGAAATCGGCCACCCGTCCGGCCTTTTCCAGCGCCTGATTGAGATCGTTGGCCTCACCGGGCACATTCACATTCTCCCAGAACTCGGCGCGAATCTCAGGGATGCGCTGCAACGCCTCGCGCAGGCCAGCCGCATTGCGTGCCATACCGCACTTGTCCCACATCAGCTTGCCCAACTCGCGGTGGAACGAATCGACGGTTCGCTTGCCGCGAATGCTGAGCAGGCGTTGAATACGCTGGTTGATCTCGGCTTCGGCCTCAGCGAACTCGGGACGGTCGATGCTGATGCCACCAGGCTTAACCTGGGCCAGGAAATTGGCGATGGTGTAAGGCAGAATGAAGTAGCCGTCGGCCAGACCCTGCATCAGCGCCGATGCACCCAATCGATTAGCACCGTGATCCGAGAAGTTCGCCTCTCCGATCACGAACAGGCCAGGGATCGTGCTCTGGAGGTTGTAGTCAACCCACAGTCCACCCATCGTATAGTGGACGGCGGGATAAATTCGCATTGGGGTCTCATACGGGTCTTCGCCGGTAATCTGCTTGTACATATCGAAGAGATTACCGTAGCGTTCGGCAATCTTCTGGCGGCCCAGGCGCTTAATCGCATCGGCGAAGTCGAGATAGACACCCAGACCGCCAGGGCCAACACCGCGCCCCTCATCACACACCTGCTTGGCAGCACGAGAGGCAATATCGCGCGGCACCAGATTACCGAAGCTAGGATAGCGCTCTTCGAGATAGTAATCGCGCTCTGACTCAGGAATGTCTTGTGGGCGGCGGGTATCTCCCTTCTTCTTCGGTACCCAAATCCGTCCGTCGTTACGCAACGACTCTGACATCAGGGTCAGCTTGCTCTGGTATTCACCGCTGACCGGAATACAGGTTGGGTGAATCTGGGTAAAGCAGGGATTACCGAAGAATGCGCCCCGGCGATGAGCGCGCCAGATCGCTGTGGCGTTACACCCTTTAGCGTTTGTGCTCAGATAGAAGACATTGCCGTAGCCACCGGTTGCCAGCACAACCGCATCAGCAGCGTAGCGCGTGATCTTGCCGGTCACCATATCGCGGGTAATGATTCCACGCGCTCGCCCGTCAACCACCACCAGATCAAGCATTTCAGTACGGGGGAACATCTTCACGGTACCGGCTGCGATCTGGCGGCTCAGGGCCTGGTAGGCGCCGAGTAGCAACTGCTGGCCGGTCTGACCACGGGCGTAGAATGTGCGTGCCACCTGGGCACCACCGAACGAGCGGTTATCAAGCAAGCCACCGTACTCACGGGCAAACGGCACACCCTGGGCCACGCACTGGTCAATAATATTGACGGAGACCTGGGCCAGGCGGTAGACATTACTCTCACGTGCCCGGAAATCGCCACCTTTCACGGTATCGTAGAAGAGGCGATAAATGCTATCGCCGTCGTTGCGGTAATTCTTAGCTGCGTTGATACCACCCTGAGCAGCAATGCTGTGCGCACGACGCGGACTATCTTGATAGCAGAAGCAAAGCACGTTGTACCCGGCTTCACCCAGCGTAGCGGCTGCCGAGGCTCCGGCCAGTCCAGAACCGACCACAATAATCGTGTATTTTCGACGGTTAGCCGGATTGACCAGCTTCATCTCAAAGCGATGTTTATCCCAGCGCTGCTCAATCGGTCCAGTCGGGACTTTGGAGTCAAGAACACTGACATATTCAACCTGCCGCGTCCCGGTACGAACAGTCGTCTCGTTCTTCGTCTCGCTCATGCGAATTTCCTCGCTCTTCTAGCGTTGGTCGGGAGCATCTACGCGACAAAGCCGAAGTAGACCGCCAACGGGAATGAGATATTGCCAATGAAAACGGCTGCTGCGATAACAATAGCCAGACCGCGCAATAACCGATCATAGGTGCGGTTGTTCCAGCCAAGGGTCTGAAACATACTCCAGACACCGTGGTAGAGATGAAGGGCCAGGAAGACCATCGTCAAGAGATAAAAGCCAACAATCAGTGGATTTTGAAAGCCATACACGACATTATTGTAGGTTTCGTACACATCACCGTGGGGATGCATGAATTGGCCGGGTTGATAACCGACGACGCCGAAGGTCAGATGCAGGATGTGATAGATAATGAAGAAAAAGATCAGCACCCCGCCAAACCGCATCGTGTAGTCGGCATACCCTGATTGGCGCTTGTGCTGCCCATAACGGTGTACCGTTGAAATACTGCTCGCCTGCAAACTGCGCCGGCTCTGGAGGGTCAGGCTGGTTGCGGCCCAAATATGTAAAAATACCGAGGCCAGCAAAACAAAGCGCGCTATCCAGAGTAAATGCTCGTGGCCGAAAACGGGATAGCCAAGTTCGCGCAGACCGGCCGCATAAGCGTTGTACACTTCAGGGCCTTGATACATCTTCAAATTACCGTACATGTGAAAAACGACAAAGCCAACGAGAACGAAGCCGGTCAGTGCCATAATGACTTTCTTGCCGACCGACGTGCGGGTGATGGTGAGCACTCCTGTCATCGTTCCATCCTTCCCGAAACCAAGCTCTGCGCAAGATACAGACGATAATTGACTGCCGGCTCTGGCCGGCAGTAGCAGGAAAACATCCGTGATTTATCCTACAAAGTATCTTACCGCTACAGAATTATAACGGAATTGCGATCAATTGTCTACCGCTTGCAACAATCCGATCACTTCTTGTGAAGAAAGGTACGAGGCTTGTTGAAGCCATAAACAGCCATCAGCCCTGCGAGAATGAGAAGAGCAAAGAACGATCCGATCTTGAATCAATAGCAAAAAAGTCTGTAAAAAGGTGCACATCTGGCGCAATCGGTTATGGGTGGTCGATGATGTTAGGCATGCTACGGAATTATACTGGCATCAGGGGCAGGCTATCATAACCCCAGTTGCCACCTTTGTAACCACAGAGACACACCAGTTGCTACCTTTGTAACCACAGAGACACAGAGGATGGGTATGACCTGGGTTGCTACCACAAAACGTGACGAAATGTATCCATAGAACTGACCGCTTCTCACATCGTTTATGCGGTTACACCACACGGTGTGGCGTGCAACGTCGCGCTATTTCTGGCAGTCAGTCTCTGTGGACAGCCCACAATATAGATAGCAACCTGGGTTGGGATTACGTTTCGGAGGTGATACTGTTGCCAAATAGGGCTACTCGTGTCATGTGGTAAGGCGATCTGAACAGGTACAGGCAACGTCTATGGGGGCGGGTTCTGAACCCGCCCCTACTTACGATCACGTGCAGGTTGTAGCGGTATTCATGCCGGTTTGTGCAGCGAACATACCGTTCTTCGTCTCTGCAATCGGGTCGCCGCCGGTGTGATGGTGTGATCACGTGTGATAATTTCTATCAAACCAGATTTTATAATAGAACCTGTTTCAAAAAACGTCTGCCAGGAGTTGTCCCATTCTTGACCGACTCTATGATCGTAACGAGCACATCCGGCATCCCCGTGATCAGCATGGTCAACGGTATGACACACACCGGATCGTGGGTACGGCTGCTGCGGCAGCCATGCTGCTGCACTCCACACCGCGTACCACGCGCATGACGACTGGCAAAGGCAACCAATCCAGGGCGTGATGGCACGACCGGAGCTGCGCTCTGCCAACAAGACAGAAGCATGAAAAACGATCTTTGGTGATTGGCAAGCGTTCATGCGCCTATGCGACAGTCTGATAGCATGATAGCGCAGCTTTTTATGAAATAAGTTCTGAACATCCTCCGTCTCTCTGTGGTGATCGTTGTACCACAGAAGCATCGAGAGCATATTTGTATAGGACAAATTAAGGTGGCAGCCTGGGTTGTCTATGCCATTAGACATTCCTTACGCAAAAAGGCAGGCCCAAGGTCTACCCCTACGGAATGCTACGATGATAGATGTGGACTTCAATGGTCACCGGTCATCCTCGCATTGCCAACCGGCCGATCAGAACCAGATAATACGTTCGTTTAGAGATCCAACCGCACCTTAGCGCCAAAGTTCTTCTTTTCCTTGCTGGGGAAGTAGGAGAGGCAGGCGGCATCAAGCAAATCGGGGCTAAGGGTTGGGGTCTCCATGTTGTAACGGGCAATTGCGATTAATTGGTCGAGAATATCGCGCGGCTGACACATCCGAAACGGCCGCTGATCAGGGCGAAACCACTTGGCGATCAGATAATCGATGCTGCGATCATCGTAGGGAACTTTGCGTACCCGACACATAATCTTCCAGATTTCCCGCCACTGCTCTTCGGTCGGATCGATAATTTCGATCTTGAACTTGATACGACGAAGCAAAGCATCGTCACCCAGGTCTTTAGGATCGAGGTTTGTACTGAACATAATGAGCTGATCGAACGGAATCTGGATCTTTTGCCCTGACACCGTATTGAGAAAGTCATAGCGCTTTTCGAGGGGCACGATCCAGCGATTGAGCAGATCGAACACGCGCACCTGCTGCCGGCCAAAGTCGTCGATCAAAAAGATGCCACAGTTGGCTTTCATTTGAAACGGTGCCTCATAGACCTTCGAGGTCGGATTGTAGATCAGATTGAGTTGTTCGAGAGTTAGCTCACCGCCAACGATGACCACGGGTCGACTGATCCGAACCCAGCGCCGGTCGTATTCGACATCCTCTGGGAGTGGATTACGAGGCGGCTCGTGAATAACCGAATCGTACATTTTGATAATAGCGCCATCGGCGTATACCGCATACGGGATAAAGATGTCGTCACCCATCAGATAGGTAATACGCTCGGCAATCGTGGTTTTGCCATTGCCGGGATACCCGAAGAGCATCACCGATGAACCGGAATTGACCGCCGGTCCAACCATATTCAGAATGGACTCATCAATCACCAGACCCTCGAATGCATCGCGGATATTCCGGCGTGTCACCTTTACGTTCTTTACTGTCTGCGCTTTGACCGACTCAATCCAGCGTTCAAGCGGTACAGGGCAGACACCGGTATACTGAACTTTTTCCATCGCAGCCTGCGCCGCCGTCTGTCCACGTGGCGTCAGTACATACTCGTAGTTAATATCGCCGAAACCACGTTGACCGACAATGTCAATCTGTTCGACATTCCGTAGATCGATGATGATCTGCTCAATCACCCGGTAGAATAGTCCCATCGCTTCAGCCAGCTCCATCCCGGTTGCTCGCCCTTTGTTATAGAGAATACGTAAAAACTGCTCGGTAAGGAATGTACGGTTGAGACCGGTCTCCGCTGGCGTTGTTGGCTGTTCGGGCAAAAACGAATGATTGAGCTGCGGACGCGCTTCATCTTCGGTAGGGGGCGGATCGCCCAGCATGCGGAGCGTCGCCACGTTTTCACCACGGGCACGTGCCTCACCGATCAACCGCTCAAGATCGGTAACGTGCATCTGAAGGTGGAGCAGTGCGTCAACATCGTTCTTTGCCTGCGCCTCTTTCAGACAGGCATATACGGCGCGAGCGACGGTGTATTTGACACCATCGATGTAGAGGTGATGACAATACTCCTGATTGCGCACATAACAATCACGCGGATGGCTCTTCCGCGCTAACATTTCGTCGTAAGAACGTTGATCGAGTAAATAACGCATAGCGCCTCTTCTTTGTCATCAGGGAGAACGTTCATCGTAACCGTTGCCTGTGGGGGAACGGCAGCCCGGCAACTCTACCGGCATGTGTCACTGTTTTCATTGTAATGCCGATAGCGAACCATCGTACTACCAGTAACATATTTTGTTGAACGATTTTCATCATCACAATGAGAAAAGAGAGCTTGACGACGGTGCCGATCTTTGGTAGAATTAGAACACTTGTTCGATACAGTGTTGAATATCACACCAACACCATATGGCCTGGCGGCAACACCCGGCAGATCGTCGACCGGTGAGGGAAAATACGTGAAAGGATTTATTCCTGATTGATTGGGTGTGGCATTGTAAAGCTCGCAGAGGAGGGCTGGCATGGCGTCTACCAGTCGTGAACTACAACCGGTGCAACGGGCCTTCAAAATAGGCCGTATGATGCAGGGGGCAGTAATCGCATTAGTGATAGGTGCGCTTATCATTCTGGTTGGAACTATCACCGATGTTGGTCGCACTATCGTTGACGATTGGCGCTATGGGAGGCCACGCACCACCCATCTGACCGGCTATGCCGGATTACCCGCCGAACGCTCCGGCCATCCTTCGCGGTTTATGGCGCTCAATCTTGATCGGCAAATTGTGATCATGGTTATTCCGGGTGGGGACACGAGCCAGGTGCAGACCTGGCAAGGCCCATACTTGTTTGGGTTACGCGAAGATCTGACGCCTGTGGTATTATCATTAGAAGATGCCGACAGCGATGGGTTGGCCGATCTGGTAGTGACAATCCATCAAGAACAACTGGTTTATCTTAACCGTGATGGCGCATTTCGTTTACCAACGCCAGAAGAGTGGCATCGACTGGCACAGGAGCGGAGCAAGTGAGCACGTTCTCCAATCGCAAGAGAGGGCCACGGCGGTTGGGTCAGCCTCTCTTTCCAATTGAGGATCCGGAGATCGTGCAGGCGCCGACGCAACCGCTAGCCGATCTCACTGCCGATCTTGATGCGGCACTGGCCGATCAATCACCTGTGTTGCATACGCCGGTCGAACCGCAGGGGTTGCGGATTCCTGCTGAGGTACGGGCTGCTTATGAGCGTGCCCGACAATCAGCTCGATCAGCGCCTCCGCTTCATCAAAGCTACCGGCATACCCCTGAGCCGGCCCGGAACGCTCAACCAATTGCAGGCCAAAAACTACCTCCTCCGGCACAATCTGGCAGTACGACGGGTAGACCATTAGCGACGTTTCATTCCAGAACAACGAGACCAGAACCGGCGTCGTTGTCAACCGGGCAGGCTGTTCCCGTTAGCGCCAGACGCAATCGACCATTGGAGGCTCAATTACCAGAACCAGAGCGAGCACCAGTGACAACCGTCGTCAGTCACGTGCCCCGCTTTGAGCGGCAAACAGCGTTCGTACCGGTACCGGCAGAGCTTACCGACGAGTTACCCTTACCACCACCTACATACCGTCAGCCTGAACCACTAACGATTGCCGATTGGTTTAATCAGCCGCTCGTACTGCTGGCAATTGCCGTTACAAGTATTGTGGTGATCGGGTTGTGGTTTGGAATGGCAGTGGCATCGCCATTTTTGAGCTTTCAGTACACAAGGGTGAATAACGGTTCAGTAGCCGCCAGTATTGCCTCAGCAGCCGTAACAGGGCCTGCGCCCGGCGATTATCGGCTGCGAACTGCACCTAGCCTGTCGCCGGCACAGATTGATCGTATCTTGCAAAGTTACGGTTCGCCGGCGACCGGTACCGGTGAAATCTGGTACCGCCTTGGTTTGGAATATAACATTGATCCAGCCTATGCCCTTGCCTTCTTCATTCATGAAAGCGGTGCTGGTACCAACCCGAACTGGGCCGGCTTTAAGCCAGATGGCAGCACAACCCACAATGTCGGCAATATTATCTGTGCCGGCTATCCGACCTGTTATGGTCGGTTTCGTGATTACCCCAACTGGGAAGCCGGTATTGCCGACTGGTATCGCCTGATCGATGTGGAATATATTCGTGGTCGCGGGCTTCAGACAGTTGCTGAAGTCATCCCGATTTACGCACCGTCGATAGAGAATGATGTTCAGGGATACATCAATGTCGTTACGCGGCTGGTCGATCAGTGGCGCACCGGCAATATTCCATGAGTAATCGATAACTAAACAGGTTCACGTTTATCCAACATCTGCGGTAGAAATACACTATGCGAATCTCTTTTCCTATCGGTGCCTTTGTTGCCATCGTACTCCTGGCATTTGCTGCCTTTAATACGATGAGTCGATCTAACCAGCCGGTGCTCAGTGGCTGGCGCGGTCCGGTAAATGCGAGTGAAGCCCTGGCAGCGAGCGTTGCCGGTAGCACTGATGTGTTGTCCCAACAAGGACTGATCGGCGTAGCCGAGCCGCAGGGACGGGGACTCAACGACTCGCTTTTGCCCACCGGAAATCCGCTCGGTGTTGCCAATACTGTTATGACGCAAGGTTATGGTGTCGGCACCCATGCGCCGGCAGAGGTTTGGGGGGCGATTGATCTGGCTATCGATGACAATGGTGATGGAATAGCCGATCCAGAAGGTACCTGGAATCAGCCGGTCTACGCCACCCATGCCGGTCGGGTCAAGATCACATCGAATAGCTGGCCCGCCGGCAACCATGTTTGGGTGACTAACGAACTCTATCGCACCGGTTATGCTCACCTGTCAGGCTTTGCTGTCAGTGATGGGCAATGGGTCAATCCCGGTGATGTGATCGGATACATTGGCTCGACCGGTATGTCGAGTGGACCACACCTTGACTACCAGGTCTGGGTCTGGCGTGATGGACAGTGGGTCAATCAGAACCCCCTCGATTACAACGTCTTTGCAGCCTCTGGCCGTTGATGAGAACCGGTTTCAAAACGGCTCTCGCGCAGGTAATGACAAGATGGCAACCTGGCTTTGTTCAGCGCCGTTTCTAGGGTTGCGAACCTGGTGATCCTTCTCGCTGTAACTGAGCTGTTGATGGTACAACCCGGGTTGCTACGTTTGTCACCACAGAGGTACGGAGGACACAGAGGATAGGCATAACCTGAGTTGCTACCTTGAGTCGTGCGTGAAAGAGCGCGTCTACAGGAACTGGCTGCCACCCCCACATTGTTCATAAATACAGGTACGTCACACGGTATTGCGCATAGTGTTATGCTGTTCATTCTGGCAGTCAATCTCACGTGGTCTGTCCGTAGCATAGGTGGCGACCTGGATTATAGAATTGATCTCGCCATTCCTTTGTTGGTTTCTGGATGTTAACCTTCAGGCGGGCTAAAGCCCTACCTGACGACGTGGAAGCTCCGGTGGGGTTGGGGGTAAACCTCTCCGCCGTCATGCCAACCCCGCAAGGGGCTTGTACGACGTGAGGCAGGGTTCCAACCCGCCTAAACCCGCCGCTCCACATCTGCGGGACTTCATCCCGAACGTGAACGTCGCTTGCTTGACATTTCCTCTAACGAAGTTATCACATCCGTGCCGTCTACCTCATGGCTTGCCAGCGGCTGACGCTGTCGCGAACGGTGCTCTTCGATGAAACCAAGTGCAGCCGCTCGCCAGGCATTGGCAGCACACGGGCCACTGGGATCGATTTTGATGCTGAGCAAGAATTGATCACGTGCCATATCGTGTTTGCCACAGGCGGTCAACAATTCACCAAGTCGGTAATGAAGCTGCCCACGACTGGCCGGAGGACAAGTCGGCACAAGACCGATCACCTGTGCCAGGAAAGACTCTGCTTCACTACGCCGTCCCATCTCAATCAAATAATTAGCGAGAGCACAGCAGGCAGCAGCTCGCTCAACCGGTCGTCGAGCAGTATTGATCGCCTGACGTAAATAGTGCTCGACCTGTTCATTATCTGGTGTACAATCGCTTAGCACCATAGCTGCACCATACAATCCAGGGTTCATTGCAAGCGCTTTTTTTGCATACTGAATAGCCAGTTTTGGCTCTTCAGCTTCAACGAGCGCTGCACTCAACGCTGCATATACACGGGGATTGTCAGGATCAAGCCGGCACGCTTCCTTCAAGTGGTCTACCGCTATCCGTGGTCGATTGCGCTGGAGTGCGATTAGGCCCAGAAGCCAGTGTGCGTCAACCGAGAACGGGTTGAGCGATTTGGCTATCCGGGCGAGCCGCATTGCCGGATGGTACTGCCCGCCATCTAGCAGCCGTCGCGTCTGGTCGATGAGCAGGTATCGACTCAGAAACCAGAGGCTGCATAACCATGCCAGAAAACCATTCATGAACACAACGCCACCAAGCACCATCCATAATAAAACAGCAATAATCCCGGGAAGCTCTGGAGTACGCAGAAGAACTTGTCCGAGCCGGTGCCGAGCGAGTCGATACGGTTGCAGTTGCTCCCGGTCTGATGATTGAAAGTCCATATGTAGCTCCTTCGCGCAGTTGGCTCGTCTCAGCGATGGCACAGGTCTGCTCATTGTACCTGGGTGCGATACCATGTCATCCCCATACGCGGGTCTGCGATGTACGTTCGTGCGATATGGCTACGTACAGCATAGCAGGGAGTTGTGACATCTACGGTCACATTCGGCTGCCTCCTTTCAGAAAGCTGGCATTTGAACAGAACACTGGTTAGCCTGTTTGATCATGCCGTGTGAACCAATCCTGCTTCGCTATCAGGTCTTTTCAACCCGCTTGAAGATGATGGTGCGTATGGATGTATCACACGCTCCTGATGATAGAGATGACAGAGGCAACCAGTTTTTGGCACAACAGTATTTATCGGTCACTCGAAATATTGCTGATGAGTGACAGCAGGTGGCAACCCGTATGGGCAATCACCCTGTACATGTGTGCCAAAATCTTGACTTTTGCTGAAGAAACATCTTTGAAATTAAAGAAAGAAGGTGTTATTTACGACAACGGCAGCGGGCCTGCATCTGAACATTTGTGCTTCAGAACTTTGGCCATCCGTGTTGAACGTTGCAGTTGACTAATCATGCTGTAAAGAGTTGCGATCAAATCTCGTGGATAGATTTAATACAGTTTTGCTTTACAATATCAAGTAGTATCATAGATGGTAACTAGCGACAATTTCAAGTATTCCATTCACCGATTTTGGTGAGTCAAGTCACCATTTCTGGTGCCATACGAATATACGACAAATTGCAGTAGTTTCTTGTCATCGGCAACCAGCAGTCTGAGCGTTTTGCCGCGACGTCAGAAATCCCTGTTGCAAATGCGAAGGGTGATCTTGCGCGTTGGTGAGCTTGTACAAACGAACAGCGCGGAGCATATTGCTCCGCGCTGTGGTGTGTGGTGGAGATGGGGGGAGTTGAACCCCCGTCCAGAAAGCTAGACCGCAGACATCTACAGGTTTAGCCCCTCGCTTGATCTCGCCCGCGGTCGCGCGAGTGGCAGAGCGACCGTTGGGCCAGCCTGATCTCTTAGCCGATAACGCTCAGGCAGGCGTTACCGGAGCACCCGACTGCTGACGCTCGACCCGTAACCATCGGGGGAGCTACGGCGAGCGCGCCGCTATTATTAAGCAGCGAGGGCCAGGCGAGCCTGGGCCCGAGTGTTGGTGTTGGCAGTTGTTGCCTTGCCCCTTTTACGTGACTGGGCGGCACGACCTGCAGTCTACGGCGTTCACTCCCTGTCGAAACCAGAGCATCCCCGCAGGCTGTATTCGTAGTATATCTCGCTCAACGCGGTTGTCAATCAGTCTTCCGATAGAGATTTGTTAGTTGTGAGGTGTGGCGGCACCGCGTTGACTTCTGCTGATGTGCGTTGCATATTGAGAACACAACGCTGTAGAACCTATTTTCTGCAAGAAGTTAGATTATTCACTCCTGACCGAACTCTATGAGCGTAACGAGTACATCTAGCCTCCCAGAGACCAGTAGGGTCAATGGCATGCCACGTGCCGGATCATGAGTACGGCTGCGGTGAGAGCGTGGCTGCCACACTCCAAACGCTGCGACACGCGCACGACGAGCAGGCAGGGCAACCTCATCCAGCGCTTGATGGCACGGCCGGAGCTGCTCTCTGTCAACAGGTCGGGAGCAGAATGAACGAGCTTTGGTGATTGGCAAGCGTTCATGGGCCTGGGCGATAGTCTGGTAGCACGATAGCACAGCGTTTATGAAATAATCTAGTGATGGGATTGCCTTACGCCAACGGATGGACTTCTCGTCTGCGCTTGTCCATCAACCGGTACTCACGGGACGAGCATGGAAGTGACAGGCCAGACGCCTGATCCACGATTGCATCGCACTCACGTGCAGGCAGCTCTTCACGGACGGTTGAGCCGGCGGACGTGCTCTGAACGCACGTTGTCTCTGTGAACCGCACCTGATTATGCGGGCTGATGTAGCAGCGGGGCTACCGCACTCCAAGATGATGCCACGGGTATGATTGCGCGTGAACGGTATCCATCCGGAGAGTGCTGCGAGGATGAGGGCGACGGCTCCCAGATACACCAGTATCTCCCAACAACGACAGACGACAAAACCAGTATAATACAGCCAATAATTTCCGCGACTGTATCACATTAGACGCCAATGCATGGCAGGGGGTCTGTGCCCGACGCAGACCTTCGCAGATGTAGCAAACCGCACGAGGAGGTGTGTCCGATGCACATGTATGAGCTTGGTCTGGACAAGAACGCAGCAAATTACACGCCCCTGACCCCACTCTCGTTTCTTAAACGAACAGCGATGGTCTATCCCAATTTGCCGGCAGTCATTCACGGCGAACGGCGGTATACGTGGGCACAGGTCTACGAACGATCACGACGGCTTGCTTCTGCCTTGCGTGCGCTTGGTGTTGGCTTCCGCGATACGGTTGCTGTCGTTCTCAGCAATACACCCGAAATGTACGAGTGTCATTTTGGGGTTCCAGGAGCCGGTGCTGTCCTTAATACCATCAATGTCCGGCTTGATGCCGCAACCATCGCTTTCATCCTCGATCACGGTGAGGCGAAAGTCTTGATTACCGACCGCGAATTTTCGCCGGTGGTGAAAGCGGCGCTGGAACAGTGTAACCGAACGTTGACCGTCATTGATGTAGACGATCCTGTGTACACCGGCCCAGGTGAACGGTTGGGTAGTCTTGAATATGAGCAGTTTCTCGCCGGTGGTGATCCCGATTTTGACTTGATCTATCCTGCCGATGAGTGGGAAGCGATCACGCTCAACTACACATCAGGCACAACGGCCAATCCTAAAGGCGTCGTCTATCACCATCGCGGGGCCTATCTCAATGCCCTCTCCAATATTGTTTCGTGGGGGATGCCCCACCATGCCGTCTACCTCTGGACGCTGCCGATGTTCCATTGCAACGGCTGGTGTTTTCCCTGGACGATGGCTGCGAACGCGGGTACTAACATTTGTCTCCGTAAAGTTGATGCCGGGCTGATCTGGCAGGCGATTGAAACGTACCGTGTCACTCACTACTGCGGTGCCCCGATTGTCCATTCGTTGATCGCCAATAATGCCCCTCCTCACTGGCGTGAAGGTCGGGGTACCCACAAGGTCAGCGGTCTGATTGCCGCCGCTCCACCGCCGGCAGCCGTTTTGCAGGCAATGGCTGAAATTGGCTTTGATATTACCCATGTCTATGGTCTGACCGAAACCTACGGGCCGGCAGCGGTATGTGCAAAGCAACCCGACTGGCATACGCTCCCGATTGCCGAACAGGCGCATCTCAACGGACGCCAGGGGGTAGCCTACCACGCGCAAGAGGCGATTAGTGTGCTTGATCCGGCGACGATGCAGCCAGTGCCGTGGGATGGGCAGACGATGGGTGAAGTGATGTTTCGCGGCAATATCGTTATGAAGGGCTATCTCAAGAATCCAGCCGCGACCGAAGCTGCCTTCCGCGATGGCTGGTTCCACTCTGGCGATCTGGCGGTGGTGCATCCTGATGGCTACATTAAGATCACCGACCGTGCAAAAGACATTATTATCTCTGGTGGCGAGAATATTTCCTCGATTGAGGTGGAAGATGCACTCTACAAGCATCCGGCAGTGATGTTGGCTGCGGTGGTCGCCGCACCCGATCCGAAGTGGGGCGAGGTGCCTCACGCCTTTATCGAGCTAAGGGAAGGGGTTACCGTCACCGAGGAGGATTTACAGCAGCACTGTCGGCGTTTTCTGGCCGGTTATAAGATACCCAAGAAGTTTACCTTCGGCCCCTTACCGAAGACGTCAACCGGTAAGATTCAGAAGTTTATTTTGCGCGAACAGGCCAAGTCACGACAGGCTATTGCCGAAGCGTAGTCTTGTATCTAATTCAAGTTGCTACCTTTTTTACCACAGAGACACGGAGGACACAGAGAATGAGTATAGTCTGGGTTGCTACCGTGAGAGGTGACGAAGTGCGTCTATAGGAATTGACTGCTCCTGAAATTGTTTACGGTTACGCCACACGGTGTTGCGTGCGACGTGTGACAATGATGTTACGTCAGCAGTGCGCTGCGATACGCCCCCACCCTTACCCGCCCCCAGCGGGGGCGGGAGTTGCCGGGGCAGGATGACTCCTGCTAGCGCACTCTGGTGCAGGGGGCGATGCTCCACTGGAAACAGATATGGTGTGCGGTTTCAGGTGGTGGGTGGGCCAGAGGCCCGCGCTCCTAGCTCCCGGAGAAGGATGGGGAATACTCCACCCCCCATTCCTCCAATAGGAGACCAGCGAGCGGTGCTGGGACTTCCTGATGCAATAAACAGTAGCTCATTCTGATGCTCTGTCTGTTCCTCCTCCAGCGGGGGGAGGTCAGGAGGGGGCTGGAATTGAGATAAGCAGAAACCAGTACGGAGCATGCCCCTCCCTACTCCCCCGCTCCTCTACCACCCAGGGAGAGGAGCGGGGGCTGAAGGGCACTACCCGTCACCAGCGCCCGGCAGGCTAACCGATAGAAGTGGGGCGATGAGTGCGATTGGTGCGGCAGGATGGCTGCCGCATTCCCCACGGCGAGCACGTGCAAGGTTGGCACCGGCACCGTACTCACCGGAGGTGCGCGTTCCCAGGACTTAGTCTCCCCCACCCTATCCCGCCCCCCAATACATTATCCATATCTATTTTGTCAACCTCTCCACGCATCTGCAGCGCCTATCTCATCGTGCGCGATCCCAGCACTATTGCACTGTAACACCGTCGCGTGAGTCTCACGGCACGAATGGGAAACGGTGTATCAGCCTGTGGCGCAGGCTTCTAGCCTGCGCACCATCGGCCATGTCCAGTACCTGACGGCGGTGGCGAGGATGCTTGCACGCGGACTGGAAGCCCGCGCCATGGGGAGCGTTTGCCGTCCGATCTGACGCAGCGTGACATGTGGGTAATGCATAGCCCAGCGGGGGCGGGTAAAGGTGGGGCAGGATGACTCCTGCTAGCGCGATTCGGTTCAGGGTGCGATGCCCCGCTAGAAGCAGGTTAGCGTGCGCACTCAGATGGTGGGCGAGCCGGAGGCGTGCGCTCCCAGCGCCTGCTACGCCCTACCCTTACTCACCCCCGCTGGAGGCGAGAGTTGCCGGTACAGGATGATTTCTGCTATCGCGATCTGGTTGGGGGTACGATGATCTACTGGAAGCGGGTAT
Source organism: Chloroflexus sp. (assembly GCF_034434295.1). GTDB lineage: Bacteria > Chloroflexota > Chloroflexia > Chloroflexales > Chloroflexaceae > Chloroflexus. The sequence goes on from NZ_DAOTZQ010000056.1 coordinate 106,639, forward strand.
GGCGTGCGTCCCCAGGGGCAAGCCAGAGGCCCGCGCTCCCAGCGTCCAGGGGTATCGGCGTTTGCGTGCAGCGGTCAAGGACGTAGCGTTTTGATATGGTTCAGTCCTGTGGGGATAACTGTCGTAGCGTCTTACCTTGACAATGGTAGTGGGTAGGGCGAGTGTGATAAACCGCACTTGATAATGTTCGGCACACTGGACAATGATGCGATTCTCCGCCAGTTCATCATCTCTGTCATACCGGCGTTGCGGTGGTGAGGCTGGCACTGCAAAGGCTAAGGGATTACAGGGAGGAGGTGAATCTAATCCTGACAGACCGATCCAAAAGAGCTATTCCCCTGATACGCGCTGCTTCAAGGCAACGGTGCGCTAATTACACGCGATTGGCAATGGGTGATTGCTATCTATTCGCCGATCAGTTGTATGGATTTGTTGCCAATTTGTCATCTTTTCCCTGCCACTATCATTGACGCTCGTATCTGGCTGTGGTACGATCTGCTCACCTTTAATACAGCCCCGTGAGGCTGTGAAGGAGCAATTTGATGAGTTACATGTCAGCGTGGCCCATATTATCGCTGTGCTTTTTCCCTGATCCCGCACCTGCGGGCAGGGATTTTTTGTTTGCGCAGTCCGTTCGCTGCGGAGGAACGCATGGGAAAAGAAAAACAGATTCTGTCGGCTGATGAGATTCGGCGGGCGCTGGTACGCATTGCGCACGAGATCGATGAACGCAATGGCGGTCTGCGCGATGTGGTTCTGGTTGGGATTCGGAGCCGTGGTGTGCCGCTGGCGGAGCGAATTGCAGCCGCAATTGCCGATTTTGAAGGGACGCGCATACCGGTGGGGCAACTGGACATTACGCTCTACCGTGATGATTTGAAGCTGCGTGGGCCGGCACCACGGGTGCGTAAGACCGATTTGCCGATTGATATTACCGGGAAGACGGTTGTGCTGGTGGACGATGTGCTGTTTACCGGGCGCACGGTGCGGGCAGCACTCGACGCGATTGCCGATCTGGGGCGTCCGGCCCGGATTCAGCTTGCTGTTCTGATCGACCGTGGTCATCGTGAATTGCCGATTCGGGCCGATTTTGTGGGGAAGAATGTGCCAACCTCGCTCTCCGAGAGGGTGATGGTGCGTTTGCGCGAGACCGATGGGGTTGATGAGGTTGTGATTCTGCGAGGTTCTGCCAATGACTGAATTACGTCGTCATGCAATCGATCTCGATGACTTTAGTGCGACTGAGATCGAGGAGATTCTGGAAACGGCCGAGAGTATGCGCGAGGTGCTGAGTCGTGAAATTAAGCAGGTACCGGCACTACGCGGTAAAACTGTAGTCAATATGTTTTTTGAGGAGAGTACGCGCACGCGCATCTCGTTTGAGCTGGCAGCGCGGGCTTTGTCGGCAAATGTGGTCGCCTTTACCGCACGGGGGAGCAGTGTCGAGAAGGGTGAGTCGTTGGTTGATACGGTGCGCACTCTGCAGGCGTTGGGTGCCGACATCATTGTTATGCGCCACAGTCAGTCGGGTGCGCCGTATCTGGTGGCGCGTCACTTTCGTGGCTCGCTTATCAATGCTGGCGATGGCCGCCATGCGCATCCCACGCAGGCACTGCTCGATCTCTACACGATGCAGAGTCGATTGGGACAGATCCGCGATCTGCACGTCGTTATCGTCGGCGATATTCTGCATAGCCGGGTGGTGCGCTCCAATTTGTGGGGCTTGACCCATCTCGGTGCGCGGGTGACGCTCTGTGGCCCACCCACCCTGATCGGCCCGGCGGCGTTCTGGACGGCGACCTGGCCGCAGGTGCGGATTGCGTATGAACTTGACCCACTGCTGCCAGAAGCTGACGTGGTGATGGCGTTGCGTCTGCAAAAAGAACGGATGCAGAGTGGATTGTTGCCGGCGTTGCGCGAGTACACTCGGGTCTATGGTCTCACCAGCGAACGCCTTGCCCGCCTGCCGTCACATGCGATTGTGATGCATCCCGGCCCGATGAATGAAGGGATCGAAATCTTTCCCGAAGTGGCTACTGCATCGCCGGCAGTAATTGAAGAGCAAGTCACGAATGGCGTCGCGGTGCGTATGGCGTTACTCTATCGAATGGCCGGTTGAGAGGAGATGGTAATGCGTTATCTGATTAAAAATGGCACAATTATCGATCCGGCCAATCGTGTAGCCACCATTGGCGATATTCTGGTTGCCAACGGTAAAGTTGAGCGGTTGTACGATCTGGCCGATCTGCACACTGATCGCGAACCATTAGCACCTGATGTAGAGGTGATTAATGCCCGTGGTTGTGTGGTTGCCCCCGGTTTTACCGATCTTCACACCCACCTGCGCCAACCGGGCGAAGAGCACAAAGAGACCATCGCCAGTGTCAGTGCCGCTGCGGCCGTTGGCGGTTTTACCACCCTCTGCGCTCGACCGACGACACGTCCAACACCGGATCATGCGGCGGCTATTCGCCAGTTGCGTGAGTTGACCGATCAATACGCCAGAGTGCGGATTGATCTGATCGGTGCATTGACCGTGGGTAATGAGGGTCAGGTGCTGAGTGAGATGCGAGAGCTGGCCGAAGCCGGTTGTATTGCCTTCAGCGATGGTGGGCGGACGATTGCCAATACGGCCTTGCTGCGTCATGCCCTTGCCTATGCCGCGGCTCTCAAATTACCGGTGATGGTCAGTTGCCAGGACCCGTATCTGGCAGCGGGCGGAGTAGCGCACGAAGGTGCTGTCAGTATTCGATTGGGCTTACCCGCTATTCCGGCGGCTGCTGAAGAGGCGATTGTCGCCCGCGATATTGCCCTTGCCGAAGCGACCGGTGCACATCTACATATCAGTCGGGTCAGTACAGCCGGCAGCGTGGCGCTGATTCGTGCCGCTCGTGCCCGCGGCGTCCATGTCACTGCCGAAGTTACACCACACCACCTGACGCTAAGCGACCGCTGGCTGTTGGGATGGTTGGAAGAGCGCAACGAGATTGAGACCGGGCGTTCCGGAGTACATCCCGACCTGAGTCTGCCGTCGTGGCTCAATCCGGTGCTGTTGCCACCCTACGACAGCTCGACCCGGGTTGATCCGCCTTTACGCAGTATCGAACACGTTGAAGCGCTGGTGGAGGGGCTGCGTGATGGGGTGATTGATGCGATTGCCACCGATCACGCGCCGCACGCATTGGTAGACCGGGACTGCGAATATGGGATTGCCCCGCCCGGTATCAGCGGTCTGGAAACGGCCCTTGCCCTCACCCTGACCCTCGTCCATCGCGGTGAGATGGACATTGTCAATCTGATCGCCAAACTCACCGAAGGACCGGCACAGGTGCTCAACCGCTCACCGGCCAATCTCCGCCCAGGTGCGACCGCCGATATTGTCATCTTCGATCCCGAACGCAGTTGGGTGGTCGACCCAGATCACTTTGCATCACGTGGTCGCAATACACCACTGCGTGGTCAGCGCCTGAAGGGGCAGGTGATGCTCACCATGGCTGCCGGTAAGATCGTCTTTCGCCGCGACGATTTTGGTCGGCAGGCGCAGGCTGCCCCCCAACCGTCACGGCTGGAGGGTATTTTGGGGGCGGAGTAGTGGTTTGCGAGGTGCGGAAGCCATACTTCCGCACCACTACCGTACATGTGGCACGTGCCCGCCCGCTGCTCGCCGTTGATCCAGGCGTCTGATTCGATTGCATCACGGTACTAATTGCCCTTGACCGTCCCTCGCTTTTAGGATGTGCCGGTTTTTACTGTGTTCCCCATTACTCGGTGTGTTCATCAATACCAGGCGTTCTGTCTTCTCCCTGCGGCCCCAACTACCCCCCAGCGAAGAATGAGCGAAGCAGGTAAGGTATACTCTCTGGTGCAGAATCCTATTCCAACCCATCACAACGCGCACCAGCCACAGCTAGAGGAGTTCGGTATGGCAACTATTCAGGCTGACATTGATGCACTACGGGCAACGTTAAATGCTTTGCGCCAGGGTAGCAGTGCGATAGAGGATGCATTTGCACAGGCCACGCAGGCGATGACGGCTCTGCAGAGTGGGCCATGGGCCGGGAACCATCGTCAACAGGCGGAAGCCGCCTGGGAGCGCATCCGGAGTCAGTATACGACACTGTGCGAGACGCTTGGTCAGCTCACGCGACGTACTGAACAGTTTACCAATGCCCTTGAAGAGGCTGGGAGCAGGTTCGGAGATGGCAGCAGCGCTGGGCGTCACATCAGTGGTTCTGAACGTATGACACCCATTCCCGAAACGCCGGCAACGCCACCAGAAACGGCTCCGGAGCCAACCCCTGCCCCGGCAACCGGTGCTCTGCCACCAATTCTGAACGAGCGCATACGCCTCAGCAACGATAGCGAAGTTCTGGCGAGTCAGCTTGATGGCCGGACGCCCGTTGCCGGAATGGATAGCATCTACGGTAAACCCGGTCAGCTCCCCCTCAATGCACCGATCACCAGTGTGCCCGGTAACCGCCACCCTGAACTGTACGCTGCGGTGATTAATCAGTTCGGGGTTGCCGGTAATCCTCGCTACGCTTCAGACAACTACACCTACTGCAATACGTTTGCCGGCGATGTGATGCGGGCGATGGGCGTACCTTTGCCAACAAAGACCGAACTGGGGACGGGCGTACCCGGAGATCGGGCAACCGTCAATGCTGCCGACCTCAACCGCTGGCTTACAACGCAGGCATCGGCGCATGGATGGCGCGAAGTCGATCCATCAACACCTGAAGGGTTGCGGCTGCTGAAAGAACACGTTAACGCTGGCAAGCCGGCGCTCGCATCCGATCCCGGTCATGTTGCCGTCATTCGTCCTGGACAGCATGGAGATACAGTAGCTGATCTACGCATTGCTCAGGCCGGCGGCATGAACATCAATGATGTGCGATTAGGCAATGCCGGCTTAGGCAGTAGCTTTAGGCCGCGGTACTTTATCCACGAGTAACTTTGTTACCAGCAATACATCCGTAACCACGCTTTGGTGGTGCAGAAGCAGGACCTCACACATGCGGGGCATACCTGTGTGGAAGCGTCAGCGGGCGTGTCATCGACGAGAGGAGGAACACGACAGGCTGAGTTTCGGTACGTCTCACATCAGAACGAATGCCATTGGAGAACTTTTTAAGGATGGGGATGGATGTTAATCGTGGAGTCACCGTCTGCTGTTCCGCTCTACACAGCGCGGCGACTCCACGACGCTCTGACATTACGAGAGCGATAAACGCGGCTTACGATGACAAATCGATGCCGTAAATTGCCGAGTATTTTGTGCGCAGATATGTCAGGTAGGGTTCAATCTGCATCGGCCCACCGGCCGCACGCTCAATCAGCTCGGTAGGGGTAAAGACACTGCCGTGCCGATAGATGTTTTCGCGGAGCCAGCCGTGCAGGGTTGCGAATTCACCCTGCCCGATTTCATCATCGATCTCAGGATGCGCAGCACGTGCCGCAACCAGGAACTGAGCACTGAGAATGTTGCCCAGGGTATAGCCCTGGAAAGCACCACCGATCAGCCCGCCGAACCAGTGTACATCCTGGAGCACGCCATCACGATAATCGGGAACGGTCACACCCAAATCTTCAGCGTAGCGCGCATTCCAGGCGTCCGGCAGATCACGTAGCTTCAGCGTGCCTTCAAGCAACGCCAGCTCCAGATCGAACCGAATCATCACGTGCAGGTTGTACGTCACTTCATCGGCATCAGTGCGGATCAGTGATGGCTGTACGCGATTGATGGCGCGGTAGAATGTATCGAGCGGTACGTTCCCCAATTGCTGAGGGAAGGTCTGCTGAAGTTCAGGGTAGAAATGCTCCCAGAATGGACGCGAACGACCGATCAGATTTTCCCAGAGCCGTGACTGGCTTTCGTGTACGCCAGCCGACACACCGTTGCAGAGTGGTGTCGCTTCAAAAGCGGGGTCGATCCCCTGTTCGTACATCGCGTGGCCCGATTCGTGAAGTGTACTGAACAGACCATCACCCAGATCGTGCTCGTTGATGCGCGTTGTGATCCGGACATCGCCAACCGAGAACTTAGTGGCAAAGGGGTGATGGGTCAAATCCTGCCGTCCACGCTCAAAATCGTAGCCGAAGCGTCGAATGATCTGCTCGCCAAACGCAAGCTGGTCGTTGCGCGGGTAATACTGGCGCAGACAGGAGTCATCGATGGGGGGCTGGGCAACAATCGCCCGAATGATGGGGGTCAAGCCGGTGCGCAGACGGGCAAACAGATCACGAATCACCGACGCCCGCATCCCATAGTCGCTAAAGTCGATTAGCGGATCAGCCGGATGCTCGTAACCGGGAAAACAATCGGCAACCCTCCGGCTCAGTTCAAGGGTGCGTTCGAGATACGGCAGCATCGTAGCAAAATCGTTCGCCGGGCGAGCCTGAGTCCAGGCGTGATAGCTGGCTGCCGTATGGGCAGCAATCTCGCTCACCAGATCAGCGGGCAAGCGAGTCATGCGCTCGTAGTTGCGCTGGGCAACCCGAATTAACGCTGCATCAGGATGTTCATACGGCAATTGCTCGGCGTAGGGCATCAATTCAGCCAGTAACCGGCCCAATTCGGGATCGGTGCTCTTCATGTGGGCCAGGCGCGAGAGGGTCGCGAGCTGACGGGCACGGGCGGCTGCACCACCGGGGGGCATATATGTGCTCTGATCCCAACCCAGCACAGCCGCAGCACTGTTCAGATCGTCAATCTCCTGGAGGCGAGCACGAAGTTCTTGGAGACGGGTTTCCATGACAGCTCTCTCTTTCTCAACTGCGCTGTCGCCAGGCCAACAACCGTTGTTGGGCGGCGCGCAGCGTTTCAGGACGCTTGGCAAAACAGAAGCGGGCCAGCAGCGGCAAATCGTGTTGCCGGGCGTAAAAAGCAGAAGGGGGAATGGCAGCAACACCAACTTCCTGCGTCAGGTAGCGACAGAACGTGACATCGTCGTGAAAGCCGGTCGGGGTGATGTCGGCCATCAGGAAATAGCTGCCTTCGGTGGGCAAGACCGGCAAGCCGACACTAACCAGAATCTCTTCCAGTAGACGATAACGAGCTGTATATTCAGCGCGAAATTGTTCATAATAGCCGTTATGCAAAGCTCCTTCCAGGGCAGCCGCCGCGGCAAATTGCAAGGGGGTCGCGGTCGCAAAGGTGATCCACTGGTGAGCTGCGCGCAGGGCGGCGTTGAGGCTGGCCGGGCCAACTGCATACCCGATTTTCCAACCGGTGAGGCTGAAGGTTTTGCCCAGACTGTTAATGGTCAATGTCCGTTCCCACATGCCGGGCAGCGTTGCAATAGGAAGATGGGTTGCGCCGGCGAAGACCAGTTGGTCGTACACCTCATCAGAAATCACGATCACGTCGTAGGTCTGGCACAGATCGGCGATCTGCTCCAGCTCGTCCTGGCGAAACACCTTACCGGTTGGATTGTGAGGCGTATTGAGCATCAGCAGACGGGTGCGTGGCGAGAACACAGCCTGCAACTCTGCCGGATCGAACCACCACGTTGCATGACCGTCGCCGGGGGGATGGAGGCGAACGAAACGGGGAACGCCGCCGGCCATCGTCACATCGGGCAGGTACGCATCGTAAAAAGGCTCAAACAGGATAACCTCATCACCAGGATTCACCAGTGCCTGCACCGCGCCGAACAATGCCTCAGTTGCACCACTGGTGACGGTCACTTCAGTCACCGGATCAACTGTCCGCCAGCCCTGGGCCTGCCAGGTGGCCGCAATCGCCTCACGCAGACGTGGCACACCGATGTAGGGTGCATACTGGTTGGCATCGGCGGTGATTGCTTCTATCGCAGCCTGCTTCACCCATTCCGGCCCAGCGAAATCAGGAAAACCCTGGCCCAGATTCACGGCACCGCATTGCACGGCAAGCGCACTGATTTCGGCAAAAATCGTAGTGCCAAACTGACGAACCCGCTCGGCGCTGAGTGATAGTGTCATCGTGCACCCCTGGAAGAAGTTACAGGCACAGCGTGCCAGTATTACAGTGTAACCCTGCATCTTTACTAATGGTACCACGAGTGCTGCAACTTTTGCGCAAAAGACTACGTCATAGCCGCAGAAGTACAATGGCCTGGTGTTAAAGGAGGAAACACATGTCGCTACAGAACGATCAAACCCGCCTGATTGGGATTCTTTTAATCACCCTCGGCGTGGTGACACTTTTCAAGCTCTGGTGGCTGGTGCCGATTGCGCTGCTAGCCGGGGGTGGTATCGCCATTTACCGTCGTCAACGCAACCTGGGCCGCACCGACGAAGCGGTGCAGGCGCTCTTGTGGGGTGTTGGTTTAGCGTTGCTATCGCTGTTCAAGCTACTGTGGCCGGGCATTCTGCTGTTGGGTGGTGTCAGCCTGTTACTGCGCGGTCGCGAAGCTGAGGTGGAGCAGCGGATGTGGGCTTTGCTGGGTCAACTCCTGAGCTGGAATCGTCGGCCAACGACACCGCCAACTAGCAACAAGGTGCAGATTGTCGAAAAGCACGAGGAAGCGTAAAGAGTCGGCAGACAGGGCAGGCGAAACACCTGCCCTTTTTGATCCCCGTCGTTGGCTGGTAGAGAGCGATAAACTGGTTTTGGGAGTGCGAGCCGGAGGCTCGCACTTTTGTCTTGTACGTCTGACTTGCTGTCGAACCAGCGTGATGGTGGGGCGAGCGGGTCAGGTTGTGGCTGTATCCGGTAATGCACGGCGACACGCCCCCACCTCCACCCGCCTCCAGCGGTGGCTATGCATTACCCATATGTCACGCTGCGGTAGGCTGGGCTGCACGCGCTCCCCGTGGCGCAGGCTTTCGGCCTGCGTGGAGGCATCATC
>NZ_DAOTZQ010000057.1:0-13583 GCF_034434295.1 Chloroflexus sp.
CCCGACCTGGGCTATCCCCTGGAAGCACGAACACCCACCTCGCTCGTCACTTCACGCAAGCCTCTCACCTCTCTGTGTCCTCTGTACCTCTGTGGTGCAGCTCCCACCACCGCAACACGACAACACCAACAGGTTCTGTGAGGACAACCATCAATAGCCCTGGCGTACCACGATTAAGCGGCATAGTCCCTTTCACAGACGCACATAACGCAGATGGGTCGCGGTAGAGCTTTCAAGCACGTTGTCAATCCGAAACTGCGGCAACGGCTCGTACAGGTTCTCGAACAGACGCCGTCCACCGCCGAACAACACTGGGATCAAAGCGATTTCCAGTTCATCAACCACACCCAGGTTCAGGTACTGCTGGATGACATTTGCGCCACCGGAAATGCGGATGTCACGCTCTCCTGCCGCTTCCCGTGCCAGTTCGAGGGCATGTTCTGGACCATCGTTGACAAAGTAGAATGTAGTTCCCCCTGGGCGCTCCCAGGGCTCACGGTACTCGTGCGTCAGTACGTACACAGGCGTGTGAAACGGTGCTTCTTCTGGCCATCCACGTTCACCACCTTCAAACATTCGCTTGCCCATGATATGGGCACCGGTGCGCTCGAAGATGTGGCGTACCATGTCGTTGACCGGGCCAGCCTCACCTCCAGACCCCAGTTTTAGCTTCTCACGCAGATACTGTTGATTGAGCGCCCAGGCCATCAGTGCACCCCATTTCGCGCCCCAGTTTTTATATGTTGGGTCGCTGAAATGCGCCATGTCCATACCCTCCGGTGCCACGAAGCCGTCGAGGCTGAGGCTAATGTTGATGAATACCTTGCTCATAATGTTCCTCCTGGATGCAGGATAGCGATCCAATGTCACTCAGTCCTCATTCGCCGCGATCAGCATGGGGGGTGAAACCGCCGGCAATGAGGTGTCGACCGTCGAAGACGGGCGGCTGATCCTGAAATTGCATGCGCAGATCCTCTGTCACCTTTGCCATCCCTGTATCCCGCGTAGCTTTATCGGGCCATTCGACAAAGGACAAAACGGCGGTTTCGCCCTCGCTTGCGCCGGCTACTTGAAGAAAGGTCGGGTACTGGTCGGCATCCAATCGTGCCTCACTCGCATGGTACGTTGAAGCCCCAGGGCCGATGGGATCAAGCCAACACTCAACAACACGAACGGCGCCGTATTCTCGCAACACCTGCGCGGAAACGTGGGCCAGCTCCTCGTAGGCCGTTTTGTTTTCGATAGGGATAGGGACAAGATAGAAGTCAAAGTAGGGCATACGGGCATACCTGCGCACTCCTTTCACACCCTCAGCTTTCCACGAAAGCCCCGTGCGGCATAATAGGACTCAGCGCCGTTATGATAGGTGAAGACGTGGTTGTAGCGTCGGTCGCAGAAGAGCGCACCGCCAAGCGCACGAATCTCGGGCGGAGTCATCACCCAGCTCGAGGTCTTTGTATCAAACTCCCCAAGCGCTTGCAGCTTTCGGTACTCCTCCTCTGTCAAAAGCTCAATACCCATCGCGGCGGCCATTTCTAGCGCACTGCTTTGCGGCTTGTGTTCTTTTCTGGACTCACGGGCCTCGCGGTCATAGCAAAGGCTTCGACGTCCGCTCGGACTCTCCGGTGAGCAATCGTAGAAAAGGTATTCACCCGTTTCGCTGTCGTAGCCAACCACGTCCGGTTCGCCGCCGGTTCGTTCCATTTCGCCGAGCGACCAGAGCTTGTCGGGATGCACTTCAAGCCGCGCCTGCACCATCGACCAGTCAAGACCTCTGTGACGGTGTATATTCTTTTCAAAACGAGCCTTCAATGTCTTGAGGAGTTGCTCGTGTTGTTCGGCTGATAATGTGCCTTTCTCTTTTTGAATGTCTTGCATAACTTCATTCCACCTATGACTAACTCAAGTTGCTCCCTATGCCGTGAGCAGATCACGGAGGCTGACTACCAGGATAAATAGCACGACGTTGCACCCAACACTGTATGGCGTAAACGCATCAACGATATGGAGAGCAGCCAGTTCCTATGGACGTGCTATGTCACGCCTCACCGAAGCACCCCAGATTCTAACCATCCTCTGTGTCTCTGTGGTGATAAAGGTAGCAACTTGGGTTATGACTAATGTTCTCAACCAAATACGATACGTGATAGGAATGGAAGCGCTGATCACGCTAATTGCCACACTCGCACTACGTGGCGCACCTTCACTGCATCATGCCAGATATACTCGTCGGCGCTTACAAAAAGGCAGGTGCAGCCCGCTTACGAGGTACGGAGAATCTTCTCCATCTTGCGGCCCTTCGCCAGCTCATCTACCAGCTTGTCCAGATACCGCACCTGCTGTGTCAAAGGGTCTTCAATCTCCTCAACCCGATAACCGCAAATCACACCGGTGATCAACGAGGCATTCGGGTTTAATGTCGCCTCGGCGAAAAAGGTTTCAAAGGTTGAATTTTGCTGAATGTGCCTGAGAATATCTGCCTCGTCATATCCCGTCAGCCAGGCAATGACCTGATGCAGCTCGGCCCTGGTTCGTCCCTTCTTCTCGATCTTCGCCACATAGTGTGGGTAGACCGAGGCAAAAGTCATCGTGCGAATGCGTTCGTTGTGATTGCCTGCTCTGTTCATAGATGTAGAACCTGTTGATCTTGATGAATAGCGTCTAACAGGACGATTCAGCAGATGGGTCGCTGCAATCGGTTGCTGGCAAGCAACTACGCGAACATCTACTGCGCACACATATCGGCACACCAGCGTACCGGTGTTGGACCTGGCAGGTCTTCAGCAATGAGGACGGACGTAACAGCGATTACCTTTTCCACGAGAATACGGCCTGATCGTTACAGACAGTATAGAACATATTTTTTATTTGTCAAGACAGCAAATCGCTGTCGCACCACCCGGTACCTGCAATGGCAAGCGGATAGTTGGCAAGACAGACCACACAATGTTATCGGATATCGCCGATGTGAACAAATTCGTATCAATCGCCGATACAGCGATTGAACCTGTCCAGGCTATTGGAAATCTACGGCACAGGCCATTGCTGTTGTTGTATCTTTAAAATTCACTGCACTGATTCATTCGGATCGTCTTTGCCACGTATGTACCCGAATCAACGATCAAACCCTCACCTTCACCGCACACGCGAAACGCCGTTGCGCCGCGGGTTTGCTTCACGCCAAACGCGCACAGCACCGCGAATGAAACGAAAGGCAACAAATGCCAGGATCAGAGCAATAACGAACGCCAGCACCGGCAAAAAGATTGATAACAGGCTAAGTACAAACGACAGCGCATCTTCCAGAAAACTCACAAATGAGTTGGCTGTCCCTCCGGTGGCGGCAGTCACTGCCGGACGAATACTGGTGCGCGCACTCTGGGTACCGGCAGCAGCAATGATCGCCGCACCGGCAACAACTGCTGGATGGATAGAGACAATATCACTTGAGGCAGCCAGGGCAACAATTGCGCCGGCAATTGGACTGATGACCAGGCCGATAATGTGCAAGACACTATCAACCGCCGGGACTTTGTCGCCGATAAAATCGACAATGGCCAGTATCACCAGCACAATCATCGTGATCGGATGCGAAAGCAGATCGAACGGTTCACCCAATTGAATCAGGCCAAGGCGGGAGAGAACACTGACGGTGAGGAGAGGAAGATACGCATTAAGACCGGTAGCCGTTGCCAGACCCAATGAGCTGGCCAGCGCAATGATTGTCTCCATAGCCATACTCCGCGGTTGAACGGGTTGCGCAAGCGCATTATTTTTGTCTGCAGAAAACCTGCGTTACCCGACTGGTAACACTCTTTGATTAAACGCGCAACCGGGTTGAAAAGTTGCGCGACAATTAGCGTATCATGCTAACACACTGCTACCCATCCTGGGTACCACAAAGCACACGGAGCTGGTATGTCTCGTCCATTTGGCGGTCGTCCGCGTCCATTCCCTATCCGAGCACGTCCACAAACCTGGCGGCAATGGGTACGAGAGACTCGTAAAGCCCTGCGTAATGTTCCCGCAGCTTTCCGCCTGGTCTGGCAGGCTGATCGCATCCATACGATTGCGATGGCATGTATCACGTTGCTGGCCGCAGGGCTGCCCCTAGCGCAGGCGTATATGGCCAAACAGATTGTTGATACCGTTGTTGCGGCTGTGCAACAGGGTCTTACCGCGTTGAGCGGCCTTGAGCAAACGTTGCCGTGGCTATTGGGCGAGTTTGGGCTGATTACGCTGGGGGCAGTGCTGATGCAGATGCGAACGCTAAGTGAACACATCTTGCATGCCCGGCTGAGCAACCTGGTCAACGTCATGATTATGCAAAAAGCGCTGCTCCTCGATCTGCACTATTTTGAAGATGCTCAGTATTATGACAAGTTACAAAACGCACGTCGCGAAACCAACTGGCGGGCAATGGCAATGGTGAACACCGCATTCAGTGCGATTCAACAAATTTTGACCCTTGGCTCGTTTGCGGCCAGTCTGCTCTGGTTTAGCCCTCTCATAGCGTTGATCTTGTTTGGCGCAACTATTCCAGCCTTTCTCGCCCAGACTCATTTTAGCCGGTTACGGTTTCGCTTACTGACCTGGCGCACACCAGAATTTCGCCGCATGCAGTACCTTGAACATCTGCTGACCGTTGATACTGCGGCGAAAGAGGTAAAATTGTTCGCACTCGGCTTGCCACTACTGCAACGCCATCAGGAGCAGTATCAACGCTTCTTCACCGAAGATGCAGCCCTGGCCCGCCGCCGTTCGCTGATCAGTGTGGTGTGGGGGGTCGTAGCCAGCACCGGTTATTACGTCGCATACGGATGGATTATCTGGCAAACAGTGGCCGGCGCAATTACCATTGGCGGCATGACCTTTTATCTGACCCTGTTTCGCCAAAGCCAGTCAATCGTGCAGACCTTGTTCGGCAATCTGGCGCAACTCTACGAAGGTGGGTTGTTTCTAGGGAATCTATTCGATTTTATGGCGCTGGAGCCACAGATGCGCAGTGGTCGCAATCTCCCGGTACCACGCATCATCCGCCACGGCATTGAGTTTCGCAATGTCAGTTTTCGTTATCCTGACCGGGAAGATTGGGCATTGCGCGCAATCAATCTGCACATTGCACCGGGCGAGAAGATCGCCCTCGTAGGCGCAAATGGTGCCGGCAAGACGACCTTAATCAAGCTGTTGACCCGACTGTACGATCCAACCGAAGGTCAGATTCTGCTCGATGGTGTCGATTTACGCGATTACGATCTTGAGCAATTACGCCAGCGGATTGGCGTCATTTTTCAAGACTTTGTTCGCTATCAGGCCACTGCCCGCGAGAATATTGGGTTTGGTCAGATTGATGAGCTGACTAACGAACCGCGCATCCGTTCGGCAGCCGAGCGAGGAGGGGCTGATGAAGTGCTGCGTCATTTGCCTGATGGCTACGAGACGATGCTAGGGCGCTGGTTTGAAAATGGGGCCGAACTGTCGGGTGGGCAATGGCAGAAGATTGCGCTGGGCCGCGCATTTATGCGTGATAGCGAAATACTGGTGCTCGATGAGCCAACGGCTGCTCTCGATGCCGAGCGTGAATACGAAATCTTTCAGCGCTTTCGTGATTTAACCGCCGGACGGATTGCAGTGTTGATTAGCCATCGCTTCTCAACTGTCCGGATGGCAGACCGGATTGTGGTGCTCGAACATGGGCAGATCACCGAGATGGGCACTCATCAGGAATTGCTGGCTCGTGATGGCACTTACGCACGTTTGTTCCACATGCAGGCAGAAGGTTATCGGTAGGTAGTGTCATGTTAAGCAGTAAGCGAACCCGCTCGTGTTGACTCTAATCAGACTACGTCACTTACCCTTCACGTGAGGCGCGAAACGAAGTCGGCTGATGAATGCAGTCAGAGGATGTCGTTCGTTGGGTGTGCTGGCGTTGGGAACGCGACGCACATGCGATTAGTGGCCAAACCAAAGCGGCAATGACTAACACCAGTAAGCCCTGAGTCAACGTAACTACGCCAGCCATATCCATCTTTGTAGCTCCTTGCCGGATGAAGAACCATCTCATACTGCCAGTAAGTATACTCTAATATAGTGATTTTGTAAACCAGATACCGTAAAAACGAAGAAAGGAGCAACAGAACTGTGGAGATAGGCTCACCTGGATCTGTGCAGGTGCAGCGTTACCGAAGCATGGCTGCCTGCTCCGCGATCAGACCTGAGAATTGTTGGGTTAGCAATCCAGCAATGCTTGCGGTGCATTCTGCTCGTCAAAACCCATAACGTCGTCCACACGGCATGCGCCAATAGCATTGAACACATGCCGTGCATTGAATTGCCCTTACCCGCATCTTCAGAATCTCTTCAGTTTTTCTTCGGTTTCTGTTCAGGCTTGATCGGTATACTGCCTTTGCCGACAGCAATGAGTACGGCAAGGAAAGGATGCAACAATGACACGTTATCTCGCTATTCTGCTCGGCATTGCGACGCTCGGTGCACTGACCTGGCCTGCCGGCGCAGTGCATGCTCGACCGCATCAGCCCGACACACCGATCACTGTCACTGGAACGGTTGTATCATTCAAATATGCGCCACGGGGCGAAATTGACGGCTTCTACCTCGATAGTGGTGTTGAAGTTCGCACACCGAAGCATTGGGAATGGGAACTTTCCCAGACCATAACCGTCGGTTCGCCGGTACAGGTAGATGGCCGCCAGCGTATTGGTCGGCGGGGTGAAATCCACGTGAAGGCACAGGTCATCACTAACCTGACCACGAACGCACGTTTAGTCATCGAAGAGGTAGTTGACCTGCAAGGCCAGGTGGTAAACTATACCTACAGCCGCAGTGGTCGAATCGATGGCTTCGTGCTCACCACCGGCGATGAGGTACGCACACCACCACACCTGTCGGCAACTATCACGAACACGATCCCGGTCGGTGCTGCGGTACAGGTAGCTGGTGTGCGCAAGACCGGTAAATACGGTGATGTGCATATCAAACCCGACACCATTACTAATCTTACAACCGGCATGGTAATCGTTATTCCGTAGCAGGAAGACAACGCTTATCGTCATGCTGTCGGAAGATTTGGGTGCGACCGTAATGGTCGCATCCGAATTCCATTTCAACCGCAGCGGCTGCTACGAGGCAAGGGTAGTTCTATGAAATCACCAGAAACTGATCGCGAATTACACATTCTGGTTATCGAAGATGAGCCAACTATTGCCGAATCTCTCCGCATTGGCTTAACGTATGAAGGGATGCGGGTCACCGTAACGACTGACGGGCGGAGCGGTTTACAAGTGAGTGAAGAGCAAGAGATTGATCTGGTCATCCTTGATCTGATGCTCCCCGATATCGACGGCATGGTTGTTTGTCGGCGGCTGCGCGCTCGTTCCAGCACGCTACCCATCATCATGCTGACGGCCCGTGGCGAGGTGCAAGAGCGGGTACAGGGGTTACAATTAGGAGCCGACGATTATATCGTCAAGCCATTTAGCTTCGATGAATTATTAGCCCGTGTCTACGCTGTCTTGCGGCGGGTTGGAGTCAGTCGACCATCAACCATGCTGCGGATCGCTGGTCTCACCCTCGACACCGAGACCCGGGAAGTGACACTCAATGGCCGGCAATTAGAGTTGACCCCAACCGAATTCGCACTCCTTGAGTTATTCATGCGCCATCCCCGTCGGGTATTCACTAGAGAGACCCTGCTCAGTCGGGTATGGGGGTTCACATATGTCGGCGACTCAAACATCGTTGAAGTACATATGAGTAATCTACGTGAAAAGATAGGTGATCATGAGCGCAAACTCATCCGTACCATTTATGGCGTCGGCTACTGTTTACGGCCTGAAGATGAAACAGCGATGGCATAGATTATCGTTGCGGCAACGACTGGCGCTGCTGTACAGCGGCCTGCTGGCCTTGCTTTTATGTTTACTTGGCTTTGGTTTCTACCTCGATATGCGCCAGTTTCTTTTCGAGAGCACCGGTCTGCGGATTCGAGCGCAAGCCAAACCGGTGATCGAACAATACCTGTTTGAACGACCTGAACCGGCGATACAGTTACCGTTAATTGCCGAACAACTGAGCCGTGATCTGACCTCGCGCGATACTACCGCTCTGGTCTTTGATCAGGCAGGCGAGTTGTTAGCCAGTGGTCGCCGATTACCAGAAGAGCCGCCGGCTCAACCGGTCGAAGCTGCATATGTCAATATGGCACTGGCCGGCCACAATAACGTGAACGTGATTCAGGATGATGGCGAGCAGCGGATGCTAAGCCTGTTAATTCCACTGCGACCGGCACCAGGAGCACCTGAGGTGTTTGGCGTGGTGCAAATGAGCACACCCTTAAGCCCAATAGAGACAACTCTGCAACGCCAAAGTATCATTATTGTGTCAAGTATCGTCATCGTTCTCCTCGCAGGCAGCCTCATCGGCTACTGGTTAACCAGCTCGACATTACGGCCATTAAGCGACCTAATTGTTGCCTGTCAAAAGATTGCCCAGGGAAATCTCCGCCAGCACGTACCGGTGATTTCGCCACACGACGAGATTGGCAAGCTGACGCAGGCTTTTGACGAGATGGTTGAGCGTCTGGAACAAAATTTTCAGGCTCAACGACGCTTTATCGCCGACGCCGCTCACGAGATGCGCACACCGTTAACCGCATTACGCAGCGGACTAGAGGTGCTGTTACGCGGTGCCCAGGATGACCCGCAAACGGCCTTCCGCCTGATCCAAAGTATGCATCGTGACGTTGTCCGCCTGTGCAATGTCAGTGAACAGTTACTCGACAAAGCCCGCTACGAGTCGGGGCGTTCATTGAACATACAACCGGTGACAATGACCGATTTTCTCGTCGAATTTACCGCCCAGGCCCGGCTCTTAGCCGGTGAACGACGGGTAATCCTCGAAAGCGGGCCACCTATTCAGGTCTGGATTGATGCCGACAGCGTCAAACAAGCGCTTTTTCACCTGGTTGATAATGCGATTCAACACACGGCGGCGAGCGGCACTATCCGGTTGGGTTGGAAGGTTGATCAACAGCAGTTGTACTGTTGGGTGAGTGATAACGGCGAAGGGATCGCCGAGGCCGATCTGCCCCATGTCTTTACCCCATTTTATCGAGGTGATCGCTCTCGTTCGCGCCGAACCGGTGGTACTGGCCTGGGCCTCACGTTGGTGCAGAGCGTTGCCTACGCTCATGGTGGTGAGGTTGCGATTTCGAGCCGACAAGGCGAAGGGACAACAGTGACGATCATTCTGCCACTTACGCCACCACAGGCAAACCATGGCAAAACTTAGAAAATGTTATGTATAGTTACAACTGAGAGCGAAAGGTGCCAGAGCTGTAAACCATCACCGTATCACGTTCGATCAAGCGACTAACGCACTCGCACGATGGTACATTGGCGTACACGTGTTGCTTCCACGTCGCAAAGCGCAACGTTGATGCACGGATTGCAAACTGTGAAGGTTTGGTGCGTTCTCAGGTATTCGGGGGTGATGTGCGTTTGAAGAAACGATTCTCATTGCAAGCCTGCATCGCGTCTAAGCAATTACTAAACAACGCTTGAACAAATCTTGAGCTTCATTCTGCATACTGGCTCCGCTGAAGTCAGTAATGACCTGTATGTGCAGAGGTGGTAAATGCAGCGATTGTTCGTGTTCTTGCTGGTAATCCTGGCTGCGTGTAGCCAGTCAACACCTGCAACCCCAATGAGTGGCATGGATCACTCAACCATGCCAATGGCCCATGGCAATGAGCCATATGATGCCCTGTTCATTGACGGCATGATCGTCCATCACGAAGGCGCGGTCACGATGGCCCGCCAGGCCCTGCAAGAGAGCCAGCGCGCCGAGATTCGGCAACTGGCCGAGGCGATTATCGCGACCCAGGAAGCCGAGATTGCCCAGATGAAAGCCTGGCGACAGGAATGGTATCCCGATCTGCCGCCAACCAGCGGTATGGCGATGGAGATGGGGCCGATGACAGTTGCCGAGGGTGATGCACCGTTTGACCAGCGTTTTATCGAAGCAATGATTCCGCACCACGAGGGTGCGATTGCAATGGCTCGTGATGCACTGGAAAAGGCCGAGCACGCCGAGATCAAGACGCTGGCCGAGGCGATTATCTCTGCTCAGGAAGCTGAGATTGCCCAGATGCGTGAGTGGCTGCGCACGTGGTTCGGCAAATAGCAACATGTGCCTGTGACCGGGTAAAGAAACTAAATGAGAGCAGTGCCGGGCGGTAAGCCAGCTTCATCTGTGACTGAACAGCGCAAGGCACTGCTCTCACTATCTGCTCGCTGCTGGTTCTTCTCCTCGGCGCAGCGACTCACCCGTTGGATCGATGGCAAGTGTACTCCTCGTGTTAAGACAATCGCAGTCCTGGCCGAATGTAGCCGCATCCTCATTGCACACATGGAGCGAACTGACAGGTTCTCGACGCAGAGTATCTTGTTGTTCACATACAGCGCAACAATTTGTTATGATGCTGGTAAGCCAATCTCTCTGCTCAAAGCGGGAGAACGTAACGTTAGGTCATTGCATCATAGTGCGGATTGACCATGCACACACCCCTGATCCTCATTGTTGATGACGAGAGTCGGTTGCGCGAACTCATTCAGCGCTACCTTATTCAGGCCGGATTTCGCGTTGCCCACGCTGGCGATGGTTTGAGTGCCCTTGCCCAGGCCAGAAAACTCCGCCCCGATCTGATCATCCTCGATCTGATGTTGCCGGCGCTTGACGGTTTTGAGGTCTGTCGCCAGTTACGAACGTTTTCTGATGCGTATATCTTGATGCTGACCGCAAAAGTAGAGGAGCCTGATCGCGTCAAAGGGTTGGAGGTTGGGGCTGATGATTATCTGGTGAAACCCTTTTCACCACGTGAATTAGTGGCTCGCGTGCGTGCGATGTTTCGGCGTCCTCGTCAATCAGGGTATGTCGATGAACCCTCGACAATGACGGTTGGGCCACTCACTATCGATAGCGAATCGCATACCGTGCGGTTAGATGGAGTGCCCATTAATCTGACCCCGTTAGAATATCGTCTGTTAACCATCCTGGCTGCCGCTCCCGGACGAGTCTTCTCACGCGCCCAATTGCTCGATCAGGTTTGGGGGAACAATTACTTCGGCGACGAACACGTTCTGGAAGTACATATTGCGAATTTACGCAAAAAATTGGGTGATGATCCGGCACGCCCCCGCTTTATCTTTACCGTCCGGAGTGTTGGTTATCGATTCGGAGAACGAACGTGAACGGCTGGCTAAAGCGTGGTGGATTACGCTACCGTCTGTTATTGTCTCATCTGCTGACCATTGCTGCCGGTGCGCTAACTCTCCTGACGATCACGATCATCTTTGCCCCCGGCTTACACGACCAGTTGATGATCGCCTGGTTAGGGCCGCACTGGACTGAGACGGCTGACGCAAGTATGGTCGAGATGGAACGTGCAACCAATGCAATTTTTACCCTGGCCATGATGCAGGCATTGACCATCAGCAGCGGCGCAGCCGTCACCGTCGCGATCTTTGTGAGTCTGGTAGCTTCACGACAGATCGTACAGCCCATAGACAATCTTTTGCAAGTTACCAGTCGCATAGCTGCCGGTCACTATGCTGAACGGGCACCGCTGATCGGAGATCGTGAACTGGCACGCCTGGCTACCCAGTTTAACATGATGGCCGAGGCCCTTGAACGCGCTGAACAGCGTCGAGTCGCCCTCATCGGTGATGTCGCACACGAGCTACGCACCCCACTGGCGACCATTGCCGGCTATGTTGAGGGAATACTGGATGGCATTATTGAAACTGATGAGGCAACCTGGGCACTCGTTCTCGACGAAGTCAACCGCCTACGCCGATTAACCGATGATCTCCAGCAACTATCGCGGGTTGAGTCGCGCCAGATGACGCTCGCACCGACCCCGGTAGACCCGGCTCATCTCATCGAGGCAGCGGTAACGCGACTGACCCCTCAGTTTACGGCCAAAAACATTGAGCTACACGTGAACATCGAGCCACGCCTGCCGCCGGTATGGGCAGATAGTGACCGCGTCCTGCAAGTTCTGATCAATCTCTTAGGCAATGCGTTGCAATACACACCGGACGGCGGACGGGCTGTGATCGGGGCTAATAGTGCAGGCGAGGCTATCCGCTTTTGGGTGCAGGACAGCGGAATTGGCATTGCCGCCGAACACCTGCCTCATCTGTTCGAGCGTTTTTATCGGGTGGACAAGTCGCGTACTCGTGCGACCGGTGGCGCAGGCATTGGCCTCACCATCTGTAAGGGGCTGGTTGAAATGCATGGTGGCCAGATTTGGGCTACCAGTGCCGGGCCGGGGTGCGGTGCCACCTTTTACTTCACGCTCCCCCTCTACGATCAACACGAGTAGAATTCACATCGTTTCTTACGGGCTGTTTTGTTTGTGCCACAGGCAAGACAGCAGTAACTGGAAGACAATCTGATGAATCCGCCCAGAGACACGCTGGCGGGTTATCTTCGCACTCAGTGATCCACGTGTTCCTTACCTGACTTACAGCAGCTAGACTACCATACCCACTGTGATCCGTTCTGGATGGAAGAAAACGAACTTTCGTAGCTGTCGATAACACACAACTCTTGTACGCGCTCGTCATAACCAGGTAGCAGGTTCCCGTAGCACAGTCACTGCGGCGAGATTGTCTGTTAGTTGCTCCGTGTATACCACCACCCTCACACAACCCTCCGACAATGTATTGGATCACTGCTGATATACCGCGATGCTCATAGTTTTACCCTTCACCCCGCAGCCGACGCAATTCTGCTTCAAGCTCGCGTAAACGAGCCTCGACCTCAGCCCGTGCCGCCGCTTCTGCTGCCCGTGCTTCGGCTTCACGGTGCGCCTGCTCTTCGGCAACGGCGCGGGCCTCAGCTTCACGCCGCGCCTGTTCTTCGGCAGCAGCGCGGGACTCGGCTTCACGCCGCACCTGTGCTTCGGCGGCAGCTCGTGCCTCAGCTTCACGCCGGGCCTGTTCTTCCGCGAGCCGTGCCCGCTCTTCAGCCGCCACCCGCGCTTCGGCTTCACGCTGGGCCTGTTCCTCAGCAGCGGCGCGGGCCTCAGCTTCGCGCCGGGCCTGAGCTTGCGCCGCTTCTGCCAGCTCCATCATCGCGGTGTAGTTCCCCATCACCTCCCCCCGCTCGTTGAAACACACCACGTGGTTGTCCGCGATCCCCAACCACAGCCGGGCGCTCTCCAGATACACCCGTCCGTGCTCGTCCGGCGGGTGCAGCACGTAGCGCTCTCCCACCAGCCGGTAGTCCAGCAACCGCAGCCGGAGCGGCTCTTCCCGCGTCAGATCATCCACGATCACGTACTGCGCGACCCCCGCCCGTGCATAGTGCTCGACTTTGCGCACCAGATCGTTCTCGCGGGTCTCCGGTGAGGTGATTTCGATGATCAACGCCGGACGCTGCCCATCCTGGGCAACATCGAACGTGCTCCAGTTCTCCCGTTTGGTGATGCCGGGAATCACCATCACGTCCGGGCTGTGTGGCCGTAGTCCGGGCACGTCCCAGGCGATGCGGATATC
>NZ_DAOTZQ010000058.1:0-19097 GCF_034434295.1 Chloroflexus sp.
TCTTCGTACCGGCCAACCAGAGTCTGACCGGACGGGCATTACTTTTCCTGGCCAATGAGATTACCGGGACAGTCAGCATATACGAGGCAGGTTGGCGTGTTTTCATGCCAATCATTCAGCAGTCGTAAGTGATATTGGGACTGGTTGTGTCAGCTCTGATGCTTAAGAGTATACCAGGCAATCCAACCATTAATCTGGTGCCATATCAGGAAGATGTCCTGCTGCACACAAAAGTTGACATGATGACTATTATAGGGCATGATATATGCCCCTACCTCTCATTTTTACACTTGCGACATCCCACGAGTGACTGCTAATAGCATACTCTGCGGCATTTCAGCGCAGGTGTAGCAATTGACAGATACATATTGACAGTCAAGATTTGATATAACTCAAGTTGCCATCTATACTGTGAGCAGGCTACGAAGGCTGACTATCGGGATGAATAGCACGACGCTGCACTTAACACCAGATGGCGCAACTGCATAATGATGTGGGTAACAGTCAGCTCCCACGGACGTGCTACGTCACGCCTCACGGTAGCAATCCGGATTATACACCTCCTCTGTGTCCTCCGTGTCTTTGTGGTGACAAAGGTGGCAACTTGGGTTGGTATAACAGGCTCTAACTGAAATGTGCTACGGAAACGCCTTATTTGACTCAACAGGCGTGAAAGAGTCAGCGAATCGGGCAATAACTTGAGCTGATGCTGAAGTCTCATTAATAAACAGCATGCTTATATCATCAGTAAAGACTAACTGCCAGCCCTCTTTCAATTGCAGGAGGTTGGACGGAGGAGAACCTTTCTCTACCAGCACTGCATCAGCCGTTGCTCGCTCCAGAATTGCGTCCCAGTCATCGATACCATAGTGAAACTGAACATATAAATCGTAGACTTCGGGTGGATAGACCGTTTCACGACGACCATCCATACCCACCTGTACTTGCGGCCCAAGATGCCATATCACGTACTGCCCCCAACCAAAATCGACGAGCAGGTGACCACGAAAATCGCTTTGGCGCAACAGTTGCACGGCCTGCTCAGGTACCGGTAATGCCGGAGCAATCCGCCAATCGTACCGTCCAATCCCAATCAAAAGTATCAATGCGGCGACCACGAAGGGCACCGGCACAAGCCAGCCCGGAACCGGAACCTCACGCTGACGTTCTCCGATCAAACGCTGCCACGCATCAACCACGTGCTCGCCGATAAACACCACAAATGCGATTCCCATAAGGGGTAAATGACGGATGGCCAGAAGCGGCATCAGACTAACCAGGATAAATAGCCCGATTGGAATGGGCCGGCGAGGAAGCCGACTGAATATAAGACCAGCTACAGCGAACGTCACAACCGAAAGGTATATAATGCCAAACTCACTGCGTAGTGGCAGAGGCTGCCAGTCAGCAATCTCCGGACGGTCGCCGGTTGCTGTTTCCAGCAGAAAGCGCAGCAGGTTCCATCCATACGGATTGACAAGTGTTGCAATAGCAGAAACAACTACCGGTGGTACAACATGTTGCCACTGACGTGGCGATGTTACAAAGCGAGCAAGCATCCATACGCCAAGAACACCACAGCCAGCTAAAAATCCACCATGGAGGTTCACCCAAAAGATTACGATCAATGGCATCAACCACAACCAGCGAAAATGCCCTCGTTCTGCCTGATCGATAATAATGAGTGTACAGGCAAAGAGCAAAAAAGTAAAAATCTGTGGTCGCACCACTCTCGCAAACCACAATGTAGTGGCGATGAGAATTAATGAAATAACAACTGCTGGAACAAAAGGTGCTCTAAATTGGCGGATAATGTACCAAAAAAGAATACCTACTGTTAAGCTATACACAAAGTGGCGCAAAACAGTCAACCCTATTTCACCACCCCACAACCAGGCAAACCCCATGAATGTCTCCATTAACCATTCATGATTAATCCAGGGATACCCTTCATTGAGGTATGAATAGGGATCTGTCCAGCTTAAACCGCCGGCCTGAATATGATCCAGACCAAAGCGGAGATGACCCCAGAGATCGGGATCGGTGTAGGTGGGCAAATTAATCACAAACAACAGCGCAAATACGACAGAAGCCAGACCTTTTTGCCAGGTATTCCAATATGTAACAGTATGTACACTATTCATGGAATAAAGTAAACTCCTATTTGCTAACCGGTCAGCATATACATATTACCACACCGACAACAGATATGACACACGAGAACTTATTTCAAACTCACGTTGCCACCTATGCTGTGAGTAGGCCATGGGGTCTGACGATCAGGATGAATAGTTCTCTCAGCCCGTCGCACAGGCGCATGAACGCTTGCCAATCACCAACGACAGCCTACCGGCTCTGGCATGTTGGTGGAGCGCAGCTCTGGTCGTACCAGTACGCGCTGGATTGGTTGTCTCATCCGCTCGTTATGTGCGTGTCGTAGTGTTTGGTGGGCAGCAGCGTAGCCGTCGCAGCAGTCGTACTCACGATCCGGCGCGTGGTACGCCGTTTACCCTACTGGTCACGAGGATGCTGGATGTGTTCGTCACGATTATAGTGTCTGCCAGGAATGAACAAGATAACTTCCAGGATATACTTTTTGAAACAGGTTCTAAGAATAAATCGCGATGTCTTACACCGGGTAAACCTTGATAAACGCCTTTCCAGGTACACAACTATGTGGTACAATAGCGAAAGAGTCGATATGTTTTCAATACATTGACGTTATAAATTCTGTTCTTAATACCGTACCAGATAAACACGTAGAAATCCATGTCAGCCCTTGAAAAGTACTGGATTGTTACCGCTTTGACCGTTGTTTCAGGAGCTTTCGGTATCCTGATCTGGCAACCTGCCGCGCTTATCCTCTTTTATATGCTCCCATCGCTCCTCATTTATCACAAACAGCAAGCTATTGATGTGTCTTTAAAAAGCTGGCCAATCTGGTTAGTCGTTGTTTGGGGATTCATATCGAGCCAATGGTCGCGCTACCCGTTTGTTACAATCAGTTGGACTATTTTACTATTACTATCAACACTTGTCGGACTATTGATGGCAGTACGGTATGAGCACGACACGATTGAGGATATATTGCAAAATTTTGCTTCGATAATTATTCTTTTCGGTGTCATTGGAAATCTATTTAATATCGCATCAGTAATGAATACGATAATTCAAACGGATCGATGGAGTGAAATATTCTACGACAAAAATATTGCTGGGAGGATATATGCGTTTTCTTTCATTATCTTTCTGCTTAAAGCTGAGAAGAGTAGATCGTGGCAACGACTTCTCTGGATGACGCTATGTCTTTGCTCGGTTGTGTTGATCAGACAGGCCGACTCGGCTACAGCACTGATTACTGTCATATTGGTTACCGTTGTCTTTGCATGCTGGAAGTCAATTCCTGTTTTGGCGAAATTCGCGCCTGTCTTTCGTAAGCGTTTACCTCAGCTCATGGTTATATCTATGACTGTTATAATACCAATTGCTGTTCTGATGATCTTATATTTGGACGCAATTCTGGGCTTGATTGGACGCAGTAGTCAGCTTTCCGGTCGTACGAAGTTATGGGATATTTCACAAAAAGCTGGATGGGAAAGTCCTGTTCTGGGATTTGGGTATGGGACTGCTTTCGTCGAGATTCCTACTATCGCGCCACTCGATACGTGGATGATCCATGCCCATAATCTCTACCTGGAGCTATGGCTGCAATTAGGGATAATAGGTTTTATCATTGTTATCTCGCTCATTGTCTTCGTATTGCTATTATCAATACAATCTCTTTACACAGACGAGAAAAGCAGATTTTCACTACTGTTCATCACCTTTGTCCTTGCATACAGTGTCACAGAGTCGGATTTAATCTCAGCAAAAGTTGATGTTGCGTGGGTTTGGGTAATGTTTTCGTATCTGTACTTCAGTTTTCAGCAGCAACTATTGTTGAAAACAGCAGATAGTAAAAGAGGGGAAGCATAACTATATGCAGCAGTCTGAGATTGTGCAGATGCTTGACACGATACTACGACGAGCCTGGCTAATAAGCCTGATCGGAGTTCTGTCGGCCCTTTTCGCTGGCTGGCAGGCTTCAACGGAAACGCTGCCACAGGTAGCCCGCGCCACTCTGCTTATTATGCCAGCATCTTCAGAAATCACTGATCTGACACTTACTCAAAAAGAAACAATTCTGGCTCTGGCACAAGATCCGCTTTTAGACGCACGTGTAGTGAAGACTTTTCGTTCGATGTACAATGTATCGGCTGATCAACTGCAAAGTGTGCAGGATCGCGTAACCATTAGCTTCAATGGTGATTTGTTTCAAATTATTGCTCGTGCTGAGACAGCCGAAAGTGCCGTACAACTGGCAACGGTCTGGAGTGAAGAATTTGCAGCGTTTATTACTGATGTCTATACTCAAGATGTTGTCTTGTTGCGACGGCTTGAGCAGCAACTTGTTGAGGCAAATCAACAATATGATAGATCTCAGCAGGAAATCGAATTGTTTCTTTCTCAGAATGACCTCACCGCAGTGGATTTAGAAGTTCAACGATTAACTCATCTGGTAGGTAGTTTGCAAACCTTAGATGGAGATGTAGTCAAAACGTTATGGGAATGTGGTAACAGGCTTATTGTCATTGCACGAGAAGCGAGGCGAACCCTTGACGCATTGCAGAGACAGGTTACTGAAGTGGGAGCTACAACACTCGGTGAGAATATTCGACAAACGAACGAAATCTGTGCATTATTACTTTCACAGCCCATTGCGCTGGCAAGTGAAAGTAATAGTTTTACCATCCCTGAATTAAATCAAATTATTACTCAATCTGATTCTGAGTATCAGAATATTCAGCAAGCGATATTAACCCATAATCAAAAAGAAACATCACAAATCTATCAGGTTCTTGCCCAACGATTATCTATAGCACGACAACAGTCTGAACGATTACACGCACAGTATGATCGTCTTCTATCTGCACGTGATACTGCACTGTTACGCATTGAACAATTATCGCGAAGGATTGATGAGTTACAGGGTTTTAATTCAATGACTAGAATTGCAGTACACTACTTGGGAACAGTTTCATCTGTAGATGATACAGTATCAGACCGACGTGTTATTCTCACCAGAGCATCCCTGGGAGCGTTAATCGGTGTCGGTTTGAGTATAATTCTTGTTTTGATATTTGAACTTCGTCGACGCCGGCTCTCGTCTGCACAGCTCTCATCACGTTCTGATTAGAACCTGTTGTCAAACAAATCTTCTGATGCTATCAGCGAGTGATGAGCAGTGATGTCTGCACGTGATCAGTCACGGCCAACGTACTGCGTGACAATGATGCGAGGAGAAAGCGATGGGGAGCTATGATTTTACCGATAAACAATGGGCGGTTTGATCTCCGTTCATATCGACGCTCCAACGGCGTCATAGTCGTTTTCGGAATGACGACTGACGGATAGTGACTGGTATGCTGGACGTTCCTACGACCGGCTGTACCTGAGCCGACTTGTCGAAGAAACATAGATTGGCCGGTACCTGCTGGCACCATTTGCGCGAATGGCACGCAATGGGACGTAGGAGTTGGTGTATCCTGTTCAGCCATTTGGATGTCACCAGCGATGTGCATATGTAACCACAACGTTCACAACACAACCGGTTCCAGTCGCAGCGAGGAGCACGTTTCTATATGGCTTGTCATCCGCTCGCTCGTCTCCCCTGCCCCCGCCACCAGGCCAGCACCAGACCGCCGAGCAGGTGTAATGCCAGCACACTGACAAAATAGACCGTGTGCTGCCCTACCGTCTGGCGAGCGGCATCGGGGGTAATGATGGTTTCGATGCGGGCAGCCACGAAGGGTGTGAAAAAGTAGAGCGCACCGCAGCTCGCAGCGGCCAGACGCCACTCGTGACGCCGGACAGCAATCCATCCGAGCAAGCCGCTGAGTGGTGTGATCAGAATGACCAGGGCCAGCCAGCGCAAGAGTTCCGGGCTGCGATTGTCTCCGATCTGAGTGTAGACCGCAACCGCGATTATCCATCCGACCAGGCTGGCAAGTATGATGGCAAAGAATGTCCGGTAGTCGCGCATCATGGGTTTAGGCTGTACGTTTCAGTGCGGATAGGCGTCGTAAACGACGTTCAATTTGCGCTGTGAGTTTTTCGATGGTGGTCTGTTGTTCGGCTATTGATCTGGCGATCTGCTCAAGTTGATCTTCGAGCTGTGCCAGTGTCGCGACGTAACGCTGACGCAATGCCCCCTCTTCACCAGTGCTACGTAGTGGTTCAATGGTCTGGCTTAGGTGTTGCTGGCGCTCCAGGATACGTCGCTGTTCGGCTTCGTGTTCGGCGATCATCCTGTGCGCTTTGTCAATCTGGCGGTAGAGGTTGAGTACTCCGCTAAGCTGCTGGAATGTCGCTTCGTCAAGCAGTTTGTCGCGGAGGAAGTGTTGCAACTGTTCGCCGGTGAGACTGCTGATCGACTGACTGCGCGAGAGGAGCCGTCGCTCGCATACCGTGAACATCGTTTGATCGGCAGCCGGTACGCTCACTGCCCAACGTGTGATGAAGCCCTCTTCGCTAAAGGGCGGCGGTGTGTCTATCAGTTCGGTATGAGCAGTGCGCTGATGCTCAATGATTACAGTACACGGTGTATGCAGAGCGCTGATGATCGTATATTGCCGGAACAAGAGCAGGTATTCATCAATTAACAGATCACTATCGTGAAGCCGAATCCCGTGGAGATGGCGAGTCTCGTGTGTCGTTTCCAGCACCTTCACACCCAATTCAACAGCGTGGAAGACGATGAATCCGGCACCGGCACGGGTGAATGGAAGTACCGACTCACCAGCGTATTCACCATTGATCAGCACAGTGACCGGTCCTTGCTCTAGTGTGAGGTCGGTCTCGTTTTTGAGCTGAATGGCGGCCAGGGGGTGCTTGTCTAGCCGACGCTGATTGTACACCAGCTCTCGTGCACCACTGAGTTGTGCTCCAACGATAGGCGCCATCGCCGATTGACCACGCCCGACACTGACCGGTTGCGTCACTCGATAGGCAAAGAGCGCTCCCTGATCTTCACCCACAGCGACCGGGCGCACACTGTCGGTTACCGTCTCAATGGTCAGCGCGGGAGAGGGTGCAGGTGCAGCCAGTGCCATTGTTTCCATTGCTTCCAGCGCCATATCACGTGCCTGTGCTGGCATCGTCCGCATACGGGCCATCGGTTTTGGCTGTGGACGCAGTGCGTCACCCAGCACGGGGCGTTCCGGCGTTTGCGGTTCGTATAGACGATACCGGAATGAAACCGGCTGACCGGCAACGAGTGTCACCTCAACATCGATCAAATCTTCCTCAAGCTGGTTGTCGAATAGCCCCCAACCCTGGAGAAAACAGCGAGCCGTACCATCGCTGCCTTCCTCGAAGAGCAGACGATAACTCACCCGCCAGGCTGGAGCTGGCGCCACGTAGCCGATCAAGAGATCGTGATCGCCGGGTGTCAGGTGTACGGTTGCCGTGCGGTTACGCTCATCGTTTTGAGCAGCGCGCATAAAGAAGGTTAGATCGTGATGCGCTTTGTCGTCGACAAGTTCAACTCGTAACAGATCATCGAGCGCAAACGGACGCACCACCCGCTCTTCCGCGAGGTAGAGACTTACGATAGCTCGACGCAGTGGTTTTTCATCTTCTACATCAATCCCGATCACCTGCCCGGTGATCGTCTCGCCCTGCTTACCGGTCAAGGTCAAGCGCACGGTGCGTCCACGCAGATCGCGCAGCAAATCGAGCAGGCTCCGTTCGTTCGAGAGCTGAATGCTCCCGCGAGCCAGCAGCGCAGCGCGGTCTTCAGGGGTGGCAAAATCGATGTTGCGCACCTGCCCGCTGCGGTCGATGACAACCAGACTCTTCAATACGTCGTCCATTGCCGTCAGGGGAAAGGTGAGCGTTAAGGCGTCACCGCTGAAGGTGCCCTGTCGTTCAAAATAGCCAACACCGTGTTTGTAGAGCACCATGCGCTTGATGGGTAGACCGGTCATGGCGTATCTCCCTGCGAAGCCAGATCAATTTGAATTGGGTTGTAGGCAGTGTACACAAGACGGCTGAAATCAGCAATTGCTCCACCGAGCAGTGAGTCAGGCCAGGCCGCCCGATCTTCCAGTGGCTTGTAGACGTACACGGCCAACACATAATCACCACCGGGTGAGCGTACAATCCCGGCATCAGCCTGGGTGTTGTCAATCCATCCTGATTTGTGTTCGACCCGTACTCCCTCTGGCAGACCGGCAACCATCCGACTATTGTCACCATTTTCGGCCAGCAAATCGAGCATCTCTTGACATCGATCTGGGTTGAGGAGTTCAAATTTCTCAAGCAGAACACCTTTACCACGAGCACACTCGTCAATCATGCGGTAGATCTGCCCGATAGCGTAAGGCGTTGCCCGCAGTGCGCAACCGGTCTCGGTATACGGCGGTTCGCCGACCGGGTCTTTCGGCCCACAGCGATATCTAACCTTGTACAGCCGGATGTAGTCGGTCGACTCGTAAGGGACATAGAGATAGAGATATTTCAGACCGAGATCGGCCAGCATATCACTCATCTCTTCGGCGCCGCGAAATGCCAGATCAGTACCGGTACCGCCGGCACCAGCAGCCAGAAGGTCATTTGCCGCCAGGTTGTCACTCTCGATAATCATGAGGCGCATACGCTGCCACTGGCGTTCGGTAAAGGTTTCAAGTTTCGTGTAGGCATAGAGCATAATAGCCGTCTTGATAGTGCTGGCACCGGGAAAGACACTGTGCGCATTCACTGCGACTTCAGCACCGGTGGCGAGATCGTACAGATAAACTCCAGCCACTCCCTCCCATGCCTCAGCCATCTCTTCGAGCTGAGTGGTGAGTTGTTCAAGCGAAGCACGCGGCTGTCCAGTAGTCGGCCAAAGGGTCAGCGCAATCGGTTCGGTTGCTCGTCCACGGCGTAACAAGCCGCTCACAATCTCCAGCGATCGATCGAGATCGATGGCCCGTCCGGGAATGTAAGCAAAGCTCCGTGACAGCACGTCGGTTGAGGTGATAACTGTTACCTGGGGAGGAATGGCCGACTCGGCAGCAAAGGTTGTCATCTGCTCGCGTAGGGCAGTTTCATCGAAGGTAAGCTGGAGTGGTACACGTACCGGTGTTTCGCTCCCCAACGCTGGCGCTGCCGCAGTCAGCAACGTGGCTGGGTCGGCGTGCAGATTAATTGCCGTCGGCTCAATCGTCTGCGTATATGCACCGGCAACCAGCCGCAGCGGTGTTACCCTCGCCGATAGAGCACTGTTCAGTGCTGCTTCTGCCTCCGCAACCGTCAAGCCACCAATTGGCACGCTGGCAACTTCAGTGCCGTTGGCGTAGACTGGTAGAGGTGTGGGAAGTGGAGTGGGAATCACCAGCCGGGTCGGTTCAGCCGCGATGACCGGTTCAGACGGCATCGTAGCATGAGGGGTTGGTGTACACCCGGCAATGAAAGCCATGCAAATCAGGGCAATGGCAAACAAACGGGGCCGGAGATTCATAGTTGAACAAAACTCCATCTTTCAAAATGCGGGCCGCATGTACCTGGTCAGAAACGTTATTGTTCATCAGGCTCAAGATAAAAGGTTAACGGATAGCCGGCCTCGCGGGCTGCATGATGAGCCTGGTAGACACGCTCTTGCGCTTCTTGCAACGGCAGTACCGTTACCAACGCACGCCCTTCATAATGGGCAGTAAGCATCACCTGTTCGGCACGGGCCAGATCAAGCCCGAAAAAGACGCGCAACACGATGACGACAAAATCCATGGGAGTCACGTCGTCGTTCTGAACAATAACCCGGTACGGCCGTTCAAGTTCCTCATCGCTGGCAACCGCAAATGAGACGGCAGGCCGCACGGTGACTGCTGGTTGTTCAGTTGACATGGGCTCCTCCGTCAGTTACTGTACCATCAATTCCTTCTGGCAGTATAGCATAAAGCATTATTCATCCCGGCGCCGGCGTCGTTTCGCTGCCAGTAGTGCGGCAATCCGCTCTTCGTCGCTTTGCGATAAGGTAGAGGTTGGGGCTGGCGCTGATGAAGACGGTTTCGCCGCCGGTGGTTTGCGCTGCGGTCGGCGGATGACGACAGGACGCCAATCGGGCACTGCGGCAAAGAGTCGACGGAGCGCAACGTCTACTGGCAATAATGCCAGTGCCAGCCAGATCAGAGGCATAGTCGCCGGCCAGACCTCATACACGGAACGCTCTGTCGGTGTAAAGAGCAGGTCTGGCGGTGGATTAACTCGACCACCGGTCAATGCTGCAAGTTCGGTCAGTAGACCAGAATTCGCCGCAAATTGTCCATACTCCGGTGAATAGTTTACCGTCAGGCCGGTGGCAACCGTGCCGAGTGGTATCCCGTTGCGGTCAGTTGCACTCACCTGTACCAGATATGCTCCCATCTGATCGATGGTTGTGATTGCACGATACCGTCCAGGCGCGATCTGCACAAAATCCAGCACGACTTCATCGGCCAGACCACTGATGCGACTGCGCATCTCGCCCAATTCAACAGGCAGACCACTGCGATCACGGGTCTGAAGGTCAAGGTCAACTCGATCAGCGATTACCGTTGCGCTAAGCGACAGATAATCATCACTATTGAGCGGAAGCACCTCAGACACCAATCCAGCGGCAAAGCGTGGAAACTCTGACCATGATAACCATGCAGTTGCCCAACGTCCGGTCATATCACTTGCCCAGGCCAGTACACGCCCAACACCGATCTGGGCCGTCGCCAGGAGCGGCGATCCATCATCGGCGACCAGGAGTACCCGGCTGATTGACCGTTCGGCAACGACGTTCCGTCCCCGTAGCGGTGGCAAAGCGCTAAAATTGTGCAGCCAGGGTGTCGGTAATGCAAGTGCAGGTGTGAAAGGCTCTTCTATCAGATCGCGATTTGCCACCCGGACAGTCTCTTCCAGCAGAATCTGTGGCAGAGTTTCAGCCTGGCGAACAGCGTAGTATTTACCGCCACCGATCTGCGCAACCCGCTCAAGC
This sequence comes from Chloroflexus sp., assembly GCF_034434295.1. GTDB lineage: Bacteria > Chloroflexota > Chloroflexia > Chloroflexales > Chloroflexaceae > Chloroflexus. Next base: position 11,045 of record NZ_DAOTZQ010000058.1, read on the forward strand.
GCACGGTCAGTATTCAGACCAATCGCCACCGTGCTGATCGTAACCCCTTGTGTCCGCAGCTTGGCAACCAGATCAGCATATTCAGTCTCAGATACACCATCGGTCAAGAGGATCACATGCCGAATCCGGGCATCAGCCGTGGTGATGGTCTCGGCTGCCAGTGCCATTCCGCTGCGAATATTCGTGCCGCCACCGGCAGACAATCGACTCAGTGCGTCTTCAATTGTCACCAGGTCGGGGAGTGGTTGCAACGGTAAAATCACATCGGCAAAGCTATCGAAGGCGATAATTGCGATCTGATCTTGACGCGATAACCCAAGACTCGCTTGAAATGCCGCTTCACGGGCCAGGTCAAGTTGGGTGCGCAAGCCGTCCACGAGTTCGCTCATACTCCCGCTGCGGTCAATAACCAGTGTTAGTGCCAGGTCAAAACGCTCTTCGCGCACCGGTGGATCAAGTGAAACCGGGAACAATGACTCAAGCAGAGAACGGCGCCAGCCACCAGCACCAAACGATTGCGTTCCACCGATGACCAGCAGTCCGCCACCCAGATCGCGCACGTAGGTTGTCAGAGTACGCTGAAGTGCCGGCGAAACCGCGTTCGCCGGGGTGTCAACCAGGGCAATTGCATCGAAGGTGCGCAAATCGAGCGGATTGGCCGGTGCCTGCATCGGTGTCTGTACCGTCACCTCAATCCCACCGGTGCGCCAGGCTTCGGCCAACGCAAGCGCCTGCTCCGGTGCCATCGTTAACAACAATACTCGCGGTGGGCCACTGACAAACGTAAATGCTACCGCCCGATTGTTGGCCGGTTGGGTGTCGAAGGGAGCAATCAGATGCGCCTCAAAGCGGCGAAACCCACTCTCGCGTGCCGGTACAGAAAATGCAACCTGATTGCGACCCGGTGTCACCGTCACGGATTGTTCGGCCAGTAATTGACCATCAGCGATCAACTGCACCGTCGCCGTGCCCTCGACTTCACTCTCAATCTGAACAGTTAGCGGAATGTTCTGGTTGACGTCAGCCGTCGTCGGTGCCTGTAAGTCCGTGATCAACGCATCAGGACCGCGCTCTGCCGCCAGGATGACGACCTCAATCGGAACGCCACGGGCAGCCGCCAGACGAGCGGCTGTTAACGCCTGACCTGCATTCTCGCTGCCATCCGAGATCAACACCAGTCGTCGATGCATCGCATCGGGCAAAATTGCCAGTCCCAATTGGATGGCGTCTTCAATATTGGTGCGTGAACCGGCTACCAGTGCATCGATCCGGTTTAGCGGACGAGGTGGTTCGGCCACGCGCTCGACCATTGCTCGTGCGCCAAACACGATCACGGCCATGCGATCTTCAGGATCGGCGGCAGCCACCGCCTGCTCAATAAAATCGAATGCTGCTACCCGTTGCGCAGGTGAGACTGAATCGCTAACATCGAGCAGAAAAACTGTAGCAGTAGCATTCACCGGTCGACCGATCTGCAGGCCGGCCACTGCCAGCACGAGCGCTGCCAGGATCAGGAAACGAACCACTACCAGCAACCACAAGCGCAAACGCCCAAGACGGCGGCGGAGATCCGCACGACCCAGCCAGATCACACCAAGCAGAGGAATGGCGAGCATGAATAGCCACAATGCTGCCGGCTCAACAACGCTCAGCACCATTCAACTCCGTTCCAGGATAGTAGTGCAGTATGCCGTACCATCGTATCGAGAGGCAATGACGCTGGGTAAACAGAATCCTTACGCTTGGGAAAACGCAGGTAGCGTCAACGCACCCTACGGGTTCACCCGCACGATGACCAGCGTCATATCATCGTGAGCAACTTGTCCTTCGGTAAATCCATGGACTGCCGCTAACAGCCGCTCTAGCAGATCAACCGGTTCCAGGTGCCCCCAGTGCCGCACCAATCGCTCAAGGCGGTCGAAGCCAAACAACTCACGCTCACGATTCTGGGCTTCAACCACACCATCAGTATAGAATACCAGCGTATCACCAGGAGCCAGATCGAGTTCGAGCTGATTGTAGCGGGCATCGCGTTGCATACCAAGTGGCAGTGCGCCGGCTGTTTCCAGGAAGGTTGTGCGCCCATCGGCGTGGCGGAGCAACGGTGACAACTGACCGGCATTCGCCAGGATTAAGCGTTGCGCGATTGGATCGATCAACGCATATCCCAGAGCGACAAAGGTATGACGTGGTACATCATCGACCAGCCAGCGGTTGGTCTCGGCCAGCACCAGTCGCGGAAATTCATGATTGCGCGCTTCCGAGCGGGCAGTGGAACGGGCAACCGCCATCAACATAGCCGCCGGTAACGACTTTCCACTCACGTCACCAATAATGACCCCAATCCGTGCGCCAAGATCAATCACGTCGTAAAAATCACCACCTGTCTCACGCGCCGGCAAACAACGGGCTGCAACACGCAGTCCAGGACACACCGGCAACTCCCGTGGAAAGAGATTCAACTGAATCTGGCGCGCAATCGCCATCTCTTGTTCCACCCGTGCTACCGACTCCTGATAGAGTTGTGCATTCTCGATTGCCAGTGCTGCGTGGTTGGCAAAGGTCAGCGCAACTTCCAGATCTCGTTCGTTGAAGGCGTGACGATGGTATGAATCAATATTTAAGACGCCAAGTACACGACCCTTTGCAATAAGAGGCACCCCCAGCCAGGTTAGAATACGCTCACCCATATCGCCGGGTGGCCAGATGGTACGATCAGGTGGCGCTACCAATAGGATCGGACATCGCTCGCGGACGACCTGGCCGGCACCGCTATTAGCAACCGGTAGAGTTCGCCCTAGCGGTACCTCATGAGCGGACCAACCACTGGCAGCCGCAATCCGCAAGTTCGGCCCATCGAGCAACATGATGGTTGATGTATCGTAATTAATGACCTTACGTAGCTCTGCCAATACGAGCTGTAAAACTTCGTGGGGATCGAAGCTTGAACTCAAGACGCGAGCAACTTCGCGCAGCGTCTCCGCAGTACGGCGCTGCTCCTGTTCGGCGGCGAAGAGCAATGCATTCTCATAAGCCGTTGCCACCGAGGTCGTGACCGTCATCATCAGCTCTAGCTCCTCGTCGGCATAGGAGCGTGGTTCGCCAAAGCTGTCAAACGAAATCGAGCCAAACACCCGATCACGGCTGATCAACGGCACAATCACTAGCGAGCGTACCCCCATCTCACGCCACCGCTCGCGTGATACCGCTGCCCGTGGATCACTCTCAATATCAAGAATGACCTGCGGGTGACGAGTTGTGCGTAAGGCATCAACCAGCGGATTCTGCCGGAGATCAATCACAGAACCGACAATCCCGGTTGGTGGATATTCTGCTGCCACAATCCCGGTTTCTTCGTCTTGAAACAGCACCAGACCGGTGTGATCGGCCCAGAAGAGCTGCACCAGTTCACGAGTAGCAATGTCGAGGATTTCTTGCTTATCAAGCCGGGCAGCCAGCAATCCGGCAATACGATTAACCAGCGCCATTCGGGCTGCCTGACGTTCGGCTGCAATCGCGTGGGCCTGCGCAGCTTCGAACAGACGTGCATTTTCGCGTACCTGACGCTCTCGCTCTTCAAACAACTGTACTTTTTGTACGGCCAGGCTAATCAGGTTGGCAATTTGAGCCAGCACATCAATCGTATCATCATCATAACGATACGGACGTTCGTCCTGTAGCACCAGCACCCCGATAGCGGTTTGATTGTAGGACAGGATAGGCACCCCGACCCACGAGCGCATCAGATGCACCGAGCCGATCTGATGTGGTTTGATCCCCAGTGCGTGGATTCTGGCACGTTCAACCGCAAGATCATCAAAGCGCAGGGGCTGGCGATGGGTGAGTAGCCAGTCAGAAAGGGACGAGGGTGGCGGTGGTTTGCCAACCAGATCGTGCCCTATCTGGTGGTTGTGTTCAATAAATGTTGCATACTGTACCCGGCGCGAGACCGGATCGCAGAGCAGCAAGTAAAAGATTGATGCGGTTGTCAAATCGACCACAACCCGCCGGGTTTCGTTCAAAATGCGCTCAAGGTCGTAGGATTCTGCTACCAGCTTGCCAATCTGATTGATCGCTTGCAGCTCGGCAATCTGGCGTGAACGTTGGGCTAACAACGTCACGTTCTTGACGTGCAGTGATAACTGGGCAGCGACATTGCCGAGAAACTCCATATCGCGAGGCGTGAAGGCATTGGCCTGGTAACTCTGTACTGAGACAACACCGATTGGTTGGCCATCACGGTCGAGCAGAGGCCAACCCATCCACGACTGGGCCATGCGTTCGGCGCCGATAATGACCCCTTCGACGTCTGGGAAGGCTCCAATCTCGCTCGACAGATCACGTAAGAAGATCGGTTGCCGCTCCCGCAGAATACGGGCGGTGAGTGAACGTGGCGGTGGAGGCTGGCCGATCCAGAAATCAAAGAACTCTCCTTCATCAAGGATAATCCCGTCACTGATCAGATGGCGAACCGGATCGTAGATCACCATCGTGAAAGCGTCGAGATTGATACAGTTTTGCAAGCCCAATGCCGCCCGCTGAAGCAATTCGCGTGTTGTTTGTACGGTTGAGGCAGCCAGACTGATCTCACGCAGTGCACGTAATTCCGCAATCTGACGTTCACGTTGTTCGGTAAGTCGGCTATGCTCAACCAGGATGGCAATCTGGTTTGCCACTGCCTGCGCTAGAGTCAGCTCGTAGGGGGTCAGTTCGCGTGCTGAAAAACCAAACAGGCTCAATGTCCCCAGTACCTGACTTCCGACCACCAGTGGCATATTGATGGTCGACTCGAAGGGTGGGAAGAGATGCAGAGGAAACGTCGCCGGATCGTAATGCGCCTGCCAGTCGCGGTCAATAATTCGTGGCTGTCGTTTCAAGACCACTTCACGCAGGGGGCTGATTTCGAGCGGGATTTGACGAGTCTGTTCAATGTATTTCTGGGCAAACCCTCGTTGTGCGCACAATACCAGTAGCGAACCCGTCTCGTCGAGGAGACGAACATTACCGGCATCGAAATGCAGGGTCGTAATCGCAATAGCCAGTGCCTGATCCAGGACTTCGTGCAGGGAGCGCGTATCGACCAGTGTCGCCGCCAGTTCGCTTAGTGCTGCCAATTCTTCGCGTCGTGCTGCCAGTTGCGTGGACAATTCCCGACTGAGCCGATCCTGCTCTTCAACCAGTACCGCATTTTCCAGTGCTAGCGCAATGACGTTTGCGATCCGCTGCAACAGATCGAGAGTTTCGTGGTTGTAGCGGCCAGGCTGGTAGCTTTGCAGCGAGATAACACCAACCACTGCGTCGCTAATCATCAGCGGCACACCGATCCACGAACGCGAGAGTTTTGCCGTATTACCGAACGGTACCGGTGGTAGACTGGCATCACGTTCGGTCAACAGATCGCGAAAGAGCATCGGCTCGCGCCGCCGCACAATTAAGCCGGTCAGGTAGCCATACTCACGATTTTCGAGAAAATCGATCTGTCCCTCATCGTAAAGCAGTGCAGCCTTAAAGATTTCTGGTCGCTCATCACAAAAGGCCAGATAACAGGCATCAAACTCAAAGACATTGTGCAGCTCGCGCACAATTGTCTCGAAAATAACCCGTAACGATGGACGGCCACGGGCGGCAAGACCAATCGCGTAGAGCGCAGCCAGAATCTGCTGGTCACGCTCTTGTTGCAGACGCAATGCGTCACGCTGGCGTTGAAGATCGCCTATCAATTGTCGCCGACGTGCGGTACGAGTCATGCTACATCGTCCTGGGTTGTGCCACTAATGAATGGTAGCCGGCACACGGTTGCCGGTTGTCGAGCGAGGTTCACGATGGTGCCACTTTCGGCATAGGCACGGCGCAAGTAGGCCAATCCGATCCAGCCATATCGCGGTGAATAGACGGCACTGGTCAGGGTGCCAGCTTCTTTGCCATCCACCGTTATCGATGCCGGCACCGCCTCGGGCGCAGCCGACAGACGTAAGCCACACAAGAGCTTGGCGATCCGACCCCGGCTTTCCATGCGGGCAATAATCTCTTGCCCGACGTAGCACCCTTTCTGGAAGCTCACTGCACGCCACAAATTGGCTTCTAGCGGAATATAATCAAGCGTAATCTCGTGGTTGAAGCGTGGGTAGCCATGCTCGATGCGTACCACTTCTGTCGTATGACTGTCGAGTGGAACGGCCCCTGCATCAGTTAGCGCAGTAAGCAGTGTCGTTGTTTGTGTAGCCGGTGAATAGAGAGTATACCCGTCACCACCCAACGGTTCACACCGTGCTACCAGTACCTGATGCCCATTCCAGTCACCGGTTGCGATACCGTGCAGCGGCAGATCAACCGGCAAGCCAATCGTCTGTATCACCTGACTGGCCTGTGGCCCATAGACGCCAATCTGTCCCAGTTCGGTACTCGCATCGGCGACCGTCACCTGATCGTTGAAGAAGATATTCTTGCGCAAATGGCGCAAAATCGCCGGCCCATGACCATCGCCGGTCTCAAGCAACAATGTATCGGGGAGGGCATATACCCGTAGCAGATCGATCATACGCCCAATTGGCGTCGTGAGCACGGTCAGAGTGCCTTGACCGGGCTGTAATCGCTCGATATGGTTCGTCGAGAGCCGGTGTAGCAGTGCTGCCCGATCGCGACCGCGCATCCAGAGCCGTCCGCGATCAGACTCGTTGATCACGGCAGCATACCCATACACCGCCTCGTAAGCTGTCAGTGTTTCCTGATTCATAGCGTAGCAATCATCTACTCAGAAGCTTATCGTTCATAAATATTGTATCACGCTGAACCCAAAACTGTTCGCCGTTCTCTGAGCTGTAATTGCATGCCGTACCGTGGACGGAGGGTAATACCGGTCTGGAGGACGACCGGATGATCGGCAACCGGCAGAAACTGCCAGCGTTGCGCCAGCGTCGCCAGCACGAGAATACCCTCCATCCAGGCAAACGGTTCGCCGATACAGGTGCGTGGCCCACCGCCGAAGGGGAAGAAGGCAAATTTTGGTCGCCGGGCCTGGGCTTCTGGCGTGTGGCGGAGAGGGTCACAATGGTACGGTTCAGGGAAGAAACGGGGATCGTGGTGCATTAACCATGGACTTAACAGAACGATGCTATCAGGCGCAACCCGCACGTCACCGAGTGTCACCGGGGCAATTGCCCGCCGCCCGATAAGCCACGCCGGAGGATAGAGACGCAGGGCTTCGGCAAAAAACCATGAGGTATAGGTCAGCTTCGGTAGATCGGCGACAGTCGGTTTCCGTCCACCGAGCACAGCATCCAGTTCGGCGGTCAGGTTTGCGGCAAGGGATGGATATTGCGCCAACAAGTAGAGTGCCCAGGTCAAGGCGTTTGCGGTGGTCTCGTGCCCGGCAAGAAAGATCGTCAACAGTTCATCACGCAGTTGCGTATCGGTCATCCGGTAGCCATCACCTTCGTGATCCACAGCGGTCAGCAACATCGAGAGCAGATCGCCACGATCAACCGGATTGGCGCGACGCTGGGCAATCAACCGGTATATGATGGCATCGAGTCGGGCTTTCACAGCCTGAAAGCGTCGCACAGGTGGTAAGGGCAAGGCAAACAGCCAGTCGGCAAACGGTAATACCGCCAGATCGAACATAGCAACCAGATCATGCATTGCCGCAAACACCTCATCGGCATCAGCTTCCGTATCAGCCGAAAAGAGGGTTATCCCAACAATCTGCAATGTAATCGCCATGAATTCGCGGCTGACATCGAGCACCAAGCCATCTTGCCAGTGTGCACTGTGCGCCTCGGCCACCGCAACCATTGCATCGCCATAAGAGGCAATCCGTTGGCGGTGAAAAGCCGGCTGCATCAGGCGTCGCTGCCGCAGATGTACTTCACCCTCACTGGTCAGCAACCCTTCTCCGAGCAGGCGCTTTGCCCGTTCCAGCACACGCCCTTTGACAAAGGCACGATGCTGTGTCACCAGCACCTCCCGGATGAGATCAGGATGGTTCACCAGCACCATCATCTGCGGCCCAACCCGAAATGGCACCACATCGCCGCGAGTAGCCAGTTCCTCCAGC